>NZ_JBOZGM010000009.1:0-96851 GCF_050846875.1 Priestia sp. TRN 1309 | reverse complement strand
GTCACCGGTACAATATCGGCAACTGGTCGTTTAAAAGGTGTTTTGATCCCTGTCTCAAAAACAGGGGTCAGTCCCAAAGGACACGAGCTTTTTAACTCTGTGAAGATACAATACGCTGTATACGATCAAGCGCACCAGGGTCCACTTGCTCAATAGCTGCAGATGCCTGTTTTAACGCTTCTTTGTATTCATAATGACGAAATGCTTCTTCTGCTTCTTCTAAAGACTGTGCAATCGAGTGATGAGTACTTCTATAACGGTTCCCGTATTGAATCACTCTTTCAACGAGTCGCGCTTCCTCTAACATTGCCTCTGTTTCATCAAATGTATCTTGAACAAAACCAACAGCATCTTCAAGTAAAGATTGAACAGCTTGAATATTAAGCGGTTTTTCTTTCAGCTTAGCGGTTACTTCATTTAAGATATGAACCGTTTTTTCAAGCTGCACTTTATATTCTTCAGGAACACCGGGAAGGTTGCTTTTTTGAATAAGGCGTCGTGCTTCAATCAACTGAGCTTTCAGTTCTTCTATTTTGTCCTTAGCTGAGAGCTCATCTTTGCGAAGAGCTTGTAGCATATCGCTATAGGATTCCTGAGATTCTTTTAATTGATTAAGCTGTTTGGAAACGTCTTCGAGTTCTTCTTGGATCACACTGTAGGCTAAATTGTGCTCCGCTACCTTGTCCGAAATATTATAGTACAAGTTAGTTAATCGTTTTAGTTCGCGATCCATTTTGTAATATACGTCTAAATCGCGCTCTTTAAAATGATAGCTCTGCTGTACAAATAGCGTTTCTTCACGAAGTTCACGGTTTCGTTCTTGAAGCATACGAAGGAAGTTAGATACCGTATGAGATTCACGGTTCATTTTATGATAGGAGAAAACCTCATGCTCAAGTGAGTCATATAACTGCTCTAAGCGTTCGTTAACATCATCTAGTTTTGTAATCGCTTCTTCCACATATAATTCTTCAATATCTGCAATAATTTCAGCAGTTTCTTGTTTTAAAAGCTCTACCGTTTCTTCTACTTGCAGATGATCTAACACATATCCCTGCTCACTCATTTCGCGGAACCCGTCAAGCAGCTCATTGAATTGAACAGGAAGAGTGGTCTGACACTCAACTAACACTTTCGGAATTTGTTCTAAATACGAATCAATAGCTGTTAAATCAGTTTTTAATTGAAGAACAATCTCACGTGCTTGAAGATAGTTTCCGTTAATCGTCTCTTCCTCGTATTTTTTAAACTGCTCTTTAGATGTATTAATTGCGTATTCTAAGGTTTTTTCAGCATTTCCATAGGAATACCGATGTGCGAGCAATTTTTTCTTCACATGGCGGTGAAGCTGATTTAATTCCTCAATATCATATCGATTATCTTGTTCGCTACCAATTAAATTTTGAAGTTCAGTAAGTATGTTTTCAATATCTATCTTGGTTTGTTCTAAGGCTTGATCAATATGTATAGATAACTGCTTCGCTTTTTTAAATCGGTATTTATCTGCTGCTTCTTCCGTTTCAAACAGTTCTTTATCAATTTTGGGGAGATTAGTTGATATAATTTCATCCCACTGCTCACGCCAACGTTCAAATAGCTCTTCAGTTTGACCTGTCATGTTCAATTCTTTTACTTTTGAAATTTCCTCTGCAACTGGCGTATTTGCTAATTCGACTTTGATCGTTTCCAGGCGATCAATTTCTTGATAAATCTTTTTACGTGAAAACATTCCGTACACAACTAATCCGATAATGAGTATGATTAGTGCTATAATGAATTCCATACTAAGCCCCCTTACAGTGCGTTCTACATGACAAGTTTCTTATTTATAAAAAGGGTGAATTTAATCCTTTAAATTTTTTTGCGTCAATGTTTTTATGATACCATGTAAAGCCCAACTTTTGAGCAAAAAATTAAATTTTTTTATACAAAATATTGGCATGGAGTCACTTTGTGTCGTTACAATGGAAAAAGAAGAAAAAAGGAGGCATTTTTTATGAAAGTTGACAAACATATTCATACTCCATTTTGCCCACACGGTTCGCCTGATTCATTGCAACAATATGTTGAACAGGCGATTTCCCTGAACTTTGGCGAGATTTCGTTTACAGAGCATGCTCCGTTACCAAAAAGCTTCATTGATCCGACGCCTGATCGAGACAGCGGAATGGCTCCTGACAAACTTGATCGCTACATTCAAAACGTACAGCAAGTAAAAAAAGAATTTGAGCGCGATATTCGTATTAATATCGGATTGGAAGTTGACTTTATTGAAGGATTTGAACACGAAACAACAGAGTTCTTAAACGAATATGGTCCTTATCTCGATGACAGCATCCTTTCGGTTCACTTCTTAAAATATGAAGAAGAATATGACTGCCTGGATTTTAGCGCTGACGTATTTGCACATATTGTACAGAAATTCGGCAGCGTAAGCAAAGTATATGATAAGTATTACAACACGGTATTACGCTCTGTACAGGCCAATTTAGGCGTTTATAAGCCTAAGCGCATTGGTCATATGACACTCGTACATAAATTTCAAACTCGCTTTCCATATGAAGACACACTTTCCCCTATTATTTTATCAATACTCGATGAAATAAAAATGAAAGATCTGGCGTTGGATTATAATGGTGCAGGGTTGTTTAAACCTTTGTGCAAGGAAGCGTATCCATCTCCCTTTGTCGTAAAAGCAGCCCAACAGAAAAAAATCCCTCTCGTATATGGGTCAGACGCCCACTGTGCGAAGGATTTAGGCCAAGGCTATGGAGAGCTCCATTTAGGATAATTGAACGCGCAGTTTGTTTGTCCGTTCATATGGCAAACATACCGTTGTGTGCACCCATTGCTCAAGCTCAATCGCATATTGCTGAACAAAATACGGTTCGTGAGGCAATATATGAAGAACTTCACTTAGATACTGAGGATGAAGATAAGGCATAGAGAGCATTCCCTTAAGCTCAATAATTGTAAAGGAAACGTGCAGCTTTCGAAACTCCTTTTCTTTCATCCCTCTTTCAAGAATTGTTTTTAAGTAGTATTTTTCCTTGGTTAAATACGTAGTCATAACTTCTCGAATTAAAATCGTGTCAAGAGAGATTTCTCTATATACAAGACGGGCAATATGCCTATTTTCGTGCTGGTAATGTAAGATAGCTCGAATCATTACGATCATACTTTCTGTTGAAGACAGCTTTTTCATTTCTTGGAATGCTTGCTCCAGCACCCCAATATAACCTTCAAAATAAGAAATCACTAAACTTTCAAGTAATCCTTCTTTGCTATGAAAATAATATGAAATATTCGCTACGTTCACTTTCGCTTTTCCTGCAATCTCCCGCACCGACGTACCATCAAAACCTTTTACGTTAAAAAGAGAAACAGCCGCATCAATAATTTTCTCTTTCGTTTTTGACTGTACAGCCATCTATCTACACCTCATTTCGATTTATTTTTACAAAACACATATGATTGCAAAATTGTGTAGAAATCGTTACAGTATTTAAAAAGGATTTTAGTAGCCTCTCTACATAATTCGTGATAGGCTTTTTAGTTCCTGTAATCTTTTATCGACAAAGTAGCGTTAAAACTGACGTTTCCTGATAAAAATTCATTAAATCTTATGTTGAATGGAGGAGAATACATTGTTTAATGTCGAAAACTACAGCGGCTCAAAACAAAAAGATTATGAGTTAGTAATTAAGCAATTACGCGCCTTATTAGAAGGAGAAAGCAATACGATTGCTAATCTAGCAAATGCTTCAGCTCTGCTAAATCAATTTTTAAATGAAGTAAACTGGGTAGGTTTTTATTTAATGGAAGACGGGGAGTTAGTGCTTGGACCTTTCCAGGGACTGCCGGCTTGCGTTCGTATTCCACTTGGAAAAGGCGTATGCGGTACAGCAGCTCAAAATCAAAAAACAGAGCGAATTGAAGATGTTCACGCCTTCCCTGGCCACATTGCATGTGATGCCGCTTCTCAATCTGAAATCGTTGTACCAATTGTAAAAGACGGTCAGCTTTTAGGTGTTCTTGATATTGACAGTCCAATCAAAAATCGCTTTGATGAAATCGATCAACAGTATCTTGAAGAATTCGTCAAAGAACTCACTTCTTTTCTTTAAATATGAATAAGCAAAAAAAAACCGCTGCAAATCAGCGGTTTTTGCTTATTAAACAAACGTTTGATTAGCCATCACCACCATTTTCTTAGGTTCTTTCTTCTCTTTTCATACTTCAAATGAATATATCCTTTCTTTTACATTCTTTTAATCTTCAATCTTCCTTGACTTTATACGAGGAAACACCTATAATACTCGTTGTGTGAAATATTGCAGCTTATACAATCTTCTTTATGTTTTTTCATTTTGTTCCTCATTAAAAGGTTGTTTTACAGAAGTAGCAATTCTTTTAAAAAGATGGTGTATCGTGTAACTCTCTGCTGCTAGAGCGATGGTACATGAAAACAAAATGAGCATATCGCTAGAATGTGTCTGTTTTTGTTTTGCATAAAATAAAAACACAAACAAGGAGGAGTCATCATGGCTCGTTATACAGGTCCAAGTTGGAAAATCTCTCGTCGCTTAGGTCTTTCTCTAAGTGGTACAGGTAAAGAATTAGAAAAACGCCCTTACGCTCCAGGTCCACACGGCCCAGGTCAACGTAAGAAAATTTCTGAGTACGGTTTACAATTACAAGAAAAGCAAAAATTACGCCACATGTATGGTGTAACTGAGCGTCAATTCCGTAACTTATTCGTTGCTGCTGGTAAATTAACTGGTAAGCACGGTGAGAACTTCATGATTCTTTTAGAAGCTCGTCTTGATAACTTAGTATACCGTATGGGTCTTGCACGCACTCGTCGTCAAGCTCGTCAATTAGTTAACCACGGTCACGTTTTAGTTGACGGTAAACGCGTTGACATCCCATCTTACCGTGTACAACCTGGTCAAGTGATCGGTGTTCGCGAAAAATCTCGCAACCTTTCAATCGTGAAAGAAGCGCTTGAAGTTAACAACTTCGTACCAGACTACTTAACAGTAGACGCTGAGAAATTAGAAGGTACATTCACTCGCTTACCTGAGCGTTCTGAATTATCTGCTGAAATCAACGAAGCACTAATCGTAGAGTTCTACTCTCGTTAATAGTAAAAAGCCGTTCCCTATGGAGCGGCTTTTTTACTGTCTTTATACAAAAAAAAGGCCTTTCGGCCTTTTTTTATGCGTATTGAATAAGCGTATATTTTTTCTTGCCTCGACGAATTACTGTAAATTGACCTTCAATACGGTCTTCTGCTCCTACTGTTTTTTGCAAATCTTGCTCACGCTCACCGTTTAAGTAAATCGCACCGTTTGAAATATCTTCACGCGCTTGACGTTTAGAAGGAGAGATTTTACTTTCTACAAGTAAATCGATTAAACCAATATCTTCACCTGTATGCGTGTAAGAAGGAACATCCTTGAATCCTTGCTTAATTTCTTCTGCTGTTAACTCTGAAATACTTCCGTTAAATAAAGCTTGCGAAATACGAATGGCTTGCTCAAGAGCTTCTTCACCGTGTACAAGCGTAGTCATCGCCGCTGCTAGTGCTTTTTGTGCTTCGCGTTTTTCAGGCGCTTCTTTTGCAGATGCTGCTAATTCATTAATTTCTTCATGTGATAAGAATGTAAAGTATTTTAAATATTTTATAACATCACGATCATCTGTATTAATCCAGAACTGGTAGAATTCATACGGACTTGTTTTTTCAGCGTCTAACCAAATTGCTCCGCCTTCTGTTTTACCGAACTTCGTGCCGTCTGCTTTTGTTACAAGCGGAACTGTTAATCCAAATGCTTTTGCATCTTCTTCTGATTTACGAATTAATTCTAAGCCAGCTGTAATATTTCCCCATTGGTCGCTGCCGCCAATTTGAAGCTTACAGTTATACGTTTGGTATAAGTTCAAGAAATCATATGATTGTAAAATCATGTAGCTGAATTCCGTAAATGAGATGCCTGATTCGATACGAGATTGAACAGAATCCTTTGCCATCATGTAGTTAATACCAAAGTTTTTACCGATATCTCGTAGGAATGTAATAACATCTAACGTGCCAATCCAGTCATAGTTATTCGCAATAACCGCTGCATTTTCACCTTCTTCAAAATCTAAGAAGCGTGAAAGCTGACCTTTAATACGCTCACTAAACATAGCAACCGTTTCTTTTTCATTTAACGTACGCTCTGCTTTTTTACCGCTTGGATCTCCAATAAGACCCGTACCTCCACCAACTAATGCAATCGGTTGGTGTCCAGCTTGTTGAAAGCGACGCAAAATTAAAACAGGAAGCATGTGGCCGATGTGAAGGCTGTCGGCTGTTGGATCGAATCCACAGTACAAACGAACAGACTCTTTACTCAAAAGTTCATTTAAACCTTTTTCATCCGTTTGTTGATTAATGAGCCCTCGAAACTCAAGATCTTGTAAAATATCCATGTTATATTCTCTCCTTTATCTAATTGCTCGTTACAATTTGTTGAACAACATAAAAAACGCCCCTTCTTAAAAAAGAAGGGACGAAAATATCGCGGTACCACCCTATTTGGAAATAAATTATTTCCCACTTAAATGATGTAACGGTCTACCCGTCTTTTGCTACTGTAAGTTCACAAAAGATGCTCAAGGACGTATTTCATATTTGTCTATGTACTGATTTTCAGCAACCATCAGCTCTCTTAAACAGGGAGACAAGTATTACTTCTTCCTATCACTGCAGTTTATTTTATTTAAAAGTTTACACCCCACAATTATGAATGATTTCATTTTAAAATTCAAGTCCAAAAAAAAGTTCAAACAGCTGGCTGTTTGAACTTTATAAAAATCACTTATTTTCCCTACAAAGATTGAAACGTTTACTCCTTAGTCTTCCATCGTCGACAAATCGCCCGTTGGCAAATCTAATTCCCACGCTTTTAAAACGCGACGCATAATTTTACCGCTTCGTGTTTTAGGTAGCTTATCTTTAAACTCGATTTCACGTGGAGCTGCATGAGCAGCTAACCCTTTTTTCACAAATTGACGAATATCTTCAATCAGTTCATCTGAAGATTCATACCCATCTCTAAGTGCGATAAACGCTTTAATAATTTCCCCACGCACAGGATCAGGCTTACCAATGACACCCGCTTCTGCTACAGCAGGGTGTTCAACAAGCTTACTTTCTACTTCAAATGGACCAACTCGTTCTCCTGCGGTCATAATAACGTCATCAATTCGGCCTTGGAACCAAAAATAACCGTCTTCATCCATATACGCGGAATCACCTGATACGTACCAGTCGCCTGGCATAAAGTATGACTCATACTTTTCCTTGTTGTTCCAAATTGCATGCATCATAGATGGCCAGCCTTTTTTAATTGCTAAGTTACCCATTCGATAAGGTGGAAGCTCTTGTCCTTGATCGTCAACGATTGCTGCTTGTACACCCGGAATAGGTTTTCCCATAGATCCTGGTTTAATTTTCATAGACGGGTAATTACAAATCGTCTGACCTCCAGTTTCAGTCATCCACCACGTGTCATGAATACGTTTTTGGAAAACCTTCATTCCCCAGCGTACCACTTCAGGATTTAATGGTTCTCCCACGCTTAATACATGTCTGAGGCTGCTTAAATCATAGCGTTTAACTAAGTCATCGCCAGCACCCATTAGCATACGAAATGCTGTAGGCGCACTGTACCAAACCGTTACGCCAAAATCTTCAAGTGCTTGATACCATGCATCTGGACTAAAGCGTCCTCCTACAATCACATTTGTTGCTCCAGCAAGCCAAGGACCAAAAATTCCGTAGGAAGTTCCCGTTACCCAACCCGGATCTGCTGTACACCAATACACATCGTCATCTTTTAAGTCGAGCACCCACTTAGCAGTTTGATAATGCTGAAGCATTGCATTATGAACGTGAAGCACCCCTTTTGGTTTTCCAGTTGAACCTGATGTATAATGAAGCAGCATACCATCTGTTCTATCTACCCACTCAATCTCCACCTCTTTATTCGCCGCTTCTAATCGCTTCAGAAAATCTAGTTGAATGCCTTCTTCTGCTACATTTTCCCCTACAAGGAGAATGTGTTTTAAAGCTGGCAAATCCTTCACCGGAACGCGGCTCAGCAGTTCAGGCGTTGTAATTAACACTTTTGCATCACTGTCTTGCAAACGATCTTTTACTGCACCTTCCATGAATGCTTCAAACAAAGGACCAACAATAGCGCCAAGCTTCACCGCGCCTAACAATGCAAAATAAAGTTCCGGAGAGCGAGGCATAAAGATAAACACACGATCTCCCTTCTCTACGTCTGCTTGTTTTAGCACGTTTGCGGCTTTGTTTGACCATTCTTTCATTTCTTTGAATGTATATTTTTCATTGCGCTGCGCATCTCGATAATAAAGCGCAACTTTATTTTTACGCGTAGAGTTTGCGTGCTTATCAATTGCTTCATAAGCTGCATTTAATTTACCTGTTTCATGCCATGAAAATTCCTTCTCCACTTGTGACCAGTCAAAGGTTTGATACGTTTTATCGTAGTCCTGTAAGTTGTATACCCCTTCAATTACAGGAAGCGCTTCCACCTTCATCACAAACTCCCCCTTATGTATAAAATTTACAAACCTATTATATAACAAAAATAGACTTTTCACAATTTTATAAAAATTATTTGTCGGAATTGGGATAATAGTCTCCCTTGTTATATGACAACCTTTGTTATATAAGTGTCGAATTAACAAGAATCTCTTTTAATTTCCTATTCTATGTTTTTGAAAAAACTCCTTTTCTTTTATTTAATTTTTTGAAAACGCTTTAATGTAGAGTTTTTTTTGTATTATAATACAGATAAGACTGCTTGAAGGTGGTGATTCATGTGAAACATTCCCAAACATACAATATGAAAGAACTAAAAACAGCGGTTGGAGCAATTGTTATTGAAGGACCTGTCTCCTCACAAACCTTGCAACAACTTGATTTTCATGAGCAACTAACGGCCTTTCGTCCACCTGAACAGCAAAAAGAAGCATTGATCGAGATTGCCAACTTGCCTGAAGGTAGAATCATTATTGCTCGTCATCATCATACAATCATTGGTTATGTCACCTTTTTATATCCCGATCCTCTAGAACGATGGTCGGAAGGAAATATGGAGAATTTAATCGAATTAGGAGCTATAGAGGTAGCTGCCCCGTTTCGCAGCTACGCTGTTGGAAAAAACTTGCTTATCGTATCTATGATGGATGATGCAATGGAAGATTATATTGTCATTACGACAGAATACTACTGGCATTGGGATTTAAAAGGAACAGGGCTAAATGTGTGGGATTACCGCAAAATTATGGAGAAAATGATGAATAAAGGCGGACTGACGTGGTTTGCCACAGATGATCCGGAGATTAGCTCCCACCCTGCTAATTGTTTGATGGTCAGAATCGGGAGCAGAGTCCCTCAAGAAAGCATACAAGAATTTGATAGCCTGCGCTTTCGAAATCGCTTTATGTATTGAGCTGACCTTTAAGAAAAGGAGCTGTGTCTGATGATTGTTGAAGAGATGATGAAAACCGATCTCGTTACCTTAACCCCCGACCATACGATTGCTGAAGCTATGAAACTTTTAGATACACATAAGATTAGACATATTCCTATCGTTAATGACCTTCATCACGTAGTTGGCATCATTTCTGATCGAGACGTAAGAGATGCAAGTCCATCTATTTTAGATAATACTTATACATCTGCTCTTCTATCCGAACCCGTGCGGATGATTATGAAAACAGAAGTCATTACAGCTCACCCTCTTGATTTTGTTGAAGAAATTGCAAGCATTTTTTATGAACACCAAATCGGTTGTATTCCCGTCACAAAAAACAAGCGGTTAGTAGGAGTTGTTACCGAAAGAGATCTACTACATACGTTTATTCAGCTTACCGGCACTAATAAGCCAGGTTCACAAATTGAAATAAAAGTAGAAAATAAGGCTGGCGTGCTCGCTGAAGTTACATCCCTCTTTGGTTCAAAGAGAACAAACATCTTAAGCGTACTTGTCTACCCTGATGTAGATGAACGATATAAAATCCTTGTGCTTCGCATTCAAGCTATTAATCCATTGATTAGTATAAATACATTAAAAGAAAACGGCTATGAGGTGCTATGGCCTAAATTACCGGAGATGACGTAATGACTAGTAATGCTGTATTTATTTATTCAGATGATATTCTTTCGTACAAATTCAGCAATAATCATCCGTTTAACCAGCTTCGTGTTCAACTAACATATGAACTGTTACGGGAATTTGGCGCTTTAGGCAATCAAGATATTGTATTACCGCGGATGGCATCTGATGAAGAACTTCAGCTTGTCCATGATACTAGCTATATTCAAGCGGTAAAATTAGCAGGAAGCGGCGAGCTTTCTGTTGAAAAAGCAGCAGATTTTGGTCTTGGAACAGAAGATACACCTATGTTTCCCAACATGCATGAAGCCAGTGCGTTTTTAGTTGGGGGTACACTTACGGCTGTAGATTATGTGATGACTGGAAAAGCTAAGCATGCTCTAAATTTAGGAGGAGGATTGCACCACGGCTTTCGAGGAAAAGCTTCCGGCTTCTGTATTTATAACGATAGCGCGGTAGCCATCAAATATATGCAGCAAAAGTACAACGCGCGCGTCCTCTATGTCGATACAGATGCTCACCATGGTGACGGCGTGCAATGGACATTTTATGACGATCCTTCCGTTTGTACTCTTTCCATTCATGAAACGGGACGCTACTTGTTTCCAGGCACGGGAAACGTTAACGAACGCGGGCACAGTGAAGGCTATGGTTATTCATTTAATGTGCCTGTTGATGCTTATACGGAAGATGAGTCTTGGCTCGACGTTTATAAGACCTCTTTAAAAGAAGTAGCTGCTTTTTTTAAACCAGATGTTATCTTGACACAAAATGGAGCCGATTCTCATTATTACGATCCGCTCACTCATTTATGCGGCACCACGAAAATATACCGTGAGATTCCTAAAATTGCTCATGAAATTGCCCATGAATACTGTCAGGGAAGATGGATTGCGGTTGGCGGAGGAGGTTATGATATTTGGCGGGTTGTTCCTCGGGCTTGGTCATTCATTTGGCTTGAAATGATTGAACGAAAGGCAGAAGGCATGCTTCCTCTATCATGGCTTGAAAAATGGACAAAAGTATCGCCTCACCCCATTTGCACGCAGTGGGATGATGAACCTAATATCTATCAGCCAATTCCAAGAAAACCAGAAATAACAGAAAAAAACGCTCAAACTCTTGAGCGCGCTCTTTATCCTATTCGTTCTCATACATCTCATTCTTAAAAAAAGGCTATACAAACGTATGGCCTTTTTCACTGTGCTTCGGGATCTGAAATAATAATTTCGACGCGTCTATTTTTTTGTAAATTGTCATTAGACGTGTTCGGAACAAGCGGCTTTGTATCTCCGTATCCAAGTGCTTCAAAGCGGTTAGCAGAAAGAGAAAAGTGGTTCGTTAAATAACGTATGACGCCGCTGGCACGCGCTGCCGATAGTTCCCAATTAGATGGATAACGATAGGTGTGAATAGGTCGATTATCGGTATGACCTTCTACTTTAATATCATTTGGAATAGTACTGAATAACCTTCCTAATTCATCCAGGAAAGGGGTGCCTTTCTTCAAAATGTCTGCCTGTCCTGTTTCAAACAGCACCTGTTCTTGTAAAATAAGCACAACTCCGCGTTCATCTCGCTTAGCAGTAATAACATTCTGAAGCTTATTTTCCTTCAGGTAATTTTGCACTTTCGCTAAAATGTTATCCAGCTTTTGAGACTGCTGGCTCTTTTCTACAGAAGCTAATGAGCCACCGCTTGTAAGCGAATTGACAACGGTCTGAAACTTTTGATTATCAACGCTAGACATTGAAAATAGTAAAATAAAAAAAACTAATATTAACGTCACCAAATCAGCAAATGTTACCATCCATTTTGGCGACTGTGCCGAATACCTTTTTCTTCTACGCTTCACGAACGTGTTCTCTCTTTTCTTCCAGCTTTCGTTTTTCAACAGGGGCAAATACTTTTAGCTTTGCTTGCACAAAGCGAGAATTTTGCCCCGCCTGCAAGCCGATGACACCTTCAATAATCACTTCTTTAACAAAAAGCTCATGCTCCGTTTTACCAGCTAATTTAGCTGCGATTGGCTGAAAAAACAAGTTTGAAAGCAGCGCCCCGTAGAAAGTCGTTAAAAGAGCAATTGCCATGTTAGGCCCAAGCGATGAAGGGGTATTAAGGCTTTTAAGCATTAGCACTAGCCCAACGAGCGTCCCAATCATTCCCCAAGCGGGGGCATAATCGCCTGCTTTTTCAAACATACTTCTACCTCTCGTATGTCTTTCTTCTACTGCAGCTATTTCAGCTTCAAGCAGCTCTCGAATCATTTCTGGTTCTACTCCATCAATGGCTAGCAAAATACCTTTTTTCACAAATGAATCATCGATTTGTTCAAGCTCTGCTTCTAGCGATAGAAGCCCTTCTCGACGCGCTTTTTCCGATAAATGTACAAATGTTCCTACAATTTCTTCTACGTTTATTTCTTTCGATTGAAACGCTTGTTTCCCTACTCTTCCCATATTTTTTAATTGTTTTAACGGAAAGCTCACGCACAGCGTACCAAAAACGCCTCCCAGTACAATTAAAATCGATGGCACATCAATAAAAGCTAAAAAACCGCTCATTCCTCCACTTGAAATAACCCCAAACACAACCATAGAGATACCAATTAGTATCCCTATAGGTGTGAGCATATCAATTTTTTTCATATTCTATCTCCCCGTGTCTGAACTTTGGATTCGTTCTTATTCATTCACAGGTATTATTTTGTTGATTGTCTGAACTCGATGCGGTGAGGAAGCTGTACAATGCTGCTGTCTACCGTTTCTTTGTTCATGTATTTCGTTAAGAGACGCATCGCTACTGCACCAATATCATACATTGGCTGTACAACAGATGTTAACTGAGGACGAACCATTGTTGAAAGTCTTGTGTTATCAAAACCGATAACTTCTAGATCGTTTGGTACATTCAACCCGCGATCTTGTGCCCCGTGAATAACGCCTAATGCCATTTCATCCGTTCCAACGAAAATAGCAGTTGGCTTTTCATCTTCTTCTAATAGTTTTTCAACTGCTTCAATACCTGAATCGTACGTGTAGTCTCCTTCTACAATATAAGAATCGCGTACAGGCAATCCGCTTTCAGTAAGAGCACGCTTGTACCCTTTTACTTTTTTCGCATGATTGATCGGTTCTTCTAGCGTACCTGAAACGAATGCAATATTTTTATGACCGCTGTCAATTAGTGATTGCACTGCATCAAAAGCTGCTTGTTCATAATCAATAGTTACAGATGGGATTTGGTTAGTTGATTCGATTGATGCTGCAAGTACAACTGGAACCGGTGATTTTTTTAACTCTTCTACGTGTTCTTCCGTTACATTCCCACTCATGAAGATGATTCCGTCTACTTGTTTACCAAGCATGTTATTTAAAAGATGAAGTTCTTTATCTTGATTTTGGTCGGAGTTACTTAAGATGATATTATACTTGTACATTGTTGCAATATCTTCGATTCCACGCGCTAACTCTGCATAGAAAATATTTGAAATATCAGGAATGATAACTCCTACTGTCGTTGTTTTCTTACTGGCTAATCCACGCGCTACTGCGTTCGGACGATAGCCTAGTCTTTCAATTGTTTCTAATACTTTTTTTCTAGTTGATGGTTTTACATTTGGATTTCCGTTTACCACACGAGAAACCGTTGCCATCGACACGCTTGCTTCCCTTGCTACATCATAAATTGTTACGTTCACAACAAACACTCCTTATCGAAAAACATTTCGTTTATTTTATCCTTATTTCATTTCTTGTATTTACGTATATAAATCCATCTTCCTTTATAGAATGGCTATTTCTAGCTCCTTCACTCTTACATACAGCTTAGATACCCTGTATGCATCTAAATCATTCCTGTTATGCCCTTATTATTACGTGTGCAAAGACAATTTTACCAGTTTATATGTAACAATGTAAAAGACGATGTATAGTAAGTAAATAAAAAAAGTGAATCGCGAATTTATATCATATGCACTCACAGAATGATAGCGAATATCTGTAACTACTATACGATACTATGTGCTTCACCGCAACGTATTTACCGCCTTTTTCCGACAAGTTTCACGAGAATTTCATAAATTCTTGTTTTTTGGATTTGCACTTATTCTTTCCTATTTTGACAAAAGTTATCGACTGTTTTCAAAATACGTGATAATTTCGCTTATCTTTATTATAACGAAAGGCAAACAAGCTTGAAACCATTAAGTGCCTCAAACTTGTCATAAAAGTATACGAATTTTTCTTTTTTACGTTTTTTTATAAATTTAAGTTACATATAGGTTTTAGCTGCTTCATAAATTCTGTAAATTGTGGAATATCCATTTGCTGAGCTGAGTCAGAAAGTGCTACCGCCGGATCTGGATGAACTTCTGCCATAATTCCATCCGCACCAATGGCAAGAGCCGCTTTAGCCGTTGGAACAAGCAAATCTCGTCTTCCTGTTGAATGCGTGACGTCGACTAAAACAGGTAAATGAGTTTCTTGTTTTAAAATGGGAACGGCTGAAATATCCAGCGTATTTCGCGTTGCTCGCTCATACGTACGAATTCCTCGTTCACACAAAATCAGCTGATCATTTCCTTTTGATACAATGTATTCAGCAGCATTAATAAACTCATCAATCGTAGCGGCTAAGCCCCGCTTTAATAAGACAGGCTTCTTCACCGCACCCGCTTCTTTTAACAGCTCAAAATTTTGCATATTACGAGCACCAATTTGAATCACATCTACGTATTCTACAGCCGTTTCAATATCAGCGGGGTCGACAATTTCACTAATAACGGCTAAATCATATTCGTCAGCTACTCTTTTTAAAATTTGCAGTCCTTCTAAGCCGAGGCCTTGAAAATCATAAGGAGATGTTCTTGGCTTGTAGGCTCCGCCTCTAAGCATCCGCACACCCTGCTGCTTTACGGCATTTGCTACGGCTGCTACTTGCTCATAGCTTTCAACGGAACAAGGTCCTGCTACAAAACGCTGAAGTCCGTCACCAATTGTTTCTCCTTTTACCGTAACGATTGTATTTTCCGGCTTCTTTTTACGGGATACAAGAAGTGCTTTACGATGATCATCTTCTTGAAGCTCTAAATGAGCTTTGAAAATCTCTTTGAAAATATGTTGAAGCGTAGATGTTTGAAACGGTCCTTCATTCTTGCTTAAAATCGCATCAAGCATTGCTCGTTCACGAACAGGGTCAAACCGTTTGGTTGACTGCATTCCTTTTAATTTTCCTATTTCTTGAACAAGCTCGCCTCGCTCATTAATAAGCTTTAACAGTTTCATATTTACTTCGTCAATTTGAGATCGCAAATGCTGAAGATCTGAATTCGTCATGTACGTCCACCCTTTCACTGATTTTAAAAAATCCGTTTAGCAGGGTTACTACATAAGATGATAGGTGATGGAGGATATATGTAAGGGGCTTCTCTGCTTTTATGTGCTAAACTACATCTATTGTACGAAAAAGTGGATGAAACCGCAATCAGCTTACAAAAAAAACCGAACGATTAATCGTTCGGATCTTCCTTCACCTAAACTGCTTTTGTACCAGCCTCTTTCAATTAATGAGCTACATTTTTCGCTAATTCTTCTTCGTTAATGTTCCAGTGAGAAGCGTGCCACTTCACTTTTCCATCTTCAAACAGAAGCGCTTGAGGTGATTCATGCTTCACTTCATACGTTTCAGCAATATAGTTGGATACGTCTCGTGAATCTTGCACATGAAGATAATAAGAAGGAATGTCTTCATGACTAGAAGCAAACGCTGAAAATGCCTCATGACCAGCTGCACTAATTGGACACGTCGTGCTGTGCTTTAAAAATAAAAAGCGATGGTTTTCCTTAATAACTTGTTCAAACTCTTCAACTGTTGAAATCTTTTTCATTTTTTTCACCCTTTCTGTACTTACTCTTAAGTTTACATGGTTTGACCGTTTCCATACAAAAAGAGTGCTCAGCTTTATGTATAATGCTAATGAATTTATTTATAAGGTGAAGTTATTTTCAGCATAGAAAGAAAAGAACTTGTTAAATTAAAATCCCTCTGATGAAACTAACATTTACTTGCCGTTCAACCTAAATTACATACAAAAAAAGCGTTCACCCTATAGGTTAAACGCTTTTGATTCTTTATTATGGTCGTGGCACTGTGCTTTCCACTTCATCTAATGCTTTTTGAGCTTCTGTTAGCTTCTGTTGAACGTCTTCGTTGCTTTGAGACTCCACTTCATCAGCAAGCACTTCTAAGCTCGTTGGAGGTAATGCTTCGTGTTCAGGATCTACTTTACGGAAGTTTTTCACTTTGTCCACTACTTGTGAAGATTGCTCAGATAATGTTTGTGATAAACCAGCCGTTTTTTCTTTAGCCGTTTGAGCAAACCCTTGTCCTTTTTCAACAGCGCTGTTTTTCGCTTGCTCTGTTTTTAAACGAACGTAAGCTGCCTGCTCATTTAAATCCGAACGGAACTCTTTACCTGATTTTGGAGCAAGTAATAATGCCGTTGCAGCTCCTACAACTCCTCCAATCACTGTTCCTACTAAAAAGCCTTTATTTGAAGTGTTGTTTGGTTTATTTGGTTTGTTTGACATATGCGTCTCCTCCTTTAAAGTTCATCCTTATGAAAATGAGCGTGAGCGTTGAACCGCTTTTTCTTTTACTTCAACAGGTACAGGCTCCGCGTCAATTTTTTTCTGTTTTCTTAATTTTATACGTTCCCATACGTCTAATGCAACATTGCTCCATTGAACGACTTGAGCAACAGTTTCTTTATTTTCTTCTACTTTCTCTGAAACGCTTGATGATACGCTTTTAATCGACTTATTTAGGTCTTGGATTGAGTCACCTACGCCTTTAACAGAATCCACGACTGTGTTCAGCGCTTCGGATTTACGCTGAATATCTTCAGCTAACAGATTAGTCTTATGTAAAAGTGCAGTTGTTTCAGCTGTGATTCCTGTCATTTGCTTTTCTACACCGTCTAAAGTACCTGCCACTGAATTTAATGTGTGCTGAACGGATTTCAATGTTTTTGACACGGAAACCACCAGGTAAAAAATCGCAATGGCAACAATAGCAGCGCTTAAATAAAGAATAATAACCATCTGTGC
Organism: Priestia sp. TRN 1309; assembly: GCF_050846875.1. Classification (NCBI taxonomy): domain Bacteria; kingdom Bacillati; phylum Bacillota; class Bacilli; order Caryophanales; family Bacillaceae; genus Priestia; species Priestia sp. TRN 1309. The sequence goes on along the minus strand of NZ_JBOZGM010000009.1, from coordinate 79,540 downwards.
AAGGCACCTCCTATTTTCATCTCTCTTGTTATAACTACTTTCCCAATTTTATAAACAATTAAACCTTCTATTCCCTATAGACTCTTTAACTTTACCATATTCTCTCTGCATTTATTCATAAAAAGGGAAGATTGCTACATTATTTCGCGATATATGAGTTATTTCCCTTCCTAAAGAAAAAAAGGATTTTAAAGCATAAAAACAAACAAAATAAGCTCAGTGGGGTACAATAGAAAGTGAATCATCAATCATTGTTATTTTAAGGAGGCACTATTTATGAAAGACCCTAGAATTGCAACATTAGCTAAAAATTTAATTAATTATTCTGTTCGCCTTCAAAAAGGAGAAAAAGTATTAATCGAAAACTTTGGACTTCAGCGCGAGCTTGTGACAGCACTTGTAGATGAAGCGTACAAGGCCGGTGGCTACCCGTTTGTACTGCTAAAAGATCATTCGGTAGACCGAGCTCTTTTAAACGGTGCACAAGAAGAGCAGTATAATATGATGGCAGACTTCGAAGCAAATGTGATGAAAGAAATGGATGCTTATATTGGCTTACGTTCTGGTTCAAACATTTTTGAACAATCAGATGTTCCGGCAGATAAAATGAAAATCCAAGGGAATACGATCGGTAAAAAAGTACATAGAGAAATTCGCGTTCCAAAAACAAAATGGGTCGTTCTTCGCTACCCAAACGATTCAATGGCGCAGCTTGCTAAAATGAGTACAGAAGCATTTGAAGATTTTTATTTTGATGTATGCAACTTAGACTATGGCAAAATGAGCAAAGCGATGGATGCTTTAGTTGAGCTCATGAACCGTACGGACAAAGTGCGTTTAACGGGTGAGAATACAGACTTAACGTTCTCTATTAAAGATATTCCTGCAGTGAAGTGTGCCGGAGAAATGAATATTCCGGACGGTGAAGTATACACGGCTCCTGTACGTGATTCTGTAAACGGAACAATTTCTTACAACACTCCTTCTAACTATCAAGGCTTTACGTTTGAGAATGTATCCTTAACATTTAAAAACGGTAAAATTGTTGAAGCAACCGCTAATGATACAGAACGCATCAACGGCATTTTTGATACAGATGAAGGCGCTCGTTTTGTTGGCGAATTTGCGATTGGCGTAAATCCGTATATTCAACATCCAATGCAAGACATTTTATTTGATGAAAAAATTGACGGAAGCTTCCACTTCACTCCTGGCGAGTGCTACGAAGATGCGTATAACGGAAACAAGTCAAATATTCACTGGGATATGGTGATGATTCAGCGCCCAGAATACGGTGGCGGTGAGATTTATTTCGATGACGTGTTGATTCGTAAAGACGGGCTATTTGTCATTGAAGAATTAAAAGCGTTAAACCCTGAAAATTTAAAATGAGTTTTGAAATAAAAAAAAGGCACTCAGAAGAGTGCCTCTTTTTTATGATACGGTTTGCTGATATAGTTTTTCAAACTTTTGAATGTCTCCAGCACCCATAAATACTAATACAGCTTCATTATGGTCTTTTAACGATTCAATTGTTTCTTCATTAATTAATTCAGCTCCGCTGATTTTGCTTCGTAGATCTTCAATTGATAATTTACCTTGATGCTCACGGGCTGATCCAAAAATGTCACATAGATATACTTTATCAGCGTGCTGTAAGCTTGCTGCAAAGTCCTCTAAGAACGTTTGTGTACGCGTAAACGTATGCGGTTGGAAAACAGCCACAACTTCACGGTTTGGATACTTTTGACGAGCAGCTGAAATCGTTGCATTAATTTCCGTTGGATGGTGTGCATAATCATCGATTAGCACTTGTTTGCCAACGTTCTTTTCGCTGAAACGACGCTTTACACCTTGATATGTTTTAAAACGCTCTTGCAGCACAGCAACGTCAATTTCTTCATAATGACAAAGTGCAATAACGGAAAGTGCATTTAAGATGTTATGATCGCCATACCCTGGAATCTCAAATGATGCGTGGAATGTATTTCGAACGAACACGTCAAATGTTGTGCCTGTTGTGCTTTTTACGATATTACGTGCTTGGAAATCATTTTCTTCGCCTAATCCGTAATAAAGAACAGGTACCTTCGCTTGAATTTGCTGCAGATGTTCATCGTCTCCACAGGCAATAATTCCTTTTTTGACTTGAAGTGCCATCTCTTGGAACGCGCTAAATACATCATCGATATTGGCAAAATAATCAGGGTGATCAAAATCAATATTCGTCATAATTGCATAGTCTGGCGTATAAGATAAGAAGTGGCGGCGATACTCACATGCCTCAAACGCAAAATACTTGCTGTCTTTTACACCTTTACCCGTACCGTCTCCAATTAAATATGAAGTAGGTTCAGCTCCTTGAATCACATGCGCTAACATACCCGTTGTGGATGTTTTTCCGTGTGCTCCTGTTACGGCTACACTCGTATACTGTTTCATAAAGTCACCTAAGAAACGGTGATAGCGTACAAGCTTGACTCCTTCTTTTGAAGCTGCTTCTGCAATTTCTTCATGCGTATCAGGAAAAGCATTTCCTGCAATTACAGTCATGCCGTCTTTAATATTATTTTTATCAAATGGTAAAACAGGAATTCCCTGCTGTTCTAGTGCTTTTTGCGTAAAAATTTCTTTTTCAATATCCGATCCTTGAACTTGAAAGCCCATATCGTTTAGGATTTGCGCAAGCGCACTCATTCCTGTTCCTTTAATACCTACAAAATGGTAAACTGTCATATAAAGAACCTCCAACATTCGTCTATCTGTAAGACAGTATATGACGGTTATCTAGAATTGCTCTTACAAACGTATATAAATGTCGTTTGATTGCTGATTTCACGATAACATTCGTACATTATATCACTTCTTATAACATAACTCCATGACTCCATTTCTACTCTCTTCCCTTGCGAAACGGCCTTTTATTTTGGCTTCATCACATAGTATATAGCCTGCTGTTTTAAAAACGATCGCCATGTCATTGCATTTTTTTTGTCATTATATTGGGTTACTAACTGTTCAATGCGTTGTTTATGTCCTAAAAAGAAAGAGTCAATTAACACGTCATATCCGATTGATTTTATTTTTCGAATCCAAATTACTTGTTGTTCCTCTAAATTTGCAAATCTTCCTCTTACATCTTTGATGATAACCTGCTCATTTGTCAATGGGGTATATCCTTTTAAGAAAAACGAATTAGGTACTTTAGACACAATAATTGGCTCTAGTACACTCGTCAAAAAAAAGGCTCCTTGAATTAAAAACGACTCTGTTTTCTGCTTCGCCTGATCAGCTAAAAACAGCTGCAGCAGGGTTTTCCCCTGAATGGTTACATATTCAAATGCAAACCACTGAAAAAATAATTGTTCATGGGAATCAGATAGAGCCGCCTCATGAGGCAAGTTTACTAACTCTTTAAATAGATGTGAAGCCCGCACTTTTTCTCGTATATTCGTATAGCGGTTCACAAAAAAGAAATATTGATTGTAAAAGTCGCAAATAGCATTATCAGACTGAAGCTGCTTTTGTTCACGAATTTCATTAAAGTTAATCAGTTCATGATTTTCTTCTGTCATTACTCTTCACTCGTACTCTAATTATTTTGGTTTGTCCTCTTTAAACGCCTTCAGCTCATATGTTTCAGCTGGTGAGAAATGATAGCAAACTATCACATGCTAAAAAAGCAAAACACACATTATCCTTACATATAGTAAATCATTTTACTAGTTCTGACAAACCTTTTCCTTTTTTTCCTGATGGATTTCTTCCAAAATCCCTACTCAAATTCTGTATAAACGAACTTAAAGCAGGAAAAAAAGAGGCGGCGGATACAGTGACAGAGCGTTAGCTCACATAAAGCTGTATCCTGCTGATTTTGCATAGCCTCTTTTTTTAACCTACATGCAGAAAAACAGCTTAAAATGTAGAAGTGGCTGTTTGACTTTCCATTTCCTGAAGCTCGTTTTCGGTAATGAGCACATCTCTCGGCTTGCTTCCTCTTGCTTCTGAAATAATTCCTTGCTGCTCCATCATATCAATTAGGCGCGCTGCGCGATTGTACCCCATTCTGAAGCGTCTTTGCAGACTGGAAGTAGATGCACCGCCTTGGTCTAGCACAAACTCGCATGCTTCATAGAAAAGCTCATCTTCTTCATTTGAAGCAAAGCTTTGCTGCTTTTTCAACAAATCTTCTTGATCAAATAAGTATGTTGGCTTCATTTGCTTTTTGACATGATCTACAACGCGATCAATTTCTTCATCTGAAACAAAGTTCCCTTGAATTCGAACGCTTTTAGAAGATCCGTTTTCAAGAAGCAGCATATCACCTTTACCTAATAGCTTCTCTGCTCCTCCTGTGTCGATAATTGTACGTGAATCAACTTGCGAAGAAACAGAAAATGCGATACGCGTTGGCACATTTGCTTTAATTAAGCCTGTAATAACATCTACGGAAGGACGCTGCGTTGCAAGCAATAAGTGAATGCCACACGCTCTTGCCTTTTGTGCAATACGGCAAATAGCTTCCTCTACTTCCCCTGGAGATACCATCATCAAGTCGGCAAGTTCATCAATAATAATAACTAGATACGGCAGCTCCCCGCTTTTTTCATTATGTTCTTTTACACGTTCGTTGTATTTTGTAATATCACGTACGCCCGCATGTGCAAACAGTTCGTAACGGCGCTCCATTTCCTCTACTGCCCACTTTAAAGCTGTAGTAGCTGCTTTCGCATCCGTGATAACCGGGCTGACTAAATGCGGAATGCCGTTGTAAGGAGCTAGCTCAACCATTTTAGGGTCAATTAACATAAGCTTGACTTCGTGTGGCGCAGCTTTATAAAGCAAGCTGACGATAATGGTATTAATACACACACTTTTACCAGACCCCGTCGCTCCAGCAATTAAACCGTGAGGCATTTTGTTCAAGTCAGTCACAACCGGCGTTCCTGAAATATCTAACCCTAACGCCACCGTTAAAGGAGAGTTATCTTTTCTAAAAGAAGGATGCCTCAAAATTTCGCGAATTAACACCGGCTTACTTTGACGATTTGGCACTTCAATCCCAATCGTATTTTTCCCTGGAATTGGCGCTTCAATTCGAATATCACGCGCGGCTAGGCTCAGTTTAATATCATCTGTTAAATTCGTAATTTTGTTCACTTTCACACCGGGCTCAGGATGTACTTCAAATCTGGTTACGGTAGGACCTTGCGTGACGTTTACGACCTTAGCTCGAACGTTAAAGTTTTTTAATGTCATATCCAAAAGCTCACGCTGCTCATCCGCCCATTGATTATCTTCTTCAATAGCAGCTGGAGGAATGTTAAGCAAGTTCATTCCAGGAAATGTATAAGGAGAAGAAGCTTTTACATTTACAGGTTCTTCAGATTTTAATGAAGCCTGCGGAACCGCTTCTTCGGTTTTTTCACCGTGAACTTCTTCTTGCCTACTTACTTCCGTTTTTTTTTGCAGAGCTTCTGCCTTCGGCGTTTGGTATGAACCTTGGGACGGCTGACTTTTTTCTCGAGCGCTGTTATCCATCTTTGTGCGGTCTTTTTTCAGCATCATTACGTTAAAAGGCACTAATCGCTTACCGCGAGCTCGTTCAGCATTCCCTGGCTGTTCTGCAGGTACAAGAGGTTCTACAGCTGACTCTTGCTGTACTTGTCCTTGTAACTCTTGACTTTCTTGCATCCTGCTCTCTTCCTCTTTTATCACTGAATTTTCAAGCTCTCGGTGCACAACAGCGGATACCGCTTCTGGTTGCCATTCATCAGCTGCGGGTTGCGTTGGATGTAAACTTTCAGAATTCAGCTCATGTTCTGCTTCAACATGAACACTGTTTGTTGGCTCTTCTAGAATGACGTGACTTTCTTTTTCAGCGGCTGGAACTTCTTCTCTCTTTCTAGGCTTTAGTGCTTCTACTTCTTCTGCTTGTAAAAACGCTGGGCTTTCTTCCATCAACGTTTCTGCTTCTGCCTCTTCAGCTTCATTTCCGATCTCTTGTTGGAAAGAAACGGATGATTCAAACGGAGGCGTTTCCTTTGAAATTGGAGCCTCTTCAGCTACTGCTGTTTCTTCCGCCAAATCCCAGTCGGTAGCTTTCTCTTTTGCCACTAACGGTTCGACCGCATGTGATTCTTCAAAAGTTGGAACCTCTTCCTGTTCTTTTACGGCTACTGAAGAACTTGGCTTTTCTTCAGGAAATGATATCTTCTCTTTTTGATTTTCCTCATATTGCTTCCACTGAGCAAAACGCTGAGAAGACAGTTGCATCATTTCTTCCGTTTCTTGAATCTGTGCTTCTTCCGCTATAGGCTTAGAAACTGGTTTTCTTAACGGCTCTACAACAGACGTATTCATCGCTCGTCGGTAAATTTCATCTTCAAACGCTGCTTTTGATAACTGTGTACTCGGAAGCTCATATTCTACTACTTCCTCACTTCCGTTTTGTACAACATTAGAAGGCCGCTTATTAAACCCATAAACAGGTGAAGGGATTTCAGTCGGACGGAACGGACGTTTTCTTACTTGCGGAATCGCTTCTTTCTTTTCAGATACCGCTTTTAACGGCTGAGATACTGACTTAGGCTGCGTTAGCGCCGACTTGCGAACAGGCTCTTGATAAAACGGAGCCGGTGCCTTTTTTGCTACAGGCCTTGGTTCATTTTTAGGAGCTGCTGCCTTTTTTGCTTCTCCCGTATCATCAATTAAAGGGAAACGAAACGTTCCTTTTGGGTATTGATAAGCTACTTTTGTATGAACATCTTGCTGCTCTTCACTGTAATTCCGCTTTTGCGTTCTGGCCGAGTGTGGAACAGAAGGTTTTGGCGCTGCTTTCATCACTGGCTTTTGATGAACTGACTGCATTTGTTTAGGCTTAGTAGCCTTCTTTTTAGGAATTGTTTTTTCTCTATTTAAAGGGTATTCTTCCGTTGTATTTCCATGTTCGTCTACAACGATTTCTTTCACTTCGTATCCTAGTAAATAATCCATTACTTTTCGTACAAAACCCATTTTTATCACTCTTTCTATCAGACTATCTTACTTCGTTTAGCCTCTTATATCGCAGTGCTGCGACATCTACAAAAAGCTATCCATGCATCCTTTATTTACCTTTGGCCTCAAAGTATTCTCTGAGATGGATATATATACTATCTTTTCATTTATCATTCTATCACGTATGCTTGAACTCTTACTATAAAATCTACTATTTTGCTTCCCTTATTTATACAGTAAAATTCCTCTTTGCAAAAATATTTTTTCATGTTTAATTAGCACTCATAATTAAACGCGAAAAAAGCCACTAGTCTATACTAGTGGCTTTTAATTTTATCAAACCTTTTTAAGAATTGACAATTGCTTTTCAGCAACTGTAACGCTTTGAAATATACGTGTAAAAAAACATCCTGCTTTTGCCCTATAAATTAGTATCACACTCTGCTTTTATGCTTGAAAAGGCTGACCTACTTCATATTTGTCTTCAAGTACTAAAATCCCTTTTTCTTGAGGAGCGTTCGGAAGCGCCAGCTCTTTAGCAGAGCAAATCATGCCTGAAGAAGGTACACCGCGCAGCTCTGCATCTTTAATGATCATACCGCTTGGCATAACCGCTCCTACTTTTGCTACGACGACTTTTTGACCTGCGTCTACATTTGGTGCTCCACATACAATTTGAAGTGTTTCTGTGCCAACATCTACTTTACAGATGTTTAGCTTATCTGCATTTGGATGCTTTTCTTTTTCTTGAACATATCCAACTACAAACTTAGGAGATAAATCCACTTCAAGTTTACCTTCAAAACCGCTTTCGCTAAGTACACGATTTACTTCTTCCACCATTTCTTCTGTTAATTCAAGAGAACCATTTCCCTCTACTTTTAACTTAGAAGAAGCATGAAAGATGTTATAGCCAGCCGTTGTATTTGATTTTTGATCAAAGATACGCACAACGTCGCTTTTTGTTTCAAACGTGCGATTTTCAATTGCAATATCTTCTAGCTTGACGATTAACGTATCGCCGATACCTTCTTTATTATAAAAAAGATTCATAATTAGTCCCGTCCTTTACTGCGATTTTTTCCTAGAATAAAAATAGGTTCTAGCTCACCGTTTTCGTATAAAAATGAAAGAGCTGTGATGGGTACACGTCCACTTGCAAAAAAGCTCATGGTCATTTGCGCAAGAATATCATAACCCGTTTCGTTTTGGATATCAGCTAGAATCAGCACATCTTGATGAGGTACTGCTACAGCCATTGTGCCCGAAACACTAGAAGCAAAATCTTGCAAAAATGCCTCGTTAAGAATTCGGCTTGCATCGTATCCATCGTTCTGATTTACAAAATAAAAGTCATTGCCTGCTACCGTATCTTTTTTATGTGAAATCGGCAAAGAGCGAAGATTAAATTTAGCCATTTCCCGCACTGCGGATAGATCTAAATTTTCCTTACGAATTAGTTTCTCATCTAATAGACGATATGTATTGCCTAAATCAAGCGCATAATAAATGCGTGTTTCAGCTGTATGTTCATCATAAATCAACGGCACGTCTTCATTCGATTTATCCGGAAAAGACGTTGAGCGAATAACTGGATAAATGCGCTTTTCTTTTCCCGTTACCTGCTGTTCATCGTTCATAACACGAAGAGCTTCTTTTATATAATATACCATTTCATCTAGAGCCGCTTCCTTTTTTTCTTCCCATTTTGCAATTAGCCCGGGTAAAGAAATGGTTACACCTTTTTTCGTTTCCTGATGTTCAACGCGCAGCGTATCTTTTTCACGATCAAATAAAAATGACCAATCCGCACCCGTTAATCGCTCTTCTAGTAGCTTTCTCATCTTTTGACTATTCATTTTCGCCATATTTACGCCTCCTTTTCTCATTTTTATGTATGAAGACTGATAGCTGTAGATCGCTATCAGTCTTCACTTGATTTATGCATTTAAGCCGTTAATAAACTCTTCAATTTCTTCTTTTGTTTTACGGTCTTTGCTGACAAAACGCCCTGTTTCTTCTCCGTTGCTGTAACCGACAAAGCTTGGAATGCCAAAGATGCTTAATTCTGCACAAAGATCGATAAAGTCGTCGCGGTCGACATAATGAAATGTATACTCGCTATGATTCGCCTCAATTTCTGGAAGCACAGGCTCGATTACTCGGCAATCTGGGCACCAGTCTGCTGAAAACATCATGATATGCTTTCCCTCCTTAATGACTTCTTTGTATTGTTCAATTGTTTGCATTTTTTCCATTTTTCTTTCCTCCACTTTTTCTTTTACTTTCGTATTTAAACGGCTAAAGCCCCATACATTTTTTAATCCTTCTACATCAAAACATAGTATATGAGTTGTTGCAACTATCATACACTGATGCTTTTCTATTATAAAGGGTTACAAAGAAATTTCCTATTGAACAGCTTGATTTGTCCTAAAATCTAGCTGTCCTTTTAGCATTAAAACAACCTGATAAAACATAGAAGTCCGATCTAAATTCCCATTGGTGAAAATGCCGATTGCTCCTTCTTTTTTTCGAATATTTTTTTGGTTTGTATACACTTCCATAGCTTCGGCTAATTCTTTTTTATCATGACGAAGCATGTCGGCTACCGCTTCAGGAAGCCGAATACGAGCTCCTCCACCTAAAATCGGTTCAAGGTCCTTAGAGGTAACAAGACTTCCCCAATTGCAAAGGAATAAGCCATGAGGTGTTTCCTGCACCCCTCCTTCGAGCCCAATGCCGATATCAGCACCTGTCTCTTTAACAGCAGCACGCGCGCGGTTAATCGCTCCTTGGATGGTTTCTTCATCAGAAAAAGGCTGTGGTGACACCCCGGACTGCACGTCTACCTCTACATATGTAAAAGTATCTCCAAATACTTTTTTTACTGCATTTACTTTTGTTGGATTCTTCGTTCCGATTGCAATTTTCATTTTTTTCTCCTGTCATGATGAAACAAAGCAACCGCAAAAGCAGCTGCTTTGTTCTTCTTTATCCGTTTTGTTTAATCGTATCAAGCGTTGTTTGGTCTGTAGAGCGTACAAGTTTGACTAATAATTCTTTTGCAGCTGCATAGTCATCCACATGAATCATAGATGCATGGGTATGAATATAACGTGAACATACGCCGATCACTGCAGAAGGAACTCCGTTATTAGAAGTATGAACGCGCCCTGCATCCGTACCTCCTGGAGAAACGAAGTATTGATAAGGGATGCTGTTTGTCTCAGCTGTATCTAAGATAAATTCTCTCATTCCTCTATGTGTGACCATCGTACGGTCAAAGATACGAAGTAATACGCCTTTTCCTAATTGTCCAAATGCATTTTTATCGCCTGACGTATCGTTAGCAGGACTAGCATCCAGTGCATAAAACAAATCCGGTTTAATCATATTCGCAGCTGATTGAGCACCGCGAAGTCCTACTTCTTCTTGAACAGTAGCTCCAGAATATAAGATATTTGGCAATTTTTCATTTTTTATTTCTTTTAATAATTCAATCGCAAGTCCGCACCCATAGCGGTTATCCCATGCTTTTGCCAGTATTTTCTTTTCATTTGCCATTGGCGTAAACGGACAAATCGGTACAATTTGATCGCCAGGACGAATGCCCATTTCTGCTACTTCCTGCTTGCTATCTGCGCCCACATCAATCATCATATTTTTAATGGCCATTGGCTTGTTGCGCTGTGATTCGTCTAATAAATGGGGAGGGATAGAAGCAATTACGCCGGTGATAGGACCTTTTTTTGTCACCACATGGACGCGTTGAGCTAGAAGTACTTGACTCCACCATCCTCCTAGAGTTTGAAAACGAAGCATTCCTTTATCAGTTACAGACGTAACCATAAATCCTACTTCGTCCATATGTCCTGCTACCATTACTTTAGGACCTTTTTCTTCATTATAGCGAACGCCGAATAAACTTCCTAACCCATCTTGAATGACTTCATCTACAAGGGGTTCAATTTGCGAGCGCATAAATGAACGTACTTGATGTTCGTTTCCAGCGGCACCTGGTAACTCCGTTAATGTTTTAAATAGAGATAGCGTTTCATTGTTCATATATACTCTCCTTTATGTATCATTTTCTTTATTGTATCGAAAACCGGAAATAGTTGCTAGTTCCGTCCTTCTCTTCTATGACTCAACTTAACAAAGCATTCGACAATTTGATATAATGATGAAAACATATCCTTAAAAAGCAGGTGAATAACGTGAAATGGACTCAACTAATAGCAGGAGCTGCAGTCGGATTTGCAAGCGCTTATATTATTCAAAAAAGAACGTCGTCAATTTCCTCATCGGAAGCCCTTACGATTGTTAAAAGCGCTTTTAAACAAAATGGGGCAATCGACGGCTCATGGATTGAAACGACGACTAAGGTCATTCAAAAGCATGGTCTCTCTTTTTATGGTTATACAGGTGGAATTATCAGAACACGTGATGCAAAACAGGAACATTACGAGTTTTTCATTGATAAAAAAAGCGGTGCTATTATTGAATTGACGCTGAATACACCCGTTTAATTTCGTCAACTATTTCTCCTTTGTTATCCCATTTTACAGCTCGATAAAAAGCATCATGATAAAAACTTAGCCAAGCTTGATGCTCATAGGCATAAGCTAACCACTGCTGTTTTTGTTCAATCGAAGTCATTGGATAGTCATCATATGCCATTACCCATAAGACATTTTGATGTGCATGTGTTGGCAAAAGATCGCCCATGTGCACTAAGATGTCATTGTTTCCTTTTAATATAACTACAGCATGACCATCGCTGTGACCGCCGGTATGATGAACCGTTACTCCAGGCACAATTTCATCTTTGTCGCTAAATGTTATTACTTGATGCTGAATAAATTCCCAATTTTGTTTCCAATACGTATTTTTAGAACGTATATTAGGATTCCTCATTTCATTCCACTCGATGTCACTAACAAAAATTCTTGCATTTGGAAAAGCAGAGGAAAAGTTTCCGTTGATACATTTTGTTAAGCCTGACACATGATCAAAGTGGAGATGCGTCATAATGATATGAGTAATATCTTCGCACGTGAACCCTAACTTTTGTAAGTCTTCAGCAATAAATGATTCTTCCGTTACGCCAAAATGACGCTTTTTTTTCTCATCCAACATCCCATTTCCTATACCTGCATCAATTAACATGAGGTGTTTTTCAGTTTGAACGAGCAAAGGATCAGTCCTCATGGGAATTCGATTCCCGTCTGAAATGGGATATTTTTTTGTCCAAAGCTCTTTTGGAACAACACCAAACATTGCCCCTCCATCTAAATGATTATTCCCTCCACGAAGCCATGTAACTTTTAATTCGCCTATTGTTAGCGTTTCCATTTTACACCTCCATTATATTCCTTTTTATTTTATCACTATCCCCTTCTCTTTTTGAACAAAAAAAGACTGAGGAACTCAGTCTTTTTCATTCAGGTATTTTACTTCACAGCGGTAAATGCGGCTGCCTTTTTGTGAAAATTTCTCTTCATATTCCGTCATAACATTGTCTTCAAAATCGCTTTTATGCAAATCTAAGCTAATGTACTTGAGAAGAAGTCCATATTCTGAAAAGCTTGTCAATGAATACTCAAATAGCCCTTGATTATCTGTTTTAAAGTGAATTTCTCCACCATCAACCAGCAGATTTTCATACATGCTTAAGAACGTTTTGTATGTTAAGCGGCGCTTGGCATGTCTCTTTTTTGGCCATGGATCAGAGAAATTGAGATAAACGCGACCCACATCATTTTTTGCAAAAAACTCACTAAGATGGTTAGCATCTACATTCAACAACTTTAAATTTGGAAGCTCTTCTTCAATCAATCGTTCTAGAGCACTTAAGATGACACTTTCATACATTTCAATTCCAATATAGTTGATATGCGGATTTTGTTTAGCCATCCCTACTAAAAATTGGCCTTTTCCTGTTCCTACTTCAATATGAAGAGGATTTTCATTTCCAAAAACTTCTTTCCAGTTTCCTTTATACTCCGCTGGATTTGGAACCACGTATTGGGGATTTTCAGCAATTTTATCTTTTGCCCAAGGTTTGTTTCGTAATCTCATGTTGCACCTCTTTAATTTATTTTGACGCATTGAAAATGTCGGTTATTCGAAACAACCGACATTTTCATGCATAATTGTGTTTAGATAGAAAAAAATAAGAGCATCATACGAGAAAGGATGATGCTTAATGCCTTTAAATGCCGAACACCAAATGAATATAGTAAAAGATATTTTATCTAATCATCAAAGTGATTGCTGCGGAACGGTTGCGGAATGTGAACAGGTTGAACGTTTAATTCAATCAATGTTAGCAAAAGGATATGCTAGCACAGACGTACAAGCAACACTACAAAACGTTTATAAATACACGCAAGATGCAAAAAGTGCTGCTCATTTAGACGAACATATTCAAACCAATCAACAAAATTTATCACAATGGGTCCAAGAACTATCTACCTTGTCATAACCTTTGCTACTGTGCTTGAATGTCGTTGACGAGCAACATCCGAAGATATTCAAGCCAGTAATTCATTTCAGAATGTTCATTTTTCGAACGATGCCATTCAATGAATAAAATGGTTTGACTTATCACATACCACTTCATTCTCTTTTTCAAGTTCTCAGTTAGTTCAACCCCATAATGATCAAGCCATTCTTCCCACTGAGATGGATTGATGTACCAATAAAGCAATAAACCTAAATCAATAGCAGGATCTGCAATCATCGCTCCGTCCCAATCGATTAAATATAGCTGCGTATTCTCTCCAAGCATCCAGTTATTGTGGTTCACATCACAGTGACATACCACATATTTATCTGTCTGAATGGACGGAAGCTCTGCTTGTAAATAGCTGATTCCCTGCTCTACAATACTCTCTTTTTGAAGTCGCTCGTCCACGTTCTCTAGAATATCGGCTAGCACGTCTTCGGGAAGAAGCGGTGTTTTCCCTAACCTTTTCAACATATCTAATAACTCGTTTGAATGATGAATTTTACTAAGCAATTCTGTCACTCGACTCGAATTCATATCTTTTGGTTTTAATTCTCGACCATCTAGCCAGTGCTGAGCTGTGATCACATCTCCATTTTCCATTCGTCTTGTCCACACGAGCTTCGGTACAATTCCTTCAGCTGACAATACTGCTAAAAAAGGTGATGAATTACGCTTTAAAAAAAGCTTTCGGTCTTGAAATTTTGCAAAATAAGCTTCTCCTGTCGCTCCGCCAGCAGGAGTAATTTCCCATTCGCTTCCTAATATATCTTCCAACCAATTCACCTTCAATTTCAACACACACATTTCGTTTAAAAATTTCACTCAATAAAGCAATCTATTAAGACATCATGACGTTATTTTCTTAGTAAATAAAAAAGACGGCTATTGAGGATATGTATCAATAGCCATCCTTTATAAATATTATCTCCATCACACTTTTTTCGTCAAGTGGTTGAAGACAATAATTACGTTTGAAATAAAATAAGAACGCTAAGCTTTGGAACATTTATAGCATTATCCTCTATAGTAGGATACCCATTTTTATATACTTTACAATGATCAAGTGCTATTTTCCATGGTCCTTCTGGCAAAACTACTTTTTCTTCCATTAGGCCTTGATTAAAAAACACAATAATATTCTTCCACGGACCGTAAGCCAATACGTTTGATAAGCAATAGCCAATAACGGATTGCGGCGTGTTTAGAAAAGAGACATGCTGCCTAATCGCTGAAGCATCCCCCAAGCGAAATGCATCGTGCTGTTTGCGAATACGAATCAGCTCTTGAACCCAATTCACATCAGAAGAAAATTCCCTTCTTCGATTCCAATCGAGTGCATTAATATCATCGGGTGAATTATAGCTGTTCTCTACGCCTTTTTTAGTGCGGTAAAACTCTTGACCACTATGAAGAAACGGTATGCCTTGTGAAAGAAGCACAATAGCAGTAGCAAGGCGATGACGACTTCTACGAGTGTCTTCGTCTTCTTCTCCGTTTGAATTCGTTAACTTATCCCACAGCGTATGATTATCATGTGATTCAACATAATTAATTGACTGTGCTGGATTTATAAATAAAGCGGGACTGTCTTCTTTATCCAGAATGCTACCCGCTATCACAGATTGCACTGCTTCTTTTTGATGAATATTCCCGCTGATAAAACCTTTTTCATACACATCGAACGTGCTTCCTTTTACAGAATCTCGAAAGCGGTCATTAAAATAGCCGATTTGAGGTGTTTGGCGGGCATTCGCCATCATTGCTTTTTGAGTGTGGGGAAGAGGCGTATTTAAATCCCAGCCTTCGCCAAACACCAAAATAGTAGAATCAATTTCATTTATTTTTTCCCGAATGATTTTCATCGTTTCTATATCTAAAATCCCCATGAGGTCAAAACGAAAACCATCAACATCGTACTCTTTTATCCAAAATAATACTGAATCGATAATAAACTTTTGCGCCATTTTCCGTTCAGAAGCAAAATCATTTCCTACTCCCGTCCCGTTCGAAGGCATCCCAAACTCATCATGTCGAAAATAATAGCCCGGAACAATTTTTTCAAAAGGTGATTCTTCTCGTACAAATACGTGATTATAAACTACATCTATAATAACACGGAATCCCTGTTGATGAAGCGTTGATATTAATTGCTTCACTTCAACAATACGAGTGGTGGGATTTGAAGGGTCAGCAGAGTAGCTTCCTTCCGGCACATTAAACAACAATGGATTATACCCCCAATTATAAGAAGCATGAGGATTTAATTCATCTACTCCGCCAAAGTCGTTAATAGGAAGAAATTCAAGATGGGTCACTCCTAGCTCTTTTAAATAATGGAGGCCTGTTGGTTTGCCTGGCTGACCGCTTGATTCAGTAACAGCTAGGTACGTACCTTTTTTTTCTATCCCGCTTGAAGGATGAATAGAAAAGTCTCGAACATGCATTTCGTAAATAACGGCATCCGTTGGCTGAAGGAAAGGCGGCTTTTCATGGGGATGAACATAGGCTGTATGAAGATTTATCAGAACTCCGTATTCACTATTTGCTGTAGCTGCAACGGCATAAGGGTCCACCGCTTCATTTGTCCGACCGTTTACATCTATTAAAAATCGATAATAATACCCTTCTTTATCTAAGGGAAGTTCCTTTTCCCATACGCCTTTTCTTTGACGAGTCATAACGTACAGTTCTTCTTCTCCGCTATTTGCATGTATTAATTTTAAAACCACTGCTGATGCAGTCGGGGCCCAGACTTTTATCATAATATGATCTGAATAAAAGGCTGCACCCAAATCATTTTGATTATAATAAAATCTTTCATCAAACTCTTTTGTTCGTATAACAGCCCCTACCTGCAACGGAACTTTTTCCCCGTGATTATCACAGATAACGTACGAATGTCCAATTTCTATGCTCTCTTCAACCTTACCTTCATATTTGATAAAACCTTCTAATTCATGTACGTTTTCAATAGAGATGGTCTCATGCATTTGTGCACCTTTAATCACAAAAAAATCAATTTGACCTTCATGATAAGAAGTTGGAACTAAAACAGTAATACGATCTATTTGATCTAAATAAGCCTGAAACTTATTATCACCAGTCATCCTTTTCTCCTCCTTATGCCAATTACCTCTTTAGTAGCATTATATGTAGCAAACGCAAAAACGAAAGCACTTTCATAGCATGAATGTTCGGATTATTCACCTGCTTCGAATTCCCGGTCAAAATAAATACTCTGGCTGTGTTCGAGCAGTACCTGAGCTGCTTTCATCTGTTTAAACTTTAAAGGCGCTTTAGATTTCCTAAGTTCATAAAACCATTCTTCATACTTTCTAGCATCTACAAATTCAACCTGATAAGGCTCCGCAGCGTAGTCAATGTATCCATTTCTGCTTAGTAATATTTTCTTTACGCTATGTTCAATATCGTGAGTACGATAGATACTTCGGACAATTTGCTCCATTCGATTTAACCCAATTAACGGATTTAATATCTTTTTTTGATCTCTTCCTCTTAACTCTGTCCAAAAATTTTCTTTTGAATACTGAAAAACAGCACTTTTATATGTTTCTATTAAACAAATACAGAGGGTTTCCGTTGGAGTAACAATAATGATATCCCCTTCTACCGGAGCTTTATTAATCAGGAAAACTGGCTTGTACATCACGAGATACGTATCAGGAAAGCGCTGAATAAAATAACGGAGAGCTTCATCATGGTAATATTTACGATCTGCTTGCGAGAACTCAAATAAAGTGGATGTAGCCCATTTCATTTGAAGATCAAATACATTTTCTAAAAACAATATTTTCAAATCTTCCGCTGTTTGTGGAAGAGTTGTAAACCTCAATAGCTCTTGATTTTCCACGCTATCGCTAGAGAACGCTTCTTCCACTTCAAGCGTTTCTTTTTTCCTTGTAAACCGCTCTTTTGCTTTTTGCAAAAATGAACGTTGAGCTTTTGTTTCTTCTTTTACAGGAGGGCCATGTAATAGCCCTTGTTCAAACAATTGCTTTGCTTTCTTCCAATTATGTTTTTTTAAATGATTAAACTGAGACGTGTAGTGATAAACGTCTTTTTCATAACGGGAAATATAATCTTGCACCTTAAGTAGCTGCGCCACGTTTACATCAATCCCCTAATTAAAATTCCTCTAACACTTGGTTCACCGATTGTTTCTCTATTATCATCGGCGTTTTCTTTCCTTTAATAAGAGTGATCTTTAAATAACCTCTCTCCATGCTTGTATGTTCATATGCTACTGTGACTGCAATGAAAAAGATAGTATTTTTTTATATTTAGGTTTGCTAGCAGGATGAACTTCAAGAAGGGCAAATGAACTTACTTGAAACTGTTCTTCAACCGACGTTTGCTTTAACTGCTCTTCCGAAAGCCCGGCTTCCCCTCCCCACTTCTTTGCAATCGTAATATGAGGACGATAAGGACGTTTTTCGTATAAGCCGCTTAGGTCTCCCCATACAGCTTGTATATCCCTTTGTAGATTCACAAGCTTATCATTTGGCTTAAGGCTTACATAAAGCACTCTAGGCTTGTTATACGCACCGAACACATCGTACTGAACGGTCTGCAGTGAAAAACTTGAATGACGGGAGGCTACTTCTTTTAAGCGGTTAATCAGCTTTTCCTTTTTGTTATCTACAAATCCTAAGAATTGTAGTGTTATATGATAATCGTCAGGGTATGTCCATTGTTTAAAAGGAAAAGGTGTTAATTCTTTTGCCCAATTTTCTGCCTGATATGCAATGGAGACTGGCACGTTGATTCCAATAAAATAGTGTTGATCACTTTTCATCAAATCCCTCCTTTTCTTTTCATTATCTTTCCCCAATTTGTCATGTTCAAAAAGAGCTAGATTTATTTTAAAGGTTTTCTGGATCAAATAGAGAGGTTTTTCTGAAAATTTGTCATGTGCTTAAAAAATAAGAAATTGTGTTATCATAGAAATAATACAGAGAATTTTTATAAGAAAAGGATGAGAAAAATGAAAGTTGTTAACAATATGGCTGATTTGATTGGCGAGACACCTCTTGTTAAATTGAATCGTCTTCAACCAGCAGATGGAGCATCCGTTTACTTAAAACTAGAATTTTTTAATCCGAGCCGTAGTGTAAAAGACCGTGCTGCTTTTAATATGATCGTGGAAGCTGAAAAAGCAGGCTTGCTCAATGAAAATTCCACCATTATTGAACCAACGAGCGGAAATACAGGTATTGGCTTAGCTATGAATGCAGCAGCAAGAGGGTATCGTTCTATTTTAGTCATGCCCGATACGATGACTCAAGAACGAATTAACTTGTTAAAAGCATATGGTGCTGAAGTTGTTCTAACACCTGGCGATGAAAAAATGCCTGGCGCAATCCGTAAGGCAGAAGAGCTTACAAAAGAAATTCCAAATGCATTTATGCCCATGCAGTTTGAAAATAATGCAAACCCTGACGCACATCGAAAAACGACTGCTAAGGAAATTATTGAGGCAATGAACGATTTAGGAAAAGACCTATCTGCTTTTGTTGCTACTGCTGGAACAGGCGGAACGATCACGGGCACAGGTGAAGTCCTAAGAGAAAACTACCCAAATATGACCGTTCATGTTGTGGAACCAGCTGGGTCTCCTGTATTATCTGGAGGAAGACCTGGAAAGCACAAGCTTGTAGGAACAAGCCCTGGATTTATTCCTGATACGCTTAACATAGAGGTTTACGACGAAATTTTAAAAATTAAAGATGAACAAGCCTACGATATTACGCGACGCCTAGCTTCTGAAGAAGGGATTTTAGTCGGTCCTTCATCTGGCGCTGCGTGCTATGCTGCTATCGAGGTAGCCAAAAAATTATCTCCTGATCAAGTGGTCGTATGTATTGCTTGCGATACAGGTGAACGTTATTTATCAAGCGACCTATTCTCATATGAATAATAAAGAGGCTGGAACAAAAGGATTTTAGCCCAAATGAAAAACGAACCATTGATCAACATGTTTGATTCATGGTTCGTTTTTTTGTGATGGTGAATGTAGGTTCATCGGTTTCGTTACTTCTAGCAGTTGATTGGAGGGCAAGGCGAAGACTCCTGCGGGAAAAGCAGAACAGGTGAGACCCCGCAGGAGCCCAGGCGACGAGGAGACTCAGCGGCCGCCCGCGGAAAGCGAAGCCTTGCATGGAAATCAACTGCGGTGTCACAAACAGTCCAGCTCATGTATCCTAGTTATTCACCTTTAAATTGGATTCGTTTCGTTATGTCTCAACCTCTTTTTATTTAGCCAATTCGTAAATAGCCTGTGCATAAATAGCTGTTGCACGAAGCAAATCCTCAATTACCATGTACTCGTCTTTTTCGTGCGCTACTTCTTCACGGCCTGGGAAAAGAGGTCCAAATGCCACACCCGCTTCTAATGCTCTGGCATATGTTCCTCCTCCAATTGAAATAAGCGTAGGTTCTTCATTTGTTTGTTCTTGGTAAACCTTTTGAAGCGTTTGAATAAGCTCATGTTTTTGATCGACGTGATGTGGTTTAGAATCTGTAAAATGTTTGATAGTCATTTGATAAGATTCACTTTTTTCTTTAATCGTATCAATAATATCGTCAATATGAGCTGATACAGGATAGCGAATATTTAAGCCAAAGTGCCCCGCTTCTTCTTGATTGTAAGACATGATTCCCACATTTATCGTTAAATCACCCGTGACCTCATCTTTGCGATTTAAGCCCATTTTTTCTCCTAGTGCATCTTGGATTAAATACGCATTTGCATAACCTACAAACTGATTAGCTTGTTCATCAAGTTCTAATGTGTGTAAAAAGCGAAGAAGTGTAAGCCCAGCATTTTTCCCTTTATCAGGCACGCTTCCATGTGCTGAAACTCCTTCTAGAGTAAGTGTATACGCACCGCTCTTTTCAGTTATTGAACCTTTTAAAGACTGATCTTTTAAAAATTGATCATATTTATTTTTAATATCCGTTTCACTATGGAATTCAAGAACAGCTGTTGCAAGATCAGGAACCATATTGTAGCGTCGCCCAGAGACAAATGATGTAAGCTGGACGCTTCCCTTTGTTCCTTCAATGGGCTGCTGGCGAATTTCTACATCTGTAATGCCTTTTTCAGCATAAATGATAGGAAAATCTGCATCCGGCGCAAATCCCATCGTTGGCATCTCTTCATGATTGAAGTAGTGGTCCACACATCTCCAGTCACTTTCTTCATCCGTTCCAATAATCATTCGAACCCGCTTAGATAGAGGAAGCCCTAAATCTTTCACAATTTTCATCGCATAATAAGCAGCCATCGTCGGGCCCTTATCGTCGATTGCTCCTCTAGCAAAAATTTTCCCGTCTTTTATTTCACCGCCGTATGGATCAACCGACCACCCGTCTCCTTCAGGAACGACGTCTACGTGACACAAAATGCCAAGAAGGTCTTTTCCTTCTCCCGCTTCAATATGACCTGCATATCCGTCTACGTTCTTGACGGAAAACCCGTCATTTTTTCCTTTGTTTAAAAGAAAGTGAAGCGCTTGAGCAACTCCAGGTCCAAATGGCTCTTCTTTTTTTTCTGTGCTTGTCAAAACACTTTTAATTTGCAAAAAACGCTGCGTCTCAGCTAGAATTTCAGCTTCTCTTTTTTGCACTTCCTCTTTCCAATTAATTGCTGTCATCTGTGTGCCTCCTTTGCCTGCTTTTACAGATTGTATCTATCATTACTATTGGTAAATTTAACTTTATCATACCTTTATATAGAAAGAAATAATTGTCTCTTTCCTTTCATATCAAAGGTTTACAGAGTCAAAATTCCGGGAAATAATTTGTAGGCACAATCGATAAAAACGGATTCTATTTGTTTATTGTTTACATATACTATAAAAAATGTGCAAATAGAGGAAGGAGATGTTACGAAAGGATTACATATTTATATCATTTTTTGTAAATATTGTGTTAATTTGCGTTTTCTCTTTTATTTTTCTGTCGATTT
This sequence comes from Priestia sp. TRN 1309, assembly GCF_050846875.1. NCBI lineage: Bacteria > Bacillati > Bacillota > Bacilli > Caryophanales > Bacillaceae > Priestia > Priestia sp. TRN 1309. Next base: position 58,034 of record NZ_JBOZGM010000009.1, on the reverse strand, counting down.
TGTGTACAATAAGGATAAGGACTGAAATAGTGCTTGACATCTCAGAGTTATAAAGAAGTTGTGCCTTACGAAAAACGAATAAGGAAGTGGTTTTTTGAAACCTTCAACTAATCGAATGCTAACTCGTATCAAATCGGTCTATATGTTCATTTGTAAAAATGGAACAGTTACAACGCAAGAGCTCGTAGACGAATTTGGTATTACACCAAGAACCATTCAGCGTGACTTGAATGTGTTAGCATATAATGATTTAGTTCGCAGCCCAAGTCGCGGTACATGGACGACTACGCAAAAGAAGGTCAAGATGTCATCCTAGTAAGTTTATTTCAAGGGTAGTAAGTGATTTATATATAGAGATAAAATTCTACGCAGTAGAAAGTCAAGACTTGGACGAGTGCATAGTCCCCCGCTCCATTTGCACGTCAAGCAGAGTTGGTACTCGTTTAAGTGCTTTAACGTGAAATGTTTCACTTGTCGAATAAAGTGGACAAAAAAAGGAACCATTTTAGACTTAGGTTCCTTTTTCTTTCGCCTCTTCTTAGGCATTTGATTTTTGTAATAAAGCTAGTTCTTCTTCCGTTAACTCCCTGTACTCTCCTAAATCTAACGACTCGTCTAATAGCAAAGCTCCCATAGATAAACGTTTTAAATACGTTACTTTTTTTCCTCTTGCTTCAAACATACGCTTCACTTGATGAAATTTCCCTTCAACGATCGTTAATTCAATTTCTGATTCCACACCGCTTGTTAGTACCTTTAACTCTGCTGATTTTGTTACGTATCCATCATCAAGAGTGACACCCTGTCTAAATGCTTCAGCATCTTCTTCAGTCACCGGCGCATTAATTTTTGCAAAATACGTTTTAGGAACGTGCTTTTTAGGAGATAGCAGCTGATGTGCAAGCTGACCGTCATTTGTCAGCAGCAAGAGCCCTTCTGTATCTTTGTCTAAACGCCCTACCGGAAATGGGTCGTACACAGCATCGTCAATTTCCAATAAGTCCAAAACTGTTTCATGAAGAGAATCTTCCGTCGCTGATATGACACCTTGCGGCTTATGCAGCATAAAGTAAACAAATTCTCGGTAAGAAACGGCTTCGCCATGCACAGTTATTTCTTGTTCATCTGGATTAACATGTACCTTAGCATCTTTAACCGCTGTACCGTCTACCTTAACAGCTCCAGTCTTTAAAAGACCTTTAACTTCTTTTCGGCTTCCGTACCCAATGGTAGAAAGCAATTTATCCAAACGCATGTAATATCCTCCTTTTTTTGAAAAGAAGATGACTCTAACGAGTCATCTTCTTATGCACTGCGCTGTTTATTTCGGCGCAGTATCTTTCGTTCAATTGCACCTGTTACCCTCGCTCCCATTACTTTTTCAAGCAGGCTTGAACGATAGGTAATAATAAAGTAAATAAGGCCGCCTACTGCTGCTCCTATAATCGTAATAACCGTGGCAGAGAATCGTCCTGGGGTTGTAAACAGACCAATTACTACTGAAACAATTTTTACGCTGATTCCCATAATCGCAACAAAAATGAGAATGAGCACAGAGCGTTTTATAAACTCACTGTAGTTATATTTTGCGTGTTTTTGAATAAGCGCAAACATATAAACAAGAGATACGATATAGCCTAGTGCTGTCGCTAAAACTGAACCGATCTCGTGGAACATAAGAATAAATGGCACGTTCACGACAATTTTCACAATCAATCCAAATAATAGACTTAAAACAGCATATTTTTGTTTGTTGATCCCTTGTAAAATAGCTCCATTAACCGTGAAAAACGAGAACAATAAAGCTACGGGTGCATAATAAAGCAAGACATTTCCACCCGCATCCGATGCATCTGTTCCAAAGAAAAACGTATATGCTGGACCAGCTAAAGCCATTAACCCTACAGATGCTGGCAGCACAAGAAACATAATCGTTTGATATGTTTGATCAATTTGCTTTTGCAATACATTATAATCTTTATTCACAAATGAACGTGTAATCGTTGGTACAAGAGTCAAACCGAATGCAGTAGCTAATGAAACAGGAATCATCACAAGCTTTGGAACATAAGACTGAACAATTCCGTTCATGGACTCCGCTATTTCTTTTTGTCCAGCCGCTACCATCGCACGGTTAAATGTGAATTGATCCACATACTGATAAAGCGGAATAGCTAAGCTGACAAATACATAGGGCAATGAATACGTAAGCAGCTCTTTAAAAATGGATACGGTAGAAATACGCGTAGGGGTTACCGTCTGCTCGTTCACCATTTTATCGAGATGAGGCTTTCGTTTTTTCCAGTACCAAATTAATACGGCAAGTCCAGCAAGAGCTCCTACAAAAGCACCCATTGTAGCAAATCCAACGGCTAGCGCAAGACTCCCATGTACAACTTTGATGACGATATAAGTGGATGCTAATAAAAAGACAACCCGCACAAGTTGTTCAACTACTTGTGAAACAGCTGTGGGTCCCATAGACTGGTGACCTTGGAAAAATCCTCGCATTAAACTCATCATCGGTACTACAATTAACGCAACACTAACCATTCGCATAACCATTACTACATCTTCTAAGGAGTTATTTAAATCAGAGCCTCCAAGTGTAATTCTAGACATAACAGGCGCTAACGAATATAAAAGTAAAAATGCAAGTATTCCTGTGACAAGCATTAATTTCATGCCGGCCCGATACATTCTTCTACTCGTATAATAATCACCGAGTGCATTATATTTTGATACAAATTTCGATACGGCCATTGGCATACCGGCTGTAGCAATACTTAAATAAATAGCATATTGGTTATATCCATAACCAAACAGTGCTCCCCCTACGGTTCCAACAAGGATCGCAAATGGAAATAAATAAATCATTCCCAGAATTCGGGATACATAAGTGCCAAGCGTTAGCACAAAGGTCCCTCTTAACAATTTTGAATCAGACATACGTTTGCCTCCGATACTTAATGTTACATACTGATAATAATGATAGAATTGAAAAGAAGCAAGTGAGAGTATACACTAAGAAAGGTCTTATACTCACTCACACTCGTCAACAAGCTAAAAAACAAAGACTATAGCCCATTTTATCCAATGTTGAGAGATTTGTCAGTGAACAAACTAAAATTTTTTAAGAATAGACAGGTTGGTGAAAGTATGATATATGATGTAGTCGTAATCGGAGGAGGACCTTCTGGTTTGATGGCATCGATTGCAGCTGGTGAGTCAGGTGCAAACGTATTATTAATTGATAAAGGCAATAAACTCGGACGAAAGCTTGCCATTTCTGGAGGGGGCCGCTGTAATGTAACAAACCGCCTTCCGATTGATGAACTTATTAAACACATTCCAGGAAACGGACGCTTTTTATACAGTGCGTTTTCTGTTTTTAATAACGAAGATATCATCTCCTATTTTGAAGGCCTTGGAATTAAATTAAAAGAAGAAGATCACGGGCGTATGTTTCCGGTTAGCAATAAAGCACAATCTGTTGTTGATGCATTAATTAGTGAACTTCACCGTCTTCGTGTAACAATTCGCACAAACACAGCCGTTAAACGCGTAAACTATGAAAACAACACCGTGAAAGAAGTTGTACTTCAAGACGGAGAAGCAGTCCAAACGAAAAGCGTTGTGATTGCAGTAGGCGGAAAATCAGTGCCTCATACGGGTTCGACAGGAGACGGTTATCAATGGGCAAAAGATGCAGGTCATAAAATTACTGAACTTTACCCAACAGAAGTTCCTATTACATCTAGCGAACACTTTATTAAAACAAAAACGCTTCAAGGTCTATCGCTTCGCAACGTAGGACTAAGCGTACTTAATAAAAAAGGCAAACCTGTCATAACTCATCAGATGGATATGATTTTCACTCACTTTGGCATCTCTGGCCCTGCCGCTCTTCGCTGCAGCCAATATGTTGTTAAAGAGTTAAAGAAACAAAAAAGCAACACTGTTCAAATGTCTCTTGATTTATTTCCTAGCCAAAACGAAGAAGAGATTTTTCAACAATTAGTCAAAACAACAAAAGAAGAGCCGAAAAAAGTGATTAAAAATGTTTTAAAAGGTTTTGTATCTGAACGCTATCTATTATTTTTACTCGAGCAAGCAGACATTGATAGCCAAGCGCTAGCGGGACAGCTTCAGCATGAAAAACTGAGAGAATTCTCGAGAATGTGCAAACGATTTGAATTTGCTGTAAACGGCACACTTTCTTTAGAGAAAGCATTCGTCACAGGAGGCGGAGTATCCGTTAAAGAAATTCACCCAAAAGAAATGTCTTCTAAATTTATGCAAGGCCTTTACTTCTGCGGGGAAATTCTTGATATCCACGGATATACTGGAGGATACAATATTACTTCTGCCCTTGTAACAGGCCGTTTGGCTGGCAGTAATGCAGGAGAATTTGCAACAAGCCTAGCATAATATGCTAGGCTTTATACATAACCATGGCTGAAAAACAGTACACCTGCTCATCACGATCAACATCCACTGTGACTTGGTACTTAATATCCACGACGTCTTCATCTTCTAATTTGCGTAAAAATCGGTTCACCGCAAACTCTAAATCTTTTTCATGCTCTTTATCAAACATTTTCACCTGTATCATAGCTTCTACCACCTTGTCCTATCAAATTTGTTTCAATCAGAATGGACTGCTTCTCTCAATGATGGCTTTCGTACTGATTTTCAACTTCTTCCTACCTCTATTTTTATGAAGACTTTTATAGATTTAGTCATCATTTGTTTTGCTACTATCATTTTAGTCGAATGGTAGAAGTTTCATTCCAAAAGAAAAAAGCGCCTGTCAAAGGCGCTTTTTCTTATTTATTAACCGTTTTTCCTTCCCACTCTAACATACCGCCAACCATATTTGTTACTTTATAACCTTGTTCTTGAAGGTAGTAACATACGTTTTCACTGCGGCGTCCAGAACGGCAAATGAAAATATATTCTTTTTCTTTATCGAAATAATCCACATTAGTTGGAATATCATTCATACGAATGTGTTTAGCAGTTGGAATCATTCCTTCTGCTACTTCCTCATCTTCGCGAACATCAACTAAATGAAGCTCTTCTCCATTTTCAACGCGTTTTTGAAGCTCTTCAGGCGTAATCACTTTTACTTCTTCCATCTTCGTCATTCCTCTCTATTCTTTCATTCAGCTTGCTATCGCTATTGTAGCAAATTCAAATACCTTTATGCCACTAAATAAGAAAAGCTTAAGCAGCAGCCTACCTAAGCTTTTCCAATCGTAGTTAAAGGTTTAACTAAGGGCCTGATGTCAACCCCGAAAGGGGGACATCAGACGCTTAGGTCTAGAACAGCCCCCCTGACTGCTCTTTAGTCAGGGGGGCTGTTCTACATCAATACTTAATTAGCTACGATGTTTACTAATTTACCAGGCACAGCAATCACTTTGCGTACTGTCTTACCTTCAATGAACTCTTGAACATCTTCATTAGCCATTGCAATATCTTGAAGCTCTTCACGAGATGCCTCAGCAGGTACGTTTAATTTTGCACGTACTTTACCGTTAATTTGAACGACAATTTCCACTTCATCATCTACAAGTTTCGCTTCATCAAACGCAGGCCAAGCTTCATATGAAATCGTATCTTCGTGGCCTAGTTTGCTCCATAATTCCTCAGTTGTATGAGGACAAATTGGTGCTAATAGCTTCACAAATCCTTCTACGTATTGCTTTGGCAGCACATCAACTTTGTATGCGTCGTTGATGAATACCATAAGTTGAGAGATACCTGTATTAAAACGAAGACCTTCGTAATCTTCCGTTACTTTTTTCACCGTTTGGTGATATACGCGTTCAAGTGTAGTATCATTGCTTTCTTGAACCTTGCTGCTTAATTCACCATTATCCTCGATAAGTAAACGCCATACACGATCTAAGAAACGGCGTGCACCATCAAGCCCTTTTGTTGACCAAGCAATGGATGCATCTAACGGTCCCATAAACATTTCGTAAAGGCGAAGCGTATCTGCACCGTGGCTTTCTACGATTTCGTCTGGGTTTACAACGTTACCTTTTGACTTACTCATTTTTTCATTGTTTTCTCCAAGAATCATACCTTGGTTAAACAGTTTTTGGAACGGCTCTTTTGTTGGAACTACGCCGATATCATATAAAAATTTATGCCAGAAACGAGCATACAATAGATGAAGAACAGCGTGTTCAGCTCCACCGATATAAATATCAACCGGCAACCATTCTTTTAATTTGTCTGCATCTGCTAATGCTTCGCTGTTCGTTGGATCAATGTAGCGTAAGTAATACCAGCAGCTGCCTGCCCATTGAGGCATTGTATTTGTTTCGCGGCGCCCTTTTTTGCCCGTTTCCGGATCTACAACGTTCACCCAGTCATCAATGTTTGCTAATGGAGATTCACCTGTACCTGACGGCTTGATTTCAGTTGTTTTTGGTAAAACAAGCGGAAGCTGATCTTCAGGAACTGCAGTTGTTGTGCCATCTTCCCAGTGAATAACAGGAATCGGTTCACCCCAGTAGCGCTGACGGCTGAATAACCAGTCACGCAGACGGTATGTTACTTGTTTTTCACCTTTTTCATTTGCTTGAAGCCACTGAATCATATTTGAAATTGCTTCTTCTTTGTCTAGACCATTTAAGAAGTCTGAATTAACGTGCTCGCCGTCGCCTGTATAAGCTTCTTTTGAAACGTCTCCACCAGCTACTACTTCTTTAATCGGCAGTTCAAATTTAACAGCAAACTCATAATCACGCTCATCATGAGCAGGAACAGCCATAATTGCACCTGTACCATAGCTCATTAGAACATAGTCAGCAATCCAAATTGGCATTCTCTCACCGTTTACAGGGTTAATTGCATAAGCACCTGTGAATACGCCCGTTTTGTCTTTAGCTAAGTCTGTACGCTCTAAATCGCTTTTGCTTTTAATTTGATCTAAATACGCTTCTACCGCTTCTTTTTGTTCGGCTGTCGTAATTTTATCCACAAACGGATGTTCAGGTGCTAAAACGGCATACGTTGCCCCAAACAGCGTATCAGGACGCGTTGTGAACACAGTAAATGTTTCGTCATATCCATCAATTGTGAAGTGAACGTGAGCTCCTTCAGAGCGGCCAATCCAGTTTCGCTGCATTTCTTTAATACTTTCTGGCCAATCAAGATCATCTAAATCTTCTAGTAAACGATCTGCATAAGCTGTGATTTTAAGCATCCACTGCTTCATTGGACGACGCTCAACCGGATGCCCACCGCGCTCACTTTTGCCATCTATAACTTCTTCGTTTGCAAGTACTGTTCCCAACGCAGGACACCAGTTAACAGCTACTTCATCCACATAAGCTAAGCCTTTTTTATATAACTGTAAGAAAATCCACTGCGTCCATTTGTAGTAGTTAGGATCAGTTGTATTAATTTCACGCTCCCAATCGTAAGAGAAACCTAACGATTTGATTTGACGACGGAAATTATTAATGTTAAGTTCAGTGAACTCAGCCGGATCGTTTCCTGTATCTAATGCATACTGCTCAGCAGGTAGTCCGAATGCATCCCATCCCATTGGATGAAGTACATTGTATCCTTGCATACGCTTCATACGAGATAAAATGTCCGTTGCTGTATAACCTTCTGGATGCCCAACGTGTAAACCCGCCCCAGATGGATAAGGGAACATATCTAATGCGTAAAACTTACGCTTTCCTTCATCTTCTGTTGTTCTAAATGTTTTATTTTCTTCCCAAACTTTTTGCCATTTTTGTTCGATCTTTTCATGATTAAAAGCCATACATAATCCTCCTTGTACGCTCCAGCTGTATTTAATTAAACTAAAAAACCCCTCATCCCTCAAACAAAGGGACGAGAGGTTGAATAAACTTCCCGCGGTACCACCCAAATTAGCACAATTATGTACTCACTCATTTTCCTTAACGCGGATAGACGGTAAATGTTACTTTACTTCACATTTACAACTCCAAGGTGAGTTCATGAACGCCCGTTTGCTGACTCGCACCACCCGTCAGCTCTCTTAGCTCGCTTCGTTCACTACTATTCCTTATCATAGTTTTTACATCATACTACCTTGTATTGTAAATAATATGTTCGCAAACTGCAAGTTGTTCAACGGATTTTGTAAAAGTTTCTACACTGCCTCACTGCTTTGTTGCTAAATCCCCTCTTTCATTCTTATATATGAACAACTTCTCCCAAAAACATACATACAACGCCAAACAAAGAGATTTAGACATAATTAAGTTAATCCTATCTAAAGCTGAATAAATAGGATATCTGGACTCCTTGCTACAAAACTGTTCATTTCCGTGCAAGGCTTCATCTTGCGCTCCAATCAACAGCTTAAAGCAACTAAACACATAAAAGCCGAGTTCACCATAATAATGAAAAGATCCGAACGATTTATCGTTCGGATCTTCCTTCAGCTAAAATACTTTTGTCCCCGCCTCTACTTTCTTTAACAGCTATTATTAAATACCAAATCCAAAAGAAAACAGGATAATCGCAAGTACGAGACCAACAAGCGGAACAATTACCGTCATCGCTGCAACTGATCCATACGCATCTTTATGAGTTTCTCCACAAATAGAATTAATTGTGGTGACGACATAACCATTATGAGGCAAGGAATCTAATACGCCAGAAGATATAGCTACTACACGATGGAGAGCTTCTGGATTTACACCAGCATCTAGATAGTGAGGGGCTAAAATTGGCAAAGCAATCGCCTGACCTCCTGAAGCCGAACCTGTCATCCCCGCGATAACACTCACCGCAATAGCTCCCCCTATCAACGGACTGCCTGGAATATGCGTCATGGCATCTACAGCCACTCCAAACGCGGGAACAGCCTTAGCAACCCCTCCAAAACCTACGACAGCAGCTGTATTCCCAATTGCAATTAACGCTCCAAGCGTCCCTTCTGATGCTGCATTCCAAAATCCTTTAAAGTGTTTTCGGTTCACAATGTATGTGACAATGATACCGCTTAAAAGTGCGACAATCAACGCAGATTGCTGAAGCGGCTTATGAAGTGCAAAAGAAATAATGAGCACGACCACAAGCGGAAGCAAACTTAATAACGGATTAGGAAGAGACTGATTTTCCGTTACTGCTGGATCTTTCTCGCGTGATATAAAACGCTCTCCATTTTTAACTGCTTTTGAAATCAAGCGCTTTAACCACCAGTAGCCGAATACAGCCATCACTACCGCTACAACTAAACTAACTTCCCATCCTGCATACGGACTAGTCTTTAAATATTCAATTGGAATCCAGTTTTGGATTTCAGGCGATCCAGCCGAGGTCATCGTAAACGTAACGGAACCGAATGCTAAAGCAGCAGGGATAAACCGCCTCGGCAAATCAGCTTGTTTGAATAAGCTTAAAGCCATTGGATAGACAGAGAATGCTACTACAAACAGACTGACTCCTCCATATGTTAAGACCGCACAGGCAAGTACAATCGCCAACACTGCTCTTTTCATTCCTAGTTTACTGACAATCCAGCGAGAAACACTATCAGCGGCCCCGCTGTCTTCCATCACTTTTCCAAAAACGGCGCCCAATAGAAACATTAAATACCAAGAAGCAATAAATCCTGTGAAACCAGACATATAATTCCCAACAAAATTTGCTTCTCCTTCTTTCACCAGCTGTGGAAATAAAGGCATTCCGCTTGTTAACGCAACAACTAAAGCACTAAGCGGACCTGCTATAAATAAATTCATGCCTCTCATCGTTAATACAATGAGCAGCAATAATCCTCCAATTAATCCAATCATACTAAGCATATTCTAGCCCCCCAAGAAGTTATATAATTAGAAAACGCTTACATTTTTACAGGTATATACTCCTTTCTTTGCTTGTCACGACCCTTACTATATTATTAAAGGAATACTGAAGACATTCCTACGTTTATTGAACAGTCAAAAATAAAACCACCTCTATTTATTTAGAGATGGTTAGTGAACGCTGACGTTTTTCTTTTAATTTATAATCGTATATCCATGTTGTACACATGCTAAATAACAATAGTGCAATTAATAAATAGCACAGGGTAGACATATTAAACGCATCGAAAATAATGCCTCCAAAGAGAGGGCCAATCATTTTACCTGCAGTAGCCATACTGTTGACTACGCCTTGATAAAACCCTTCTTTTCCTGATGGAGCTAACTGACTTGCGACAGCTGGAATTGCTGGCCAAACAAACATTTCTCCAACTGTTAACACAATCATTGCTGTTAAGAACTGCGAAAATGTTGTGGCATTCACCACGATGATGAAAGAAGCCACAAAAATAACCGTTCCAATTAGAACCTGTACTTTTAATGTCTTTGCTACTTTTTGAATGATAGGCACAATCAAAGGCTGACCGACTACAATTAAAATGCCGTTAATCGTCCAAAGCAAACTGTAGCTAGAAAGAGGTATATTCAACTCACGCGTATGCGTAGCAATCGTTGTTTGCCACTGAACATACGCGACCCAGCATAATACGTATCCTGTACATAAAATAAGAAGGGCCGTCAGTTTCGTTTTGTGCTGAATACTACCGGCTTCATTAAGGACATTCGTTTGCCCAACTGTAACCGAAATATGACGGTATGAAAAAATAGCAATAAGAAGAAAAATAACGTATAAAATTGTATTAGCTAAGAAAATATACGTAAATGAATAGGATGCTACAACGCCCCCTACCGCTGCGCCAATAGCCACTCCTGCATTTTGAGCAACGTACATCGCATTAAATGCTTTTCTTCCGCCTTGTGGCCAGACTGAGCCTGCCATTGCATACATAGATGGAAACACAATACCAGATCCAAATCCTACAATAACCAAGAGAACAACGTATGTAGGCCAACCATGGAAAAACACCAGTCCCACTAATGCAACAAGGGTAATAATAATTCCTGATAAAATGGATTTATATCCTCCAATTTTGTCAAAAAGCGTTCCCCCTAGTAAATTACCCACTACGCTTGCAGCAGAGTTCAGCATAAGAACCACTCCTGCAACGGATAACGACTTTCCTAAATGTTCATTTATATAAATTGTATTGAGAGGCCATAAAAACGAAGCTCCCGTTACGTTTACAAGCATACCAATAATCAAAAACCAAAGTGACTTGGGCATTGATCTCCCCCCTATCTATTCGAATGCCAACGTACATTCTAGTCTTTTCTTAAAGGGTTCGCAATGCTTTTACATATAGACAATTTATTTGAAATTCGCTGACTATTTAAAAAGGTGATTTCACATGACAATATCATGCAAAATCACCTTTTTACCGCTTATTTTTGCTTCGAACGAACCGGCTGGGCACGCTTGCTGTTCCGTGCTTTTAATTCTTTTACAGGATCAAAATCTTTTCCTAGCTCAATATCATTGCTGTTGATCCCGTTTTTTGTTTTTTGTTCCGGGTTATTTTGATTTGAACGAGTTGCCATAAAATCCTCTCCTTAATGCTGAGTTGTAATCAATTTACTTTGCAGCTGCTGAACTTGCAGGCGCATGCGATATAGCTGCTCTCTTTGCTGTGCATTTGCACTGTGAGAAAACTCTTCAATTTCTTTATAAGCATTTTCTAATTTTTCCTGTGCTTTTGTATATTCAGTGTCATTGTAATGTTCTTGTTTCATGCCTTCCTGTAACTGACCTTGTCCAAAGCGAATAGCATCTTCACACTGCTGCATAAGTTGATCCACTGCTTGACGAGTTGTCATTGTCTATTCCTCCTATTCGTTCATTTCTGTCTTATTTTGCGCAACTTTACTCTCCTTTACGACAAGAAGAACCTGTTAAATATAAGCATCCTTAAATTTGTTTGGCACTTTTTCACGTTTTTGATACAATTTGTTGATGTATATTGCATGTAAAAAGGAGGTTGCTGATTTGAATCAGACAAACCCATTTCCGTATAAATCTGAAAACAAACGTTATCATACCTGGAATTACCACTTACGTAACCACTTTGGCCATAAGGTATTTAAAGTAGCCTTAGATGGAGGATTTGATTGTCCAAACAGAGACGGCACGGTAGCTCACGGCGGCTGTACGTTTTGCAGCGCTGCCGGTTCAGGAGATTTCGCTGGAAACAGAGCGGATGATCTTGTGACACAATTTAACGAAATCCGTGAAAAAATGCATCATAAATGGAAAGACGGAAAATACGTTGCTTACTTTCAAGCATTCACTAACACTCACGCTCCTGTTGAGGAGCTTCGTGAAAAATATGAAGCGGTCTTAAAGCTTCCCGGAGTTGTTGGGCTTTCTATCGCCACGCGCCCTGACTGTCTCCCCGACGATGTGGTGGAGTACTTGGCTGAATTAAATGAACGAACTTATCTATGGGTAGAACTTGGACTGCAAACTGTTCATGAACGAACTTCACTGCTTATCAACCGGGCACACGATCATCAATGCTATGTAGATGGTGTAGCAAAGCTTCGAAAACACGGTATTCGCGTTTGTTCTCACATCATTAATGGTTTGCCTTTAGAAACACCTGAGATGATGATGGAAACGGTACGGCAAGTAGCAAAATTAGACGTTCAAGGAATTAAGATTCATCTGCTTCATTTACTAAAAGGAACTCCTATGGTCAAACAGTATGAAAAGGGCCTTGTTGAATTTCTTTCATTTGAAGAATATGTAAAGCTTGTATGCGATCAGCTCGAAGTAATCCCTTCTGAGATGATTGTTCATCGTATTACCGGTGATGGACCGATAGACCTCATGATCGGACCGATGTGGAGCGTAAATAAGTGGAGCGTATTAAATGCCATTGATCAAGAGCTCGAACGTCGCCAAAGCTATCAAGGAAAATATTACGAAAAAGAGTTGATGGAAAGATGAAAATAGAACGTATCCTGCCTTTTGCCCGCACGTTGCTCACTAATGCTGTGGCCGAAGGAGATGTCGCGATTGATGCTACAGCAGGAAATGGACATGATACATTGTTCTTAGCCAACTTAGTCGGAGATACAGGTCATGTATATGGATTTGACATTCAGCCCCAAGCCATTCAAGCAACTCAGCAGCGATTGACAGAACATCATGTAGAAAAACGAGTCACGCTTATCCAAGAAAGCCATAGCAATATAAGCATGCTTCCCCACTCTATTAATGGACGAGTGACGGGCGCTGTCTTTAATTTAGGTTATTTACCAGGTGGAGATAAAGACATCGTCACCACTTCTGAAACAACAATTTCTGCAATTGAGCAGTTACTTGATTTGCTAGCACCTGAAGGAGTGATTGTGCTCGTTATTTATCACGGACACGAACAAGGGAAACAAGAAAGAGACGATTTACTAACGTACGTCCAAAATCTGGATCAAAAAGACGTCCATGTTTTACAATATCGCTTCATGAATCAGCAAAACAATCCTCCGTTCATCATTGCTATTGAAAAAAGATAAGCCGCATATGGCTTATCTTTTTAACATTCGGTACAAGCGTCCGTTGATATAGAAAAAGTAGCTGAGTGCTCCCCCCGCTTTGATTAATCGACGTGCATTCACATGAACATGTTTTTGTGCCCTCACTTTTTGATCGGACAAATAAACGCCCAGGAGTCCCTTATAGATAAAGCAGTGAAAGTGATAATCCGGCAGTTTTTTAGCATATTCGTCCGCTTTTACAACAAAATGCAAAAAGCGGTCCATCATTTGCTGATAGTGAGGATAATAAAAACAAAAGTTCAAATCTCCTCCTGCTTTATCTTCTTCTTGGTCAATTAAATAATCGAGTAAAATATGTAAACCTTGAATATAAGGAAAATATCCCGCTTTTATTTTCTCCGTCATTTCTTTGGTCATCTCTTCTTGAAAACTGTAAGCAGCCAAACAAAAAATGCCTAACGTTGAACCAGAGCACGCTGAAAATTCATACCACTCCATTTCAGGAACACTGTGCCGGTGAGCATCAAACCAATTCTCTAATCGTGGAACTCTTTCCTTGATTTCAACATGCTTATGTATTTGCAAATCACAATAATAAGTAGCTAGTTCTAATAAATGTGAAGAGACGATATGGTAATTACAGGCTTTTCGCAAGGACTGCTGACAAGTCTGGACAAGTTCCGCTAAATATCCTCCATCGTCTTTGTCCGTTCGAAAACGATAGTAATCCCCAAGAGGTGCATGAGGAGTCAACGCATCTGGCATCGATTCATGTAAGGCTGCAAAATCTTTAGGATCGAGCGAATTGCTGCGGTCACATAAGTTATCTAAGTAATCGCTGATTGTTTGGTAGGCAACGATAAATTTTACGCATTCAATCATGTTTTCTTTCGCTAAAATCGATAGGATGCCGCCTCCTTCACAATGAAAAGTTTTTGTATCGATACTTGCCAATGCTTGAGTGCGTAATTCTTTATTAGGAATCTCTTTTGCCCTTTCCCGCCAATGGTTAAGCTCATGATGAACGACGGGAAACACTTCTCGATAAATTTTTCTCATTAATGAAATAGGACGAGACGGAATCTTCATTTATTTTCACCTCAATTTCTGACAGCACTCATTAAATGTGAAGATCAACAAAGCTTTTCGCGTATGTAAAAACGTATTCTCTTTCAGGCTCATTAAAGATTTCGTGATACAGCTGAGACCATTCTTTGTAGATTTTTTCACTTAGCTCTATTTCATCAAACCACTGTCTAACAATCAGCTTTTCAATAATTTTATCTTCTCCTGCCTGCATCACAAGAAGCGGAACATCCGGCAAACGATCGATATCTTTAAAAGCTAAGTTAACAGCTTGAATCAATTCTCGGTACCATCTTACAGAAACTTTTGTAACGTACAGTGAGTCGTTTTCATCTTCATCTCGAACTTCTTGGTTTCTTGTTGCTTTTTCAACAGTAAGACCCAAATCAAAAAGTTTGTTCGGCATGACTTTATTTAATCCTTTAGATAACATATCTAAGTAAGCTGGTACTTGCTCTTTTAATCCTAGACAAGGTGAGGAAAGGATCGCACCCCATATAGGAAGATTTTTTGTCTGCAGCGTACGAATAACCGCCAGTCCTCCCATACTATGTCCTAACAGGAAAATAGGCAAATCATATTTTTGCGCTTCACGTACCCATTCTTCCACTTCATATACATATTCATCAAAGGATAGGATATGTCCTCTTCTTCTCGTTGTTAAGCCTTGGCCAGGAAGGTCTCCCATGATTACGTGCATTCCAACCGAACGCCACATCTCAATCAGCCAGCGATAGCGCCCGTGATGCTCCGCTGCTCCATGGACCATGACAATAACGCCTTTTGGATTTACTGCTTCCCATTTATGCATTTGAGTTACTCCTTCTTCCTTTTTTTGTTTACCTGCTTTAAAAACCTTTGTACACTTACATTAGAAGATTTACTACTTTTTTTCAACTAATAAAGGGAGATGATTTGATGATTTATCCGTATAAAGAAAAAATGCCTAATATTGCACCCAGCTGCTTCCTCGCAGACTATGTCACGATTACTGGAGATGTCACCATTGGTGAAGAAAGCAGCATTTGGTTTAACACCGTTATTAGAGGAGATGTTTCGCCTACTATTATCGGGAAACGAGTAAATATACAAGATCAATCAACACTCCATCAAAGCCCAAATGCTCCTTTGCTTATTGAGGATGATGTGACAGTAGGACATCAAGTTATTTTACACAGCTCCATCATCCGCAAACGCGCGCTCATTGGCATGGGCTCTATTATTTTAGACGGTGCGGAAATTGGTGAAGGTGCTTTTATCGGTGCAGGAAGTTTAGTGCCTCCCGGTAAAAAAATACCACCTAATACTCTCGCACTCGGTCGACCTGCTAAAGTAATCCGCACTCTGACTGAGGAGGATTTAAAAGATATGCAGCGCATTCGTACAGAATATGTAGAAAAAGGGCAGTATTATAAGTCTATTAAGAAATCTGATTCTTCATTATAAAGGAAACGTTCCCTCAGAAAGTCATACTGAGGGAATTTTTTTAGTATCTCCACAAACTCTCTAATCATGTTCTATTCTCTCCACAATTGTAAAGAAATTTCCATATTAATTTACATCGTTTTAGTACTGCCTCCACAATTAAAGATTAAACTGAATAATAAAGACGTATTTATTAAAAAGGGAGCGACTCTATGAAAGCCAAGTTAATTCAGTATGTATACGATGCCGAATGCCGATTATTCAAAAGTGTAAATCAACATTTTGATCGAAAGCACTTAAATAGATTTTTACGTTTACTAACTCATGCCGGCGGAGCCACGTTTACCATTGTGATAGCGTGCTTGCTGCTATTTCTGCATCCTTCATCCGTCGCTTACGCCTGTGCCTTTTCTCTAGCCGTTAGCCATATTCCTGTTGCCATTGCTAAGAAGCTATATCCGAGACAACGGCCTTATATTCAACTAAAGCATACAAAAGTATTAGAAAATCCATTAAAAGATCATTCATTTCCATCGGGGCATACAACGGCTATTTTTTCGTTAGTTACCCCTCTGATGATTACTTACCCAGCCTTCGCTGCCGTTCTTTTGCCGCTTGCAGTAACGGTAGGCATTTCAAGAATTTATCTCGGTCTGCACTATCCGACGGATGTCATGGTAGGCCTGATACTCGGCATCTTTTCAGGTGCTGTTTCACTGAACATATTTTTAGTCTAATTGATAGGAGGAGTACTCATGAGAATTGCTTTATTTACAGATACATTTGCTCCGGAAGTTAACGGAGCTGCTAAAACACTTTATCAATTTACTCAGTATGTCAAATCAAAGCAAATTCCCATCCAGGTATTTGCTCCTGAATTTGCTCATAATCGGTCGTTTTCACCGTATGTTCACCGCTCGCCTAGCATGCCGTTTTTCCTTTATCCAAACAGCCGCTTTTCATTGCCAAACGTTCTAAAAATTAAAAAGCAGCTGCAGGAATTCAACCCTTCTCTTATTCATTTGGCCACTCCTTTTACAATGGGGCTTTGCGGCTCCTATTACGGAAAAAGATTAGGTATTCCTCTTGTCGGCTCTTATCATACCAATTTTGATGATTATTTATCTCACTATGAACTTGAAAAAATGCGTGTACCACTGCAAAAATATATGAAATGGTTTTATAAACCTGTACAAAAATTATTCGCTCCCTCCGAAGTGACCAAACAGCAGCTAGAAAAACAAGGGTTTCACAACGTAGCTATTTGGTCGCGAGGGGTAAATCACAAATTGTTCCATCCCCACTATGACCGCTTTGATATTCGTATTAAATATAATATAAAAAAACCCTACATCTTAACGTATGTAGGAAGGTTAGCTAAAGAAAAGAACGCTGATTTTTTACTAAAAATTGCCCGATCTTTACCTGATCATATCCGCCACCAAGTTCACTGGCTTATTGTGGGAGATGGTCCTTTAAAAGAACAAATGCAACAGCAAGCATCTGAGCATATGACATTTACAGGCTTTCTTGAAGGTAAGCAACTTGCTCATATCTATTCTTCATCTGATTTGTTTGTTTTCCCTTCAGAAACAGAAACGTTCGGAAATGTCGTACTGGAGTCTCTTGCTTCTGGAACTCCCGTGGTGGCAGCAAATGCAGGAGGAGTTAAACAGATGGTTCAGCACGGGCGAAACGGCTACCTTTGCAAACCTCACTCCTTAGAAGAATTCAGTTCGGCTATTACAGGTTTACTTGATGATTTGCACCAGCGGCTTCACTTTGGCCATGCAGCGAGACACTATGCTCTTACTCAATCATGGGACGCCATTTTTCAGCATTTGCTTTCAGAATATGAAGATGTCGTAGAAAAATCTGCTGAAGGTATTCAATGGGCATAAAAAAAATCTCCGTTTTCACGGAGATTTTTTTTATTATTTAGCTAAAGCTTGAGTTTTTAATGCTTCAGCTTTGTCTGTGAACTCCCAAGGAAGCTCCACATCTGTACGACCAAAGTGACCGTAAGCTGCTGTTTGCTTATAAATTGGGCGACGTAAATCAAGCATTTTAATGATGCCTGCTGGACGTAGGTCAAAGTTTTTGCGTACTACATCTACTAGTACTTCTTCAGAAACTTTTCCTGTACCGAATGTATCAATTGAAATAGATACTGGCTGTGCAACACCAATTGCATATGCTAGTTGTACTTCACATTTATCAGCAAGATCAGCTGCTACAATGTTTTTCGCAACATAACGAGCTGCATAAGCTGCTGAACGGTCTACTTTTGTTGCGTCCTTACCAGAGAATGCACCGCCGCCGTGACGAGCATATCCGCCGTAAGTATCAACGATAATTTTACGACCAGTTAAACCAGCATCTCCTTGAGGGCCGCCGATTACGAAACGTCCTGTTGGGTTAATGAAATACTTTGTATTTTCATCAATTAACTCATTTGGAACAACTGGATTAATTACATATTCTTTTAAGTTACGTTGAATTTGCTCTAACGTTACTTCTGGGTGATGCTGAGTTGAAATAACAATTGTATCGATGCGAACAGGTTTGTTGTTTTCATCATATTCAACTGTTACTTGTGTTTTACCATCCGGGCGAAGGTAAGGAAGAATTTCTTCTTTACGTACTTCTGTTAGACGGCGAGCAAGTTTATGAGCTAATGAAATTGGAAGAGGCATTAATTCTTTTGTTTCGTTACATGCATAACCAAACATTAACCCTTGGTCTCCAGCTCCGATTGCTTCGATTTCTTCATCGGACATTTGACCTTCACGTGCTTCTAACGCTTGGTCTACACCAGCAGCGATATCAGCTGACTGCTCGTCGATAGATGTTAATACTGCACAAGTTTCAGCATCAAATCCGTATTTTGCACGAGTATAGCCAATTCCTTTAATTGTTTCACGAACTGTTTTAGGAATATCCACGTAAGTAGAAGTTGTAATTTCACCGCTTACTAAAACTAAACCAGTTGTTACGCTTGTTTCACAAGCAACACGAGCATTTGGATCCTTTGCTAGGATAGCATCAAGAATTGAGTCAGAAATTTGGTCACAAATTTTATCGGGATGTCCCTCTGTAACAGATTCTGACGTGAACAGACGACGTTGTGTTGACATCAGTTTTCCTCCTTATAAATACGATACATTGTGATACGGTACTCATTCCCTTATTTTCATTACACGTTAAAAAATATAAAAAAACCTTTCCTTGTATCGAGGAAAGGTATCAAATTCTACATAAGCCTTTCACTCTTATCGATCAAGGTTGTGCCCTTGCATCAGGTTAGCACCTTATCGTCTACACAAAAAAATGACGATGGTTGCTGGGTTTCACAGGGCCTGTCCCTCCACCAGCTCGGGATAAGAGAGTATCCGTTCAAGGACATATAATACATGAAAAAGCGCTTCACTGTCAACAACATTCAAATGGAAATCATCTCTTTATGTTTGAATCTGTTTTAATGTAACATACTCAAATTTAAAAATAGTATACCTTATTAAGAATGATCACGAAGTTTGGTTAACAAGACAGACCAAAAAAAGGCTTTCACTTGAAATAGCTTCACTTTTTTCGCTTCTAGCACATATACATGTGTCTAAAATAGGTATAACGTACATTTTTTTATAATACACAAACATTTTTAGTTAAATAGTATAGAATAATTAAATAAATGTGTTATACTAATTATAAATTTCAAACATTAATGAATAAATAATAGCTAAAAAGGAAGGTAGTGCACATGAGTACTGTTGATATGTCTATCGAATTAAATGGTTTGCTTCAATTAAAAACAACAAAACACCAATTATCTGTTCCACAACTTGTTGAAAAAATTCTAGCTCGACGCGAAGGAACGCTGACTTCTACAGGTGCTGTGTCAGTCGAAACCGGAAAATATACAGGTCGCTCTCCTTTGGATAAATTTATTGTAAGCGATGCTGTATCTTCAAAAACGGTTGAATGGGGACCCGTCAATCAGCCAATTTCTGCTCAGCGATTCGATGCGCTATACAAAAAAGTCTTAACCCACTTAAAGAAGCAGGATGAACTTTTTGTTTTTAATGGATATGCTGGAGCTGATAAAAAGTATCAGTTACCAATTCAAGTAGTTAATGAATTTGCATGGCACAACCTATTCGCTCAGCAGTTATTCATTCGCCCTTCAGCTGAACAAAAAACAAATGATGATGTGAAGCCGTTTACAATTGTAGCAGCTCCAACGTTCAAAGCTGATCCTGAAACAGACGGGACGAATTCTGAAACCTTCATTATTCTTTCATTAGAGCGACGCATTGTGCTAATTGGAGGAACTGAATACGCTGGTGAAATGAAAAAATCTATTTTTTCAGTGATGAACTTCTTGCTTCCTCAAAACAATATTCTATCCATGCACTGTTCTGCTAACGTAGGAGAAGAAGGTGACGTTGCATTATTCTTTGGTTTATCTGGAACGGGTAAAACAACGCTTTCTGCTGATGCAAACCGTCGTTTAATCGGAGATGACGAGCACGGTTGGTCAAGCTCTGGTGTATTTAATATTGAAGGGGGCTGCTACGCGAAGTGCATTCAGCTTTCCGAAGAAAAAGAACCGCAAATTTTTAATGCAATTCGCTTCGGCGCAGTACTGGAAAATGTAGTGTTGAATCAAAATACGAAAGTAGCAGATTACAATGATAATAGTTTAACAGAGAATACTCGTGCCGCTTATTCAATTGACTCTATTGATAATACGGTATTGCCAAGCGTTGCTGGGCACCCTACAGCTATTGTCTTTTTAACTGCTGATGCCTTCGGCGTCTTACCTCCAATCAGCAAGCTTACAAAAGAACAAGCGATGTACCATTTTCTGAGCGGATACACTAGTAAGTTAGCTGGAACAGAGCGCGGCGTAACATCGCCACAGGCTACTTTCTCTACATGCTTTGGTGAGCCTTTCTTACCTCTTGCTCCAACAACTTATGCAGAAATGCTAGGAAAGAAAATCGATGAACATAACGTAAATGTCTACCTTGTAAACACTGGATGGACCGGCGGTGAATACGGCGTGGGTGAACGAATGAAGTTAAGTTACACTCGAGCTATGGTTCAAGCAGCTCTTGAAGGAGAACTAGCTAATACCGAAACAGTAACAGATGCTATTTTTGGTTTATCGATTCCAACTCATGTTCCCGGAGTTCCTGATGAAGTGCTTCAGCCTTCTAAAGCATGGAACGATGCAACAGCTTATAACCAAAAAGCAACTGAACTTGCCGCTAAATTCAAAGCGAACTTCAAGCGTTTTAATGATGTAGCATCGGACATTTCAACATTAGGCGGACCTAGAGTCTAATAAAAAACCGATCGTCTTATAGACGATCGGTTTTTTAGTTAGTCGAATGTAATTTTGTCAGTTCATATGTGACAATGGTTTTTTCCTGCTCCATTTCTACCTTACGCACAACAGCAGTTCCAATACATTCTCCATTTTTCGTTTTGTGAATGTTTAATGGAATATCCAACGGATACAAACGATATCCTTTTTTCTCAACTTGAAAAATGTTATCTGTTACACGCTTTTCGTTGCCTTTTGTCACAATCATTGTATTTAATTCTAGCGGCATCCCCATTTTCTCTCACTCCTCACTGTTATTCTACTTGTTTTTTCTATCGTAGCATATCTTTTATTGCGCTTTCATCCACTTCGTTAACTTCTTTACCGTTTCTCGGTTTTCTTTTGGTGGAAAAGCATGTGGAAAGTTTTCAAAATACCAGCTGGTAACTTTTTTATTGGACTTCTTTAGTTTAGATTCGAGCTGATAGGAATGATCAATTGAGACGTTTTTATCTTCTAAACCATGAATAAGCAAGACCGGCGGCTCGACGAGATGAGCACGATGCAAAGGTGTCCTCCATTCGTATCTTTCAGGATATTTAGAAGGAGTTCCTCCAATCACCCGCTTCATCATTCTTCTTAAATCTTCTCTTTCTTCATATGTCAGCACCATATCCGTGACGCCTCCCCATAGCACAAGAGAACGGCTGTCTTTTTTTTCAATGGCTGTGAGTAAAGCCATCACTCCCCCTCGTGAAAACCCAAAAATATGAATGCGGTCATGGTGGACGTTAGGGAGCTGCTTCAGTAAATCGTAAGCAGCAAAAGCATCGTAACGATCATCTCCTGCAAAATCTTCGTTTCCTTCGCCTCCTTGATTTCCCCTATAGAACGGAGCCATCACAATAAAACCTTGTGAAGCAAATTGAATGAGTCGAGCAGGGCGAACCGTTCCTACGTTCTTAATACCTCCTCTTAAGTATAAAAAGCCGTCATACATTCCTTTTTCTTTTGGCTCTGCAAGCATTCCTTTAATCTTAAGCCCTTGACATGCATATGTAATCACCCACAGCGTCACGCGAGGATTTGATGATGGGAAACGCTGTTTATGAAGAATTGTTCCATCTTTCATTTTTTTCCTCCATTCTTTATATAACTAGCCTACTTTCTTCCGCTAAGGTTTACTTTCAGTCGTTGACTACTACTTCTTTGATTTTCCACATAGTTATATAGGCACTCACCTTCTTCCACTTCTTTACATACATTATCATAAAATATTTTATTACTTTAAGGAGGTTTGCTTTATGAAACCAATTAAATGGCTTTTTTCTTTGCTTGCTATTATGATTTTACTCATTCCACTAATTAGCTGCAGCAAAACAACATCTGTACAAACGGTTCGTGTCGGCGAAGTAACTCGCTCTATCTTTTATGCTCCCCAGTACGTCGCTATTTCAAAAGGCTTTTTTGAAGAAGAAGGACTAAAGGTAGATTTAAAAACAACTTGGGGCGGAGATAAGACAATGACGTCACTTTTATCTGATGGCATCGACGTCGCCTTAGTCGGCTCGGAAACGTCAATCTACGTATATGCACAAGGGTCTAGTGATCCCGTCATCAACTTTGCACAGCTAACCCAAACCGACGGAACATTTCTAGTAGCACGTAAAAAGGTCGATCAATTTTCATGGGATCAGCTTAAAGGCAAAACGTTTCTTGGTCAACGCAAAGGCGGCATGCCGCAAATGGTAGGGGAATATGTGTTAAAACAGCATAATATTGATCCTAAAAAAGATGTAAAACTCGTTCAGAACATTGATTTTGCTAACGTTGCGAATGCTTTTGCTTCTGGTACTGGAGATTACGTTCAATTATTTGAGCCAACGGCTAGTATTTTAGAGAAACAAGGAAAAGGACATATCGTTGCTTCCTTCGGAAAAGAATCAGGAACAGTTCCTTATACAACATTTATGGCCAAAGAAAGCTATTTAAAAGATAACCCTGAAGCAGCAGCTAAATTTACTCGAGCTATTTACAAAGCACAAAAATGGGTGAATACACATAGCACAGATGAAATTGCTGAAGTGGTTGCACCGTATTTTGAAGATACACCTAAAGACACGCTAAAAACTGTTATTGACCGCTATAAATCGCAAAAATCCTTTGCAACTAACCCTTTATTAGATGAGAAAGAGTGGGATCATTTACAAACAATCATGGACGAATCTGGAGAACTTCCAAGACACATTGATCACAGCAAGCTAGTCAACACAAAATTCGCAAAAGATGCAATGAGGGAGTAATATGACAAAACTTCACATTCAAGATATTCAACATATGTACCTTACGACAAAGTCTGCTACCACTGCACTTGAACATATTAATTTGTCTATTGAAGAAGGAGAATTCGTTTCCTTTCTCGGCCCAAGCGGATGTGGAAAAACGACGCTTCTATCGATTATTGCAGGCTTGATTGAACCAACGTCCGGCTCTGTCACAATAGACGGTGAAAATATCGGAACATCAGTCCCAAACATCGGTTATATGCTTCAACAAGATTATTTGTTTCCGTGGAAAACCATTAAAGAAAATATTTTACTTGGGCTTGAAATTCGCGGACAGCTAACAGATAAAACAGAGAGTAAAGCACTTTCACTTCTAAAAGAAATTGGTTTACAGGACGTAGATGACCTATATCCGCACCAGTTATCCGGAGGCATGAGACAACGCGTCGCTTTAGTCCGAACACTTGCCATTGACCCCGCTATTTTACTCTTGGATGAGCCTTTTTCAGCACTTGATTTTCAAACAAAACTCAAGCTTGAAGAACTTGTCTCCAAAACACTGATGACCTATCAAAAAACGGCCGTTTTGGTCACGCACGATATCGGCGAAGCCATTGCTATGAGCAGCCGAATCTTTTTATTCTCAGCCAAGCCGGGGAAGATCGCAAAAACATTTACGGTTCCTTCTATTTTACGAACCCTCTCTCCGTTTGAAGCACGACAGCATCCTGTCTATAACGATTTATTTATGGACATATGGAAGGAGCTTGATCAACTTGAAACCCACTAGCTCCCTAGATACTCTTCACGAAAGCTACCTTCGCAAGGTTCGGGGCGAAAAACGATTAGTACTGAGCGTGCAGATGGTCATTTTTTTAGCCTTTTTTAGCTTCTGGGAACTAGCTTCTCGTTTAAAGTGGATTGATCCTTTAATTTTCAGTTCCCCTACTAAAGTGTGGCATTTATTTTTAATTAAACTTGCCGACGGCTCGCTAGCAGAACATATTGGTTTTACATTATTTGAAACGGTTCTTGGCTTCATTTTAGGCACATTGCTAGGTATTTTACTTGCAACGGCCCTTTGGTATTCAACTAGGCTTGCAAACATATTAGACCCTTACCTCGTTATTTTAAACGCCATGCCTAAAGTAGCGCTGGGCCCTATTTTAATAGTAGCGATCGGTCCAGGATTTTTCTCAATTTTAACGATGGGAGCGATTATATCCGTTATTATTACATCCATCGTCGTTTACACAGCCTTTAAAGAAGTGGATCCAAACTATATTAAATTACTAAAAAGCTTCGGGGCAACGAAAACCCGCTGTTTTAAAGAAGCAATTCTTCCAGCTTCCATGCCTGCCATTATTTCCACATTTAAAGTAAACGTCGGTTTATCTTGGGTAGGCGTCATCGTAGGAGAATTTTTAGTTTCTTCAAAAGGGCTTGGATATATGATTATTTATGGTTTCCAAGTCTTCAACTTTACTCTTGTTCTTCTCAGCTTATTATTAATTGCCATTTTCGCTACGATTATGTACCAAGGCGTGGCTTATTTAGAAAAGAAATTGATCCGACGCTCATAAAAAATACCCCCGTACAAACGGGGGTATTTTCGTTGATATGATGCTTTTACAAAAATGTTCGCTTTACATATTTCATTACATATTGTAAAACATTATCTTTCATGATGAAGCTGTACGCATCATCTTGTTGAATGCCCGAAGGTAGTTCGTCAATCATTACGGGACCATCTGTTTCCATGTAGTCTTCTTTTTTAATTACATTTCCAATCGTAGCAAAATAAATGTTTTTAATAATAGTCTTTCCTTTACTTACTACTTTATATTGACCAATATAAGTTAAAGAAGAGACTTCTCCGCCTGTTTCTTCAAACACTTCTCGAACCGCTGCTTCTTCTGGTACTTCATTGCCTTCTAGTTTTCCTCCGGGAAATTCTAAACCTCGTTTTGAGTGATTCGTTAGCAACCATTGATTTTCATACCTGCATACGACCCAAACATGACGTGGAGTTTTCGAGAATGGATTTTTTTCAAATGATAAAAATACTTGATTATGATATGCATCCTTAAATGTGTACATGGTCGACTCAAACTCCATTTGATTTTTCCCTTATTTTATCATACATTACGGCCATACCTGATAAGAAAAGTATGCTCGTACTTTTTTTCTTTGCTTTTTACCCCTTATTCCGTTCTATCTGAAGATAAAATATTCATCTGTTTGATATGTGATTTTGTTTCATCGTCTCCCAGCTTATAAAGCATGGCATATATCTCAACTGTTGTTTTATCGTACATATCATTTTGAGAATCATGATGATATTCCAGATACGGAATATGTGATCGCCAAAAGCTTGACCAATCGCTTGAAGCGCGCTGATCTAAATAGATTCTCAGCTGCTCCACTTCTTCATCTGTTGCTTCAATCGCATAATTCCAATCTGAAGCAGTATTTGACTGATTGATTTCTCCTGAACTCAGAGATACATAATATTTTTTTGTCATGAAAGATATTCAGCTCCTTCTTTCTAGTGCCAACTTATCTTTCTTATGTGTATCTTATTCTTTTTTTATACACTCTACGATTTAAAGCGTTCTTTTAAAATCGCTATTGCTTTTTTTAACGGCTCTGGAATCGGAACCCCTACAATTCTTGCGTTTTCTGTAATTGAAATCATTTCGTTTAAAATATAGAACAAAATAGCTCCATCTCGAATAATATGACCGTTTTCCCAAAATACAGAATCGATAAAGTTTGCTACAGCAATCATGGCAAAAATAAAAATCTTTTTGGCAATTCCTTTAAAACCTACTTTGCTAGATAAACGTTTATTTATAAAAGCTGCAATTGTACCCGTCAAGTAATCCATTGCCACTAATGCTACTAAAGCCATTAGTAAATAGTCCCACTCTCCAAATAAAAAAAAAGCCAGTGAACCTAAACTTGAGATTATTAAGACAGAAAGCTTCTGCATATCCACTTTTTTCACCCTTTCAGCAGTCATAAGCAGTCATATCCCTACAGTATATGCCAGTGAAAAAAAAGTGTTCGTCCATCTTATCATAAAAAAACCTGCGAGTACTCGCAGGTTTTACTTACTTGCCTAGGAATGATTTTAACATCCACGTATGTTTTTCTAAGCTTTGATGAATGGCTAACAGCATGTCTCCTGTTGTTTCGTCGCCCGCTTCACCGGCTGCATCCATTCCTTCTTTTAATTCAGCAGTTAGCGTATCAAAATCGCTTACTAAAGAAGCAACCATGTCTTTAGCCGTTTCGCTTCCATCCGCTTCTTTAATAGAAGAAAGTTCTAACGATTCTTTCATTGTTGCCACAGGTTTTCCTTCTAATGCTAAGAGGCGTTCTGCAAGGTCATCAATAATTGTAGCTGTTTCCGTATACAGCTCTTCAAACTTTTCATGAAGAGTGAAGAATTGTTCACCTTTCACGTACCAATGAAAATTATGAAGTTTTATGTACATTACACTAAAGTTTGCCACTTGTTTATTAACAATTTCATTTACATTTGCTGCCATGTTTTTCGCTCCTTTGTGAACTCTTTGTATAGTATAGTTGTACCCTTTTTTAGTTGATTAAAACATTTTTTTCATAAAAAGAGACATTTCCCTTTCTTTAATCATTTATCTTTTCCAAATAAAATAAGCAGCCCAGCGGACTGCTTATTTTTAGCCAAATACTTTTTCTAAATCTTCTTTGTCCTGTTCTAACCAGAACTTCATTAAGCGTTTTGCTCCTTCTAAATCGTGAAGTTTCGCTTGACCACACTGCTTTTCGTTTGCTGCTGGAATTTCAGTAATATTAATTGCATCTTTTAACGTATCGTCTAACAAGTCAATGATTTCACGTACAGTTGGCTCGCCGCTCACTACTAAGTAGTACCCAGTTTGACATCCCATAGGCGAAATATCAATAATATCAAAGTGATCGTATTTTTCTACATGAGTACGAATATTAAAAGCTAATAAATGCTCTAACGTATGAATAACGTCCGGCTTCATTGCTTGTTTGTTTGGTTGGCAAAAACGAATATCGAATTTATTTACAACGCCGTCGCTTCCCACTTTGTGAACACCGCAGTGTCTTACGTAAGGTGCTTTAACCGCATTATGATCTAGCTCAAAACTTTCTACTGATGGCATAATACCACTCCTTTTTTCTTCTTTCACCTATCATAACATGCAATTCCGATATATTTCATCCATTTAATAACCTTTATTTCTTTTAGTTGCTTTTTATTCCTTCTATCCCTTATAGTATGAGCAAACACGAAAGAAAGAACGTGATAATAAATGATTGCAAAGCTTTTGCTTTTACTTATAAAAGGATATCAAAAAGGAATTTCGCCTTTTCTTCCGGCAAGGTGCCGGTTTTACCCTACTTGCTCCCAGTACGGAGTTGAATCCATTAAACGCTTTGGTGCCGTAAAGGGATCTTATTTGACTATAAAACGCATTTTAAAATGCCACCCGTTCCATCCGGGTGGCATCGATGAAGTACCTGAGAAAAAATTACACTAAGCTTTAGTTGTTTTCGATTGCTTCATACCCATTTACAACAACATCTAGCTTTCCTGTATTTGGATCAATAACTAGTCCATGTACAGGAGTATCTTTTGAAAATAGAGGATGATTACGAATTGTCTCTACACTATGCTGAACAGTCTCTTCTACTGAATCAAAACCCGTTAACCATTTTTTCAAGTCCATAGAATATTCAATGGTATTAATCACTTCATCTGAGATTCCTTTTGCTCTTACTTTCTCTAAAAAAGGTTCCGCCTGAAGTTTACCTGCTCCGCAGTCATGGTGACCAATTACACATACCTCATCAGCTTGTAGCTCGTACACAGCTACTAAAATGCTTCGCATAATACTTCCAAATGGATGTGAAACAAGTGCTCCTGCATTTTTAACAATTTTCACGTCTCCGTTACGCAGATTTAAAGCGTGCGGAAGCAATTCTACCAATCTTGTGTCCATACACGATAAAATAACCATTTTTTTATTAGGGAATTTGCTTGTTTCGTAAAGTTCATACTTCTTTTCTTCTACAAATTTTTTGTTGAATTCTAAAACATCTTGTAATAAGCTCATTTGCTGTCTTCTCCTTCATAAAAAAAATTCTTTCTTGTATTATAATACTTTTTCCTATAAGATGAAAAGTGTTAAATCGTAATCATTATTATTTAAAGACAAGAAAGTAGGTTATAACAGTGAAAAAAATTTCCGTTACCGTTTTAAGCGGATACCTTGGGTCAGGTAAAACAACTCTTTTGAACCATATTTTAAAAAATAAAGAAGGTTTAAAGGTCGCGGTCATTGTCAATGACATGAGCGAAGTAAATATTGATGCAGACTTAGTTAAACAAGGCGGATTTTCTCGAACAGAAGAAAAACTTGTTGAAATGCAAAATGGCTGTATTTGCTGTACGCTTCGAGATGATTTAATGAAAGAGGTAGAACGCCTCGCTGACAATGATGATATTGATTATATTGTCATTGAATCTTCCGGAATCAGCGAACCTATCCCTGTTGCTCAAACATTTACTTATATTGATGAAGAGCTTGGCATTGATTTAACTCAGAAATGTTCATTAGATACGATGGTCACTGTAGTAGATGCTAATCGCTTTTGGGAAGACTTTTCATCAGGCGAAAGCTTATTAGACCGCAAAGAAGGAACGGATGAAAACGATAAAAGAGAAGTGGTTGATTTATTAATCGATCAAATTGAATTTGCAAACGTCATTTTATTAAACAAAGTTGATTTGTTAACAAAAGATGATGCAGATGAGCTGCAGGCTGTTCTTCACAAATTAAACTCAGAGGCCACTGTTATCCAAACAATTAATAGTGAGGTAAAACTTGAAACCATACTTCATACCGACTTATTCGACTTTGAAAAAGCTAGTCAAGGAGCCGGATGGATTAAAGAATTAAATGAAGAACACCATACGCCTGAAACAGAAGAGTTTGGTATTTCTTCTTTTGTATATAGAAGGAATCGTCCCCTTCATCCTGAACGCTTTATGAAATGGTTAGAGGACTGGCCGGTTGATATTGTACGTGCAAAAGGATTTTTCTGGCTTGCTTCACGTAACCATATGGCAGGACTTCTTTCTCAAGCAGGTACGTCCATTATGATTCAAGGAGCGGGTGAATGGGTCGCAACGTACACAGCAGAGGAAAGGGAACAAACCTTAAAGGAAGAACCTGAATTACGAGCAAAATGGGATGAACAATTTGGAGACCGTATTAACGAACTTGTATTCATTGGTATTGATATGAACAAAGCTGAAATAATTGAAACTTTAGACCACTGTTTGCTGACAAATGAGGAAATGAATCAAGATTGGGCTACTTTCAAAGACCCCCTTCCTAAGTTTACAGTAAGTGCGTAAATTTTTAGTTTTCAAATCGTAATAATTACGATATAATAACATAGGTCATAAATGGTTACGATACGAACGGAAGGAGCAACATAATGAAATTCAAACCACTTTTAATGGTGCTGGCATTAGGAATTGGAACAGCCCTTGCAGGGTGCAGTTCAAGCAGTGCAAATAACGCATCTGATAATAAAAATAAAAAATTAGAAGTTTACACAACAATTTACCCTTTACAGGATTTCACTGAAAAAATCGGTGGAAAATATGTAGAAGCTAAAAGCATTTTACCAACAGGTGTAGATGCTCACTCATTTGAACCTACCACAAAAACAATGGTCAAAATCGCAAACGCGGACGCATTCGTTTACTCAGGAATTGGGCTTGAAGGCTTTGCAGATAAAGCACAGTCTACGCTAAAGAATGAAGATGTCGCTTTAGTAGAAGCTGCAAAAGGAATTGAACTAGCAAAGAGTTCTGAAGATGAGCATGCCCATGAGGACGAACATGCACATGAAGAAGAGCATCACCACGGAGATACAGACCCTCACGTTTGGCTTGATCCTATTTTAGCTATTCAATTAGCAGAAAATATTAAAAATGAACTTGTTGAATTAAAACCGGATAAAAAAGCAGAATTTGAAAAGAACTTCCAATCCTTAAAGACTCAGCTTGAAGATGTGAACCAAGAGTTAAAAACAACGATTGGCGACGCACCTCATAAAGAAATTTTAGTATCACATGCAGCCTACGGCTACTGGGAAAAACGATACGGATTAAAGCAAATTAGCGTAGCGGGTTTATCTCCTACAAATGAGCCGTCTCAAAAACAATTAGAAAACATCGTAAAACAAGCAAAAAAAGACCATATCAAATACTTTATCTTTGACCAAAATTTAAAGCCTAAAGTGTCTACACTTGTAAAAAATGAAGTGGGAGCTCAAGCTTTAACACTTCATAACTTAGAGTCATTAACGAAAAACGATGTTAAAAATAAAGAAGATTATTTCTCCATTATGCAACACAACATTGATACGTTGAAAAAAGCATTATATTAATAAAAAAACTAGCCTCTCGGCTAGTTTTTTTATTGTAATTTATATTTTTGCTTAAAGCGTTCCACACGGCCGCCTTTATCAGCAAATTTTTGTTTTCCTGTATAAAATGGATGTGTATCCGAACTAATTTCAACTTTTAAAAGCGGATATGTGTTGCCATCTTCCCATTGGACGGTCTCATTTGATTGTTTTGTAGATCCTGATAAAAATGATGTTCCGCTATTTGTATCCATAAACACAACTTTACGATAGTCTGGATGAATATTTGTTTTCATTAAATATCTCTCCTTTAAAACAATATATACTTATTATAATCGTAATGATTACTATTTTCAAGTTATATGTTTTACCAATTCTGATGCATAAAGCGTGGTAAAAAGTGGACAATAAGGTTTATCAATACTTTACTGGAAAGGTTGAAAAATGAATGGATCATTTAGTTACTGCACGTTCAATGTTTGGTCTGAACATGGGAGTACATATCATTTTTGCCACTCTTGGCGTCGGCATTCCTCTCATGATTTTATTGGCTGAAATTCTTTACTACAAAACAAAAGATAAAGATTATGAACTTATGGCACAGCGCTGGACAAAAGGAGCTGCTGTCCTGCTTGGAGTCGCTATTCCTACGGGAACGATTGCTGGTGTGCAATTAGCGTTGCTTTGGCCGGGTTTTATGGAAATCGTAGGAAAAGTGATGGCTCTTCCTTTTCAAATTGAAATTTATGCTTTCTTTATTGAGGCTCTTTTTCTCTCTATTTACGTATACGCAGCGGACCGTATTTCTCGAAAAATGAGGATTATCAGTCTCATTTTAGTAGCAATAGGCGCTCTTGCCTCTGCCGTTTTAATTACAAACGTGCACGCATTTGAAGGAACACCTGCTGGCTTTCGAATTTTAAATGGCGAAATTGTAAGCGTAGATCCTTGGGCAGCTTTCTTTAATCCGAGTTTCTTTGTAACGTCCGGTCACGTAGCCGTTTCTGCTTATACAACAGGAGGCTTTGTCATTGCTTCAGTCGCTGCCTTTAAAATGCTTCGTGCGCGAAAACATAATCCAAGAGAATATAAATTTCATCATAAAGCATTGATGATGGGATTAGTAATCGGCGGGATTTTTTCTTTTGTAACAGCTTTGAATGGACATGAATCGATGCAAAAAGTATACGAATATCAACCCGAAAAACTTGCAGCAGCTGAAGGTCTATTTGAAACGCAAGATCATGCGCCATTAGCTTTAGGCGGATTTACAGATGAAAAAGAACAGCGAGTCAAGTATGGCATTGAGTTTCCGTGGATGCTCAGCTTCTTGTCAGGTAATAGCTTTAATACAGTGATTACTGGACTCAATGACTTCCCTAGAGATTATTGGCCGCCGCTTTTTGTGCATACCTTGTTTAACGGTATGGTCATTATCGGATCGATTTTAATTTTAGTGGCGCTAGTGGGCGTTGTTTGGTACAAGTTTTTAAAGAAGAAAAGCTTCCCTAAAGTTTTCATGTGGGCATTTGTCGCAACGGGCCCTCTCGCGATCATGGGCATTGAATTCGGATGGATTTTCGCATGTACAGGCAGACAACCCTGGGTCATTTACCGCATCATGCGTACATCAGAAGCCGTTACTACTTCTGCTAATTTGCATATTTTATTTTTCTTGTTTTTGCTTGTTTATATCGTACTCGTGGCCGCAGTCGCCCTTGTACTGGTGTTTTATTTTAGACGAAATCCGCTTTCTAAAGAGCTTGCTGCGCAAGCAGATTAAAAAGGATGTGAGAATATGGGTGATTCATTACTAGCAATTACTGTAATATGGGGCTTCATTTTTATCTATGCTGTAATGGGAACGATGGACTTTGGAGCTGGTTTTTGGTCGATGGTCTATATTAACCGTACGAAAACAAATGCTACAGATGTAGCAAACAGATATCTATCGCCTACTTGGGAAGTAACCAATGTATTTATCGTTGCGATTGTTGTTGCGCTGTTTAGCTTTTTTCCGCGAGCTACATTTACGCTTGGAACAGTGCTACTAGTACCGGGGAGTATCATTTTACTTCTCTTATCTATTCGAAGCGGATTTTTAGTGTTTTCACACTATGCTGGCAGCTTCAAATATCGGAGAGCGTTGGTTTATGTATCTGGTATATCTGGTGTATTAATTCCTGCTTTTTTAATCGCCGTACTGCCCGTAAGTCAAGGTGGATTTATTGATGTAATTGACGGAACGCAGCGATTAAATTTAGCAAGAGTGTTTTCAAGTCCGCACGTCTATTCATTTATTGGTTTTGCCATTACCTCTTCCCTGTTTCTGTCGTCTCTTTTATTAGCAGATTACTCGAAGTCATCTGACGAAATGGAAGCTTATGCGGTCTATCGGCGCGATGCGCTCATTACAGGACCTCTTTCACTGCTAATGGCTATCTTTATTATGATTACAATGCAATCAGAAGCCAGCTGGTTATATGATAAAATGATGCAGTTTAAGCCTCTTCTTTACGGGTCTGTAGGTCTATTTGTAGTAGCTGGTATTGCTCTGCTGCTGCCTTCTCAAAAAGGAAAAGGAATGCCTCGTTTAGCCGTGGTATCAATCGTCCTTCAATATTTCTTAGCAAGTTACGTATACGGACGAAGTCATTTACCGTATGTCGTGTATCCAAACGTAACGATTGAGAATGGATTTACACATCCCGATGCGTTCCATTCGTTATTTATTGTGTATATTGTTGGCTTTGCGATTTTATTTCCTGGATTCTTTTATTTCTGGCGTCTATTTATGAAAGATAATAAAGAATACAGCAAAAAGAAGCCATATTAAAAACCCGGTCAGCACTTGACCGGGTTTTCTTATGAAGCAGCAGATTTTGCCACTACTTCAGCAAAGTCTTTAGCAAATACCTTACATTTTTCTACATCTTCTCCAAAGGGAGAAAGCTCGATTTTCAAACCAGGAACAGCTATATTTCCGTTGCGTCCCTTTATTTTTTCTTCAATTAAATCAACTGCTCCGCAAAAAACATCATATGATGAATCACCTGAACCAAATACAGCCATCTGCTTTTGACTGAGATCTATATCATCCATTTCATCATAAAGATCTAAAAAATCATCTGGCAGCTCTCCATCTCCCCACGTATAAGCTCCAAAGATAATAGATTCTGCCAATACAAGGTCCGAAGCATCAATGTCATATACTTCTGCTCGTTTCACATGCAATCCATGCTTGACTAATTCTTCTTCGATCAAATCGGCTATTGCTTCTGTGTTGCCTGACATACTCGCATAAGCTAGTAAGATTTCCTTCATGTAAATGACGCTCCTTTACACCAGCAGTGTGGGCCGCACATCCCCTTCTTCATCACATTCTTGCTTAAGAGGACAGTTTTTACACTCACTGGATGCATAGTTCTTTTGAAAATGTTTTGGTTCCATTAACACACTTTTGACAATATGTAGTTGAAGTATGGCTTTTTCATAATCGCCTGTTGCAATATAATAAGTTGTTGTTTCTCCGGTTAATAATGAATAAAAACGAATTTGTTCAGGAACCTTTTTAAAAGCTTGTTTCGAAAAAACGATAATAAAGTCTTTCATTGCGTTCTTCACTTCTTCATGGTCATCTAGAATGAATTTTGTTACCGTATAAGACTTCTCTGTCCATGCAGCAAAATCAATGGTCAGAGAAAGGTTGCTTTGAATTTCTTCTACATAAACGCTGTATTTCTCAAACACAAAAAGTGGTAGCTCCACATGTGTTTTCTCGCCTAAAAACCTCAGTAAATAATCACTTACTTTAGCTAACACATCGTAATAGTGAATGGGTGATGAAAACATATTTGGCTTTAGACGCCAATATTTTTCAATAAGCTGTAAAACATAGAGGTTTGAGCGATACTCAACTGGCTTGCTATAGTATGTTTTAATGATTTGATGGACGGTTACTTGAACATGCTGTTTCCAATCTATAGATGTCTTTTTCAAAAGAAGCTGCTGCTGATAAAATTTGTACGGACATCGAATAAATTGTTCGATGTGGTTATTGGAGAGTGTCTTTATATGCACTTTCATCGGTTCCATCTATGTCTCACCACCCTAATTGAAATTCATTCTCAATAATGATCAAAAATTAAATCATGAAATTTGCTCAATCACTTTACGAATAGCACTCCATGAATGTTTGACGAAATAAATTGGTTTTTGCTGTTTTTTTGCTTTCTCTTTAATGACTTTTGCCATATTGTGATTAATAAAATCCGTAATAACTAATACAAACCCAATATGTTCGGGAATTTCTCGCTTCACCATATTGCTTTTACGGCCATCTAAATGAATTACTTCATTAAACCCTTCTCCCGCTAGACGATCTGTAATATGCTTTAACCTGTCTCCTCCTACAACCATGACTGATGACATGTTTGTTCCCTCCCAATTAATTATTCATTTAATGATTTGACAACAACCTGTATTCTTTACTATATATACAGTTTAATTGAGAATGATTCTCTTTGTCAATGTTTAATTGATAAAAATTCTCAATTAAAATGAAAGTCTACCACCTTTCTTATAAGTTAGTTGAATTTTGACCATACTATAGCTATCACATACAAAGGAGGGTTAACGTTGGAACAAAACATTCTTTGTGAAGTAAATAACTGTCACTTTTGGAAAAATGGAAATCACTGCAGTGCAGAAGAAATTTACGTAGTAAGTCATAGCGGAAAACATGCAGCAAGCAGCTATGAAACAGACTGTAAAACGTTCAAGCCAACTGAAGCGTAACCCGCAAAAGGACAGCCTCTGGGTTGTCTTTTTTCTCTCTTCAAGATTATAAAAAAGGAGACTAGTATGAAGACTGAACAACTGATTCATTTTTTTAAAGAAGAAGCCATAAAAGCAAATGAACAAACCTTTCCAATCTATGTACAATCATTTACTCATTTATGGACATACAAATGGGGAACACTTGAAAACATTCCAGAAGAAATTGATGACTTAATTACCACACGTGCGTTAGAACTTGGACTTATTCACTTAAAAAAAGCTGACTAATCAATAAGGAAATTAGTCAGCTTTTGTGTTTATAGATCATCAAATCCATTTGCATCTGATGCTTTTGTATATTGTCGTGATTTCTGTTCAAAGAAATCGGTTTTCCCTAAATCTACCTCTTGATAAGCAATAATCCAACGAAGAGGATTTTCAATCGGTGCTTCTGGGAAAGCAGCTCGACCGAAGCCTAACTGATTACAGCGTTTATTCGCCATATATTCAATGTACTGCTGCAGTTCTTTCATCGTAATGCCGTCGAATTTTTCTCCAATAACAGATTCCGCCCATTCAATTTCAAGACGAGCTGCCTCTTGGAACGTTTCAACTACAAACGTTTCTAGCTCCTCCGTACGATAAGCTGGATTTTCATTTAGTACTTCCTTGAAAATCTTTTCAAATAACCCAACGTGAAGCTGTTCATCACGATTGATATAATTAATCATCGTAGATGTCGCCACCATCTTTTGATTTCTCGCAAGATTATAGAAGAACGCAAATCCGCTATAGAAGAAAAGTCCTTCTAAAATAACATCATATACCATAGACTTCAAAAAGTTTTCAACCGTTGCTTCTTCGCTAAATGCTTTATATCCGTTTGTAATAAAGTCATTTCGTGCGCGAAGCTTTTCGTCTGTACGCCAGTATTCAAATACTTCATCTTGTTTTCCTTTTGGTACAAGACTTGATAAAACATATGAATACGAATGATTATGAACCACTTCTTGCTGCGCTAAAATAATCATTAGAGCGTTAATCGAAGAATCGGTTACATAGTCAGCTACTTTGCTAGCATAATCTGATTGAATACTGTCCAGTAGCGCCAGCAGGCCAATAATTTTTAGAAAGCTCTCTTGTTCGTCAGCGGTTAACTGAGGGAACTGTTTAATATCTTGCCCCATATTAATTTCAAACGGCGTCCAGAAATTAGCTAGCATACGCTTGTATTTAGGGAACGCCCATGAAAATCGGACGTCATCCCAGTTTAGAATATTGGAGCTCTTGCCGTTGATGATTCCTGTCGAACGGTTCGGAGCTGTTTCGTTCATTAATTCTCGTTTTAACATGCTTGTCATCAATTATTCACTCCTTTTAACTATGACAGCTTTCACATTCTTCAATGACTTCACTTGATGTTGAACGTACGTAATAGGTCGTTTTTAATTTTTCTTTCCATGCCGTCATATGAAGATCCAGCAGCTCTTTTGCTCGGATATCATTTTGTACATATAAATTGAATGAAATAGATTGATCAATATGACGCTGGCGCTTGGCGTTTTGCTTAATGCTCCAGTGCTGATCAATTAAATAAACGGACTTATAATACCAGTTTGTTGCTGGCGATAAATCTGGTGCCGTCACTGGGATTTTATAGTTTTTCTTTTCCTCTGAATAAAACTTACGGAAAATCGGATCAATACTTGCCGTAGAACCCGCGATAATAGATGTTGATGAATTAGGTGCTACAGCCATTAAATATCCATTTCTTATCCCATTGCTTTGAACTTCGCTACGCAGTTCACTCCACGCTTCGCTCGTGTATTCACGTGTTTCAAAATAAGCGCCTGACTCAAAATCTGAGCCTTTAAATAATGGATATGCGCCTTTTTCTTTAGCTAAGTTCATGCTTGCCTGCACGGTTAAGTAAGAAATTTGTTCATACAATTCATCGCAATATGCTACCGCTTCATCTGTCTCCCATGCTATTTTCTTTAAGGCAAGCAAATGGTTCCAGCCAAATGTGCCAAGCCCTACTGCGCGGTACTTTTGATTCGTTAGCTTTGCTTGAAGTACCGGCAAATCATTTAACTCAATAACATTATCAAGCATGCGTACTTGAATTGGAATTAAACGTTCAAGTACATCTTCAGTTACGGCTCTCGCTAAGTTAATAGAAGAAAGATTACATACAACAAAATCGCCCGGATTCTTTGTAATAATAATTTTTCCGTCTTCCGTAATTTCCTCTGTTACGACCGTTGTACTTTGGTTTTGCGTGATTTCTGTACATAAGTTACTGCAGTAAATCATGCCCGCGTGTCGGTTTTGATTAGCTCGGTTAACCGTATCACGATAGAACATATAAGGAGTTCCGGTTTCAAGCTGCGAAAGCATAATGCGCTTGAAGATCTCAATAGCAGGCACTGTTTCTCTTGAAAGCTGTTCATTGTTTACACACTCAGCGTAACGAGTGCGGAACGAACCGCTGCCTTCTTCTTCATCATAAAAATCTTCTAACGAGTAGCCCATCAGCGTACGAACTTCGTGAGGATCGAATAAGTGCCAGTCTTCACGTGCTTCTACTTTTTCCATAAACAAATCTGGCAAACATACGCCAGTGAATAAATCATGCGTGCGCTGGCGTTCATCACCATTGTTCAAACGCGCGTCTAAGAATGAAAAAATGTCTTTATGCCAAACGTCTAAATATACGGCAATAGCTCCTTGTCGTTGACCTAGCTGATCGACACTTACAGCCGTATTATTTAGCTGTTTCATCCATGGAATTGTTCCTGATGATACGCCTTTAAAACCTTTTATATCACTTCCTCGGCTTCTAATATGACCGAGGTAGACACCAATTCCGCCTCCATTTTTACTAAGCGTGGCCAAATCTGTATTGCTATCATAAATACCGCGTAAGCTGTCATCAATCGTATCAATAAAGCAGCTAGATAGCTGTCCGTAGCTCTTTCCTGCGTTTGAGAGTGTTGGTGTGGCAACCGTCATATATAGACTAGAAAGCGCCCAGTACGCTTCTTTTACTAATGCTGTTCGATTTTCTTTCTTTTCTTGAGACATCAGCGTCATAGCAATGATAAGAAAACGTTCTTGCGGTAATTCGTATACACGCTTATCATGTGATGTCGCTAAATAGCGATCTGCTAATGTCAGCAATCCAATGTATGTAAATAAACGATCGCGTTCAGGAATAATGACTGAAGCAATTTCATTAATTTCTTCTTCTGTATATGTTTTTAATAGCTGTTTATTATAAATGCCGATTTTTGTTAGTTCTTGAATAAGCTGATAAAACGAACCGTACTTCTCTTTTTTATCATAACCTCGGTTGTCCGCTGCTTTTCGATATAGTTCGTTTAAGTAGACGTCTGCCGCCACGTACGTCCAATCTGGTTCTTCCATTGAAATACGCTCTAGGGCTGCCAAAATTAGTACGTTTGCAACCTTTTCGTCCGTCATATTTTCCTTTACTGTAACAGTTTGAATAACCTTTTCCTCATACAAAGAAAAATCAAGTTGCGTAAATTCTTTTTTTAAACGTTCAATATATGCAGTTAATTCATGTAGAATTGTAGGCTTTAATGTATTCACCATAAATATGGCTCCTCTCTTCACTTCAAAATAAAAAATCGCTCACCGTACCTCGGTGAGCGAATAGAACGAAGATAGAAGAAGACACTAAGTCTTTTCTCAATCCTCGCTCTACCCTCTCACCTCCCGAAGAAGATAAAACGACATAAAAAAGGCAGGTCTCCTGACTTATGCTTCTTTTTACTTTAAGGCCTTCCCATGATGTTTACTCACAGTGGATCTCCTTATTTCATCAGCATTCACAGTTGCGGGGACAGCTTTGGATTTTCACCAAATTCCCTTTTAAGTCTTTTTATCAGACACCTTTTTCACTGGAAAACACAAAATATAGTATTTTATTATTGTTTAACAAACAACATATTGTGTTATGTTATAAACACATTATATAGGACAACTTAGAAAACTATCAACCTATTTTCAAAAATAATTTTGTTTTTTACGATAAAATCCTTCGACTTTTTTCATCAAACTACTCCATCATAACATGTTTTGACACGCTTGATGGAACAATGTGCTCTTTTTAAAAAATTTGTCCTATTTTTCTACTAAACATTGCCAACATCAATAAAAAAACCGTTTTTCATAAAAAACGGTTTTTAATTATTTGTATTCTTTTTCAAATGCTGTGATTGTTTTGATAAACTTTTTATCAATATCGTATCCGATCCCCGGTTTTTCCTTCACCTTTATTACTCCGGCTTCTACCTCTACTTCGGGCTTAATAATATCTTTTTCCCAATAGCGAGACGACGCAGAAATGTCACCTGGTATCGTGAAAGAAGGCAGTGTGGCAAGGGCGATGTTATGAGCTCGTGAAATCCCGGCTTCTAACATTCCGCCAACCCAAAGCCTTACACCATGTAGGGCGCATAAATCATGAATTTTTTTTGCTACAGACATTCCGCCAACTCGACCGATTTTCACATTGATAATCTTGCAGCTTTTTTGTTCGATTGCATGACGTGCATCTTCATAGCTCACAATACTTTCATCTAAGCAAATCGGCGTCTTCATTTGCTTTTGTAATAATCGATGATCAAGGATATCATCCGAACTTAACGGCTGTTCGATCATCATTAAATTCAATTCATCTAGTTTTTTCAATGAATCACTATCGCTTAACGTATAGGCTGAATTGGCATCAGCCATAAGAGGAATGCTTGGAAATTCATCTCGAATTTGTTTCAGTAGCTCATAGTCAGCGCCTGGCTTAATTTTCACTTTAAAGCGCTTATAACCATCTTTCATATAAGTCTTTATTTGTTCTTTCATGATGGAAATATCATTTAAGCCAACTACCACTCCAGCTTCTACAGCAGGCCTTATTCCGCCAATTACTTCAGCTAAGGGCTTATTTTGGCGCTTTGCATACAAATCCCATACAGCACAGTCCAAAGCTGCTTTAGCCATGTTGTTCCGCTTTAGAGGTTTGAATAACTTTTGAACATCCTCTGGTTTTTGAAGCTGCTGGTGAAGAAGCGAAGGAATTAAAAAATCGTCTAACATATGAAAACATGTCTGAATCGTTTCTTCCGTATACCAAGGAGATGAAAAAGCAACGACTTCTCCCCATCCTGTAAATCCTTTTTCATCTTCTACTTCAAGCAAAATCAATTCTCGATCCTGGACCGTACCATAGCTTGTTGAAAAAGGAGAAAGAAGCTTCATGTCAATTTTATAAAGATGTACTTTTTTGATAATCATCGATTAAATTCCTTTCTGTATGAACGATGATAGCTTCCGGCGTATGATTTTATTAGAGGCCGTTCGCGGCAGCTCCTCTACTCGAACGAAATACTTTGGAAGTTTGTACTTTGCTAAAAATTGTTGAATGTGTAAAGATAACTCTTCATCTGAAACGTCTTCGTTTATAACAATGCATGCTGCAGGAACTTGTCCCCATTTTCCATCGGCTACTCCCGTTACACCGGCCTCTTTAACAGCGGGATGCTTCAACAAAACATTTTCAATTTCAGCTGGATATACATTTTCTCCACCTGAAATAATAAGGTCCGAGCGTCTGTCTAATACATATAGAAAGCCTTCTTCATCCACTTTCCCGATATCTCCTGTATAGAACCAGCCTTGTTGAAGGGCTTTTTTAGTAGCTTCAGGTTTATTTAAATATCCTTTTGTAACATTTGGACCTTTAACAATGATTTCTCCTGCTTCACGTGTTTCATTTCCATTCTCATCTACAATTTTCATTGCACACGGAAATAATGGTTTACCTGCTGATCCCAGTTTTCGCAAACTATCTTCAGGTGAAAGCGTAACGAACTGTGAAGATGTTTCTGTCATTCCATACGTTTGATAAACAGGAATTTCTTTATTCACACAAGCCTCTAAAATAGTAAGCGGTGCGGGTCCTCCTCCTAAAAGCATACAGCGAAATGTATTTGGATATTTACGTTCAGCTAATTCATCCAGCATATTCGATAGCATGGAAGTGACAACCGAAATAATTGTTACTCCTTTGTTTTCAATGGCTTCATTCACCGCTCTTGCTTCAAATCGTTCTTCTAAAATGATTTTCATTCCGTAAAAGACGCTCCGCATTAAAATGGATAATCCGCTAATATGAAACAAAGGAACCGCTATAAGCCAGCAGTCTTTTTCATTTAATCCTAAATTAAGCGCTGAACCAATAGAACTCCACCAGTGATTTCCATATGTCTGCAGCACTCCTTTT
This sequence comes from Priestia sp. TRN 1309, assembly GCF_050846875.1. Taxonomy (NCBI): domain Bacteria; kingdom Bacillati; phylum Bacillota; class Bacilli; order Caryophanales; family Bacillaceae; genus Priestia; species Priestia sp. TRN 1309. Next base: position 15,926 of record NZ_JBOZGM010000009.1, on the reverse strand, counting down.
GGATTACCTGTTGTTCCAGACGTATACATAATGGTGAACGTCTCCTCGAGATTCCACGTTTTCTGAAAATACGTTTCTGTTTCTGGAGAACTTTTTAAAGAAGATAAAGGAAGCTGAGTAATGGAACTTTGGAACTCTCTCGTTAAAAATGCTTCATCCGTAATAAGCAACGACACGTTTGCATCTGTTAGCTGATAATTGATTTCTTCATTTGTCAAACGCGTATTGACGAGCAGCACCCGAGCGCCAATATAAGAAACCGCATGTAAAATCTCAATAAACTCCACGCTGTTTTTCATGCATAAAGCAATGGTATCACCTTGCTTTACACCGTTAAACGAAAGCTGCTGCGCTACTTTTTGAACACGCTTATGAAGCTCTTGAAAAGTAAGCAACGTTTGCGGTGTTTCTACCGCCACTCGGTTTGGCGTCAAATATGCTCTTTGCATAAGCCCATTAGGAATCGTTTGGCCACTCATAAATTTCTCTCCTTTTTATACTAATTAACTAAATCAAATTGAAAAAACAGCCTGATGATAATCACCAAGCTGTTTCAGCTGTTTAAGGGAAACGTGGGAACTGTTGGAAGTCTGGATTGCGTTTTTCCTTAAATGCATCGCGACCTTCTTTTGCCTCGTCCGTTGTGTAATAAAGAAGCGTTGCGTCACCCGCAAATTGCTGGATACCAGCTAAGCCGTCCGTATCAGCATTAAATGCTGCTTTTAAGAAACGAAGAGCGGTTGGACTTTTTTCTAACATCTCTTCACACCATTGAATTGTTTCAGCTTCAAGCTGTTCTAATGGAACGACCGTGTTTACTAATCCCATGTCTAGTGCTTCTTGAGCGTTGTACTGACGACATAAGAACCAGATCTCACGCGCTTTCTTATGGCCTACGATGCGAGCTAAGTAACCAGAGCCATATCCTGCATCGAAGCTTCCAACTTTAGGACCTGTTTGTCCAAAGACTGCGTTATCCGCTGCAATTGTTAAGTCACATACAACGTGAAGAACGTGGCCTCCACCAATTGCATAGCCTGATACCATTGCAACAACCGGCTTTGGAATTACGCGAATTAAACGCTGTAAATCTAGAACGTTTAGACGTGGAATTTCATCTTCTCCTACATAGCCGCCGTGACCGCGAACTCTTTGGTCTCCGCCTGAGCAAAATGCTTTATCCCCAGCACCTGCTAATACAATTACTCCAACGCTTGCATCGTCACGAGCATAAGCAAATGCATCGATCAATTCCATTACTGTTTTTGGACGGAATGCATTGTGCACTTCCGGACGGTTAATCGTAATTTTAGCGATTCCATTATATGTTTCGTATAAAATGTCTTCATACTGACGTACTGATGTCCATTCAACTGTCATCTTTATTTCCTCCTAATTATGTAGTAGCTAAGAACTCACTTACTATTCTACCAAAAATCTCGGGTTGTTCCACGTGAATTGCATGGCCTGTCCCTAAAATAATTTTAGAAGTAGCATTTGGTATTAATGTTTGCATTTCTTTGGAAATTAAACAAAACTTTTGATCTACTTCTCCTGTAATAAGCAAAATCGGCATCAACAGATCGTCCAGCTTCTTCCAAAGGGACGGCTGGACTCCTGTTCCCATTCCTTTCAAACTGTTGGAAAGGCCGATTTCTGTATGCGAAAGTCTTTCTTGACGCACCGCTTCTTGAACATAGCTAGGCAATTGCTTTTGAGAACGAAAAAGAGGGATTTCCTCCCAAAAGTTCACAAATTCTTCAATTCCATTTTTCACAATGCGGCTCGCCAGCTGCTCATCTTTTTCTTTTCTTAGCTTTTGTTCTTCTCGCGTTTTTAAACCAGGCGATGCGCTTTCTAATACCAACTTTTTCACAAGGTGTGGATATCGCTGAGCAAATGAGAGAGCAAGCCTTCCTCCCATCGAATATCCAATTACATTCACCTGTGATAGAGATAGCTGTTGAAGCAGCTCATGCAGTGCTTCAACAACTGCTTCCATTGAATATGGTTTGATTTCTTTCGGAGCTGCTGATTGGCCATGACCAATAATATCAACAGCAATCACTTGATAGTCTTTAACGAATTTCTTCATAAAGGTACGCCAGGTTTGAGAAGAACCGGTAAAGCCGTGAAGAAGCAGCAGCGGCTCTCCTTTTCCCTCGGTGTGCACATAGTAAGATACACCATTTAATTGATACATCATTGCTTATTCCTCACCGTTTGACAAATTTATTTCCTCGGAAACAAGTTTCCACAAACTGCGATGAGTCTCTACATTTTCTGTACGAGTTGTGCGAATCTCTACAACATGTAACCCGCCTTTTGTGAAAGCATGGTTCATTGCATGTCGAAATTCTTCCCAGCTGCTTGCTGAAGAAAATGTGCCATCATACAGACGAGTGGCATGCTCAAAATTCAATCCAGTTGGCGTACCGAATAAAAATTCAAAGTGCTTTTCTTGTTTTGACTGCGGTAAAAATGAAAAAATTCCTCCGCCGTCATTGTTAACTAGCACAACGGTTAAATTTAAATTATGCATCTTAGCTGCCAGCAGACCATTTAAATCGTGATAAAAAGATAGGTCACCAATAAATAAAACGGTGTGATCGTAAGCCGTGCTTACGCCTAGAGCAGACGAAACCACACCATCAATTCCATTTGCTCCTCGGTTTACAAAGAGTGGAATATCTTTTTCCGTATTTAAGAAGAAAGAATCAATATCTCGAACAGGCATTGAATTTCCAACAAACAAAGCCGTGCCTTCAGGTACTACATCCACAATTTCTTGAACTACTTGTCCTTCGAACCATTCCTGGCCAGAAGTTAATGTTTTGAGAGCCTGTGCAGTTTGAGCATTAATCTTTTTCCACAGACTCAGCCATGAAGTAGACTCCTCTTGATTTGCTGAAAGGCGCTTGATCAGTTCTTCACAAAATAATGTTTCATTGGCTTCGATCATTACTGTTGAACGTAAAGTAGGATCTCTCCAGCCTTTACCTTGGTCAACTACAAACATTTCTTTCGGCTCGTGTGCTTTTAAAAATTGCAATAGCGGTTTCGATACCGGCATCGCGCCAAAACGAATGACAACTTCGGGGTAAAAACGCTCATCAACCTTATCACTTTTTAAAAATGTATCATATGTCTCTATTACATTTTCTTTTGAATGCTTGCCGCTTCTTAATTGTGATAACGGATCTGCGAGCACCGGAAAGCTTAAAGCGTCAGCTAAACGGCATACGCTGTCTACTGCTTTTAAAGACATTTGATCTCCGCATATAATAAGTCCTTTTGTTGTTCCCTCTAGGCGCTTCGCAATTTCTTCGAATCCTTTTTCAGATAGAGATGCTTCTCCATGAATAGCAGCCACATATGATTTACCGCGTTTCCCCTGACTCCATAAATCTTCAATAGACAAATCTGGTACAATCGGTTCACGTAAAGGTACGTTAATGTGTACAGGACCGCTCGGTATAGCTTGAGCTGTATGAACAGCCCTTGAAGCTACTGTTCGAATATAACGATTCATATCTGCACTTTCTTCTGGTAAAGCTGTATCTACAAACCACTTCGCATACTGACCGAAAAGATGATTCTGATTAATTGCCTGCGGGGCACCTATATCCCTTAACTCGTGCGGCCGATCCGCTGTGATAACGACTAAAGGAATGCGTGAGTAGTGAGCTTCAATTACTGCAGGATAATAATTCGCTGCAGCTGTTCCAGATGTACATACAAGCGCCACTGGTTTTTTCTTTGCTTTTGCTATTCCTAGAGCAAAAAAGCCGGCAGAACGTTCATCAATGTTTAAGTGCACATGAATATCAGGGTGCTCAGCCATAAGCATCGCAATAGGCGTTGAACGTGACCCTGGACTGACCACTACTTCTTCAACATTTGCTTCTACTAATTCATCCACGAATGACGCAATATACGTTGTTAATGATTTAATGTGTTCCACGCATAATCCCTCCTAAAGCTGAAAGCATCGGGTTGAATTTAATTTTTGTTTCTTCATATTCACTTTCAGGCGTAGAATCTGCTACAATTCCACAGCCTGCAAATAAAACAGCTTCTTTTTGCTGAATAACAGCCGAGCGGATTCCTACTATAAATTCACCGTTTCCATTGATATCCATCCATCCTAAAGGAGCTGCGTACCACCCTCGGTCAAAGGATTCTAGCTTTCGAATAATAGGCAAGGCCTCCTGTTGAGGATATCCTCCTAACGCTGGTGTTGGATGGAGCTTTTGAATAAATGAAAATAGCGTCACATCTTCCTTTATACGCCCTTTCACAGGTGTATACAAATGTTGAATATGCTTTGTTTTATATAAACTTGGCTTACTTGGAATTTCTACTTCATAACAATAAGAATTCATCGCTTCTTTAATCATATGAACAACAACATCGTGCTCAATTAAGTTCTTAGGATCCTGAAGCAATTCCTCACCTAGTTCGTGATCTTCCTGCCTTGTCTTTCCTCTTGGAATCGAACCCGCTAAACAAGTGGAAAACACGTAATCTCCTTGTTTTTGTACTAGTCTTTCTGGGGAAGCGCCGATAAAATGCTGATGCTCTCCCTCTAAAATATATGTGTAGCTAGTTGGCTGTTCCTTTAACAGACGCTGAAGCACGTATTCAGTAGAAATATCTTCATTAAATTTTACTTTTAATTGGCGAGCAAGAACCACTTTCTCTATAACCTGTTGCTTAATTAAAGTAGTAGCTCTTTCAATATTTCCTTTAAATTTCTCTACCCCAATTTCTTCTTTTTCCAACAGCAAAGGTGAAATATGAGATTCCCCGTCGTACTCTTCACAAAGAACAAGTTTTTGGATCTCTTCGAAATAATTGATGTGCTCTTTTACAGAATCTTGTCCTTTAACCATCATATTAACGGTAAGATATCCTTCTTTATTTACCTGGGTATATAACACAGTTGGAATCATAAATTTTGAACTCGGGAAATCACTCCAATAGTTTTCTCGATACTGATTTGGGTCAAATGAAAATCCTCCAAATAAAAGAGGACCTGTCCCATCAGGGAAAATTTGGTTATTTTTATAAAAGTCTTCTTTTATAAAGCGCTTCCATTCATTTTCAATGTGGAAATAACGTTCTTTTGCCGCATTGGTGCAAATAGTATGCGCATATCCTAGTCCAACAAATGTATAATAACTGTTGGGATCTTTCCAAAAAAAGCGTTCTTTATAAAACTGGTCATGTCCGTTCGCATAAAAAATAAGGGGGTCAATAGGTCTTACTTTTTTCACTAAACTGACCAATTTTGGCTGATTTTCATTTTTTGCACACTCAATCGCATCTTTAATGTATTCTTGTACTAACTGTTCGGTCGTTGCAATCACACTACGTCCCCCCGTTCATCTTTTTTTCTTAAGTCTGTAACTAACTTATTATAAACTTTCAGTTCAAAAAAATCTAGCATCGCGATTCATGAGCAAAAATTAATTTCGCTTGTCTAAATTACGCCTTTTCAGTAAACCAATAAAAAAATCTTTATGATCTATTTAGTACTCTTTAGCCCTCAAGAATGTTATTTTTATCATACCCTTTTCTATAACCTTTACCTTTCTTTAATTTTCCACTCCATTTCTCTCTTAGCTTCATGAATACCCCAAATCCTCCTAATATGAATCGTGTTTTTTTGAATTTTTAACACATACTACAAAAGCACACTAAATTTTTAAGGGGGAGCTTCATGACACTTTCAAAACAAGAAATCAGTCAGTTAAAACAAAATTTACAGCAGCAGCAGGCTGATATTCAATCGCACTTTGATCAAAATGATCATTTTGGTCTAACTCGAAGCGACGCTCACGATTCTGTAGGAGAACTTTCAAGCTACGATAACCACCCTGGTGACACAGCCACAGAAACATACGAGCGTGAAAAAGACCTTGCACTAAATGAACATGCAAAACAAGAGCTACATGAAATAGAAGAAGCACTGCAGGCAATCGCTCACAGCACGTATGGAACATGCAAAGTATGTGGAGCAGATATCTCGTTTGAAAGACTTCAGGCTGTACCAACTACTTTATACTGTAGAGAACATAGCCCATCACAGGATATTCCAAAGCACAGACCTGTAGAAGAAAATGTTCTCCATCACCCATTTGGTCAATACGACTATGACGATACCGAGACGACAGGATACGACGCAGAAGATTCTTGGCAAGACGTTGCGCGTTACGGGACGTCTGAATCTCCTTCTGATTTTATAGAAGATACGTCTAACTATAGTGAAACCTATATTGAGGCGGATGAAGCTATTGGGTACGTTGAAGATTATGAAAACTTTGCCGCTACCGATTTATATGGACAGCCTCTTCCTATTTATCCTTCAAAAGAGCATGAGCGATATGAAAATGCACTGGATGAAGAAGGTACGATGACCATATTTGGAGATTTACCGGCCTATGAGAAAGATCCATACACTGAAAAGGAGTAGTTCTTCATACTACTCTTTTTTCTATTTTTAGTAGGAGCTATGGGAGATGACATCGAATGAATAGGAGATTAGAATTAATAATGAGGTGAACATAATGAATGCACATGAAATTGATTATAAATTGTATGGAGATGACATGCAGTTTGTTGAAATTGAATTAGATCCTTCAGAAAGTGTGATAGCAGAAGCTGGAGGAATGATGATGATGGAAGATGATATTGAGATGGAAACCATTTTTGGTGACGGTTCTTCCTCCAACAGCAGCGGACTTTTTAATAAACTAAAAGGTGCTGGGAAACGCGTATTAACTGGTGAAAGTTTATTTATGACGGTATATACAAATAACGGATATCACAAGCGAAAAGTATCTTTCGCTTCACCTTTTCCAGGTAAGATTATTCCTGTCCATTTAGAGCAGCTCGATCATAAAATTATTTGTCAAAAAAGCTCCTTTTTATGCGCTGCCAAAGGCGTATCCGTTGGTATTGACTTTCAAAAAAAACTAGGAACGGGCTTCTTTGGCGGTGAAGGTTTTATTATGCAAAAATTAGAAGGCAATGGCCTCGCATTTTTGCATGCAGGCGGCACCATTCATAAGAGACAGCTGCAGCCGGGTGAACGCCTTCGTGTGGATACTGGCTGTTTAGTGGCCATGACCCGTGATGTAAATTACAACATCGAGTATGTAGGGAAAATTAAAACAGCTCTGTTTGGAGGAGAAGGCATGTTTTTTGCTACTCTGTCAGGACCGGGAACAGTTTGGATTCAATCTCTTCCTTTTAGTCGACTAGCCGATCGCGTTTTATCAAGTGCAGTTTCACCAACGGGAGGTAAAGGCGAAGGCAGTATCCTTGGTTCTTTAGGTGATTTCTTAAACGGTGATAACAGATAAAATAAAAAAGGTGTAGTCGTTGACTACACCTTTTTTATTTATTGATTTAATAAATTTTTAGTGGAATGAATTCCCCAAATATCAGATGCATATTCCTCAATCGTTCGGTCACTAGAAAAAAAGCCGGAATGTGCAATGTTCGTCGCACTCATTTGAAGCCATTTATTTTCATTTCCATAAGCTTCGTTTACTTTTTGCTGTGCCGTAACATATGAGTCAAAGTCACGGAGTACGTAGTATTCATCATTTTGCATTAATAATGAATCATATATAGGCTCGAATAAGTCATATGTGTCAGGTAAGAAGCCGTTTGTGAGCTGCTCGAGCACTTGTCGAATCCGCTTATCATGATGGTAATAATCATAGGCACGGTATCCTCCATTTTGCTGATAGCTCAATACTTCTTCGGCTTTTAACCCAAAAATAAAGACATTATCTTTTCCTACTGCCTCGCTAATTTCGACGTTCGCTCCGTCCATCGTACCAAGAGTTAACGCTCCGTTCATCATGAATTTCATATTTCCCGTTCCCGAAGCTTCTTTGCTGGCGGTTGAAATCTGTTCGCTGACATCCGCTGCAGGAAAGATATACTCAGCAAGTGACACTCGATAGTTTTCTAAAAAAACGACTTTTAAAAACGGTGATGTTTGTGGATCATGATTGACAACATCAGCTACAGAATTAATTAGCTTGATGACTTTTTTTGCATAATAATAGCCGGGAGAAGCTTTCGCACCAAAAATAAATGTACGAGGCACGATTTGAAAATTAGGGTCTTCTTTTAATCGATTGTACAAATACATAATGTGCAGTACATTTAAAAGCTGTCTTTTATAAGCATGAAGCCTTTTAACCTGTACATCAAAAATAGAATGTGAATCTATTTTAATTCCCGTTTGCTCTTGAATAATATCGGCAAGCAGCTTTTTACGCTGTTGTTTTACTGTTTTTAGTCCTTGTAAAAAGCTTGGATCTTCCACATACTCTTGGAGCTTTATAAGAGAATGCGGCTGTTTAATCCATTTATCTCCTATCACCTCGGTAATAAGAGAGGAAAGCTGCGGGTTAGCTTTTAACAACCAGCGCCGGTGGGTAATTCCATTCGTTTTATTGTTAAATTTAGCAGGATAAAACTGATAAAAATCTTTCATTTCTCGTTCTTTTAAAATATCAGTATGAATCTTTGCCACGCCGTTTACTTTATAACTTCCCACAATTGCTAAATGAGCCATCTTTACTAGCCCGTGCGCTAAAATAGCCATATTTTCAATCCGCTGCCAGTCTCCTGGATATGCTTCCCATAATTCTTTACAAAAGCGCTCATTAATTTCTTCAATAATCATATACACTCGTGGAAGCAAGGGTTGAAATAAATCAATCGGCCATTTCTCAAGGGCTTCAGAAAGAGTCGTATGGTTTGTGTATGAAATGGTATTGGACGTAATATGCCATGCATCTTCCCATTCCATTTTTTCTTCATCCAGTAAAATTCTCATTAGCTCAGGAATCGCAAGTACAGGATGCGTATCGTTAATATGAATGGCTACTTTTTCGTGAAAGTTTGTAAGTGTTTGATAGGTATTTCGATGTGCTCTGATAATACTTTGTAAGCTAGCTGACACAAGAAAATATTGCTGTTTCAACCTTAATATTTTACCATCTTCATGTGTATCATCCGGATATAAAAATTCTGATACAGCCTCTGTTTGACGCTTATACTCCATCACATCTTTATGTACTGGAAATGATGAAGGCTCCGCATTCCAAAGGCGAAGTGTATTCACTGTATCTGTTTTATACCCGATAACCGGGATGTCATAAGGAACAGCAGAGACGGGTTCTCCTTTTACATGACGAAAAGAGAATGTTCCGTCTTCCTGTACCATTTCAACTTCGCCCCAAAAGTTCACTTCGATTGCTTGATCTAATTTGCGTACTTCCCATGAATTCCCATGCCTTAACCATTGTTCTGGGAGCTCAATTTGAAAGCCGTTTACAATCTTTTGATCAAACAAACCGTGTTTATAGCGAATCCCATAACCGTGACCAGGAAGATTAAGTGAAGCAAGAGAATCTAAAAAACAAGCAGCAAGCCTGCCTAATCCCCCGTTTCCTAATCCTGCGTCTACTTCGATTTCCTCAATATTTTCAAGTGAAATATTCAGATCACTTAATCCTTCTTTTACAACTTCCCGAATTCCTAAGTTCAACAGATTTTGACCCAACAGTCTGCCTAATAAAAATTCGATAGAAAGATAATACACTTGCTTTGTATGTGAAGACCTATGAATTTCATTGGTTGAAATCCAATCGCTGCTAATATACTCTCGCACCATATTTCCTAATGTATGATAGTGATCTTGAACAGTAGATTCTTTAAAGCTCTTTCCATATGTCATTTCCAGCTTTTTTAAAAAAGCCTCTTGAAAGCTTTTTTTATCAGAGAACAATCTGCTCACCCTTTCACGATGGAGTAGATGTCAAATTTGAATACAATTGATTATATTTAAATGCCGATTGCCCCCAGCTATAATCCTGACTCATAGCATCCATCATTAATTTTTTCCATACATCTTTCTGGTGATAAAATGAAACAGCTCTTTCTAACGTATGAAGCATGTCATGAGCATTATAATTCTTAAAAGAGAAGCCATTTCCCTCTCCGCTATATTCATTATAAGCTTTGACCGTGTCATTCAGGCCGCCCGTTTCACGCACGACTGGAATGGTTCCATACTTTAAGGCTATTAATTGTCCGAGTCCGCAAGGCTCAAAACGGGAAGGCATTAAAAATAAATCCGTACCGGCATAAACTTTATGAGCGAGTTCCTCATTAAAACCAATAATGGCTTTTACTTGTTGCGGGTACGTATCTTCCATCTCACGGAAAAACTGCTCAAACTCGTGTTCGCCAGTTCCTAAAATAACAATTTGGGCTCCTAAGTTAACCGTCTCATGGAAAACGTGCTTGACTAAATCCAATCCCTTCTGCTGGGTTAACCTTGTAACCATCGAAATAATTGGAACATCGTTATTTTCCTCTAATTCAAGATAGCGCTGGAGCTCTTTTTTATTTTTATATTTTCCTTCAATCTCTTCTACAGAATAAGGATAAGATATAAGCTGATCTGCGTCTGGGCTATAAGCTTCTTCATCGATTCCATTTACAATCCCAATTAAATCTTGATTTCGCTGACGCAATAATCCATCTAAACTTTCTCCGTAATAGGGCATTTGAATTTCATCTCGATATGTAGGACTTACCGTGGTAATTTTATCAGCTGATACAAGAGCCGCTTTCATAAAATTAATATTCCCATAAAACTCGAGCTGGCTTGTAGTAAAATAATAATCATTTAAATTTAATAGCTCATATAAATTGCTTTTAGGGAAAATTCCTTGGAATTGCAAGTTATGAATCGTAAAGACCGTCTGGATATGATCATACATATCATAATTAGCACGAAGTAAAAATGGAATCATAGCCGTATGCCAGTCGTGACAATGAATGATATCAGGCTCATTCTCTAAAAATGGGATAGCTTCAAGCACAGCTCTGCTGAAGAAAGCAAATCGTTCAGCGTCATCGTAGTGCCCATATAAGCTATCTCTTTTAAAATAATATTCATTATCAATGAAAATATATTTAACGCCATCCATCGTTAACGATTCAATCCCGCAGTACTGTCTTCTCCACCCAACCTGCACATGAATAACTTTTTCAAGCACCATTTCATCTTGATAATGTTGAGGAATGGTTCCGTACTTTGGCATGACTACACATACGTTCGTTCCTAACTTTTTTAATTCTTTAGGCAGGGCACCTGCTACGTCTGCTAATCCTCCTGTTTTAATAAAAGGTACACATTCTGATACAGCAAATAATACATTCACGACTTCATCAACGCTCCTTGAGTTGTTCCTTTAGCAATGACTCTAGGTAGACCTGACTCACCTAGCAACGTTTCATTACTTCCTATTTTCACATCTTTGTCTAAAACAACATTTTCTAATACACTATTTTCTAAAATAACGCCTTTTTGCATCACAATGCTATTCTTAACGACCGTACCTTTTCCAATTTTAACGCCTCGGAAGATAATACTATTTTCCACATGTCCTTCAATCACGCACCCGTTTGCGATCATTGAGTTTTTCACAACCGCTTTTTTTGCGTAACGAGTAGGCGGTTCATCTTTTACTTTAGTGAAAACAGGACGTTCGTTGATAAATAACTGCTTCCAAACATCTGGAGATAAAATTTCCATACTTGTTTTATAGTAGGCATCTAAGCTAGAAATCTCAGCCGTATATCCATGGTGCTCGTACTTTTCTACACGATGAGATTGTGCCATATATCGAACCATTTCTTTAATCGTATAAAAATCATGCGATTCATTTTGCAAAATATTAACTAGAATAGATTTATTAATAATATACATATTAAGCGATTTATCACCCTGCTTCATTTCAGTAATATCTGCATTTGAAGCAATATGACGCTGCAGCACGTGCTCAAAGTCAACTGTACATATCGTATAACTATTAGCAATTAATACGTATTCCTGCTTACTTCTTAAGAAATAATCAATATGATAACGGAACTGCGTGAATAGTGATGGACTCTCTAAGTGTAAATCACTTGTCATAGGAGGGAAGATAAACAATCCATCTCGCTTCCGATCCAAATCCCATTCTTTTCCTGAACCTATATGATCCATCAATGCGCGATAGCGATCACGAGGAAAAATGGCAACGCTCGAAATTCCAGAGTTCACCATATTAGAAAGCGTAAAATCGATTAATCGATAGCGCCCTGCAAAAGGAATGGCAGCAATCGATCTATAAAAGGTTAAAGGCTGCAGCGCTGTTGTGTTTGTACAAGCATCAATAATACCAAGCATTTGATTATTCAATGTCGTTCATCCTCTCTGTTCGTTAAATGCATTTAGCAACTGATTCAATCAATTCTTGAGTAACAAGAATTACTTCTTCGCTTCCTTTGGTCGGTCGAATGATAGTACCGTCTGGAACTTCAATGTCCGATGGAACAATTGCGTTTTCAATATATACGTTAGAGCCTATCTTTGCAGTAGGCATGACAACCGTTTTCTTAACTTCAGAACCTGAACCGATTTGTACACCTGGAAATAACACGGACTGCTCTACGTTTCCTTCGACAACGCACCCTTCATTTACTAATGACTCCACCACGCAGGCGTTTGGCGCAATATATTGAGGAGGCTGATTAGGGTTAACAGAGTATACTTTCCATGAAGAGTCAAATAAATTAAGCTCGTCTTTATCACATAACAAATCCATATTCGCTTCCCATAAGCTTTTTACAGTTCCTACATCTTTCCAATAACCTTGGAATGGATATGCAATTAGCTTTTTCTTTTCATCTAGTAAAAGCGGAATAACATCTTTACCAAAATCATGGCTTGAGTATGGATTGCGTGCATCCATTTCTAAATATTCTTTTAAAATACTCCATTTAAAAATATAAATCCCCATAGAAGCTAGATTATTTTTAGGACGCTGTGGCTTTTCATCGAACTCCATTACATCTAGGTCACTATTTGTATTTAAAATACCAAAACGGCTCGCTTCTTCCCAAGGTACTTCAATAACAGAAATCGTTACATCTGCTTCTTTGTTTATATGATAATCAAGCATATTTTCATAGTTCATTTTATAAATGTGATCACCTGATAGAATCAGTACGTACTCAGGATCATATTGTGTCAAATAGTTTAAATTTTCATAAATAGCGCTAGCTGTGCCTTTATACCACTTTACTCCATCTGACTCCGCGTATGGAGGCAATACTGTGACGCCACCATTCCGTCGGTCCAAATCCCAAGCGCTTCCAATTCCAATGTATGAATTGAGAACTAGCGGTTGATATTGTGTTAATACACCCACTGTTTCAATACCTGAATTTGTACAATTACTTAAAGCAAAATCAATAATTCGATACTTACCACCAAATGGTACAGCTGGCTTTGCTAGATTTTTTGTAAGCGAACTTAGCCGACTACCTTTTCCTCCTGCCAATAACATCGCTACGCATTTCTTTTTTAACATGTTGTTTTCTCTCCCCTCGTTTTCTCTTTGCTCGTAGTATACTAATGCCAAACGGCGGAATATTCATTTCAATGCAAAAAGGTTGACCGTGAAACGATTCATCCACTGATTTTAATGCCTTTTTATTTACAATGCCTGAACCGCCGTACACTTCGTCATCACTGTTAATAACTTCAATGTACTCTGTCTCAACTGGAACTCCAACTTTGTAAGAATGATATGGATGCTCAGAAAAATTGCTAACAACTATAAAAATCTCCTGATTTTCTTTCGACTTGCGAATAAAGGAGAAAATTTGTTGATGATGATTGTTAACATCAATCCATTCAAATCCATCTGGATTATGGTCTAATTCATATAAAGGCTTGCTTCTTTTATAAATCTTGATGAGATCCTTCATATATCCGTTAAGATTGCGATGCATGTCAAAGTCATAAAGCATCCAGTCTAACTCTTCTAAATCTTTCCACTCATCAAATTGGCCAAACTCTCCGCCCATAAATAAAAGCTTTTTTCCAGGGTGTGCAAAGAAATATCCATATAGCAGTCGAAGCTGTGCAAACTTGCGCCAGTAATCACCTGGCATCTTATTAAGCAATGATTTTTTCCCATGTACGACTTCATCATGAGAAAGCGGCAAAATAAAGTTTTCGTTAAACGCATACATTAGTGAAAAGGTCATTTTATCGTGAAGATAGGGACGTCTTTCCACTCCAGCTTCCATGTACGTTAAAACGTCATTCATCCATCCCATGTTCCACTTATAATTAAAGCCTAAACCGCCCTCATACGTAGGTGCTGTAACAAGGGGCCAATCCGTTGAATCTTCTGCCATCATTAATATCGTTTCATCAGATTTAAAAACAGCTTCATTCAATTTTTTTAAGAAGCTGACAGCTCCATCATTTACTGCTTTTCCAGAAGAATTTTGCCAATAAAGCATATTAGCTACAGCATCTACTCGAAATCCATCTATGTGGAAGTACTCCAACCAAAACAAAGCGTTCGAAATGAGAAAACTTTGTACTTCAGGCTTGCCTAAATCGAAATTAGCTGTTCCCCAAACATAGTTTTCACGGTCGGGTTCTTTTTTGTATTCATAAGTAGGTTCTCCATCGAACATATACAGACCATGTTCATCCTTACAAAAATGCCCGGGTACCCAGTCTAAAAGAACGCCTATATTATTTTGATGACACTCATCTATAAAGTTCATCAACTCTTTAGGTGTACCGTATCGACTGGTAGCAGAATAGTATCCAGTTCCTTGATATCCCCAGGATCGGTCGAGCGGATGCTCAATGACTGGTAATAACTCAATATGTGTAAAACCTTGTTCAGCAATATAAGGAATAAGCTCCTGTGCTAATTCACTGTATGTATAAAGGCTGCCATCTTCATGAGTCCTCCAAGACCCTGCATGCAGCTCGTAAATACACAGTGGTCTTTCATATATATTTTGCTGTTTTTTCTTTCTACGCCAATATTGGTCGTTCCATTTGTACCCATCCAATGAGTAAACAATAGACGCAGTGTTTGGACGCACTTCACTGAAGAAAGCGTATGGATCTGCTTTTAATTTTTTTTGATTGCTTTGTGTGATGATTTCATATTTATAAATAGTCCCTTGTTCTAATTCAGGGATAAATGTCATCCAAATACCTTCTTCATTAACTTTAACCATTGAATGTTGAAAACCGTTCCATTTATTAAAATCACCTACAACGCTTACACCCTTTGCATGAGGTGCCCACACGCAAAATCGTACGCCTTCAATTCCTTCTACCGTTACCTGATGCGCACCGAAAATAGAGTAACTGCGAAATAAGTTTCCTTCGTGATACAAATGAACATCAAATTCAGTAGGCTGAACCGCTAGATTCACTTTTGCCACCCCTTTAACTTCAAACATAATATACGCACATAATATACGCTTCTTACCACTCATTCCCTTTTATAGTAAAAACATAAACCTTTTCTACAAATATAATAGAATAAATGTTCTTTAAAATTACTCTTTATTCCATACTCTTCATACTTTATTACTTTATGAATAATTCCATATGATATAGGGAAAATCCTGCTTAAAACTTACTTTTTATTCTGAAAATTCATGGTAATTATTCCTAACTATTATTCCTGTTTACTTAATCTTTAAAAAAGCGCAAATAAAAAAAGGTTTGCATATATGCAAACCTTTTTAAGATGACCCGTACGGGATTCGAACCCGTGTTACCGCCGTGAAAGGGCGGTGTCTTAACCGCTTGACCAACGGGCCATATTTAAATTTAAAACGACTGGCGGAGAAGGAGGGATTTGAACCCTCGCGCCGCTTACACGACCTACACCCTTAGCAGGGGCGCCTCTTCAGCCACTTGAGTACTTCTCCGTATGGCTCCACAGGTAGGACTCGAACCTACGACCGATCGGTTAACAGCCGATAGCTCTACCACTGAGCTACTGTGG
>NZ_JBOZGM010000008.1:0-138037 GCF_050846875.1 Priestia sp. TRN 1309 | reverse complement strand
AAAAAATAAAAATTAACGTTGACGTTTGTCGCTTTGTTCAGTTTTCAAAGTTCAACCGCCGCTCTTAAGCGACTTTATTATCTTATCAAGTTACCGACGTAATGTCAACAACTTTTTAAAATTCTTTTTTCAGCTTCGTTGTTACTGTTATGTCTCAACGACGCTTTATAACAATAAAATATATCTTTATTAAAGTCAACAGTTTTTAACAAAAAAATTCGAAATCATTACTTTTTGATTCAGATGGCTGTTTTATCTAAATCATATCATCATATTATAGGCAAAAGCTAGGTTTAAACTTTGCCTTCTCTATTCTTGAACCCTTTACTTTTTTCAATTTCTTCATTATACGAAGAAATTAAAAAAGGGCTGTCCATTAGACAGCCCCTTCTTATTTCCCTTTAAAACTAGGTCTTCTCTTCTCAGCAAATGCTTGAAGCGCCTCTAGACGATCTTCTGTCGGAATCGTTAACTCATATGCTTTTCGTTCAATTTGCAAACCAGTCTGCAAATCGGCCTTCATTCCTTCTTTGATAGCAAATTTTGCTTGCTGAAGTGCAATTGGCCCATTTTTTAATAAAAGCGAGATAAAAATATCTATTGTTTCTTCTATTTGATATCCAGGAGCTACCTTCGTTACTAGACCACATTCTTTTGCTTCTGATGCCGTGAGGCGCTGAGCTGTTAAAATTAGTTCCATTGCTTTTGCTTCACCAACTAGGCGAGGGAGACGCTGTGTTCCTCCTGCGCCTGGTATAATCGCTAAGCTTGTTTCCGTTAAACCCATAAGCGCTTCTGTTGAAGCGATCCGGAAATCACATGCTAAAGCCAGCTCCATTCCTCCTCCAAATGCATATCCGTTGATGATTGCTATCGTTGGCTGAGGAAGCTGCTCTATCTTAGAAAACACTTCTCCTATTTTGTAAATATTGCGCTTTACCTCTTGATCAGAGAGGGTTTTACGTTCTTTTAAATCCGCACCTACACTAAAAGATTTTTCACCTGCCCCTTTAAACGTCACAACTCGAATATCTTTTTGAATACGAATTCCTTCAATTACTTCTTCCAATTCTTTAAGCATATCGTAATTAAAAGCATTCATCGCTTCCGGACGGTTCAGTATCACATAGGCGACGTGTCCCTTTATTTCATAAGAAATAGATGACATTCTTTTACCACCTCCAAATTGGAATCGCTTTCATTTTATCGCTCCTGAGATACCTGCTGCTTCAGTGCACGCCTTAAAATTTTTCCCGTTGTATTTTTAGGAAGTTCTTTTAAAAATTCAATTTCACTTGGCACTTTATATTTAGCAAGGTGCTCTTTGCAGTAGGCAATAAGCTTCTCTTCCGTTATCTCTTGATTATTGCAAACCACGTAACACTTCACACTTTCACCTAAAGAAGGATCAGGAACTCCGATAACAGCCACTTCTACAATATCCCGATGCGCATATAGCACTTCTTCTACTTCGCGAGGATAAACATTATATCCTCCTACAATAATTAAATCTTTTTTACGGTCAACGATATAAAAATAACCTTCCTTATCCATTCTTGCTAAGTCACCTGTATACAGCCAACCATCTCGGAGAGCATATTCCGTATCTTCAGGAAGCTTATAATACCCTTTCATCACATTAGGGCCTTTGACGATAAGTTCGCCAACTTGTCCTACTTCTACTTCTTTTCCTAGTTCGTTTACCACTTTATTTTCAACATTCATAATAGATGTGCCTATAGAACCTGCTTTTCTCTCTCGATCAATCGGATTGAAACACGTCACAGGAGAAGCCTCAGATAATCCATAGCCTTCTGCTACCATGACCCCAAACTTACGTTCAAAATGGGTTAGAAGTGCCACCGGCATTGATGCCCCGCCTGATATACAAAGCCTTACCGTGTGAAAGTGCTCTTTTTTCCCTTTGTCATGCTGAAGTAAAAAATTATACATTGTCGGAACGCCAGCAAAAATAGTCGCTTGTCGATTTTGAATTAATTCAAATATAGAAGATGGACTGAATTTTGGTTCAATTAATATCGTTCCTCCATTCATTAAAGGCGCATTCAATGAAACAGTTAAACAAAATACGTGAAACATCGGCAAAGCAGCTACGACTCGGTCATTCCCATTTATACTTAAATAATCTGCTACGTCTTGAGCGTTTGAATAAATATTCTTATGCGTAAGCATAGCTCCTTTTGGTTTTCCAGTCGTTCCTGACGTATACAGAATGATGGCCACATCTTCTTCTTTTAACTCGAGAAAATCATATGTAGCTTCCCCTCTGTTTACAACTTGCGAAAACGTGTGAAAATAAGAAGGTATACTTTCCACTGTATCTGTCGTTTCACATAAGATAACGTGTTCCAAAAATGGAGTGTGTCCAATGATTTTTTTTAAAACAGGGAGAAGTAAATCAACCGCAATAACTGCTTTTACATCTCCATCCTGAAGCATGTAGCTAATTTCATCCGCTGTGTAAATAGGATTAATGGGTATAACAGTAGCTCCTACTCGAAGAGCACCGTACAATCCAATAACAAAATGAGGCGAGTTGCCGACAATTAAAGCGATATGATCTCCTTTTTTTACACCTAATTGCTTCAGACCATTAGCAAACTTAGATACCGATGCATCAAGATCTGCATAAGATGTTTCCTGATCCATAAAAACATATGCCGATTTTTGCGGAAATTGCTCAGCTGTTTTATGAAGCTGTGCTGACAAATTCATCTCATAACTTCCTCCTTTTAATAACGAATGAATGAACAACCATTCATTATTAAGTCATAATAATGGAAAAATTCTTACTTCTTCTATTCTATTATAATGTTACTGCTGTTCTATTGACAAGACTCATCTGTTTAAAAAGAAAAAAAGCCTGATGTGGCAGACTTTTTTCTTAATAGATTAATTCAACAAACTCTTCTTTTGTAATATTACCAAAATAATGTGGAATATCGATGTCCTCTAAGGCTTGTTCAATAGAAGCTTTTTCATAACGAACACCTGTTAATTTTCCCTGTACTTCCTGGACATCTCCCACTCCAAAGAAATCTCCATAGATGGTGCAAGCATCGATTTTCCCTTTATTCACTTCCAAACGAACGTCAATTTGTCCCACAGGAAAGCGGTGAGAGTGCTGTAAGTTAAATTTAGGTGATTTTCCATAGTTCCAATCCCATGACTGATAGCGCTCTTTAGAAATTTGATGAATCGTTTCCCAATCTTTTTCCGTTAGTTTATATTCTGTTATATTTTCTTCTCCCTCAAAGATATACCGAAGCAGCATTTCTCTAAATTCTTCCACCGTTACTTTCTGTTCTAAAAATTCACTGATATTCGCTACTCTATTTCGAATAGACTTAATGCCTTTGGATTCAATTTTATCTTTTTTTACTTTTAACGCTGATACCACGTTTTCAATCTCTGAATCAAAAAGAAGAGTTCCATGGCTGAACATTCTTCCTTTCGTCGAAAACTGAGCATTTCCAGAAATTTTACGTCCTTCCGCCATTAAATCATTTCGTCCGCTTAACTCAGCATTGACTCCTAATTTCTTTAACGCTTCCACGACTGGCTCGGTAAACTTTTTAAAATTATGAAAGCTATTTCCATCGTCTTTCGTAATAAAGCTGAAGTTTAAATTTCCTTTATCATGATAAACGGCACCGCCTCCAGATAGACGTCTCACTACATGAATATGCTGATCTTCAACATATTTTGTATTAATCTCCTCAATGGTGTTCTGGTTTTTTCCAATAATAATAGAAGGTTCATTAATATAAAACAGCAGATATGTCTCATTAATATCTAGATGCTTGAGCGCATATTCTTCAATTGCTAAGTTAATTCGGGGATCATAATTTTTTTGATTATCAATAAATAACATTCATTTTCCTCCTTGTTATTCCCATACGTATCCTGATTCAGCTAACGTAAGCGTACCTTGATAATGAGCAGCAGCTTCCTCTACTAGCTGTTGGTGTTCTCCGTAGTGTGGAAGGTGAGTAAGCATGAGTTGTTTGACACTTGCTTTAGAAGCAAGTGTACCGGCTTCTGTACTTGTCATGTGTCCAGCACCGCTTCCATCTTGGCTAGCATAAAAGTTACATTCACAAATAAGAAGATCTGCATTTTCTGAGAAAGAAACAAATTCTTCTAAATAGCTCGAGTCCGCTGTGTACACGACGGTTTGATTGCCAGCACTTATTTTCATGGCATAACAAACGACTGGATGTTTCGTTTTCATAAATTCGATTGTAAAAGGCCCAACGTCAAGTTTTTGACTCGGATCGTACTCTACTCCTTTGGTAATTCCTTTATGAGTAAGTTTGTTGAAGCTTTCCTGATCATATGTATGTCCGTAAATAGAAAGTTCCTTAACAGCGTTCCCTAGATGAGTCTGAATGAGGCGAGCATATTGAAATACTCCGACATCAGCCACGTGGTCATGATGGTAATGAGATAAAATCATCGCATCTATTTCTTCTGGTTTTGCATATTTTTGCAGCTGAGCCAATGCACCGCTTCCACAATCAACAAGCAGCTGAAATCCATCGTGCTCAACTAAATAGCTAGAAGTAGCTTCTGAAACAGCAGGATATCCTCCCCAAAAACCAATAACAGTTACTTTCATTTCAATCACCCTTTCGTACTATTTTTATTACGTTCAGTATACCCTACTTTTTTTTGAAAACTAACTGAAAGATACTCGTTTTGCCTATTTTATCGAAATAACTCATTGTTATATAACAAATAACCACTTAGAATAGCAAAATAGGCTAAATTGTTATAAAACATAATTGACATTTCAACATCTGTTATAATACAATATTAGTAACAAAAAACAACGGAGGGGATTTAAATGTTAGAAAAAATGACTGAATTTTTCAAAAGATTACCCAATAAAAAGTGCGTAGAATGCGGAAACGACATCGAGGAACAGCATGAGTGCTACGGAAACAAATGCGATCACTGCCTAGATATCATGAAATAAAAAAAGCTGAAACTGTTTTATAACAGTTTCAGCTTTTTTTTATACGGTCAAACTGCGATACTCGTTTGGCGTAATGCCTTCTACTTTTTTAAACACTTTTCGAAAGTATTTATCATCATGATATCCAATCATATTCGCAATTTCATAGATTTTTAGTTCTTCATTTAGTAAAAGTGATTTGGCTTTATTCATTCTGACTTTCACCATATAATCTGAAATATTTTCTTGAAATTCTTGCTTAAACTTTCTCGAAATGTATTCACGGCTTAAATAGAAACGTTCCGATATTTCTTGAAGCTTCACATCTCGATGAAAATTTTGCTGCAAAAATTGTTCGATCTCATAAATAACGTCGCGATTGTTTTGCTTGCTATACCTTTTTATTACTTTTAAAAAACGCTTTACTTCACGCTTTTTTCTCTCTACATACTTTGCTAGCTGAAACTGCCCATCTTGGTTATAGAAAAAAGAAAGAACATATTCAGGACCATTACTTATCGTATAAGGAATGTGATATCTTTTTAACCAATGCTGGCTTAACAGCTGATATTCCTGCTCAAAATGCAGAATTTGCTTTAATGATAGATAATTTTGTGCTTCAAAAGCTGTGATAATTTCGTTGAATACCGGCAAAAAAGCTTCAAACTTCCCTACTTGCAGCGCCTCTTCAATTTTACTGTTATAATCCATCATATTTATTAATAAAGCACTTGCTAAAACGTCTTGCTCGCCGTAGACCTTCACTTTATTTTGATCAAGAACATTGCTTAATAAAAGCGAATTTTTCGCATGTTCATAGGATTTCATTAGCTGATCAATAGAAGAGACTTTGCATCCTCTTGCAATCCGACAGCTCACGTCTAACGTACGGCGAATTGCTGTATGTAAAGTCGTCAGCAAAGAGGTTATGCGTTCAAAATCATTCCAAAATATAATGATAATTTCCCACTTATTTGATAAATAACGGAAGGCTACCCCATTTTCTTCTGCCATCAGCATTTCATTGATTACATTTAAAATTGAAAAATAGGCTAAATCCCGGTCACCGCCAAAAGAACGAATAATGGATTCATCTACACGTACAATCCCCACTTCATATTCTCTAGTCAGATGGAAACCAAACTCTTCATAGATTGATTGATTTAGCAAATAATTGTTCATTAACTGCGTTAGTTTTCGATCTCGATAAATCGGCTTCATTTCATTGATTAAACGATAGCTGCTATTATGGACTTTTCTGGACTCTTCTTCTTTCTTCCATTGAGTTACAGCTCGTACAAGCGTATCGTTTAAAATCGAAGGATCCACTGGCTTTAGAATATAATCCGTACTTCCAAAATGAATAGCTTTACGCATATAGTGGTAGTCATCATACCCTGTTACCACAATCGTTTTGCTAGAAGGTGAATTCTCTTTAATCCACTCCAACAAAGCAATTCCATCGATATTAGGCATCTTCATATCAGTAAAAATGATTTCCGGTCCGTGATCCTCAATAAGCGCAATCGCTTGCTCACCGCTATCAGCTTCTATCACATCTGTAATTTCATGCTCTTCCCACTGTCCAAGCAGCTTTATTCCTTCTCTTACATGCTCTTCATCATCCACGATTAATACTTTCATCACTATCCCTCTTTTCTTCAATTGTTGTTAGCTTTATGACAACGGTAAAATCGTGATTTTCTTGACTGCTAATTTGCATTGAAGCATGATCTCCATAGTAGATGCGAAGTCGTTCATAAATATTTTGCAACCCAATATGCTCATCTGTTTGATTATACGATTGCTGAAGTCTCGCTTTTAATTGATTCAACTCTTGCTCTCCTATCCCTTTTCCGTTATCAGAAACAGTTAGAATCAGTTCTTCTCCGTTTAACTTCGCTGAAATCAACAGCTTTCCGCTTCCTGTGCGGGTTTCGAATCCATGTTTAAAAGAATTCTCAACAAGAGGCTGCAAGATCATTTTCGGTATTCGCATAAGCTCTGCCTCTTTTTCGATATTTAACTCATACTCAAACTTTGAACCAAACCGCTGCTTCTGTAGACTCAAGAAAGCTTTTACGTGATCGACTTCTTGCTTTAAGCTAACGATATCCTCTTTCATATTCATGCTGTAACGCATAATGTGAGAAAGTGAGGTTAATAAAGAATATACTTCAACTGCTTTATGCTTAAGGGCAAGAGTTCCAATCGATTGAAATGCGTTGTATAAAAAATGCGGATTAATTTGTGACTGCAACACTTTTAGCTGCGTTGATTTATTTTCTAACTCCAATCGGAATTTACGTTCAATTAAGTCATTAATTGTTTCTACCATAGAGGTAAAGTGCCTTCCTAAAACACCAAATTCATCGTTTCCAAGCGATTTAAACCGGACTTCAAATGATCCTTTTTCCACTTCTTTCATATTGCGAATTAATACGTTAATCGGCTGTGTAAAACGGACCGATATAAAAAGCGTAGCGATAACGAGCATACACAAAAATGGCAGGCCAATTAATACATTCATAAGTGCTGTCTTTCTTGCATCTTCATATAAAACACTGTAAGGAATTCGCTTCACAATGTATAAGTCCTCAAAAGGCTGTTTAAGCTTTTCATACATTAATACGCCTGAGAAGCTTTTATCTTCCCATTCCATGCTGTGATCCTCTTGAGACGTAAGCGCCTTTAGCCACGGGTAGTTTTCGTTTTTTCCAATAACCTTTGAATCCGAAGAATACAAAACCTTCCCTTTATTGTTCATTAAATAAAAATCTTCTGACTCTTCATTATATAAGCGCTGCGATATAGATTGAATTTGTGTCATATTAATGTCTAAAGATAGATAAGCTAACAACTTGTCTGATGGAATTTCATCAATCCGCTGATGAAAGCTAATAACTTGATTCGGCAGTGAGTCAATTAACGTTGATAAATTATTGTAGCTATAAATTTCATGGGTAGGCTCAATGGCAAGAAATTTATGATGTTTATTTAAATAAGAATAGTAAGGCTGAGTGTAAATATCATCGTACTTCCCTCTGCTGCTCACTTTCGAATTATAAGCTGTATACGAGTCATGCCCGTTCTCAATATAAAGATGGAGCTGTTCAATCTCTGGACGAGTATTATATAAATAAAGAAGAGTGCGTGATATTTCCAGTTGATTGGCTCCTAAGTCACTTGATACGCCTTCATCTAACACTTTAATAAATGGGTGGTAGCCGTACAGCCTTTTTGTAATATTAGCAATTTCATTTAAGTAATCACTCAAATCATTGCTTCCATTTTTAATAACTTGATAGTTGGTAGAAATAAATCGATTCTTAACCGTTTCTTTTGTGTATTGATACGTAAAAATCGTTGAAATTAAAAAGGGAATAACGGTTGCGAATAAGAAAAACAAAATTAATTTCTTGCGTATGCTCCAGCCTTTCACAACTAACCTCCTTTGACTAATGTCATACATTATGACTATTATTATACATTAAAAGCGCTTTCAATTAACTATTATTTTTTCATAACTATGAATCTAACCAGCTATTTTTTTCACACCAAAAAGTCCGCGTTTTCCACGCGGACTTTTTGGTTATTTTTTCATTTTTGCCCAAATTGCATCTAATTTCTTCATAAACTCTTCTTCCGTCATTTGTTTGCCTGCGTAAGACTGCATTGCTGCGCCTACTTCTTGAACCGTTCCTTCTGGATACTTAAACCAGTTCCAAGATAATGTTTTGCCTTCTTCAGAGTATTTTAAGATATCATCAGATAAAGAATCGATTCCTTTTCCATCGATGTTTTTGAACGCTGGAATGAACTTGAACTTTTCAACTAAGAATTTTTGACCTTCTTTAGAAGAAACCATCCAATTTAAGAATTCCTTCGCTGCTTTTTTATCTGCATCTGGTGCATTTTTGTTCACTACCCAGTTATTTGGAACTCCGATTGCTAATTTATCATTTTTCTTCGCATCGTTGCTGATCGGCATTGGGATAAAGCCCATTTTCATGTCCGGATTGATTTTCGTGATCATATTTACCGTCCAGTTACCTTGTTGCATCATCGCTGTTTCACCAGAAGCAAATTGAGTAACTTGTGTATTGTAATCTGTCGTTAATGGATTTTTATTTCCATACTTTAACGTTAAATCGAACAGATTCATAAATTGCTTAAACGTTTCATTGCCTTCAAATTTTGCTTTTCCTTCGTTTAGACCTTTAATAAACGCATCTGGATCATCTTGCTGCGCCATTGGAATATTAAATAAGTGGTTACCTAGCACCCACCACTCGCCGTATCCGTTAGAAAATGGCGTAATGCCTTTTGCTTTAAGCTTTTTAGAAGCTGCTTCTAATTCCGACAGCGTCTTAGGCAATTCTTTAATGCCTGCTTTTTCAAATAAATCTTTATTATAAATAAAACCATAACCTTCTAAGTTTAGCGGCTGACCATAGATTTTCCCGTCCATTGTCATCGGTTCTTTAGCGATATCATACAGATTATCTACCCACGGCTGATCAGACAAATCTTCTAATTTATCCTTCCACGTTTGCGCTTCTTGGAACCCTCCATTATTAAAGATATCAGGTTCATTTCCAGAGGCAAACTGTGCTTTTAATGCTGCACCATAGTCCGCTCCTCCGCCGACTGTTTGGATGTTAAACTTTACGTTTGGATGTTCTTTTGTATATTCATCCGTTAATTCTTTCAGCTGATCTGCAATTTCCACTTTGAACTGGAACATATCAATAACAACTTGATCACCTGAGCCTGTTGATTTACTTGCTTTTGAATCCGTACCTGAGTTTGAACATGCTGTCGCAAATAAAAGTGATGTTGCTAACACGCCAGACATTATTGAAAGCCTTTTCATTTTCATTCGTTTTGCCCCCCTTGATATCTATCTCTCTTTATTTTACCGATTCTAGGACATTTGAACAGGTAACAATATTGAACAACCGAGTGGAAAATATTGAACACCCCCCTTCAGCACCCTTCGACAGGTCTTTCTTCTTCCGCAAAAATTTCTATAAAATTTTTATCTGTTTTATTCCACCTAATAACATTTATAGACAAAATTATGTTAATATGTAGAGTGATAGATTCATAAGAAAATTTATGAATTTTTTTAACTTGTATAAACAAAGTGAAGGGGTTTACATGAAAACTAAAAAGCGCAAAAAAACACATGTCTCATTTCGAATTAACTGGCTGTTTATTGTGGTTTTCCTGCTTTTTTCTGCACTCATTTTACGATTAGGCTTCGTACAGATTGTGTACGGAGAGAACTATAAACGAGAAGTTGAAAAAACAGAAGATGAAACGGTAGATTCACCGGTTCCTCGCGGAAAGATGCTAGACCGCTATGACCGCGTTATCGTGGATAATAAACCGTTGAACGCTGTCACGTACACGCGTTTGAAGGGCGTCACTCAAGAAGACAAGCTAAAAGTAGCTAAAAAGCTTGCCACTCTTATTGATGTTCCTGTTACAACAGACGTGTTTGGCAAATCGGATAAAAAGAAAGATAAAAATACGATTAAGCTAACAGAACGCGACTTAAAAGATTATTGGATTGCAACTCATCCAAAAGCAGCAGCGAAAAAAATTACCGCAGCAGATAAGCAAAAAGTAAAAGAAGGTCAGCTTTCTGAAGATGATTTGTATCCTCTTCAGCTGAAGCGCATCACCAAAAACGAACTTTTATCGGTGAAAGATGACCTTGAAGTGATTGCTATTAAAAGCAAGATGGAAGGCGGCTACGCGTTAACCGCTCAAATTATTAAAAGCGGCTTAACAGATAAAGAGCTTGCCGTTATTAGTGAACAATTAGGGAACTTGCCAGGCGTTGATACAACAACTTACTGGGACCGTATGTATACATACGATGGCTTACTTAGCACGCTGCTTGGTAAAATCACATCGGCAGATGAAGGATTGCCAAGCGAAAACTTACAGTACTACTTGTCCCACGGCTACAGCCGTAACGATAGAGTAGGAAAAAGTTATTTAGAAAAACAGTATGAAGACGTTCTTCGCGGTCAAAAAGCCCGCGTACAAAACGTAACGGACCGCTCCGGCAACTTAGTTAGTCAGGAGACCGTTACTGAAGGTCAGCGCGGCAGTGACTTAATTTTGACAATTGATATGGAGCTGCAAAAGCAAGTCGAAGATGCTTTAACAAAAGCTGTGACTTCTGGAGACAAAGGAACACGATTAATGGACCGAGCGTTTGCTATTATGATGGATCCTCATACAGGAGACATTTTAGCGATGGGCGGAAAACAGCTTGTTACTGATAAGCAAACCGGAGCACGTAAAGTACAAGACTTCGCTCTTGGTAACATGACAACTTCTTATGAAGTAGGTTCTGCGGTTAAAGGAGCGACCGTTCTAGCAGGACTTGACTCAGGCGCTATCCAGCCTGGTACGGTTTTTTACGATGCGCCGATGAAGTTTGCTGGAGGAACAATTAAAAAATCGTCTCATCCAATTGGAGCAACAGGTATTCAAAAAGCTTTGGAACAATCATCAAACGTGTTCATGTACCGTACGGTTATGAGCATGGCTGGTGAAACATATCGACCTGGCGGAAAGCTGAATATTCCCCCATCTATTTTTAACAAACTGCGCTCATACTATAGCCAGTTTGGTCTTGGAATTTCAACTGGAATTGACCTAGAAAATGAATCGACGGGTATTCGTAACAGCGTCACAAACGAACCGGGTAAAGCGTTGGATTTTGGTATCGGACAGTATGATACGTACACACCGCTTCAGCTTGTTCAGTACATCTCAACGATTGCTAACGGTGGATATCGCATGAAACCGCACTTAGTAAAAGAAATCCGCGAGCCTGAGCTTGATAGCGAGCTAAAAGGAAGTATTCAAAGTTCTGTTGAACCGGAAGTGTTAAATCGTATTACGATGAGCCAATCAGAAATTGAAATTGTTAAACAAGGTTTCCGTCGCGTAGTCACAAATGGAACTGGTAGAGCTCTAGGAAACGGAACAGCATATGCAAAATACAACATTGCTGGTAAATCAGGTACAGCTGAAACCTTCAACAAAGGGGTCAGCGTTCGTAACTCTACATTCGTTTCATACGCGCCTTATGATAACCCCGAAGTAGCCGTAGCGGTTGTTATTCCTTCTGCTTATGTAGCCGGAACTTCGAATTCATTAAGCAAAAAAGTTACTGGTGAAGTTATTAAAGCTTACTTCGAACTTAAGAAACAAGGCGAAAAAGAAGTAGAGCAAAAAGAAGAAGATGCAAAAACAGGAAATACAGAATTAAACGGCGTAAAAAAAGATGATAATGAACAATAAAAAAAGGTCTCGTCATGAGACCTTTTTTGTTTTTTCTATGAAAAAAGCCCATCTCACTGAGACAGACCGCGTAAAAAGTATAGTTCAATTAATTCAGCAATTTTTTCTTCTGAAAGCGGCTCATGCCGTTTTTCCCAATCATAGACGAGTGCAATGTACATTTTAAATAGTAAAAAAGCTGTGAGCTCCGGGTTGCACGGTTTGATTTCTTTTTTAGAAATAGCAATTTCGATTTTGTTTTTTATATAAGTCAAAATCTCTTCTTCTACTCGCACCAGCACTTCTTGCACTGCTGTAGTGCCTAACTGCTGTTCCTGTACCAGCTTCAGCATGAGCTGATGCTCAGTGCGGAATTCTAAGATTCGAAAAATGGCTGCTTGGGCATTTTCAAAAAAAGGACGGCTGCTGTCAATGACAGTTTCAGCTGCATCTGTCATTTCTCGAATCATTCGTGTCACAATTTCATCGAATAACTCTTCTTTGTTTTTAAAAAAAGTATAAATCGTTCCTTTTCCGACATTTGCAAGCTTCGCCACTTGCTCCATAGTCGTTGCTTTATATCCAAACAGCGCAAATGATTTTGACGCTGCATCAACAACTGATTGCTTTCGGTCTATCGCCACGTTATCCCCTTCTTTCTGACCAAATGAATATTTCAGTCAACAAGTACGGTTTTACTATAGCATAAGTTTCTTTTGCTTTTCAACCACAATCTCTTCTCTTAGTATAACCTTTCTCTACGGGTAGTAGACAAAAAAGCGGAGCATTGATTCACCGCTCCACTTCTACAGTTGCTGCACATATTTAACCGCTTTTTTAGCCACATCTTCTCCTTGCTCTACACATTCTGGTATACCCAGACCTTCGTATGAACTTCCCGCTACATAAAGACCGGCAAGCTCTTTTTCAAGCTGTTCGTTCATTGTATCTAGCATATCGTGATGTCCGACCGTATACTGAGGCATTGACTGCTTCCATCTCGTTACCGCGTAAAATTCAGGCTCAGCAGAAATGGTAATGAGCTTCTTCAAATCCTCCAGGACAATTTTAAAAATTTCATCGTCAGGCTGATCCACCACAGCTTCATCCCCGGTTCGTCCAACTAAACATCTTAGCAGCACTTTTCCTTCCGGAACCGCATGCGGCCACTTTTTATTTAGCCACGTGCATGCCGTAATCGTGTAATCGCTATTTCTGGAAACGGCGATGTTCATTGCATCTAGATTGTCTTGCAGCGCTTCTTGTGCAAAGGCTATCACAACAGTAGCTACTGAAGTGGAAGGCATATGCTTTAACGGTTCGAATATTTTATATTCCGAGAGCATAGACTGAGCAGCTGCATGAGGGGAAGTTACAATAACGCTGTCTGCTTTTATTACTTTCCCGCTATTTAAGGATAATTCATATGTGGTATCTTCTTTATAAATTTTCTCTACCTTTATTCCTTTTGTAATAATATCAGGATCTATTGCTTTTTCTACCCCATCTACTAGCGATTGAAGACCTTCTTTTAATGTTAAAAAGACGCTATTTTTTTTAAACTCCGAATCATCACCGTGCTGTGGGTGAATTTCTTTTAGCTTTTTCATTCCAACAATTAAGCTTCTGTACTTATGTTCAGCATGCAAAAACTGTGGAAATGTTGATCTTAAACTCAAACGATCAACGTCTCCTGCGTAAATTCCTGATAATAGAGGCTCAATTAAATTTTCAACAACTTCATCACCAAACCGTCTTCTAAAAAATACGCCTAGCGAACGGTCATCCTGATTTTTTGTCTTCGGTATAAAAAAATCAGCTGCTGCGCGCAGCTTGCCAACAGGCGAAAATAGCCCTGTTGTGATAAAAGGAGATAACTTGGTTGGTATCCCCATTACAGCACCATCAGGCAGCGCATGCGGCGTATCTTTTACTAGAATATAGGATTTTCCCTTTTCATTTCCGACTAGCTCCCGACCTAGCCCCACTTCTTTTGCCAGTTTTGTAGCAGCTAGCTTACGCGCTAAAAATGAATCAGGACCTTTTTCAAATAAATAACCGTCTCGTTTGACCGTTTGAATTTTCCCGCCAAGCCGATGCGTCGCTTCTATTAGTTGAAGATCAATAGGCAGCTGATGATCCTTTATTTTTTTTTGCAAATAATAGGCAGCTGAAAGACCTGTTATTCCTCCACCGATGATGACAACCTTTTTTCGTCTATCCGTCACGTTATCATCGCCTTTTCTGTAAAATTCAATATAAAGAGAAGCGATTATGGAAATCCATAGCTCGCTTCTTACTTTTCTTTATATTGATTATAAGTTACTTTTCGTCCCTGTTCAACGTACAAAGAATCTATATTGACTTAACGAGCAATTCGTTTTAACACAACTGTAGCTAACCCATCGATAAATTCAGGCTGTGCATTCGGCATTTCAGGACGGTAATAATCAGCCCCAATTTCATCTGTTACCACTTTGCATTCGTAGTCGTTATCATAAAGTACTTCTAAGTGATCCGCGATAAATCCAACCGGGGTATAGACGAACGACGTATAGCCTTTTTCTTCATGCAGTTCTCTTGTTAAATCTTGGACATCAGGACCTATCCATGGCTCAGGCGTATTTCCAGCACTTTGCCAGCCAATTTCGTAATGTTCAATACCAGCTGCTTGTGCAATTAAATCCGCTGTTTCTTGAAGCTGATTTGGATATGGATCTCCTGCTGCAATAATTTTTTCTGGCAAGCTATGCGCAGACACAATCAATACGGCTTTTTGGCGTTTCTCTTCGTCTATTAAATCAAACGTTTGTTTAACACGTGTAGCCCAGTACTGAATGAACTTTGGCTCACTGTACCAGCTTTCTACGGAATGAATGATTGGTCCTCCTAATTTTTCAGCTGTTTCTTTGGCGCGTCCATTATAGGATTTTACGCTAAACGTTGAAAAGTGAGGTGCAAGCACAATGCTGACCGCTTCTTTAATTCCGTCTTTATGCATGGCTTCTACTGCATCTTCAACAAACGGTTCAATATGCTTTAAGCCAAGATACGCTTTAAATTCAATTTCATCCTGTACTTCATTCAAGCGCTTTTCTAGACTTTCCATTTGCTGCTGCGTAATTTTTGCAAGAGGTGAAATGCCCCCAATTGCTTCGTAGCGGTTTTGTAAATCTTCCAAGGCTTCCGGTGAAGGTTTACGTCCGCGGCGGATATGTGTATAGTAACGTTCAATATCTTCTTCTTTATATGGTGTTCCATATGCCATTACAAGTAATCCCATTACTTTTTTACTCATGTGTTCGACACCTCTTTGTTAGATTCAATACTTGTCTTCATTTTGCCATGAATAAAAAGAAAAATTCAAAGTTTAGCGCTCCAAATTATTTGACAATTTATTGTCTATTTGCAGAATATTCATGAATAAAGGTTGTTAAACGCTTCAACGTTTCCGGCTGAACCTGTGGAAAGACGCCGTGCCCCAAGTTGAAGATGTAACCAGGACTGGCCATCCCTTTATCTAATATTTCTGTTACACGTTCTTCAATAACTTCCCATGGAGCTAACAAAATAGCAGGATCTAAGTTTCCTTGCAGTGTTTTTGTTAAGCCTAGTGCACGTGCTTCATCCAGCTGCGTTCGCCAATCTAATCCCACTACATCCAGCGGCAGATCATGCCATTCTTTTGCCAAATGACTTGCTCCTACTCCAAACATAATGAGAGGTACATTTTTTTCGCGCAAAGAGGTAAAAATCCGCTCCATAACAGGCTTTATAAAATAACGATAATCCGCTACATTTAAAGCCCCCACCCATGAATCAAAGATTTGAATGGCTTTTGCTCCAGCGTCAATTTGCGCTTTTACATATGTAATCGTCATATCTGCTAACTTATCCATTAGCGCAAACCATGCTTTAGGTTCCGTGTACATAAATGCTTTTGTTTTATTATAGTTTTTTGAAGGTCCTCCTTCAATCATATAGCTTGCTACTGTGAAAGGAGCACCGGCAAAACCAATTAGAGGTACGTTTAACTGTTCTGTTGTTAACAGCTTAATCGTATCTAATACATACGGAACATCTTCTTCCGGGGTAATTTCTCCTAGCTTTTCTACATCGCTTAAAGATTGAATTGGATTAGAAATGACAGGACCAATTCCTGACTTGATTTCAACATCCACTCCAATTGAAGGAAGCGGTGACATTATATCTTTATATAAAATAGCTGCATCCACTCCGTACTGTTCAACGGGCAGGCGTGTTACGTATGCCCCAAGCTCCGGCTGATGAGTGATTTCAAATAGAGAGTACTTCTCTTTTAGCTTTCGGTATTCCGGCTGTGAACGCCCTGCTTGGCGCATATACCAAACCGGAACATGATCCGTTTTTTCCCCTCTACAGGCTTTTAAAAAAGTATCGTTAAACGTTCCTTGACTCATAATTTCCACCTTTCTCGATTGTCTTCCATCCGTATTTTCTTCGATTAGACAGACAATAATCAGCAAAGGAACATACCGGTTCCTCTACTGATTAAAGTTTCACGTTATATTCTCTACTTGTCACTATACCCATTTCTTTACGACTTGTATAGCCACCTGCTAAAAATGTCAAAAAATCGCCCTACTCTTCCTTTTTTATTGAAAAAGAGCAGGTGTTACTTCGTTGGATTTTTTTCCTTTTTGTTGTGTTTGGGAATTGTAAGGAACTACATAATAAGTAGGACTGTCGAGCAGATTCACACGCTCTTTTTCAAATGCTCCTTTTCCCTTCACTTTGCCAATCAATTCGGCTTTATCCCCTTTTTTCTCATAAACATAATAAACAGCTCTTTTATCAGGTGAAGGTGTCCACGATAAACTTACCGTTAGCAAACCAAATGGATGGAATGTTAATTCTTGTTTTAAGTCTTTAACTTGCTCTAAACGTATTGGTTTTGGCAGATCTTTAACGCCTGCTGGCTTTTGAAATGCAGCTTCGTCGTAACCAGCTCTTGTTAAAATGTCTTTAAATAATAGAGTCGGATAAGAACTTCCTTTTGTTAAATAGTGCTGGTCATTTGTAGAATCATATCCCATCCACACGCTTCCTACAACATCTGGGGTATATCCAACAAACCAAGCATCTCTTGTGGCTCCTTTAACATTCGTATACGAAGTAGACCCTGTTTTTCCTGCTAACTCTCCTTTAAACTCTCCATTTTTTGCCGTTCCTTCTTTAACAACTCCTTGAAGCATTTTTGTCATATACCAAGCCGTCTGTTTTGAAAATGCTTTGTGAGTGTCGGGAACAGCTTTTGCAATCACTTTTCCATCTTGATCTTTTATCTCTTGAATAAAGTACGGTTGGATGTTTTCTCCATTTTCAGCAAATGCCCGGTACGCTCCTGCTAATTGAAGCGGTGTAATTCCTTCTTTTAATCCTCCAAGAGCAATCGCAAGCCCTTTATCTTCTAACGGAATTCCTAGCTTTGTGAGATACTGCTTGCTTGTTTCAACTCCTAGCTGATTCAATGTCCAGACGGCAGCTGCGTTTTTAGAATCTTTTAGGGCATCGTACATCGTTACCTTTTTAGCATATTGCCCGTCTACGTTTTTAGGTGTGTATCCCCCGTAGCTTCTAAGCTTGTCTTGCAGCAACGAATAAGGCTTGAATTGACCTTCTTCTAACGCAGGGCCATATACCGCAATAGGTTTCATCGTAGAACCTGGCTGTCTTTTGACATTTACGCGGTTGAGCGATTTTTGTACATAATCTCGTCCTCCCATAACAGATAAAACTCCTCCGCTTTTGTTATCGACTAATACAAAAGCACCTTGGGCACTGTTATCTGTACCTGGAAAATAACGATTTTCTTTCATCAGCTCGTAGGCGGCTTCTTGTACTTTTATATTCATCGGTACTTTGACCGTATAACCTCCGCGCAGAAGCTCATTGCCCGAAATGCTGTATTTCTTCTCTGCTTCTTGGATAACCATATCGATATAGGTTAAATACGCTGGATTTTTAGCCTGCTCCTTTATGTTCAACCCCAGCGTTCTTCCTTGCAAACGGACATTTTTTTCAGCTGATAAATAACCTGCTTTTTGCATGGCATTTAACACAACATTTCTACGTTCTATACTTTTTTCTGGATGTAAAATAGGAGAATAGGAATTCGGTGCTTTTGGCAGTGCAGCGAGAAGTGCACCTTCTTCTACCGTTAATTCGGAGACATCTTTATTGAAGTAAAGCTTGGATGCAGCTTGGATTCCATAGGCTCCGTGTCCAAAGTATATTTGATTCAAATACATTTCAAGCAGTTTTTGCTTACTGTAACGCTGCTCCAGGTTAATAGCCACCACTACTTCTTTTGTTTTTCTAAGCAGCGTTTTATCATTCGATAAAAACACATTTTTAGCCAGCTGCTGTGTTAAAGTACTTCCTCCTTCAACACTTCCCCCAGCCAATATATCTCGGTATAATGCTCGGCCAATAGATTTAAAATCGATTCCGTGGTGTTCATAAAAACGAACATCTTCAATTGAAATAAATGCTTGTTGCACATGCTTTGGAATCTTGTCAATTGAAACCAAGTCCCGATTTTTCACATAGAGCTTTGTTAATTCGTCTCCATTTTCATCGACTAATCTCGTAGCCGAGTCCATGACGATTTTTTTCTCATCAATTACATAGTTTCCAAGAAACAAGATGATAATATATCCAATCAATCCTAATAGAAAAATTCCAACTAAGGCAGCAATTGCGTATAAGCCTTTTTTGTACATCGTGCCACCCCTTTTCTTCCGCTAAACTTTTGATAATATGGAAAACAACTTCATCAATGTTTTACTTTACC
This sequence comes from Priestia sp. TRN 1309, assembly GCF_050846875.1. Taxonomy (NCBI): domain Bacteria; kingdom Bacillati; phylum Bacillota; class Bacilli; order Caryophanales; family Bacillaceae; genus Priestia; species Priestia sp. TRN 1309. The sequence goes on along the minus strand of NZ_JBOZGM010000008.1, from coordinate 118,910 downwards.
ATCTTCATTAGAAGTTCACAATTTTTGAATTTTTGTGTGTAAAATTTTATAATTTTAGTATGATTTACAATTGTAAATTGTATGCAATTCCCAATTAGAAAGGAAGTATAATCCATGAAGATCTTTATTACTTACGGAACAGGCCCTTACCTTCAAAAGTTGATCGACGAACATCCGAGTGAACGTTTATTACTGCTTCACAAAGATGACGATCAATTTGCACTAGTCCACGAAACAGATGGAGATACAATTTTTAAAGAAGGACATGCTTATGAAGTATTAGATGCTTCTGGAGATCTTGCAGATAGCGGATTTGCTGTACTAAATAATATTTCAGTTACAGATGAAGGCCGTCCTTTGTTTGAACAGCGATTTAGCCAACGCGCTCGTTTAATTGAAAATGAAGCAGGCTTTTCAGCTATTCGTGTGCTTCGTCCACTGCAAAATGACACATACATTATCTTTACAGGATGGAAAGATGAAAGTTCATTTAGCGATTGGCAGTCTTCAAAAGCCTATAATGAAGCACACAAAAAACGCGGTACGTCAGAAGGCGTGGATCAGCAGCCATCGATTTTCTCTCGCCCTTCTTATGTGACCTCATACCACGTAGTTAAATAAGTAAACATCCTCCTAGTAGGCGAGTATCACAATAGGCATAAACGTCATATTGTATACTACATCACCTATTGGGAGGAATTTTTATGGGCATAGAGCTTGGAGCTCTTCATTGGATGTATGTCCTTTTTATCGCCTTCATTATCGGCTTTATGATTATGCGGCGAGATACGAGTATCCTTTGTATACTCGGGATTTTTTTGCTTTCCTTAACGGCTACCTCTTCGTTAAGCCACTCCGTCAGCGCTGTTTTTTCCAGCTTCATTTATGCCATTACAGAACTGCTTCCTACCATTTTAATTATTTCAATTATTGTATCCATGAGCAAAGTCTTAATGGCTACAGGAATAAATGAATCGATGATTTCACCTTTTGCTCGCCTCATTAAAACACCCACTCTTGCCTATTGGGTTATTGGATTAGTTATGATGACCATCTCCTATTTTTTCTGGCCTTCTCCAGCAGTTGCTTTACTTGGAGCCGTGCTTTTACCAGTTGCCATCCGCGTAGGGCTTCCAGCTATAGGCGTAGCTGTAGCGATGAATTTATTCGGCCACGGCGTTGCGCTTTCAGGAGACTTTGTTATTCAAGCTGCCCCTAAGATAACCGCTGACGCAGCAGGTCTTCCGGTTCACGAGGTTGTTCAAGCAAGTGTCCCTCTTGTCATTGTGATGGGAGTCGTTACCACACTCTCTGCTTTTTACTTTCTAAAACAAGATATGAAGCACAATAAAATTCAGTCGCAACCGACAATTTTAACAAGCAACTCTTCTAACCAATCCACACCTCTTTCTCCTTCATTACGCCGGGCTTTAGCCATTATAGTTCCTCTTTTCTTTGCTATAGACGTATGGGCAATGTTCGCCCTTCATTTACAGGGAGGAGATGCCACTGCTCTCGTTGGAGGTACAGCTCTATTTATTTTAGTAGTGGTGTCGCTTATTGCTCACAAAGGAAAAGGTCTCGAACAAACCACTTCCTACTTGATTGAAGGCTTGCAGTTTGGGTTTAAAGTATTCGGTCCCGTTATTCCGATTGCCGCTTTTTTCTATTTAGGAGATGCTGGATTCAAAACAATCATTGGTGACTTTCTTCCGAAAGGATCACATGGACTTGTCAATGACCTAGGTGTTGCGCTTGCTTCGACTGTACCGTTAACTGCACAGGTCGCTACTGTGACGATAACTGCGCTAGGAGCTATTACAGGGTTAGACGGTTCAGGCTTTTCAGGTATTTCACTCGTAGGCTCTGTCTCTCATTTATTTGCATCTGCTTTAGGATCGGGCGCTGCCACGCTAACTGCTTTGGGGCAAATTGCTGCGATTTGGGTTGGAGGGGGAACGTTGATTCCATGGGCGCTCATTCCAGCTGCTGCGATTTGTGGAGTCAGTCCGTTTGAACTCGCTAGACGCAATTTAAAACCTGTAGCGATTGGATTAGTTGTTACAACGATTGTCGCAATGTTCCTAGTTTAAACAAAAGCCCCCTTCTTTTGATGAAGGGGGTCATATGTATATATTTGTTACATACCTTTTGGAAACTCTTTTTCCGCTGACGGCCTTACATACGCATAAACAAGCGTATAGAAGAAAATGCCTACAATTAGCCACATAAGCCCTAAGCTGTAGCCAGCTAATACATCTGTTAAAAAGTGTTCTCTTAACAGAATACGGCTCACGCCGATTAACAAAACAATTAAAGTAATTGCCCGCTGATACCACTTGGCCACCTTTTGATTGTTTATATGCTTGATCAGAAAAAAGAAAATCAGACCGTAGATAAGAATTCCCATCATTGCATGGCCGCTTGGAAAACTGTAGCCTTCGATGCCTTCAAGAGGACGGGCTCGTTCTACCGCATCTTTAACTGCTTTATTAATAATATCGCCGCTTAAAATAAGTAAAAATGAGGATATCATGCCAATATAGTCTTTTTTTAAAAATAAAAAAACAATAAGTACAGCTAAAAGAACCATAATCATCACTTTTGAAGCTAAAAAAGACAGGCCGTGAAAAACAGATGACGCTGACTGAAGAATAGTGCTGTCATCTATAGCTGAAACAAGCCAGCGGTCTCCTTGAAAAGAATCTGTCGACACAGCAAACAACACTCCTAAAAAAACGAGACCCGCAATCCCAAACGCCCACATCAATTTTTTGTACAGAGATACAGTTTGTGAATCTACCATATCGTTACCTCCTATTATCTCACGAGAAAATTGGTAAAAAACTCATTCTTTGTCCCTATTTCTCATCTTATGTATCTATTATGTATATAAAATATTTCATGATTCAATTACTTTTTTCAATAACAACGCTTACATTCTTTTCTTTTTTATAGATAATGATATAATGATTAAAATGTCAAAAAATTCAAAACTTTATTCAACTTACACAGAAAGGATATGGTTATGTGAACTCCAAGCTACATACTTTACTTGAAGAAAAATTTGATGAAATGGTTCAAATTCGCCGATATCTGCATCAGTATCCAGAACCGTCTTTTAAAGAATTTCAAACTGCTGCCTACATTCGGTCTTTTTATGACAAGATCGGTATTTCTTACCAAGCAAATGTAGGAGGAAACGGCATTGTAGCAAGCATTCAAGGAGGAAAACCTGGTCCTACTGTAGCTTTGAGAGCCGACTTTGATGCCCTTCCTATTCAAGATGAAAAAGATGTACCCTATCAATCAACTGTTCCGGGCGTGATGCATGCATGTGGCCACGATGGTCATACGGCTACTCTTTTAGTCCTTGCTAAAGCGCTTTTTGAAATAAGAGATTCTCTCCCTGGTAAAATCGTCTTCATTCATCAGCACGCCGAAGAGTATGCTCCCGGAGGCGCCAAGTCCATGATTGAAGACGGATGCTTAGACGGTGTAGACGCGATATTCGGAACGCATTTATGGTCATTAACTCCGACTGGTGTGGTTCAATATCGAACGGGCCCTATTATGGCTGCTGCTGATCGCTTTGAAATTACGATCAAAGGAGCAGGCGGACACGGTGCACAGCCCCACAAAACAAAAGACTCAATCGTCATCGCCTCTCAGCTTGTTGTTAATTTACAGCAAATTGTAAGCAGACGTGTAAATCCAATTGATTCAGCGGTTGTAAGCATAGGTTCTTTTGTAGCGGAAAATGCATTTAATATTATCGCTGATTCTGCTCGACTAATTGGAACGGTAAGAACATTTAATGAAGATGTACGAAATGATGTCGAAAAAGAAATCGAACGAATTGTCCAAGGTACATGCTTAACGGCTGATGCTTCTTATGAGCTGAGTTATACGCGCGGCTATCCTTCCGTCGTAAACCACTCGGAAGAAACGGCCTTTCTTGCTTCTGCTGCTTCTCAAATCGATGAAGTTCATACAGTCGAAGAAACGGAGCCTCACATGACTGGAGAAGATTTCTCTTATTATTTGCAGCATATTAAAGGAACGTTCTTCTTTACAGGAGCTCAGCCAGAAGGTGTAGATGCTCCTTATCCTCATCATCATCCTAAATTTGATTTTAACGAAAAAGCAATGCTTATCGCAGCGAAAACGCTTGGTACGGCTGCTGTTGAGTATTTAAGAGAACAAGCTCATTCTAAAAACGCAATAAAAGCGAATTAATCATTCAGCAAGCATTCGTACAGATAAACAGACGATTGCTTGCTGTTTTATTTTAGGAAACTTTTTCTCACTTAAAACGTAGTATTTATATCGACTGAAAAGAGGTGACTTTTTTGAATACGTATGAAGAAAAAGTGTTACGAGAAGCTGAACATTGGAAATTTAGCATGTTGAAACGACCTTCTAAATTTCAGCGTACCGCAAAATCCTTACAGCTTAAACTAAATGAAAAAATCCCTGCTAAAGTCCATAGAATTATAACTGAAAGTATAAAAAAAATGGTTGAAACCACGCTTGTTGGGTCCGATTTCACGACTAAAAAAAGAGATGTCAGCGGTCTTTCGTTTGAAGAAAAAGAGAAAAGAATTTTGGAGCTCATACCTAAGTACAAAAAAACAGCTGCTGTAGAAGGAGCTGGTACTGGTGCAGGTGGTCTCCTTTTGGGCGCAGCAGATTTCCCACTTCTTCTTTCCATAAAAATGAAGTGCTTATTTGACATTGCCGCGACGTATGGTTTTGATGTAAAAGAAAAAGAAGAACGCATTTATATACTGTATATTTTTCATCTTGCTTTTTGCAGCGACGACCATAGAACGAAGCTGCTCGAAGTAGTAGAAAGCTGGGAGGAAAAGAAAGAGGAACTTCTTGAGCTTGATTGGAAAGCTTTTCAACAAGAATATCGCGATTACATTGATGTTGTGAAAATGTTTCAGCTGATGCCGGGAATTGGAGCTGTTGTAGGTGCGTATGCGAATTATCAGCTTCTTGATCATCTCACAAAAGTAGCGATGAACGTCTATCGCTTTCGGATATTATCTTTGTCTCAAAAGTAGTCTAAAAACGTAAAAAAAGCTCCATTCGGAGCTTTTTTACGTTAATTTTTTATTTACATATGCATTTACAAATAAGTGAATAAATATAGCACCTGCTGCCAAGGAAAGCAGTGCAGCAACTATATTAGAAAAAGCCACCACTATGGCGAGCACAAGAATTTGTACATACAGCGCTTTTTTCCATACGTCCAAAAATGCCCTTTTTCGTTCTTTAGCTTCGACTGGATAAAGAGAAAGCCATAAAATTTGCTTGTGCTGCTTCCAAAGCGGGAGTAATTGAAAACCCGTCATGTATACAACAAATAAAACAACCACTATATTGCCGTATTGAAACGGCGCAGCTACAATTAAAAATCCGCCAATGACAGTTAAGCGAACGAGCAAACTTAAATAATCTCCTGATCGCAAAAATGTTCTGGTGTACAAGTAATGGTAAGTGGCATTTTGACGAAATGGAATACGTGTTACTAGCCAATCTAAATATCTACGGCGTTTGATTCGTTCTTTGACTTGTGGAACATCCGTAAATAAATTAGCTAATCGATAAAAATAGCCCATGCGCTTTTCTTCTAAGTCAATTAGCTTTTCCCATTTAATCGGCTTCCTTTTTGTAAGAGAGCGATAATAAACGGCTAGCGCAATCATAATTACCGCTACAATTCCTGTGAAAAATACGTATGCATGCGAAAATAAGAAATAAGTAAAAACTGCGTTTAAGAAAAATCTGACGATATAATCTGTCCACTTCGCCCATTTTTCTTCAAACCATACGGCCCACCAAGACATGCCTAAGTTTACAACTTTCAGAATGAGTAATAGCAGAAAAAACACAAAAATATTTGAGTAAGAATCATGCATTACTTTTACGTGAAGAGGCGCTGCTGCACCCGTTGCAAATAATAAAATATAAAGCTGAATCGTAAAGGTAAACCAAAAAGATTTTTTGAAATAAGGCTGCAGCTTCGTCTCCAAAGGAAGCAAAAAGACTAAATCAGGTCGTTTTAAAAACGTTTGAATTTGGCCCATTGTTAAAATCAATCCCATAAGGACCGCAATCACTACAGCCGAAGGAAACGCAGGTGTTAATGTACTCAACCACTGTTGATAATAGTAGGCTAAACCGCCAATCGCAAAAATTAACACTAATTTAATGTGATCATTTAAGATATATTTTGTATATCTTCTTACATCCACTAAATACTGCTGAAATCGTTGCTTCCATAATGCGTCAATCTTACTCATAGCCTTCTTCCTTTGTTAATTCAATATAAATTTCATCAAGAGTAGCATTGCGCATCTGAAATTCTTCTTGAAGATCTTTAAGCGTTCCTTGCGCTCTTACTTCTCCGTTATGTAAAATAACAAATTTATCACAGTAGCGCTCCGCGGTCGCCAAAATGTGTGTGGACATTAAAATGCCTGCACCTTGCTTTTTCATATCCGTCATCAAATCAAGTAAAGATTGAATACCAAGCGGGTCTAAACCTAAAAAAGGTTCATCAATAATATAAAGAGACGGCTGAACCAAAAAAGCGCACATAATCATAACCTTCTGCTTCATCCCTTTTGAAAAATGCGCGGGAAACCATTTTAACTTCCGGTCTAAACGAAATTCTTTTAAAAGCGGCTGCAGACGTGCTTCATATGCTTGAGGCTCAAGTCCATAAGCCATAGCTGTCATATCCAAATGTTCTTTTAATGTTAATTCATCGTAGAGCACAGGAGTTTCTGGAATAAACGTAAACTGACTTCGATAGCCTGTTGGGTCTTGTTGAAAGGTTTTATTATTAATGGATACACTTCCTTTTTTTGCTTCCATTAATCCAATGATATGTTTAATCGTTGTACTTTTTCCGGCTCCGTTTAAGCCGATTAACCCAACTAATTCACCTGCATTTACATCAAACGATACATCTTTTAAGACGGGAGTTTTCGTATATCCCCCTGTAATATTGTTAATTTGCAATAAAGAACCCATCACGATCTCCTTTTATTTGTTCTTTTTTGTCTACAAGCGCAAGCGCTATTTGCTCTATTGTACCAAATCTTTTTCGTCCTCACATCGTTTTCAATTCTTTTCGGTTAATTTTTCCAGAATATAATCGAAATATCGGGACATTCTATATAGGGAAGAAGGAAAACAAGTTATTGATTACAACTAATCATTACAAAGCTTCTTACATTTGGGATGAGGTGTCTACAGCAGGCATATTTCAGAAAACCTTATTGTAAATCAATGTATGTTTGATTCATAAGGGGATGGTAGTCATGAACGTAGTAAGAATATATATAATGGGTAGACAATAATGTTCATTTATTACTGTGTAAATGAGGTGTTTGTCAAAGACCAAGAACGATTTCGTTCACATTGTATATTTTTTTAGCTTAATGCTTAAATGAGGTGTTTGTTAAAGAGAATATACTTTTTCAAGTGACTGTTTCATTAGGCAATGCAATTACGTAAATGAGGTGTTCCTTAAAGATCATATGCTGCATTAAAAGCTATTTTTTCCTTCTTCACATGACGGGATGCATAATCGTTTGCATCCCGTTTTTGTGTATAAAATATGAGTGGCTATTTCTTGCCTGCTGATTGCATTTCTACTTTGTGGTAAAATAAACGTACATGTATACCCATACATTTATATTAGTAACGGAAGGTGAACATAATGAGCACACATGATGAAAACTGTATTTTTTGCAAAATTATTCGCGGTGAAATTCCAGGTGCAAAAGTATTTGAAAATGAACATGTATTAGCTTTTTTAGACATTAGTCAAGTAACAAAAGGTCATACGTTGGTGATTCCAAAAGTACATAAAAAAGACATTCACGAACTAACACCGGAAATTGCGCGCAATTTATTTGAAGTGGTTCCTCAAATCGCAAATGCAATTAAAGAAACATACAGCCCAATCGGCTTAAACATCTTAAATAATAATGGTGAAAAAGCTGGTCAATCCGTGTTTCATTATCATATGCACATTATTCCACGCTACGGGGAAGGCGATGGATTCGGTGCTGTATGGAAAGAGCATACAAGCGAATACACGCCTGAAAAACTTCAAGAAATCGCTGGCAATATTTCTTCTCGCCTTTCTTGAAACAAAAAAAGCTTACACATGTAAGCTTTTTTTGTTTTATCTATTAATCAGTTTATGATGTAAAACTCAATACGTCTCTCGCTCATTATGAACCATTTTCTGCCTTAACTTCTAAATTCATACGCTCTTCAATCAATTTTGTTAATGCTCTTGATCCTTCAGGTACCAAGTGGACACCATCTGATGTAAAGTATTCAGGGTGCTTAGAAGCCTCAGAGTACCAATCTACAAGCGTGACGTGATCAAACTTTTCAGAAGCAGCTTTCAAGTTCTGGTTCACGGTGCTTTCCCAGGAACGAGGAACGCGCGTATTCACTAAGTAAACGTCCGCTTGTGAAAAAGCTTTTAACAGTTGTTCAAGTTCTTCATTGGTAAAATAACCGTTCGTTCCTAACTCAATAATCACTGCGCTGTTCGGATTATTAAATGCTTGATAACTTGGAGTTAGCTGCAGTGCTTCATTGAGCTGCCTTCCTACTTTTCCGTCAATCGTAATACTAAGCGGCATCTCTTTAAGATTAGGAGCAATATCCAGCATGACCGAATCTCCAATCGCAAGAACATCTCTGTAAGAATTCGGCTGCTGTTCTTCTTTTGCATCAGATTTTTCTTCTGCGGAGTTCTTTTCCGCGTTCTTTGTTTTTTCATCCTCCGCTTTGTTCTTGTCTTTGACAGAAGTTGAAGCATTTTCTTTATGATTCGTTTGAATTTTAACCTCTGTTTGTTTTGCTTCGGTCTCATCCTTTTGCTGCGTACTAATAGCAAAGCTTGTCATATCCGCTGTAAACAACGCCAAAAAGAAAATGAGACTGCCCAAAACCGCTTGTCTCGAACGAGAGAGATTACGCCATTTAAAAAGCTCTCTCGGATGGTAATGCCGGAAATAATAGCGAAAACCGCGTGTGCGAATAGGCACCTCGATGTAACGGTACGAAAGTTCAGCAATGATAAATGTAATTCCTACTTGTAACAGCGCATGCCAATAGACCGGGCGGCCAATCTCGGCTACAGGTGTTGTAAGAACAATAACCGGATAATGCCACAAATAGATACCGTATGATCTAGTACCAAGCCAGCGAAGCGGTTTAAACGACAAAGCTTTTCCTAAAAAGCTACTAGGGTGACTAATCGTTGCAACCAGCACAGCAGCGTTTAAACAAATCAGCAGCATGCCACCTTGATAAAGAAAAGATGCATGCGTATACTCATCAACGCTCCATACGCAGAGAATAAATACAAAGAAGCTTACCATACTTACTGCGTTTAATACTTGCTTGCCCACAGCTGGAAGATTTTTTGATGATAAACGATACATGGGCCAGACAAATGCAAGTAAACAACCGATTAAAAGGGCAAACAGCCGAGTATCGGTTCCATAATAAATGCGGCTAGGATCTCCTCCTGGCTCATATAAAAAAGACATCAGAATGGCTGAGGCCATTACTCCAGCTAAAATAAATAGAGAAAGAATTCCTCTCTTTTTAATAAATTTCAAACCCAACAATAAAACAAGTGGCCATACAATATAAAACTGCTCTTCAATAGCAAGTGACCATAAGTTCTTTAATGGTGACGGTGATCCAAAACTATCAAAATATGAAACTTTATGAAAAATAAACCACCAGTTACTCATATAAAAAATAGACGATAATGCATCGCCTCGTAGCGTTGTTAACAATGGTCGGTTAAATAAAATAACCCACGCTGCAGTTAATATGACCATCACATACACAGCTGGAAGAAGTCTTCTCGTACGGCTAATCCAAAAATGCTTCAAATTCTTTAAAGGATTTTCCCAAGATTGCACCAGTAAAATTGAGGTAATTAAATACCCAGATAATACAAAGAAAACGTCAACTCCTAAAAATCCTCCAGACGCCCATCCAAAGCCTAAGTGATAAGCAATCACAGCCATGACAGCAAAGGCCCGAAGTCCGTCCAAACTATATATATACCTATTTTTCTTTTCTTTTGCACTCATAAAAATGCCTCCAAGCAATATGTACAACAAATTTCTTTCTCAATAAATATTAAGAATATTACGTAATTGTTACATTTTTGTTACAAAAATCATTATATACAATATTATTACTTTCTTCAATATATCACTTACTGAAAATCAAAGAATAAGTAAAAAGAAACAAATTCACTATCTATCTTATTCATAAATTACTAATTTAGTAGTAGTCATATCGATTCTATCTGCATGCCACTAAACCCTACACGTTTCTTTCACCTTACCCGTTTTAAAAATAGAAAAACTTCACACAAATGGTGAAGTTTCTAAGGTGTCTTTAGCATATCGACGTGTGGGAGTCCTTCATCTGAATAAATATCGGAAATAGGTCTAAAACCAAACGATTCATAAAATGTTTGAAGTCTGCTTTGAGCTTGAATTTTAATTGTCTTCTCGTGCCATTCATTCTCTAGAAAAGCAATTCCTCTTGCTACTAGTTCTCTTCCGAGACCTGTACCGCGCTGTGCTTGTTTTACAATAATACGTCCAAGAGAAGCTTCCTTATAGCTAATTCCTTTTGGTAAAACTCTAAGGTATGCGATAATTTTCTCATCTTCTTTTTTGAACAAATGATAAGCAAATTTGTCTTTTCCATCTACTTCTAAGTAAGCACACTTCTGTTCCACAACAAAAATAGAGGTGCGAAGCTGTAGAATTTCATAAAGCTCATCGTTTGTCAGCTCTTGAAATGATTTTATGCACCAACTCATGATCTGCTCACCTTTTCTTATTGTTCTTTTTCAATTAAATTCAGCGTACGTTCAAGCCAATTGATATAGCTTGTCTCCCGGTCTTGAGCACGAGATAGCACCAAGTAATGACCAAATTGAGGAGAAGAAACGGTAATGTGGTGATTAACTTCTTCTAAAAGATCATCCATTCGTTTTTTTAAAAAAGTCAGCTTCATTTTCCTGCTTGATAATTGGTTATCTATTTGTTGCTTTAACTCTTCTATTGACATGGATGAAGCAAAATAAGCTTTTAACATAAATTCATCTTTAGTTGTTTCAGGAATAGGATCAATCGTAGTGAGCCACTTGCTTAGCTCGACTCTTCCTTCTTCCGTTATCGAATACATCTTTTTTTCTAATTTTTTGCCTTGAATCACCGTTTCATAGCGAATAAATCCCTCTTCTGTTAATCGCTTTAGCTCGGGATAAATCTGGCTGTGTTTAGCACTCCAAAAATTACCAACCTCTTCTTTAAAAAGTCTGGTAATGTCATACCCGCTGAGCTCCTCCTGATTTAAGAGCCCTAATATTGCATATTTTAATACTCTCATTCTGTTCCTCCACATTATTTCTTCCATCAGTATAGCATATAAACATTTCTTTTACATGTTTACCAAAACATGTTTACGTATACTTTTTATTTATCTTTTTTCTATTATTTTCTCTTTACAGATTAATTTAAATTTTTGAAAAGTTACCTCCACAACTAAGAGTTTTCATGATAGTATAATGATATTCTTTCTGACATCAGTCATTAGCCATTTTGTATGATGAGTGTTCGAACTAATTTGAGGAGGAATTAATGTGATTACGTTAAACAGAGCTTATAATTTTAATGCAGGTCCATCTGCGCTTCCCCTACCTGTCTTACAACTTGCTCAAGAGGAGCTAGTTAACTTCAAAAATACAGGTATGTCTGTGATGGAATTATCACATCGCAGCAAAGAGTTTGAAGATGTATTAACACATGCTAAAGAAACACTAACGGAATTGCTTAATATTCCAGATACACATGAAATTTTATTCCTGCAGGGCGGAGCAAGCCTGCAATTCTCTATGATTCCAATGAACTTTTTAGCTCCTGATCAAGTGGGGGCATATGTGCTAACGGGATCATGGTCAGAAAAAGCGTTAAAAGAAGCAAAGAAACTTGGAAAAACAGCAGTGGTTGCTTCTACTAAAGAAGAGAACTACAGCTCTATTCCAGCTTTAGATGATATAAAGCTTCCAAAAGAAGAGATTGGGTACTTGCATATCACGTCCAATAATACCATTTTTGGTACACAATGGGCTGACTACCCTTCTATTGAAGGAGTAGACTTAATTGCTGACATGTCAAGCGACATTCTTTGCCGTCAAATTGATGTATCTAAGTTCTCACTCATTTATGCTGGTGCTCAGAAAAACCTCGGACCATCTGGTGTAACAGTTGTCATTTTGAAGAAAGAATTGCTTAAACGTATCCCTGAAGGTTTACCAACAATGCTGAACTATGAGACTCACGTAAAGAGCAATTCTCTTTACAACACTCCTCCAACGTTTGGTATTTATATGCTTTCACTTGTTTTAGATTGGATTAAAGAACAAGGGGGCGTTAAAGCCATTGAAGCTCAAAATCATAAAAAAGCTAAGTTACTCTACGCAAGCATGGAACGTTCAAACGGTTTCTATACTCCTCACGCTACAGAGGAAAGCCGTTCAATTATGAATGTCACGTTTACTTTACCAAACGATGAGCTAACGGCTGAGTTTTTACAGCAAGCAAAAGAAAAAGGCTTTGTAGGATTAGCTGGACACCGTTCAATCGGCGGATGCCGCGCTTCTATTTACAATGCTGTGCCGCTTGAAGCGTGTGAAGCTCTTGCCGTCTTTATGGATGAATTTGCGCAGGCAAACGCGTAATTGGCAGAATTAGCTGATTCTTTTTTCACATAAATATGTTATAATCAGTATGTAAATATATGCAATGGGCATAGACGCACTATTGGTATATTTCGAGCTTAGCTTAGAAGAGGAGAGATGAGAAATGAATACAAAAGTTTTAGTTTCTTTAGCGTTATTAGTCGGAATTGGAGCGGTTCTCCACACGGTGGTACCTCCTATTTTATTTGGAATGAAGCCAGATATGATGTTAACAATGATGTTTTTAGCAATCCTGTTGTTTCCTAGCGTAAAAAATGTTGCATTGGTTAGCTTAACCACAGCAGTTATTTCTGCTTTAACAACAAGCTTTCCTGGCGGACAAATTGCAAACTTGATTGATAAACCAATTACAGCATTTGTTTTCTTTGCATTATTTATGCTTGTGAAAAAAGCAATAGGCATGAAAACACCAGTTGCTGCTGCTTTAACAGCTGTTGGCACGCTCGTATCAGGAACCGTATTCTTGTCAGCTGCCGCGCTAATCGTCGGCTTACCGGGTGGAAATAGCGTCATGGCACTTGTTGCTGCGGTTGTATTACCTGCAACAGTAGTAAATACAATCGTTATGGTCGTTATTTATCCAATTGTTCAATCCGTTCTAAAACGCACAAGTATCAAAGCAAAATTATCGTAACGTCAAGAGCCTGATTTAATTAAGAATCAGGCTCTTTTTTTACACCAAAAGCTAAGGCCCGCCAAAGCGTGGCGGACCTTTAGATAAAACGGTTCATTTATAGTATGTTGCTGATCTTTTAGAGACAGCCTACGGTTCTTTTGTTTAAAAAGAAATGGTACAGGATGCTTTTCACTTAAATTTCATTTGCAGCTCATACAATAGGTATGAAGACTTACTATGTAATAAAGGTTTAAGTTCCCCATCCTAGGTTACATAATAAAGTATAAGCGCCAATAAAAAACTCGCAAAAGCCACTGTCGCACATGTAAGAGACTTTTGTTTAAGTACGTGTTTAGGTGGATATGATGCCGTTCTAGTCGTAAGGCTAAACCATTTAAAAGCAGCGAGAAAAAAACTCAGGCTAATCATCAAAAGAATGAATAAAGCTATCCCATGTTGATAACCTCCTTCTTTTGTATAAATCTATGCTATTTTTTTATGATTATGTCAGAAGGAAGTGTTAGCAATTACTTTACTACATAGGAGGAAATAAATAATGAGTAGAATGAAAAAACTAGCAGCTGGAGCAGCAATCGGAAGCACCGTAGCCGCTATTACAACGCTTCTTATTACTCCATATTCAGGACGAGAACTTAAACAGCGTGTCAGTTCTCGAAAAGACCGAGTTAACGCTTCACAACAAGAGCTCTCAACAAAAATAAAAGCTGTTTCTCAACAAGTACAAATGACCGCCAGAGAAGGAAATACTATAGTGAAAAATATCGCAAGTGACCTTTCTACTACCCTTGGTCAGTTTAAAGAAGAAATTGTCCCTCATAAGGAATCCATTCAGCATCATTTGAAAGAAATCCAAAATTCTTTGTCAAACCTAGAGGAACATGTACAGACAACTAAAAATCCCAATGAAAAAATTGACAAAAAAGAAGGTTAAAGCGCCTTCTTTTTTAATTTTTTAAAATTTTGTAAATTTACATCTTTATAATTTTTTATTTTATTGGCATAATAGAAGATAAATAAAAAAAGAGACTAAGTAGGTGGGAGAAGATGAAAAAGACTAGTGATCAGGATTACAGTTTGAAAGAAGCACTTCTATTTAGCCAACGTATTGCCCAATTAAGTAAAGCCCTTTGGAAAACCGTAGAGAAGGATTGGCAGCAATGGATTAAGCCTTATGACCTTAATATTAACGAGCATCATATTTTGTGGATTTCATATCATTTAAACGGGGCTTCCATTTCCGAAATTGCCAAGTTTGGAGTTATGCATGTTTCTACTGCATTTAACTTCTCCAAAAAACTAGAAGAACGAGGTTTACTTGAGTTTTCTAAAAAAGAAAGCGACAAGCGAAATACGTACATTCAGCTGACAGATAAAGGCGAGGCCATTTTACTGGATTTAATGGAACATTACGAACCTTCTAATAATTCAGTATTCAGCGGCGCACTTCCGTTGCGCGACTTGTACGGCAAATTCCCTGAGTTTATGGAACTAATGACCGTCATCCGCAAAATTTACGGTGAAGATTTTATGGATATCTTCGAGCGATCTTTCCATCATATCGAAGAAGAATTCACTGAAGAAGATGGCAAGCTTGTCAAGAAAGATAAAGAGAACCACCAGGAGACTATTTCAAACTCTTAATGGTTAGTCCCTTATCCATTGAATAATTTCAAAAAATTCATTCATCACATCTTGATAAGAAGGTTGATAACGAAGCGATTCGACCGTCTCTCTAGGAGTTAATTTATAATTCAGCATACCAACAAATTGTGTAAGAAGCGGAACAAAGTCTGTTAGGCCTTCCGCTTTTTGCTCAATATATTCGTTTTTTGTATCTTCACACAGAATTAAAATTTCCTCTACTTCCTTCTTTGTAAGCTGATTTCTTACCACTAAATCAATAAATGGTTTAGCTTCTTGTTCAGATGTCCCAGATAACAGTTTTATGTAATATTCTAAACGTGATACTCGAGATTCTAAAGTTTCCATCCGCTTCCCCTACTCCTTCAACGTTCATATATCTCTACTCCATATTGTACATGATTCATTCATGTTCTTCCAAATAATTCTTTCTTCGTCAATCACATTTCCTGTTTGAGTAGCACCGTATAAAGATTTTCATATACTGATTATGTACTCACTGCATATATTAATATAAATCCCTCTGTCCTTTTTAACAATCCTTTTGCACAATGGCTGATTGTTACTCATTTCTTATCCATTCACTTTGCTATTTCGTTTAAAACCTATTTCTCAACTTCTTAACTACCCTTTATAAAATAAAAACCGCATTTCTGTGTAAATACCTTTTGAAATTCTTTGTTCAACTGTATATATAACTATCTATTTTACCGCTTTTTTGGTAATGTTAATATAGATATTTGTAAATTCATACAAAGCTGTACTATATAAATGACTATAAGACTTTTTGTCTTCGTCACACTGATTTTGTTAGGGGGATTTTTATGTACATATTCTTTATTGTATTTGCACTATTCATTTTATTCTACATCAATGCACTAACAAATACATTGTGTATTCAAAAAGAAATTCCAGCTGAAAAACAGCCTAAAGTTTTTCGTACGATTAATGTATTAATTACCATTTTATTAGTTTCATCTTATATTGAAGTATCATTTACATAAAAAACGGTGAGATGTCTCACCGCTTTTTTATAGGCTTAGCAAAAACAGCTAGCGCCGATGATAACTAATAAGATGAATAATACGACTAATAGAGCAAATCCACTGCCGTATCCGCATCCGTAAGAACCCATATCTATCGCCCCTTTCCTTTTATATTCATCTGTTTCCTAGTGGTAACATGCACAACCAACAATGACTAATAAGATAAACAGTACAACTAATAGTGCAAAACCGCCTCCATATCCGCATCCGCTCATTTGAGCACCCCCTTTGTTTACTAATACTGCATCTTATGCATCAGCTCAAAAAACGTCTAGGCTTTTAGCCCAAACTCCATAATTTATTTCTCTTGCTTCTCGTTTGGAGATTACTCTGTGAGTTTGTCCACCATTTTGAAAACGCTTTATAAAAAAGCCATCATAAGCGTATAATCACTCCATGCTTAGTGGAAAATAAATGTAAATTTACGTGGTTTTAACTTCATTTGCTAACATCAGGAAATGTGATATAGTAAATCTTGAGTCAAGCTACATAAGTAAAAATGATGAGTAGGAGTGTTTACGTATGAAAAAAAGCTTAGTTGCACTAACAACGGCAGCCAGCCTCGTTGCTTTATCAGCATGCAGTGGGGGAAATGATGCTTCAAATGCAAACGATTCTTCAAAAGTAATTGTAGAAACAAAAGCAGGCAATATCACTCAAGGTGATTTGTATAAGCAAATGAAAGATACAATCGGACAAGACCAATTTAATACACTCGTACGAAGCGTTACCGAAGAAAAAGTATTGAGTAAAAAATATAAAGTAACGGATAAAGAGCTTGATCAGCAGCTGAACATTCTAAGAGAACAATACGGTGATCAGGTGGATTCAGTTATTAAGCAAAAAGGCGAAAAAGAAGTCAAAGATATGCTAAAAGTAGATATCCTCCGTGAAAAAGCTGCTACGGCAGGCATTAAAGTATCGGACAAAGAACTGAAAAAAGCTTATGATGAATATAAAGCTCAAAAACCTCAAATTCGCGCAAGTCATATTTTAGTAAAAGACGAAAAGACAGCAAACGAAGTAGAAGCGAAAATCAAAAAAGGCGAGGACTTTGCTAGTCTAGCAAAAGAATATTCAACGGATCAGCAGTCTGCAGCTAACGGCGGCGATTTAGGCTACTTCGGTGAAGGCCAAATGGTTAAAGAATTTGAAGAAGCGGCTTACAAGCTGAAAAAAGGTGAAGTAAGTAAACCAATCAAAACAGAGTACGGCTACCATATCATTAAACTAGTCGATAAAAAGAAAGTAGAATCGTTTGAGAAAAAGAAACCCGAACTTGAGCAGCAAATCAAACGTTCAAAAGTAGATCAAGCAGAAGCGAACAAGAAGATTCAAAAAGAGCTTGATAAAGCAAAAGTGGAAGTCAAAGATAAAAATGTAAAACCAATTTTCGAAGAAGGTACGACAGATAGTCAATCTGGCGTAGAAACTCCTCAGCAGTAATGCTAAGAGCCTGTCACTCATGTGACAGGCTCTTTTATATAATCAGATAGAATCGCTGTTGCGTCTTTCTTTTTCCACTTGCATTCTTTCGATGAAGACTTGTCCCTCTTTTTCAATAAACGAATCATCCACTTGCTTATCATGTTGTGCAGCACGAATTGCCATAAATCCACTAAAGAAAATGCCTGCTACAACTAAATAAATCCAAATTGGTAGTGTCACCATATATTGATCCCCCATCACAGTTATTTACAACCACTATATGCGAAGGAAGAAAGACTTATACCTTTTTAATCAATCGTTGGTTTATAAAATGAACGATTATCAAGTGCAAAAATACGCTCTGTAAATTCACCAGGCTTCACTTTTGTTAATGCTCGGTCCAGCATATTCATTTTAGCGTCTACATTGTCAATCAAATGAAGCATCTCAGCCTCTTTAATTAACGGCTTTTTCGGACTTCCCCACTCTTCCTTACCGTGATGCGATAATACAAGGTGCTGAAGAAGCATGACCTCTTCTCCTTCAATCGCTAATTCTTCCGCCGCTTTTCCAATTTCATTCACCATAATCGAGATATGGCCAAGCAAGTTCCCTTCGACTGTGTATATCGTCGAAACAGGACCTGAAAGTTCAAATACTTTGCCAAGGTCATGAAGAATAACTCCAGCGTACAGCAAGTCGCGGTTTAAGCTTGGATAAAGGGTTGAAAATGACTCAGCCAGCTTCAGCATAGACACCACATGGTAGGCAAGCCCCGATACAAACTCATGGTGATTTTTAGTTGCTGCCGGATATTCTAAAAATTCCGTTTGATATTTTTTAAACAAATGGCGAGTAATGCGCTGGACATTTGAATTTTTCATTTCAAATATACTCTTTGTAATATGTTCCACCATTTCTTCTTGAGATAAAGGCGCCACTTCTAAAAAGTCAGATGTGCGCACTCCGTCTTGGGGCTGTGCAGGACGAATGTTGCGTATTTTCAGCTGGTTGCGCCCGCGGTAATTCATTACTTCTCCAGCAGCTCGCACAATCTTTTGAGCAGCATAATTTTCCTCGTCATCTGGGGATGCATCCCACAGCTTGGCTTCAATATCACCTGTTTTATCCTGTAGGATTACCGTTAAAAATGGTTTTCCATTGCTTGCAATTCCTCTCGTTGAGGATTTAATTAAAAAATAAAGATCAACTTGCTCTCCTACTTCGTATTGAGCAATTCCTTTTGTCATGCCCTTTTCCTCCTTACCACTTCATTCTATGTATTTGATAGCAAAGCTCTTATCGCTTCGTCCGCTTATTTACAGCTCTTTACATTTCATTTTACCATCGCTTGGCACCGAATGCACGGGTAGACGCTTTTTCATAAGAGATGAGATTATGACACAACAAAATCAATACAATCTAAAGACAAACAGATTGGATAAAGGAGCGAGTATGAATCGCTTGAGGCACCGCTGTTGATTTCCGTGCAAGACTTCTCTTTCCGGCAGCCGCTGAGCCTCCTCGTCGCTTCCGCTTTCTCCGCAGGAGTCTTCGTCTTGCTCTCCACTACACAGCTTGAAACAACTACATACATGCAAACTATGGTCACCATACCAATAAAAAAATCCGGACGAGTTGGATTCTCCATCAAGAATCTAGATTGTTCGTCCGGACCTCCCTTCAACTAATCTACTTTTGTCTCAGCCTCTCACTTCTTTATGTTTCTTTTTTCGTTAACTGCAGCGCCTTTTTAATATCTTTAAAAGAGGTAGATTGACCATACATAAGGACTCCTCCTTTATACACACGGGCACCAAATATAGCTAAAGCAGTAATCGTCACAACCAAAATCCCTATCGATACACTCACTTCCCACATAGGAACATTTAACATACCTACACGCAAAAACATAATCATCGGAGCAAAAAACGGGATAAAAGATGTGACCGTAATGATTGTGGTTTCAGGATCACCAAGTCCAAACATAGCAATTAAAAAAGCGGCCACAATCACAAGGGTCATGGGCGTAATCATTTGCTGTACATCTTCAATACGGCTCACAAGAGAACCTAAAAAAGCCGCGAGCGTAGCAAAAAGAAAGTACCCTAATATGAAAAAGACAAATGCATACACGAATGTAGTCAGCGGAACATCATTAAATCCGAGATAAGAAAAGATGCCGTTATGATTTGTTTCCACACTGGCTTTTAACGATGTGTAGCCCACGCTCAGTATCACTGCAAGCTGTGTTAAGCTGAGCAGTGCAATTCCAATGATTTTAGCAAACATTTGTGTAATAGGTGATACGCTCGATACGAGGATCTCCATAACGCGGGATGATTTTTCAGTAGCTACTTCCATCGCAATCATGCTCCCATACATGATAACGGCAAAATAAATAACAAACAGCAGAACATACACAAGACCTCTTGCTTGATTTAGCTCTTGTTCTGTTTTGGCATTTTCAACTAACGCTTCTTTTTTAAATGAAACAGGGCTGTAAAGCTGATCAATTTGCTTTTCTTCTAAACCAATTTTCACTGTAGCCATAGCCACTTTTGTTTGCTGTACCGCCTGTTCTAAGGTAGATGAAAGATTTGATTCGGCCAAAGAGTTAGCTTTGTACACAGCTTGAGGCAGCTGCTTATCGTTTAAAGATAAAAGTAAATAGCTATCGAGCTGCCCGCTTTTTACCGCTTGCTTTGCCTTAGACTCAGACGTAAATTCTTTTAAATGAATGTCTGAATCCATAGCATTTATATTTTGTTTGAACAACGTATATACGCTTTCCACTTCATAGATGACACCCACATTTGTGCCATTATCGTCTGAATTAAAAACGTCGATAATTTTCTCCATATTTGTAAGAGCAACTAGAATAAGAGCAGTAATAATCGTCGTAATAATAAAAGATTTTGTTTTTAATTTATTAAGATATGTATGAAAAACGATGACCCAAAATTTATTCATAGGAAGCACCTACCTTTTCAATGAAAATATCATTTAATGAAGGCTCTTCCACTGCAAATTTAGATACAAATGAAAAATGTTTAAGTTCTTGAAAAATGAGTTGCGATACGGATTCATGCTGAATTTGAACAATCATGCCTTCAACCGTTTTTTTCACCTTTACAACACCTTCAAGCTCCGTAATTCTCTCAAACGGACCTTTCCCATGTATAATGACGTTTTTCTTGCCAAATGAACGCTTGATCTCCGGCAGTCTTCCATATACAACAGGCGTACCATGATGCATAATACATAAATATTCACAAAGTTCTTCCACATGTTCCATTCGATGACTTGAAAAAACAATCGTCGTCCCGCGTTTTTTCAAATCAAGTACCGCTTCTTTTAGTACCTCTACGTTTACAGGATCCAAGCCGCTAAAAGGTTCATCTAAAATAAGCAGCTCGGGACGATGAATAACGGAAGCGATAAATTGAATTTTTTGCTGATTTCCTTTGGATAGCTCTTCTACTTTTTTTGAAGCATATTGAGGAATATTAAATCGAGATAACCAGCGCTCCATTTCTTGCAGCACCTTAGCTTTTTTCATCCCGCGCAGCCGTCCTAGATAAACAAGCTGATCTTTGACTTTTAATTTCGGATATAATCCCCTTTCTTCTGGAAGGTAACCAACTAGATGGCTTCTACTGTAAGTTAAAGATTTATCATTCCATTGGATGTGACCTGAGGTTGGTTCAATGAGCCCTAAAATCATTCGAAACGTCGTTGTTTTGCCAGCACCGTTTGCACCTAAAAAACCAAACACTTCACCCTTTGGAATTTGCAAGGATAGTTCATTTACAGCTGTAAATTCACCGTACCTTTTTGAAACTTCACGGATAGAAAGAGACATTTAATTCCTCCTTTGTAAATAAACCTATGTTTATTGTATGGAAAAAAATGATATCTGTAAACCTTAGCAGGATTTAGAGGAATAAGACGAGAAATATGTTGAATACGCTTACAATTATACTATAAGAGGAGAGTAGATTTTATGAGTACTTATACATTAACCGCTTTTGAAAAGACTGGAGAAAAATTAATAGATGAAAGCTTCGAAGCAGCTTCTGAAACAGAAGCAAAGACAATCGGCACCAAAAAGTTAGAAGAGCTTGCCTACTTAGAAAAAACACATCGATGCGTTAGCTCTAGCGGAAAACTTGTATTATTTCATCGTTAATACAAAACGCCGGAAAGGTTTAGCTTTCCGGCGTTTTATATTACTTTACAGCTTCTTTTAGTTCTTTACCAGCTTTAAATGCCGGTACTTTTGATGCTGGAATTTGCATTTCTTCACCCGTTTGAGGGTTACGGCCTGTACGAGCAGCACGCTCGCGTACTTCAAATGTACCGAAGCCGATTAACTGAATTTTTTCACCTTCACCTAGCGTTGATGAAATTGTTTCTAGTAATGCGTCAACTGCTTTAGATGCATCTGCTTTTGTTAACTCTGATTTTGTTGCCACTGCGTTTACTAAATCTGTTTTGTTCATTTCCAATCACCTCATTAGTTTCTACATTATCTTGTGTTACCACTGTTTTGCAACTTTTAAACATGCTCTATCAATATGATAGACAAAAATATTGGCTTTTAAACTAGTTCACTTAATTTTCGGAAATATCTTTTTCACTTTGATTAAAAACAGGCGCTCGCTTTTCCAGAAACGCACGTACACCTTCCTTATGATCCGAACTTTGGCTCATAGCAAACTGACTTCTTTTCTCAAGCGCAAGCACTTGCTTTAATTGTGAAATAGATGTCTCCACATAAATTCGCTTTGTTTCCTTCAAAGCACGTGAAGGTTTTTTTAGCCAATATGAAAGATAATCTTCTACACGCTTCGCCAAATCTCCTTCTTTTATTTCATCAATTATGCCAAATTGATGAGCTTCCTCTGCTTTTAATGTCTTTCCTTCCCAAATCAGCTGTTTCGCACGATGAGAACCGATGCGCTTTTCTAGTAAAAAGTGACCGCCTCCGTCTGGAATTAGAGCAATGCCGATAAAGTTCATCGCAATTTTCGTGTGTCTTTCTGCAATAATATAATCAGAAGCAAGCGCAATGCTGAGCCCTAGCCCTGCTGCCGCACCGTGCAGTACACTTATCGTCATTTGAGGCAGGCTGTATAAAGTCAGCACGGCTTCATTAATTAAATCCATCACCTGCTCAAAACGTTCTGATTGTGAAGGTGACATCATCATATTAATATCTCCCCCTGCTGAAAACACTTTTCCGTTTCCTTTTACTACTAAGAAGTCCACTTCACTTTCTTCGACAACTTTTAAACATTGAATAAACTGCTCTAGCACTTCTTCGTTTAATGCATTTAACGCATCCGGCCTGTTAAACGAAATTGTGGCGACACGCTCTTGCAAAACTAGTTCTACTACTTTTAATTCGACGGTCATATTTACTCACCCTTTCTGATAATGATTGAGGACTTGTTCACGAAGCGTACGTTTTAAAAACTTTCCGACCGTTGTCTTTGGGATTTCATCCATAAATAAAATGTCATCTGGAAGCCACCATTTTGCGAACTGCGGCGCTAAAAATTTGAGCAGCTCTTCTGACGAAACGACACCTTTATATGCATCTTTTAACACGACACAAGCAACTGGACGCTCTTGCCACACCTTATGAGGGACTGCTATGACACAGGCTTCGAAAACAGATTCATGGGCAATCAGCGCGTTTTCTAGATCAACCGATGAAATCCATTCTCCTCCGCTTTTAATTAAATCTTTTGTTCGGTCTACAATTTTGATCGTTCCCTCTTCGTCAACCGTCACAATATCTCCCGTATACAGCCAGCCGTCTTTAAACGTATCTTCTGTTCTTTTATCCTTGTAATATTCAGAAGCTACCCATGGCCCCTTTAGTAATAGCTCACCCATTTCCACTCCATCCCAAGCAACTTCTCCATTTTGACCTATTACTTTCATTTCAACGCCAGGAACTAAGAAACCTTGCTTCGCTTTTACGCTGAGCTGATACTCAGGGTCTTCGCTGTACTGATAGCTTTTTAAGCGGGAGACGGTTACAACAGGGCTTGTTTCCGTCATTCCGTATGCATGCATAAATTCAATTTGATATTTTTCCTGAAATTCTCGAATGACACTTTTTGGGGCCGCTGATCCGCCGCATAAAATAGCCCGCAAACTATCAACTGCGTAAGGCTTTTTTTCTAACTCTTGTAAAAAATTTAACCAAACGGTAGGTACTGCTGCAGCAAGAGTTACTTTCTCTTGTTCAATGAGAGAGGCAATCGTCTCTGAGGTACAAAAAGCGCCCGGCAGCACGAGCTTTGTCCCAAACCAGACCGCAGCAAAAGGAATTCCCCATGCATTTACATGAAACATCGGAACGATAGGCATAGCGGTATCACCTTCTGATAATCCAGCACTATCAGCAAGTCCTAGCGCCAAACAGTGTAAATAAATAGCGCGATGAGAATATACAACGCCCTTTGGCTCTCCTGTAGTAGCAGAGGTATAACAAAGACCTGCTGGTTCTTCTTCGCTTAAATCTTGAACAAAGGAATGCGATGCATTCCCTTGCTGAATCCAATTTTCGTAATGATACACTGGCAACTCTGTTTCTGGCAGCTCACCTTCATCTGACATAAGGATATAGGCTTCAACATGTGAAAGCCTTTGATGAATGCTTTCAAATAAAGGTAAAAAGCATTCATCAAGTAAAATGACTTTATCGCGTGCATGGTTAATGATGTATACAATTTGCTCAGAATCTAACCGGATATTAATTGTGTGAAGCACAGCGCCTATTCCCGGCACAGCAAAATAACCCTCTAGATGTCTATGATGATTCCATGCAAACGTTCCGACTCTTTCTCCTCGCTTCACTCCAATTCGTTCTAGCATACTAGAGAGCTGCCGAGTCCGTTTTATTAACTGATTATAAGTTAAACGTTGAATCCCTTTTGAAGATTTAGAAACCACTTCTTTTTTACCAAACAGCTTTTCAGCTCTTTCCATCATAGATGGTACGGTTAACTGTACATTCATCATTAAGCGGCACCTCGCATCGTCATAATAAGAAAACGCTTACAACTTTCTTATATATTCAACAGATTCCGACATTTCCCTGCTGAAAATAAAAAAGATCACTAAAAAGTGACCTTTTTATTTCCTAAACAATTCATCTAAAATCTTGAGTTTCTCTTGCGTATAGTGCTCGAATCCATCGTTGTACGATTTTGGGTCTTTTGGATTCGCAAACCTTGTAATAATGCCTGTTTCTGGATGCACGAACTTACTGGATGCCCCGCACCCAAGGCCAATAATCGTCTGCTTTTCTTCCATGATCATAATATTGTACAGGCTCTCTTGACCAGGGAATGAATATCCAACGTTCTCTAAATTACCTAAAATATTTTTTTGGCGATATAAATAATAAGGTTCATATCCTTGTTCTTGAGTCCACTCAGTCGCTAAATCCATCATTTTACCAATTTCATAGCGATCTGCTACTTTGTATTTCCGTTTATTTTGAGTCATTTCAGACGCGCGTTTAAACGATAGCGTATGAACAGTTAAAGATTCAGGAAGCAATTTTTTAGATTCGTCTAGCGTATGCTGAAATTCTTCTACACCTTCATTTGGAAGCCCAATAATTAAGTCCATGTTAATGTTATTCATCCCCATTTTTCGAGAAAGATGAAATTTATCAATCGTTTCTTCAACTGTATGATGACGTCCAATAGCTTTTAAGGTTTCTTGAATATAAGACTGCGGATTTACACTAATCCGGTCAATATTCCATTTGTTCAAAACAGCTAGCTTTTCTTCCGTAATCGTATCGGGTCTTCCTGCTTCTACCGTAATTTCACGGATATTTTGTACATCAGGGAACGATTCATACATCTCTTCATACAGCATGTCCATTTCTTCAGCGGTAATGCTCGTTGGTGTGCCTCCGCCGTAATAGACGGTTGTAATCTTGACGTCATTGTCTTTTAACCATTTCCCTACTTCACGCATCTCATAATGCAAGCCGCCTAAAAATGACGTAACGGATCCTTGACGTCCGTTAATCGCATAGGCTGGGAATGTACAGTATGCACACTTCGTCGGACAAAACGGAATGCCTATATAAATGCTTACCTCGTTCTTTAACTCATGTAAATCGGGAATAGCTGCTAGTTGACGATCCACAATATGCTGCATTAAATTAATTTTGTCATCAGTGATTAAATATTCTTCCTTTAGCTCACGATGTGCTTGTTCTTTACTTTTGCCTGACTGCAGTTTCATATGAAGCAACTTCGTTGGACGTATACCGGTTAAAATACCCCATTTTTGAACAATGTTTGTATACTCCTGTAACACAGATAAGTAGACGCGAAGCACCACATTTTTTATTTGCTTAAATTTTTCTTTTTCTGTTTCATAAGGCGTAAACGATTTAGAAAGCTCTTCTGTAAACACCTTGTCCGTTGCAGCATCATGCAGCACTGCTTTCGCATAAATTTCTTCATGAACTTTTAGCTCTACTTCGACCTTGAGCTGAGCTTCGTTATCATCCTCAAAGGAGACGTTGCTTTCTTCAAAAAACAAATCTGAAATTCGGTGAAGCGGACGTAAAAAACGCTCATCTTCTATACCTTTTATATAAATGTTCAATATAATCACCTTTCAAATCAATTCTATCTAAGTAATCAGTTTACAAAACCTACGTATGTCCGGTCAAGGTGCTCAGCTCAAGGGAATATGCGGACAGGAAACAAACGGAAAAAGAAATTGAGCCATAATTACATTAATTCAACCTACAGACGAACAAATGGGACAAATAAGCTCATATGAATTGCTTGTTACACTTCTGTTGATTTATGCAGGAGTCTTCGCCTTGCCCTTCAATCAACAGTTAGAAACAGCTACATACGTGAAGCTGAAGTTTATCTTACCAATGAAAAAAATCCGAACGAGTTGGATTCTTCGTTCGGATTTCCCTTCAACTAACATACTTTTATTTATTTTAAACGAAAGCTGTCAATTTGATGAAGATAACCAAGACGCTGCTGCTTTCTAAATAATTCTTTCACCATATATGCTACACCATTTTCATTATTAGAACGAGTAACCCAATCCGCAAGCATTTTTAATTCCGTTGGTGAATTACCCATGGCCACACCCATTCCCGCGTGTTCAATCGTTTCTACATCATCATAGCAATTTCCAATGGCTACTACGTCTTCCATCGGTATCCCTAGACGATTTGCTACATAACGAACGCCGGCAGCTTTTGTGGCTCCTTTTGGCGTAATATAACATCTATTTTCATTTGGATACGAAAACCATTCAATATCCGGAACTGCACTGGCAATTGTTTGCTCAGCGTATTCTTTTTCTCTACGATCTGCAAAATATACTTCTATTTTTGGAGTAGAAACAGGTTCATCACGAAGCGTATCTCCTAATGAATCTACGAACTGCACGGGATAAAAGAGCGGTTCTCCCGTTTTTAACACGCTTTTAGCTACGATATTATTAGGAAGCTTTACACGATTTCCAATTGAAAACCTTTCATGCAAAATGCGGACATGACAATTAAAATTTTCAAAAAGCTGAATGAGATTAAATGTTTTTTCCTCGCTAATTCTCTTATCTAGTATCGGTTTGTCTATCGATGTTCCGATAAAGGCACCGCTATGAGTAATGAGCATTGCTGGATGAACTTTAAGTGATCGAGCAATTTTTTTAGCAGACGGAAAATGCCTGTTTGTTACTAACGTAACGTAAACCCCTTTATTTTTCACAAATTGAATTGCGTCTTTCGTTTCTTTTGTAACGCGCCCTTGGCTATTTAAAATGGTTCCATCAATATTCAACGCTAGCAATCGATAAGCCATATGAAAACCCCTTCTTTCATAGATGTCTAATCCGTTAGGATACGGTTATAAATGACCTTTTCATGATAGTCGGCATGTGTAGCCTTGTTACTAAGCTTATGAGCAGAACTGCACAATTAGAAGGAATTTCCGCATAAAAAAAGAGGAAAAGATTTCTCTTTTCCTCTTTTCTCTATCTCTTATTCAGCCGCACCGTAAAGTTCTTCAAGTGGCTTCATGATAATTTTGTTTAATTCACCAATTACCATGCTCATACGTTGCTCAGCTTCCATTAGCTTCGCGATATTTTGATCTTGTTGAACGATTGCAACTGTTTGTTGAGCTTGCTGAACTTCTTCTTCAGTGATCTCTTGGCCCATCATTTGCTTTTGTTGCAGCTCCATTTGCATTGTACGGAAACGCTCAAATAATTGTTTTGAACCTTGATCAGCGTTTACTGCTGCATATAAGTTTTTTAAGTTTGTGTAATCGTCGCTTTGACGAATTGCTTTTTCTAAATCATTTGCTACATCATGTAAGTTTACAGACACGTTAAGTTCCTCCTAATTCAGTTCTATAATTTCTTGACTTCCCTAACTATAACAAATTATTATATAAAATTCAGCTTAAGACCTTTATTTTCTCAGAAAACGATAAATTCTCTTCACAGATTGGGCTAATTCCTCATAGTATATATCAGCATTCGCCTACTAAAGAAAAGAAAAAGAGGATTCGTTTATGAATACTTTTACCATTTCTCTAAAACCACTAGAGAACCATATGAGCGACGACATTTACATTAGTTCTGCTCTGTTCTCACGTGTGAAATGCAAGCACGAGTTTACGTTAACAGTAGGCTCCATCACGAAAGAAGTCAAAGCCACTGTTTTTCAGCATCGAGAATGCTGCTTCATGATGTCGGAAGCTCTATTTGCAGACTTTCGCTTTCCGTATGAAACGCATCAGCTGAGAGGCATTTACGAAGAGAACACGTTTAGGATGG
The DNA here is from genome assembly GCF_050846875.1 of Priestia sp. TRN 1309. NCBI lineage: Bacteria > Bacillati > Bacillota > Bacilli > Caryophanales > Bacillaceae > Priestia > Priestia sp. TRN 1309. The sequence continues at coordinate 90,448 of NZ_JBOZGM010000008.1, read as the reverse complement.
GACCCGTGATTAGCATCGTAACAGAAGTTCGAGAAGATGAAGAACCCTTTGGCTCCATTTCTGTATTTTGTAAGGAATTTGTTCAAGCTTGCAAGGAGTTAGGGTGTTTTTGCTATGTGAGCAAATTGAGCGACGTGAAGTCATTGTCCCCTAAAGGATATGTTTATCGCGGTGATCGATGGGTTTATTCAGACGTTCCCTTTCCGGGAATCGTACACAACCGGATTCATGCCAGGAAAACCGAGCAAAGCGCTGATTTTCAAACCTTTAAAACATTTTTGAAAGAGCATGACGTTCCTTTCTTTAACGCACGCTACTTAAATAAATGGACGGTTTTTCAACAGCTTAAAGATGTTGTACACTTGCTTCCATATTTGCCAAAAACGTATCAGCTTCGTTCACGTCAAGATCTTCTTGACGCTTTGGAACTTCATGACGATGTTTTTCTGAAGCCTGTTCATGGTAGCCAAGGAAAAAATATTTTTAAAATTTCAAAGAAAGAGAAGTATATTTTAGACTATACAACGTTTACACAGACGTATGAAAAAGAATATGAATCTCTCTATGACTTATTTGAAACGCTTTATAGTCAATTAAAAAGGCAAGGATTTCTCATCCAAGAAGGAATTTCACTGCAGACATACAAACAGTGCCCTTTTGATTTCCGCATTCTCTGTCATAAAAAAGACGACTTGACGTGGAAAATCACGTCCATTGTCACACGTGTATCAAAACCCGGCAATTTCGTCTCAAATCTTGCTCGTGGAGGGGATATTCATCCTCCTCAGCAAGTTTTAACTCAGCTCTATGATTCAAAAACGACGCGCCATATCCTTTCACTTTTAAAAGAGATTGCGATTGAAATTTGCACACAGCTTTCTCACCCGTCTGAACTTTATGCAGAATTTGGTATTGATTTAGCGATTGATCAAGAAGGAAAGCCTTGGATTATTGAAGTAAATGTCAAACCTTCCAAACAATTAGATTCAAGCGCTTCCTCTGTTCGTCCCTCAACAAAAGCACTGCTTGATTATTGTCTGCATGCAACGAATTTTCAATTTGCCAAGGAGGATTTACGATGATTTCATTAGGCTTTTTAACGATTCACCCACAGCAAGAAGTGGAGTATGTGACCGAAATTGCTAAACATGCTTCTGAGTTTTCAATTGAAATATACCGTTTTACTCCTTTTAACATTCATCCTAACACCGAAAATATTGAAGGCTTCCGCTACGATTTACAACAAAAGAAATGGATAGAAGATTCCTTTTTACTTCCTTCGTTTATTTACGATCGCTGCTTTTATCGAAAAGACTCGCTGTCTAATAAGGCTCGCCCTATTGTAAACTGGCTTAAACAGCGGGAAGATGTTACATTTTTAGGCCATGGATTGCCCAATAAGCTAGATGTCTATGAAGCCATTAAAAAAGATAGCTATTTATCTTCATATATTCCTCCTACCACTCCAATCGAAAGTGTAGAGCAGCTTGTTCAGCTGCTTCGAACAAACGATAGCCTAATGATTAAGCCTGCCAACGGCTCACAAGGTAAAGGAATTGTGAAATTAAGACAGCGTGGACGTGAAATTGAAGCTTCTTATCAACAAAATGACATTGTAAACACCATTCTATTTTCCTCTTTTCAGGAGTTTAAGAACTGGTTTACGAAAACGGCCCGTGATGTATTGTATATTGCTCAGCCCCATATTTCATTTTTCCCTTATGAGCGCACTCCTTTTGATATAAGACTGCTATTACAAAAAGGAAACGATGGTGCTTGGAAAGAAATTGGAAGAGGAATTAGACAAGGTGAACGAGACTCCATCGTAACAAATGTAAGTTCAGGAGCCTCTATTGTACCTTTTGAGAACTTGCTGCCTCGCATCCCTCGCGTTCACCGTCAATATGTAATGGATGAAATCAACACCATTTGTAAAACGATTCCGTCCGTGCTGGAAAATCATTTTCCTTCTCTTTTTGAATTAGGTATTGATTTATGTATCTCGAGAGACTTCAGCATCTGGATTCTAGATTTAAATTCGAAACCAGGAAGAAAAATCGTAATGGAGACAGCTCCTGAACAAAAAGAAGTCATGTATAAAAATGTCCTGTCTTACTGCATCTATTTAGCTAACACACTATCGTATCGTAAGGAGTAATGCTATGAAAAAAACTCTTACTCGCCTTGTTGTAGTAGAGCAGCTAGGATGCGATCTTTCTGTTCCTGCATCTCTTTACAAAGACTCCTTGAAACAAGCAGCTTTTGGAACAATGACAGCTCCATGCCTTATACAATCTTCAGAATGTGAAGAAATTCAGATTTCAGCTGAGCTAATGACAAAACTGCAAATTCCTTTCGCTCATATGATGCACCCTATTATTGTGAATGAGACCATTCACTTAGGACCTTTAATTGGTGTGTTATCAGCTGGTTTTACTGGTTCTCTGCTGCGGCCAATTGGAAAGCGTTCCCTTCACTTAGCTAAACTTCTTTCTACTGCAAGTATAACAGGGGGACTTCCTTTTATTTTTGGAACTCATCATATCAACTGGGAAACCGGGACCATAAACGGCTATTTTTACGAGGAAAGCGGCTGGACACAGCATGAAGTCCCGCTTCCTAACGTTGTATATAACCGTTTGCCAAATCGAAAAACAGAGGGGTTAGCTCCTTTTAAGTTCATTAAAGAAAAGATGATGACTGATTACGGCATTCCATTTTTTAATCCTGATTTTTTCAACAAGTGGGAAATTCATGAGCTTTTAAAACTGAACGAGCAGACAGCCTATTTGTTACCTTACACGGTTGAAAGTCCTTCGTGTGAGCAAATAAAAAAACTTCTGCTTCTTCATCAAACCGTTTATTTAAAGCCGAAAAACGGAAGCTTAGGCCGCGGCATTTATACCCTATCTTTTAAGGATTCCATGTACACGCTGACTTACAAAGGAGAAAAAGGTCTTCATGTTCAAGAAAAAGAAACCTTGGAGGAACTATTATCAGAATTTGAATATTTACTTACTAATCCTTCATACATTGCTCAGCAAGGTATTTCATTAATCAAAAAAGAAAAGCGCTGTGTAGACTTTCGCGTGCATACGAATAAAGACGGGAATAACCAATGGGTGCTTACTGCTCTAGCTGCTAAAGTAGCCGGTCCCAACAGCATCACTACGCATCTTGATTACGGCGGAGAAATTGAAGCTACAGCCAAAATATTCACTAACCCTTCTTACAAAAAAGAAATTGAAAATAAGCTAAAAGATGCCGCTATCTCAATTAGTCATATACTTGAACAGGAGTTGAACGGATTAATTGGAGAGCTTGGATTCGATTTTGGAGTGGATTATCAAGGAAACGTGTGGCTGTTTGAAGCTAACTCTAAGCCCGGTCGCTCTATTTTTTCACACCCTGCCTTACGAAAAGCAGATCAACAAACTAGAAAACTTTCTCTAGAATATGCGATTTACTTATCTGGATACTATCTAAATACACCTGAAGGCATCAGCATATGATTACAATTTACTATCACAAAGAAAAGCAGCAGTGGTTTCATAATAATCCTTCAGCATCTTACAAATGGGGAGTTCAAGAAATTGAACTTCCCTTTACTCAAAGCATTTCTTCTACTCAAGCTTTTCTTCGTTTAAAAGGAGAAAAAGCAGGTCCTATTGTGGGAGTTTTAACGAACAAAGCTGTTTTGGAAAAACTGAATGTAAAACAGCGTCCTTTATTAGAACTCTTACATCATACCCTGCAAGAGAAAGGCGGGCTTCTTGCTTTATTCGCTGAAGAAACAATGTCTCATCACTTCTTTGAAGGGTATTGCTTTGACGGGGCAAAAAAGCAGTGGATCAAAACAACTTTGCCGCTGCCAAACGTTATATATAATCGTTATCCAGGAAGAAAATCAGAAACCAAAAAGCTGAAATCTTTACACAAAAAAATAAAAAGCAGGCACATCCCCCTTTTTAATTCCGCTTTTTTTTCAAAATGGAAAGTGTATCAGTTATTTTCAAAACATCCACTATTATCTTCTCACCTTCCTAAAACCTATCGTTTAACACCAGAAATTGATATTGCTAAGCTTCTGCAAAAACACTCTTCTCTTTATTTTAAGCCTATTAACAGCAGTAAAGGCGCTGGAATTTTCCGATTATCTTCCGATAAGCATACGATTATTTATCAAGATCATAAGCGCAAAGAAGAATTTTCTTCTTTACAAGCAATTGACCTTCCCAGGTCTGCTTATCTCATTCAAGAAGCAATTGAGACGCAGCCATTCAAAGACCGGCGCTATGACTTACGTATTTTAGCGCATCACAAAGATAGCCGGTATGTTATTAGCGGCGTCGGTATTCGACATAGTCCCTATCACTCCATTACAACACATACGTTAAACGGCGGAAGCATTTCACCTTCTCAAGATCTTGAAGATGAAGTAGATACTTCCTTTCTTTCGTCTTTTGTAAATACGTGCGGGCAAGTCCTTCAAAAGTCCTTCCCTCTCATTGAAGAATTTTCTCTTGATATGGCAAAGTCAGTCCAAGGTCATTATTATCTGTTTGAAGTGAATGCAAAACCGATGATTTTTGATGAAACAGACATTCAAACGCAAGGTGCTAAACACATATGCAACATATTTTACAAATTAACAAAATTTTTAGATTAAATGATTTTTCATCTCCTTTTCTCATGGTAAGCTTATAATAACTACTTGAGAAAGGAGATTTTCTTTATGGTTGCACATTTTCAGGTTAAACCACTGTATCAAAATAATCGAATGCCGGGCTGGCACATCTCGTTTTATATGAATCGGGTTTATTACGAGGCTGATTATTTAAAAGATGGACAAATTGTATGGAAAACTGCGCTTTCTAATCAAATAGATGAAACACAATTAATTGATTATATTCATGAGCTTATGCTTTTTCACGTTTATGAATAGTAAGCTTTCACCGAAGGGAACGAGCACAGATGAAACAGCTGCACACACTATTTGGGGATAAAATGATTAAGGCTAAAATCCCTTCTCAATTTGAACGATACAAATGGTTTTCATGTGATGAAGGCTTCATTGGAATTGAACACACGGCTTTGTCTCAAAAAGAGCAGGCATTACTTTCTGCTTTTTTAACGCCTTATGATGAGGAAGTTTCTTTCCTGACGCCAGAACAATTGTATTGGTCAAACCTGTTATTTAAAGCACCTGAAAAAGTCATTCACTCTCATCATACGCACCATTCTTTTCGCTTTACCCAGTTTTTAATTAAACGTTTGTTTGAACAAAAAATAGAGTTTGAAAATGCGCTTCACGCCTTGTATTCTACCTCGATTACTGTGTTGTGGATTGATAAACAATCAGGTATCGTTATCGAAACCTTTGATGATCCTAATGACTTAACTGAAAATTTATCAGATTCTATCGAGGTGCTATGTCATGATTTTGAAACTTCAATTCAGTTCTTTGAAGGACAAATTCACTTTTTTCCGTCTTCACCGCGATTAATTTTTGAGCGTGAAAAGAAATGGTTTTATCAAATTAAGCATACAGTCGAACAAAACCATGTTATCCATTTTACCGACGTTTTACCCCATTTGGTTCTGCAAGAGTCTTCAGAGGCAATCCAAAATCATATGATACATTTACTTGACTTAGTAAAAGATGATGGAGATCTTTTAGAAACGATTAAAGTTTATTTAGAATGTAATTTAAACGTATCTCTTGCTGCTAAGAATTTGTACATGCATCGCAACAGCTTGCAGTATAGAATTGAGAAATTTATTGATCGCACACACCTTGATATCAAACACTTCACAGGAGCTGTGTCTGCTTACTTAGCTATTCTTGCGTTAAAAAATTCGCAGGATAAAAAATAAAATGAAAGGGTTTTCGTAAATAGTGCACGAAAACTCTTTCTTTTTTTTGTGCATGTTTGCCATTTACCGTTTCATTAAAAAAAATTACACTAGAGTTAAGAAAACGGTTTCACAGAGTACATACAAGGGGGAAATGGAAATGGCTGAATTACGTTTAGAACATATTTATAAAATGTATGATAAAGATGTGACGGCGGTAAAAGATTTTAACCTTCACATTCAAGATAAAGAATTTATTGTATTTGTTGGGCCTTCAGGCTGCGGGAAATCGACAACGCTTCGTATGGTTGCAGGGCTAGAGGAAATTTCCAAAGGTGATTTTTATATTGACAGCAAGCGTGTAAATGACGTTGCTCCAAAAGATCGCGATATTGCAATGGTATTCCAAAACTACGCATTGTATCCGCATATGAGCGTATATGACAACATGGCTTTCGGCTTAAAACTTCGTAAATTACCAAAAGATGAAATCGAACGCCGCGTAAAAGATGCCGCTCGTATTTTAGGACTTGAGCAATACTTAGAGCGCAAGCCAAAAGCATTATCCGGCGGACAGCGTCAGCGTGTAGCTCTAGGTCGTGCAATCGTTCGTGATGCTAAGGTCTTCTTAATGGACGAACCTTTATCAAACTTAGACGCGAAATTACGTGTGCAAATGCGTTCTGAAATTGCGAAGCTTCACCAGCGTTTGGGTACAACAACAATTTACGTAACACATGACCAAACCGAAGCAATGACAATGGCTTCTCGTCTGGTTGTTATGAAAGATGGGATTATCCAGCAGGTTGGTACACCAAAAGAAGTATATGAAAAACCTGAAAATGTATTTGTAGGCGGGTTTATTGGTTCTCCTGCTATGAACTTCTTAACCGGAACGTTAAAAGACGGAAAGGTTCAAGTAGGCGATTCTCTTCTTGCAGTTCCGGAAGGTAAAATGAAAATACTTCGCGAGCAAGGATATTTAAATAAACAAATTATTTTAGGCATCCGTCCTGAAGATTTCCATGATGAGCCTGTATTTATTGAATCTTCACCCGGCACAAAAGTTACCATTAAAGTCGATGTATCCGAGTTAATGGGAGCTGAAACCATGCTTTATTCTAAACTTGGCGGACAAGATTTTGTAGCACGCGTAGATTCAAGAACAGATATTAAACCGCTTCAGTCTCTAGACTTAGCATTAGATATGAACAAAGCGCATTTCTTTGATGCAGAATCCGAACAGCGCATCCGTGCTGAGCACGAATAAAAAAGACCCTTAGGGGTCTTTTTTTATTCCTGTATTTGCTTCAATTCCTCACTGTGACAAGTAGAGCAGTAAAAGAGATGAATACATTGGTGATTTGCTAAATCACTAGGATACCCATTTTCTACTTTTAACTGATCGATTTCCATGTAAGCACTGTAATCATCAAAATAATCGCTGACTTTTCCCATATCCCCTAGCACTTCTCCACATGCTTTGCACGTCATTTGTACATCACTAAACCCATTACATAAAGAACAAATCGACATCCGCACACCTCGCTTTACCTGATCAATATGTACCTATAATATGCACGGAATAAAACTCTCTTACTCTTTATCAAACTCCACACAAAAATTTTCTATAAATTACCAATAAAATTCTATGTATATGTTTTTTTCCCTTTCGCCATAATACTAGTAACAACCGAGCACAACAGCTCGCAAACATTGAGTTACGCCGCGGTAGGCAAGCAGGTCTAATCGATGTATCTGCTCGGCTGGTTCAACTCCAGCTAACTCAACCATTACAATCTATTTTATCTAACGAGGAGATGAATACACATGGCAAATTATCAAAACGCATCAAACAGAAATTCATCAAACAAGTTAGTAGCGCCTGGTGCTCAAGCTGCTATCGATCAAATGAAGTTCGAAATCGCTAGTGAGTTTGGTGTAAACTTAGGACCAGATGCAACAGCTCGTGCGAACGGATCTGTTGGTGGCGAAATCACAAAACGTTTAGTACAATTAGCTGAGCAAAACTTAGGCGGCAAGTACTAATATTAACTAATTTCATATTATGGCTTTAGCGCTCCAAGATCTCTTGGAGCGCTTTCTAATTTCTTTTAATCAGCTTCCTCATTCTTATTCGCAAATGATTTTACGGAAACTTTGCGAATGCGTCGATTTTCTACTTCCTTAATGGTAAACAATATCTCTTCATATGAGAAAAAGTCTCCTTTAGCAGGAATATGATCAAACTGCTCATATATCCATCCCCCTAAGGTATGGCACGTACTGTCAGGAGAACTAACTGCTACATAGGTTAAAAATTCATCAATAGGGATGTCTGCGTTAAATTCGTACTCCTTTTCCCCTATCTGGTGTACATACTTAACAGCTTCATCATGTTCATCCCAAATTTCTCCTACAATTTCTTCTAATATATCCTCTAAGGTCACAAGACCGGCCGTTCCCCCAAACTCATCAACTACAATTGCCATGTGAACCTTACTTTTTTGGAGCTCTGGCAATAGTACAGATATTTTCATGGATTCTACTACAAAAATAGGTTGTCTCAACAAATCACGAATAAAAATCTCTTTTCTTTGGACTAAACAGGTTAAAAATTCTCTTTCTGATAAAATGCCAATAATGTTATCAATATGATCTTCGTATACAGGGACTCTCGAATATCTCTCTTCAAGAAACATTTGACAAACCGAATCAATATCAGCATTTACGTCAACTGCTGTGACATCTATTCTAGGTTTTAAAATTTGCCCCACCACAATGTCATTAAAATTGAGTGAACGATGAACTAGCTCTTTTTCAATATTATTAATCGTTCCTTCTTCTTCGCTTAAATCTACCATCACTTTAATTTCATCTTCTGTGATCGTTGGTGTGGGAGCAGACGCTAACAAGTGAGAAGCTCCTTTTCTCACCTGTAAAAATAAGAAGGAAATCGGGGTTAATAATTTAATAATAAGAAATAACAAGGAAGAAATCATCAGCGCAAAAGATTCGGCATGCTCTTTCGCTAACGATTTCGGTAAGACTTCACCAAAAATCAAAATGATGATGGTCATAACGATGATACTAATCACAAGTGCTAGGTTTCCTTTAAACACATCGAGGGCAATTTTAGCTGCCAAAGAGGACGCAGCAATGTTTACGACAACATTTCCTACTAAAATTGTCGATAGCGTCTGCTCAAAGTGTTCAGCAATATGCAGCGCTTTTTTACTTCCTCGATACTTTTTCTCAGCGTAATGTTTTAAACGAATTTTATTTACGCTTGAAAAGGCTGTCTCAGCAGATGAAAAGAAAGCTGATAACATAAGCAAAACGACTAATATCATCATTTGATTCAGAGGCAAGTCTCCCAAAAGACATTCACTCTCCTATTTTTTGATTTTTCTGTCTTTTTATCATATCAAATTTTTTTGATGTTGAATATTTTCTTCATCAACTTTGTATTACTTTATGCTACGCATGCTTTTTATTATGAATAAGTATACAAATTGTATATTCTAAAGAATAGATACTATCTTTTATAGAGGGGTGCAACCAATGAAAATTTTACTATTAGGCTCAACAGGACGAGTTGGACAGTCTTTATTAAAAATGATGCTAAAAGATGAAAACGACGTTACGGTACTTGTTAGAGACCGCAATAAGCTAAAGATTAGTCATCCAAACCTACATATCTTACAAGGCGATGTCCTTGATCAAGAAAATATCAGCTTTGCCCTCAAGCACCAAGATATCGTAGTCAGCGCGTTAAATACAGATGGTGCAGAGACCATTTCAAAAAGTATTCCGCTTATTATAAACAGCATGAAGCATTACGGCGTTCATCGTATTCTTACTATCGGAACTGCAGGTATTTTACAGTCACGAACGGAACCGGAAAAGTATCGTTTTCAATCAAATGAATCAAAGCGTAAAACGACCAGAGCAGCAGAAGATCATTTAAAAGGATACTTACACTTGAAGGAAAGTGACCTAAACTGGACCGTTATATGCCCAACCTACTTGCCTGATGGTGAAGTAACAGGCACATACCGAGTGGAAAAAGATATTTTGCCAGCAGATGCCGTTAAAATTTCAACGGGAGATACCGCTCATTTTACCTACCATGAAATATGGGCTCAAAAATTCCCAAAATGCCGCGTTGGAATTGCTTATTGAAAAATCAGGAGAACTTTTCGTTTTCAAAACGAAAAGTTCTACATCCAAAAAATACCAATTATAGCTAATCCACCTAGAACAAAACCTCCTATTTGACCAACGAGAGCCGGTGTCAAAACAGGCTTTCCTTTTTCTTTCTCTAATGTGCTAATATCAAGCTTCATCTGATACATTTCTTCTTTTAAATCTTCAATCTGGCCGTGCAGCGCTTGAATCTGACGTTCTTGGTCACTCATCCACTATCTTCCCTTCCCTTTTTTATTTTTATCATATGCGTAAAAAAGTTAAAGCTTTACTTTTCAGCATCACTTTTTCTAAATGTTAAAAACTCCTTTCCCCGGCTTTAGGATAAAAAACACTTTCCTTCTCATAATAAAAAAGAATAGAGTCCTTAGTCATTGTTGAAAGGAGAACATGATGATAAAACTTGTGTTGATTAGGCATGGACAAAGCGTATGGAACCTTGAAAATAAATTTACAGGCTGGACGGATGTAGACCTTTCTAAAAATGGATTGCAAGAAGCGCGAGAAGCCGGAAAAGTGCTAAAGAAAAACGAATATGCTTTTGATATCGCCTATACTTCTGTTTTAAAACGATCCATTCGTACTCTATGGATTGTCTTACATCAAATGGACTTCGTGTGGATTCCTGTATATAAATCTTGGAGACTGAATGAACGACACTACGGGGCTCTTCAAGGTTTGAACAAAGAAGAAACCGCAAAAAAATTTGGAGAAGAGCAGGTGCATTTGTGGAGAAGGTCGATGGACGAACGCCCTCCTGCTTTAGAGACAACAGATATTCGCTATGAAGCTTCCAACCCTAAGTATAAGGAATTAGCCAAGGGACAATTTCCTGTAACGGAAAACTTAGCCGATACAGAAAAGCGGGTTCTAGAATATTGGAACAAAACTATTGCTCCTTCTATTAAAGCTGGCAAAAAGGTTATTATTTCCGCTCACGGTAATACGATTAGAGCTCTGATGCAGTATTTGGATAACATTTCACCTGATGGCATTGCGAACTTGAATATTCCCACAAGCGTACCGCTTGTGTATGAGCTTGATGATAATTTAAAGCCCATTAGACATTATTATTTAGGCATCGATGGAGAAATTCCGACACATATTCCTTCTTCATAAAAAACGTGCCTAGATTGTAGGCACGTTTTTTTATATATTTGAACGAAAGTATTTTCTATACGCCCAATGATTAGTAGGACCGTGTCCCGAACCAAGTTCAAGCGTATGCTTAATCGCATAGTGAACAAAATCCGAAGCGGTTTGAACTGCTTCAACTACGCTTTTGCCTTTCGCTAGTTCAGCCGTGACGCAAGCAGCAAACGTGCATCCCGTCCCGTGTGTATGCTTTGTATTCATCTTTTCATGCTTGATTTCAACATACGTATGACCATCATACACTAGATCAATCATATCTTGATGAGATTGGTCATGTCCGCCTTTAATTACCACGTGCTTTACACCTAGCTCATGCATCTGTTTTGCCGATTCTTTTCTGTCTTCAATCGTGTGAATTTCTTTCCCCGTGATGACTTCCGCCTCCGGTATGTTCGGCGTAATGACTTCACAAAGGGGCAATAATTCTTTTAGAGCCTGTATAGCTTCTCTTTGAAGAAGAGATTGACCGCCTTTTGCAATCATAACGGGATCAACTACAATATTTTGCAGTCCGTGCTGTTTGATTTTACGAGCCACTGCGTAAATAATATCAGCACTGAACAACATACCTGTCTTCACTGCATTAGGAAATAAGTCAGTCGCAATTGAATCTAACTGCGTTTCAACTGCTTCTACTTCTAAAGGATAAACTCCTTGAACGCCAACTGTATTTTGTGCAGTCACAGCTGTAATAACAGACATGCCAAAAACATCACGCTCTTGAAATGTTTTTAAATCTGCTTGAATGCCTGCTCCTCCACCGCTGTCTGATCCAGCAATGGTTAATGCTTTTGGTACTGTCATGCTTGAAACCTCCATCTCTTTCTTACCCAATATACCGATGATAAAGTGACTTTGCTTCTACTATATCGTTTGTTCCATGGACAAAGACGCGCCCGTCTTGAAACATCACTAAACGGTAATCATCTACATAAAAAGAAAGCAGATACGGATTTTGTTCAATTTTATATCCTTTTTCTTTTAATCGTTCACCTAAAGACTGCAGCGGCTGCTTGGCTGATTTGCCCGGACGGATTTGTACCGTGTTTCTTCCGCATAGCACAGCTGTTTTCGTTTGATTTTCATATTGTAAAAAGGGATACGTTTGTTCACTGCCGCATGAGCGGCAAGCAGATTTGCGAAATACGTTCACATTGATGCTCGTATACTCATTTTTCCATACGTCAAACGAAACAAGTTCCCTCCTGAGCGCATTCCAGTCTCCAACTAATATTTTTAACACCTCTGTTACTTGATGAGCGACTACCATTTGTACAGCAGGACTAATAATCCCCACTGTATCACATGTTAACCCTCCAAGCGGTACAGATTCAAGCAAACAGGATAAACACGGTGTTTCACTTGGTATGATAGTATAACTAATTCCGTAACTTCCTACACATGCTCCGTAAATCCAAGGAATATCATATTTTTGTGATAAATCATTCATTACAAGGCGTGTGTCAAAATTATCGGTTGCATCAATCATAACATCTACCCCCTCAACAAGCTGTTCTAAAACTTGAGGGGTACCGTCCGCTACGTGGGCTTCTACTTTTACATCATGATTAATATCGTGAAGCCTTTTTTTAGCGGCAACTGCTTTTGGGATTCTTTTATCAGCATCTTTTTCACTATACAATTGCTGACGCTGAAGGTTGCTCCACTCTACATAATCGCGGTCAATGAGCGTTATTTTCTTTACTCCCGCTCGTGCAAGGGCCTCGGCGTTCCCTGTTCCAAGAGCACCTGCTCCTACAATCAGAACATGCTTTTCTTGAATTTGCTGCTGTCCGCCTTTTCCAATAGGTTGAAACAATTCTTGGCGGGAATAACGATTAATCAACCGATACTCATCCCTTCTGTTGGACTGCTTGCCGTTGCATATTGTTTCTTTTCAATACGTCCTGCTTCAAATGCTGCTCTTCCTGCCTCAATCGCTAGCTTCATAGCACGAGCCATTTTCACAGGATCTTTTGCTCCTGAAACAGCTGTATTTAATAACACACCATCTGCTCCTAGCTCCATAGCTTGAGCTGCGTCTGAAGCCGTTCCAATACCTGCATCTACAATTACTGGAACGGTTGATTGTTCAATGATAAAACGCATGTTCAACGGATTAATAATACCTTGACCTGAACCGATAGGCGACGCTCCTGGCATAATGGCATGTACGCCTAACTCCTCTAAACGACGCGCAAGTAAAACATCATCTGATGTGTAAGGTAAAACGGTAAAGCCCTCTTTTAACAGTTCTTCACTAGCTTTTAATGTTTCAACTGGATCAGGAAGCAGCGTCTTATCACATCCAATTACTTCTACTTTCACCATGTCACAAAGTCCAGAAGCCTTTGCTAATTTAGCAATACGTACGGCCTCTTCTGCATTTTTTGCTCCAGCAGTGTTAGGCAAAAGAGTGAAACGCTTCACATCAAGTGCTTCTAATAAATTAGGCTGATTTTGATCAAAAATATCCATTCGTCTAACAGCAAATGTTAAAATTTCTGTTTCCGACTCTTCTACCGCTTGACGCTGAGTCGTAAAGTCCGGAAATTTCCCTGTTCCTAATAATAAACGTGAATTAAATGTATATTGTCCAATTTTTAACATACTCTTCATCCTCCTCCAACAAATGAAACAACTTCTAATGTATCTCCATCTTTTAAGCATGCATCGCTATGTTCTTCTTTTTGCAAAATATTCTTGTTTAATTCAACAATTACAACTCGCTCATGCAGACTCTGAGCCTGCAGCAAGTGCTCGACCGTTTCAATTTCATCTCCGACAGTGACGGTCTTACCGTTAATAATTAGATTCAATGAACTCCCTCCATTGCTCTCGTTAGCTGAAATGATGTAAAGAATGAATGATTTGGCTTTTTCCCTAACAAAGCATCAGCCATAATTTTTCCAGTTGCAGCGCTTAATAAAATACCGTTTCGGTAGTGGCCAAAAGCCATGTGCAGATTCGCTATTTCAGGGTGCTCTCCTAAATAAGGCCAGCCATCATTTGTTTGTGGACGAAGACCAGCCCATGCTTTTTCAAATGTGGCTTCTTTAATGGCCGGCAGAAGCGCAGAAGCTTTATTCAGCAAAAATTGAATACCTTGTGCAGAAACGGTCTTAGTAAAATCATGCTGCAGCTTAGTTGCCCCGATTACGATTCTTCCACCAGTCTTAGGGACTAAGTAAAAACCTTCATCTAAAAAAATCGTTTTAGAAAGCAGGGGCTTATGACTTTGCAGAGCAATACACTCTCCTTTTACAGGAAACACCTCGCCTAAATGTTCAGAAGAAATAAAGCGTTTAGCCCATGAGCCTGCTGCAATCACTACTTTTTCTCCATAAAAAGAGCCTTTGGACGTCTGTACCCCTTTTACTGTTTCATTTTCCATAATAAGAGAGTGAACGTCACAGTATTCGAATACATCTGCTCCGTGATACAAGGCTCCATGAGCAAGAGCTTGTGTTAACTTAGCCGGAGCTAGCTGGCCGTCTCCCGGTATTGTAATGGCTCCGTATATGTCTGGAGAGAGCCCGGGTTCTAACAAACGCGCTTCTTTTACATCGATCCATCTTACATCTTTGTCCCACCGGTGGTGCTGAGCGGCTTTTTTCTTTAATACGTGTGCATCTTCTTCTGTTACAGCGACTTTTAATAAGCCTTTTTGAATGAGCTCTACGTCGATAGCCGTTTTTTCTTTTAGTTCCTTCACCAGTTCAGGAAACATGCTTCTGCTCTTAATAGCAAGGTCTAAAAGAGGACCTTCTTCATCAATTTCAGCTTGAGCACCTAAAATACCAGCGGCTGCACTTGAAGCTTCACAACCAACTTGATTGCGTTCAAGAATAGCTACTGACGCTCCTTGTTTTGACAAATGATAAGCGATAGAAGAGCTGATTATACCTCCTCCGATTAACAGTACATCATAATGCTGCTTCATTTTCTCCACCTCCAGATGTCCATATATGAGAATATTGTTTAATCGCTTTCAGGGGATCTTGCGCAAGCATGACACCAGACATCACGGCTATACCGTGTGCTCCTGTTTGAAGTACCTCTTTGGCATTTACAGGTGTAATTCCTCCAATGGCAATAACCGGTATCTGCACAGCGTCTACTACTTCTTTTAGTGCCGCTATCCCTCGACTTTTTAATTCTTTTTTTGAATGTGTTGAATAAATATGTCCGTATAAAATGTAGTGAGCACCATCTTTTTCAGCTTCTAAAGCCTCTTCCACAGAGTGAACTGACTTTCCAACAATAAGAGAAGGAAATGCGTCTCTAACAAACGAAACGTCTAAACTATGATAGGCAAGCTGTACACCTTTTGCTTTTAAAGCATGCGCTACATCAACTCGGTCATTCACAATAATTTTAGAGCGACAAAATGGTAGGCTTTCTAGTAAACATTGAATCTGCTTTGCCGTTTTCTTTTTTTCTCTAATATGAATGGCGCCCGCAAAAGGCGCGATAGCCGTTAAAATTTTTTGAAGCTCTTCGATTGGCTGCTTATCTGTTGTAATGACATGAAATTTAGGAATATCCACATGATCGAAACCTTTCCATTCAGAATAAAGAGAAATTTCAATCACTTCATCTTGTGCAGAGGGCTTTATTACATACAAAAAACCACTCTACAACGTAGAGTGGTTAGCATGCATCGTTATGTAAACATGATCGCCACTTCCCTACGCTGGTCCAAACCAGATCAGGTTCAAAGGGTCCGAAATACATCCGTCTCAGCTTCAAAAAGCTCCCCTAGTGATTGCTATTTATTGATTTTGTTTTTGCACTTAAAATTATAACACAACTAGATGTAAATACAATATCTCTTTATGCTCTTACGGCTCTCTTCCTTTTATAGATGTATCTTTTAAGCTTCTTTACTAAGAGGCCCGGCGCACCGAATCATTCTGCTTTTTATATAGTTAGTAATCGGTATAGTCGTCAAATTCTTCTTTGTCTTTTTCCTTTTTCCGATCCCATATAAACAGCAGGAGTAACATAATAAAAGTTAGAATATAAAAACCGTAAAAAATAAATGCCGCCACAACATTTATAAATAAAAATAAAAAACCAATGATCTGACCTGCAACAGCTACAATCAACAAAATGTATTTCCAAACTTCTGCTTTTCTATCCATTCTCTACTTCTCCGTCTTTTTGTTTTTCCCTACTAGAAACGTTCTCTTTACTTATAATAAAAACGTTCCTGCCAGTAAACCGACTGTAAATAAACCAACTGTTCCAAATGCTGAAATCCCCACGTACGCCAACATTTTCCGATAAGATTTTTCCCGAATTAACTGTACGGTTTCCACACTAAACGTTGAAAAAGTGGTAAAGGCACCAAAAAACCCAATGCCAATCATTAAAAATATTGAATCATCATAAGCATGACTCGGAACCTTTCCATAATAACTACCGTAAAAAAGACCAAGCCCAAACGCACCGAGCAAGTTTACAAACAGCATTGAGACTGGAAAAGGAGGGTTTGAAACTGTTTTTGTAACTTTTAAACCCAAAAGATAACGGCATATTCCTCCAGCTGCCCCGCCAAGTGCCAAGCTCACTATGCTCATTTACTTCACCTCATGTACTTTCACTAAATTTTTCCCTGCCGCTTCACCGCATAGATAGCCTGCTAAAGCAAGAAGGATTCCACCTACTAAAGAGACAATGACATAAATGCCTCCCCAAAATAAATGGTGCTGAGTGAGAGAAATGACGTCTCCTGCAAAGGTTGAATACGTTGTAAAACCGCCGCACACGCCAACTCCTAGTCCAAGCTTTATCCATTCTTTTGGCTTTTTCCACGCAAAAAATCCTGTTAATAGGCCTAGTATGAAGCTTCCTAATAGGTTTTCAATTACCGTTCCTATTGGATAGCCCGTATATAATAAGGAAAGATTTAGCAAATAACGCGCATATGTACCAGCGATAGCACCAAAGGCAATTGAGATTAAGTTTATGGCTTTCATCATATCGCTCCGTTTCATAAATTCTTCTTTAAGTGTACCATAAGGAATTTATTTCTACCTTAACATTTAACTATATGTTTATTGCACCAAAAGTCATGAAAAAATGAAAGAGAAAATCGTCGC
The DNA here is from genome assembly GCF_050846875.1 of Priestia sp. TRN 1309. Lineage (NCBI taxonomy): Bacteria > Bacillati > Bacillota > Bacilli > Caryophanales > Bacillaceae > Priestia > Priestia sp. TRN 1309. The sequence continues at coordinate 73,121 of NZ_JBOZGM010000008.1, read as the reverse complement.
ATGAAACTTCCTTTTTACTCCTCAAATATCCCTTAAAAATCCACTTAATCCAAATTTTAAAATCTTTCTGTATCCTTATGACAAACCGTGTATAGAAGGTATATTTCCCTTATTTTAAGTCACATTAATCGTATAAGTTTTTTTTGTTGACTTTTGCTGTGTTCTTGTTTAGTATCACAGAGTATCATTTCCTATCAGAATACTAGGGGGTTTAGAAAATGAAGAAATTTGCTGCACTTTTGTCGCTACTATTAGCTTTCACAGTTGTGCTTGCCGCATGCGGTTCTAGCTCAGAAAATGAAGCAAACAATGGAGACAATAAATCTTCACAAGAGGATTTATATAATAAAGTGAAAAAAGATGGCGTATTAACAATTGGAACTGAAGGTACATACCCTCCGTTCACTTTTCATGATGACAAACAAAAGCTAACTGGGTTTGATGTAGAATTGGCTCAAGAAGTAGCTAAACGTCTTGGCGTAAAAGCTGAGTTCAAAGAAACACAGTGGGATGGCATGTTTGCCGGATTAGATGCTAAACGCTTTGACATGATTGCTAATGAAGTGGGTATTCGTGAAGATCGTCAAAAGAAATACGATTTCTCTGACCCATACATCCAGTCAGGCGCCGTATTAATTGTTCGTAAAGACGAAAAAGATATCAAATCATTCAAAGATTTAAAAGGAAAAAAATCAGCACAGTCATTAACAAGTAACTACAAAGACATGGCTCAATCTTATGGTGCAAACATTACGAGTGCTGAAGGTTTTGCTCAAGCAGTAGAACTAATGAGCGCAAACCGTGTTGATGCTACAATCAACGATAAATTATCGTTCCTTGACTATAAGAAAAAGCACCCTAACGCACCTATCAAAATCGCGGATGAAAAATCCGATGGTGCTGCAAGCGGCTTTATGTTTAGAAAAGACAGCGGTAAGTTAGTGGATGAAGTAAACAAAGCATTGAAAGATATGAAAAAAGACGGAACATACGCAAAAATTTCTAAGAAATGGTTTGGCGAAGATGTTTCTCCTAAATAATATTTTTCCTGATGGAGAGCGATTGAATCAATTGATTTCAATCGCTCAATCATCTCTCTTACCAATGCTAAAGGGAGCTATTCAATATTCTATTCCACTAACATTAATCACGTTTGTACTCGGTATCATTTTAGCTGTCTTAACAGCCTTGGCTCGTTTATCATCTATAAAAGTTTTAAATATAATTGCGCGCATCTATGTATCGATTATTCGAGGTACACCGCTGCTTGTGCAATTATTTATTATTTTCTACGGCTTACCCAATTTAGATATAACAATTGACCCATTTATCTCTGCTATTATTGGATTTTCATTAAGTGTAGGTGCGTATGCATCTGAAATTATCCGAGCAGCGATTCAATCTATTCCTAAAGGACAGTGGGAAGCTGGCTACTCACTTGGTATGACCTATTCCCAAGCGTTAAGACGGATTATTTTACCGCAAGCAGCACGTGTATCGATTCCGCCATTATCTAACTCTTTTATTAGCCTTATTAAAGATACGTCACTTGCATCGCTTATTCTTGTTTCTGAGATGTTCCGTAAAGCTCAAGAAATTGCTTCGACTAACTATGAATTTTTACTTCTTTATAGTGAAGCAGCGCTCTTGTACTGGATTATGTGTACAATCTTATCCATTATCCAAGGACGCATTGAAATAAGACTAGATCGTTACGTATCTAAATAACCGTTTCGAGTAGCTAAAGGAGTTTTTCATATGATTAATATCAAAAATTTGCATAAATCATTCGGTGATTTGCAAGTATTAAAAGGGATTGATTTAGAAGTTGAACAGGGCAAGGTAATTGTATTAATTGGTCCTTCTGGATCGGGTAAAACTACTTTTTTACGTTGCTTAAATCTTTTAGAAATCCCAACAGACGGCACGATTGAACTTGATAAAAAAAGCATGAATTTCACCAAACCTGTTCGTAAAAAAGACATTACTTCATTTCGAAGCCTAACAGGTATGGTCTTTCAAAACTATAACTTATTTCCTCATAAAAGTGCGCTTGAAAATGTTATGGAAGGTCCTGTAATTGTAAAAGGCGTTTCTACTCAAGAGGCAGAAAAAAGAGGTAAAGAATTGTTAACACGCGTTGGCTTAGGCGATAAGCTCGACTTTTACCCTTTCCAGCTGTCTGGCGGACAACAACAGCGTGTTGGCATCGCCAGAGCAATGGCGATGGACCCAAAAGTTATGCTATTTGATGAGCCTACTTCAGCTCTTGACCCTGAGCTTGTAGGAGACGTTCTTCAAGCGATGAAAGACCTGGCAAAAGAAGGAATGACGATGGTGGTGGTAACTCATGAAATGCGCTTTGCCCGTGAAGTAGCAGATGAAGTTATTTTTATGGATCAAGGTGTCATTATGGAAAGAGGTACACCGGATCAAATATTTTCAAATCCTCAACAAGAGCGGACACGTCAATTCTTGAATATGATTCATTAAAAAGGTTGCACATTTTCACGTGCAACCTTTTTCTTTATTTGGCTACTGCTTTTTTCATTAAATCTGTAATGTACGTAAAGAATGCTTCAGCTGTGACGTCATACACGACGTCTACAGGTCGTCCCTCTTCAGAAATTTCTGTTCTTCCTTGTCTTGGTGTTTCTGTATACACAATACTCGAAACGGTTTTTACCTTCACAAGTGTTGAATTCCCTGTAAATGCTGTTGTGAGTACGTCCCACAAATAATAAGTCGAATTGGTTTCAACATGCACAAGCGGCGGGCAAGCCGCGTAGCACTGCCCTACAAAGTCTACTCCTTCATACCTGCGAAGTGAAGCCCACATTTGGCGAATAGCCGGCGTTAATGGAACTTGATTCGTGCTTTCTAAAGCAACCATCTCAATTTTAATGCTGCTTTCCCATACTCTTGCTACTGCTTCTGGATCCCAAAAAGCATTCCATTCCGCCGTTCCATCATGTTCAGGCTCCTGCACATTTCCTACTTCTTGAAATGTACCGCCCATCCACACTAACTTATCAATTTTCTCTTCTATTTCAGGCGCTTTTTCAAGTGCTCTTGCCAAATCAGTTAGCGGTCCTGTAAATAATAAAGTCGTTTTTCCGTCTGTGTGCTGCAATGTTTCAATTAAATGATCATGAGCAGGCAGCTGACTTATTTTTGTTTGCACTTTCCCTTTTTCATTTAAAATTGGCAGTGCATCTACATAAAACGTATGCATGCGCCATTCTTTTGGAAATGGGTTCATACCACGTGAAGTAGATTTGGCTACCTCGATATCATAACTTCCAAAACGATCAATAATTTTTTGGCTTGCGCTGATACCTGGCTCTAAGTATCCGTCAGCAGGAATGACAGATACCCCCGTTACCTTTACATCATCCATTTGCAGCAGTAAAAAAAGGGATACTAAATCATCAATCCCTGCATCATGGTTAAAATATATGTTTGTGCTCATGTCTCTTCTCCTCTTTTCTATGTATCGCTACGTAATAGCTGTACCGCTATTTTATAATGAAATGGCCTCTTTGGTAATCAAAGTATTATGAACTTCTTTTACTATTTTCTATAATGGGTATAGAAATAAGGTAATCTATGTATAGGCATATACATCTCAGTATAGAAAGGAGAAATAAAATGAAGCAATCATTTTCAGCATTAGTAGTAGATAAAACAGGTGAAGAACAAGTGGAGGCGTCTGTCCAAGAACTGACGCTAAACGATTTGCCAGAAGGCGATGTACTTATTCGCGTTCATTATTCAGGGGTGAATTATAAAGATAGCTTAGCCAGCATCGCAAACGGCAATATTGTGACAAGCTATCCGTTTGTTCCAGGTATTGACCTAGCAGGAATCGTTGTATCTTCTGACAGCCCTGATTTTAAAGAAGGTGATCGTGTCATCGCAACAAGCTATGACATTGGCGTATCACACTTTGGAGGCTACAGTGAGTATGCGCGCTTACGCAGCGAATGGATTGTCCCTCTTCCTGAAAATTTGACGTTAAAAGAAGCAATGATTATCGGAACAGCTGGCTTTACAGCTGCTTTATCTGTGCATCGCTTAGAGGAAAACCATACTAGTCCATCTAACGGCTCTGTGCTTGTAACAGGGGCTACGGGAGGTGTAGGAAGCTTTGCGGTTGCCATTCTTTCAAAATTAGGCTACACAGTGGAAGCAAGTACAGGAAAAAGCTCGGAAGCAGCTTATTTGAAAGAGCTTGGCGCTTCCTCTATTGTAGCGCGTGAAGACGTTTATAACGGCAAATTAAAAGCATTAGGCAAGCAAAAATGGGCCGCTGCAGTGGATCCTGTGGGTGGAGAGCCCCTAGCTTCTGTCCTCAGTCAAATTCAGTACGGAGGCTCTGTAGCGGTCAGCGGGCTAACAGCTGGAGGCAAAGTGCCAACAACGGTCTTTCCCTTCATTTTGAGAGGGATTAATTTACTCGGCATCGATTCTGTTTACTGTCCAATGCCTACTCGAAAAGAGATTTGGAATAGACTCGCTAATGACTTTAAACCTGAAAGCTTCGAACCTTTCATTCAGCAGGAAGTTTCTTTACAAGATCTCCCTCAGGTTCTTCCTACTTTATTAAAAGGACAAGCTCGAGGACGAACAATTGTGAAGCTATAAAAAAACGGAGAAACCTGGGTTTCTCCGTTTTTTTACGAACAGACGCATGTTATTATGCATCTATTTTTGCTATTAAATCCGTCACTAATTCTTTCATCGTCACATCGGCTAAGACTTGTTCCATGGCATCTTGAGAACGTTTTAAAATCAATTCAAGGACACTTTGAATATTGGCTCCTACAGGACACTCCACATTCGGATTTTCATGCATTTGAAACAATTCTCCTTCTTCCACAGCCGCTACCGCTCGATAAACGTCTAACAACGTTATCTCTTCTAAATCTTTCAATAGATAAGCTCCGCCAGCTCCGGCTTTTACGCCCACAAGTCCAGCTTTCTTTAACATCCCAATTACTCGTCTTATAACAACAGGATTTGTATTTACACTGCTAGCAATCCACTCTGAAGTACTAGGATGACTGCTATCTACTTTAATTAAAGACAGTATGTGAACGGCCACGGTGAATCGACTGCTAATTTTCATTACTCTCACTCCTATTTTGTTGTAATCATTATAGTTACAACATTTATGAAAGTCAAGCGTGCTTTTTTAGGAAAGAATGTCTTCTTCTACCGCCTCATAAAAACGCAGCGTTTTCTTGATTTCCATAGCTTCAGAAAATGCTTTCGTTTTCTTTTTATTCGCTTCTTTATGTTCATTCACATGTTCTTCTCTTGAAATCCAAGCTTGAAAGAACTGTTTTTCTTCCCACTTGGATACAAAGATATATTCGACTTTATCCGCGGAATCTTTTTTCCAGCATTCGAACGATAAATTTCCTTTGGCTTCCTCAATTTCTGTTTTGTTTTTCTTAGCTTTTTGCTTGAGCCGTTCTTCAAATTTCTTTTCCGTTTCAAAACTTGCGTTTACAACAAACATCTTATCTCCCTTTCTAAATGAAAATGATTCTCACCAAATTATTGCATAGTAATTTTATTTTTTCAATTTATATGGATAATAAAATTACAGAAGCACAAAAAGACCGCTATTTAAGCGGCCTCCTTTTTATAAATGTTTTCGATGCACTGTCTTCCCATCATACGTGAAGGCAATTGGCTTGCCTTCCATCATCGTTTCTAAATGAACCGGTCGGCCCCAAAGCTGATGAACGTACGGTACCACTTTTTCTAAGTATTTAACATCTAATTCAATTCCTTCATACCAGTGTTTTAAATAGAGCTCTCCATTTTTTAAATAGTCTCCATTGGTTACTGTGATGTAAGGAAATCCTCCGTTTACGCGCATATTAACAAGCTGATCTCTAACTTCTGTCCACTCTTTATCGACGATTTTATAGTCTTTTCCTTGTTTTTGGAATAAGTACATATCCTCCCGCATAACTAAATCTTTTGTTAAGTAATTGCGGATAAAGGAAATATCTGATTCAACCTCACGTACCTCAAACATCTTCTCTCTTCCTGACCCGGGCTCGACGCCCCGGCGAATCATATCTTCGGTTGGATTGTTGTAGCGTTCTTCAATGTCTTCAAAGATTTTTAATCCCAAATAATATGGATTGATTCCCGTCTTGGACGGCTGCACAACCCCTGCATTTAGCTTCGCGAATTCTATCGCTTCATCACTCGTTAAGTCCATTTCTCGAATAATGCGTTGATGCCAGAAAGAAGCCCAGCCTTCATTCATAATTTTTGTTTCAAGCTGCGGCCAGAAATAAAGCATTTCTTCTCGCATCATCGTTAAAATATCCCGCTGCCAATCCTCTAAATAAGGACTGTATTCTTCAATAAATAATAAGATGTCTTTTTCAGGCTGAGGCGGAAATTTTTTAAAAGACTTTGGAGGTTTTGGTTTTTTCTTTTCTTTATAATCCAAATTCCATAAATCATCATAAGGAGAAGTGATTTCTTCTTCCGATGATTCTACATCATCTATGCTCCAAGAAAGCTTGGCACGCATAAGAGACGGATCAATATGTTCCTGAATCGATAAGACAGCATCCAAAAACTTTTCTACTTCACGCTTACCGTGCTTTACTTCGTATTCTTTAATTCGATCAGCGGTCGCTGCCATACTTTCTACCATATCCCGTTTAGTGTTGGCAAAACGGCTGTTATTTTTAAAGAAGTCACAGTGAGCTAACACGTGAGCTACAATTAATTTATTCTGAATAAGCGCATTGGAATCCAATAAAAATGCATAACAAGGATCTGAATTGATAACTAATTCATAAATTTTACTCAATCCAAGATCGTAGTGTAATTTCATTTTGTAAAATTGTTTTCCAAAGCTCCAATGTGAAAAACGAGTTGGCATCCCATATGCACCAAACGTATAAATAATATCTGCCGGGCAAATTTCATAGCGCATCGGATAAAAATCCAAACCGAAACCGCTAGCTATTTCCGTAATTTCATCAATCGCACGGTATAATTGCTTATAATCTGCTTCTTTCACGACAGCTCCCCCTTTCACTCCTTACTTCAATCTATGTACAAACATGTCAATTCATGTGTTTTCATCAAAAAGAAGCTTTATTTTTTCAAGAAAAGGGGATTTTTATTTAGTTGTCTTAAATAATGGATGTAATGTAACTGTTACGCTTCGTTATTCTTTGCCTTTCTTATCATTTATCCGGTGCTGTACGTTTATTCTTCTTACATAATTACTACAACCTCTTTTAATTATGCACTGGTCTTTTGCCCAACATTTACAGCGTAAGAATTCCCGCAAATATCATACACTAATTTCAACTCCTCAAAAGGAGGAACGTTATTAATGGATGTAATTGATTATGATCGAGCTTTATATTACACACACCGTTCACAATGGGATAACTTATTAATTTTAATGGTTCGAACAGACGACGATTTTCTTTCAAAAAAGATTGAACATTTTTTGCACGCCTACAATTTTGAACGAAACTACCGCATCATTCAAGAAGAGCTTTATTCTTTACTACGCTACATTGATCATGCAACGGAATATTCGGAGCACAACCCGGAGCTTCTGGAAGAATCATTGTACTAGTATTTTTGATACACACACTTGGACAAAGAAGGGATGAATTCCCTTCTTTATTTTTTTATGTTGCATTAAAAATATGCATATTTCATTTCAAAAAACATCAAATAATATATGTAAACATATTTATTTTTATCGTTGACATAAAAGTGAATTCGACGTACAATCTTCAGTACATAGGCTAAGATATTTCAGTACATACTGGGAGGAACATATATGAATACTAAAAGGTTTCGCACATTAGATTTAACATTAGCCGGTATGTTTGCAGCTCTTATGGCTATTGGTGCAAACATTACTTCTTGGGCACCTTTTTTACAAGTAGGCGGCGTGCCTCTTTCGCTTCAGCCTTTTTTTGTTATATTAGCAGGACTTTTACTTGGGAGCCGAATGGGTTCTATTTCGATGATTGTATATGTATTAATTGGCATTGCCGGCGCTCCGGTATTTGCTCAATTTAAAGCAGGAATTGGTATTTTATTTGGAAGCACCGGCGGCTTTTTGCTTTCTTATATTGTCGCTGCATTTATCACAGGAAAAATTATGGAAATGCGCGGCAAGCCGACTTTTTCTATCTTTTTAATTTCATCGCTAGTTGGTATTGCCGTTATTTATTTAATTGGTACTACGTATATGTATATAGCGATTAACTACTGGCTTGAAGCTCCTGCAATGACATATGCAGCTGCTTGGAAGATTATGTCGTGGTTTGCTGTAAAGGATCTTATTTTCACTGTTCTTGGGGCTATGCTTGCTCCGAGAATTTATAAAGCCCTACGATCTTCTTCATATTTGTCAAATACGCAATCAAATAAAGTATCATAAAAGAAGCCTGCTCAAGTTTGAGCAGGCTTTATTTTTATACCGTTTTCACTTTATCTAGTACACGCTCCACTTCACCCATTACAGCTGTTTGTACAGCTTCTAAATGGGCAATGCTCGTTGCTTCATCTTCTGACACAACGCCAAAATAGAACTTCACCTTTGGCTCTGTACCAGACGGACGAAGGCAGAACCAAGAACCGTCCTCTAAGATATATTTTAATACATTTGATTTTGGTAATGTAATCTCTTCTACTTTTCCTGCTTTAATATGCTGGCGCTCACTTAATGTATAATCCTCTACAACCGAAACATTTAACCCTGCAATGTCAGTAGGAGGCTCATTTCTAAATGTAGCCAAAATATGCTGAATTTGCTCAGATCCTTCTTTTCCTTTAAGCGTTAAAGATTTCAGACCTTCACGATAGAAACCATATTTGGTAAACACTTGCTGAAGCGCTTCATATAGCGTCATGCCCTGCTTTTTATAATAAGCACAAGCTTCTACCGCTAGAATGGCTGCTTGTACAGCGTCTTTGTCACGAGCAAAGTCACCAATTAAATAGCCGTAGCTTTCTTCATAACCGAATTGGAATGTATACTCGCCCGTTTGCTCATATTGCTTAATTTTTTCACCGATAAATTTAAAACCTGTTAGAGTGTCAACAACTTGCAATCCAAATGAACGAGCAATTTGTGCGCCGATTTCTGACGTTACAATCGTTTTTAACACAACGCCATTAGCAGGCAGCACGCCTTTTTCTTTCTTTTGAGAAAGCAAATAGTGAAGCAATAAAGCACCGGTTTGATTTCCTGTTAATAACGCATATTCGCCGCTTGGATCTTTGACAGCAATTCCTAAACGGTCTGCATCTGGATCCGTTGCGATTAAGAGATCTGCATCAATTTCTTTTCCTTTACGAACAGCATATTCAAATGCAGCCGGCTCTTCAGGATTCGGAGATTTAACCGTCGAAAAATTCGGATCAGGAAGTTCTTGTTCTTCAATAACCGTAACATTTTCGTAACCGATGGATTGAAGCGCGTTGCGAACTGGCTTATTAGCTGTACCATGTAGAGGTGTAAAAACTACCTTTAAGTTTTTACCTGTTTCAGAAGCTAGCTCTGGGTTAATTAAAATCGTTTTTAGTTTCTCATTGTATGCTTCGTCAATCGCTGAACCAATCATTTCAATAAAACCTTTTTCTTTTAGCTCCGCTTCAGATTGAACAGCTAATGTAAGTTCATTTTCCACAGCATTTACAAAGCCAACTAGTTCATCAGCTTCTTTTGGCGGCAGCTGACCACCGTCTGGACCATATACTTTGTATCCATTATATTCAGGAGGATTGTGGCTCGCTGTAATAACAATACCTCCAAATGCGTTTAACTCACGCACTGCAAATGAAAGTTCAGGTGTTGGTCTTAGCTCTTCAAATACATACGTTTTAATTCCGTGACTTGCTAATGTTTTTGCTGCTTCCATCGCAAATTCAGGCGATTTGTGGCGAGAATCATATGCAATGACTACGCCTTGCTTGATAGCTTCTTCGCCAGCTTGTTTAATGTACTCAGCAAAGCCTTCAGAAGCTTTTCGGATTGTATACGTATTCATACGGTTTGTACCCGCTCCAATTTCTCCACGCATTCCGCCTGTTCCAAATTCCAATGTTTTGTAAAAACTATCTTCTAATTGTTTTTCATCACCTTTGATTGCATCCAAATTTTGACGTAATTCAGGATCTAAATCTGGGTGATTAATCCAAGATGTATACGTTTCTTTCCAACTCATAAAAAAAAGCCCCCTTATATAAATGTAAATATGTATGAAAAGAGAAAAACGAGTAATCGTCTTTCTCTTTTTTTAACAGTCATATTATATTTCTTCGTCAAAATTTGACTTCCTGCTATTATATTATGGCTGTATTGACAAATTTTGAGGTACTTTTTTATTTTATCATGAAATACCTGTCATACGGTTAACTTTTTCATCTACTGGTACAACTGCGTCATGAAGGTGCTGTTCTAATTCATCGGTATAAGCTTTTGTTTGCTCAGGCGTCCACTTTAACTCTTCGGCCATATGAGCAATCACTTGTTTTTTCCAGCTTCTTACCCAGTTGATATCAAAGAATAAAGCGCCCGTACGTCGAATGAAGAAGTCCACTGGTTTTGAAACCATTTCTTCTTCTATGCCATATTGAATTTGCAAAAATACACTAGCTGGAAGGTCGCTGTTTTTTAGCTGATCCGGACGTTCAATCATGTAGCGGTATACTTTGTCTACGTTTGAGCCATAGCGTTTTACAAGCTTTTCAGCAGCGTCACGTGATAACCCTAGTTTGATGCCTTCTTTGACTTTTTGCTCTACAAACGTTGGGAACCCGCCTGAACCTCCTACATTACCTCCAGAAATCGGTAAATGTTTAGTTTGACAGCTTTCAAATTCGCGTCCTTCTGCTTTAAAATCTTCAGCTACGCGATTTACGACAATTTCAGCCATTTTACGGTACCCAGTTAATTTCCCTCCAGCGATTGTAATTAAACCTGATTCTGATGTCCAGATTTCATCTTTACGCGAAATTTCAGAAGGATCTTTTCCTTGTTCGTGAATAAGTGGACGAACACCCGCCCAGCTTGATTCTACGTCGTCTACTGTAATATCAACCGTTGGGAACATATAGTTAATCGCATCAATAACATATTGACGGTCTTTTACAGTCATACGCGGATGTCTAGCGTCTTCTTTATAGACCGTGTCTGTTGTGCCTACGTATGTTTTTCCATCACGCGGAATTGCAAATACCATACGTCCGTCAGGTGTATCAAAGTAAATGGCTTGTTTTAACGGAAAGCGCTCTTGATCAATAACTAAGTGAATTCCTTTTGTTAATTGAAGCTGCTTGCCTTTTTTTGAATTATCTTTTTCACGTAGCGTGTCCACCCATGGACCTGCAGCATTGACGATTTTTTTTGCATAGATATTATATTCTTTATTCGTAAGCTGATCGCGAACAACAGCCCCTACTACTTTTCCTTTATCGTAGATGAAGTTTTCCACTTTTGTGTAATTGACTAAATCTGCTCCTCTTGCGGCAGCTTCTTTAGCTACTTCAATCGTTAAACGTGCATCATCTGTTTTATATTCAACGTAGTAACCGCCGCCTTTTAACTCTTTAGATTTCACTAGTGGCTCGCGTCTAAGCGTTTCTTCTGCGCTAAACATTTTGCGGCGCTCTGCACGTTTTACTCCTGCTAAGAAATCATATACGCGCAATCCAATTGAAGTTGAGAATTTCCCAAATGTTCCACCCGTATGGAAAGGTAACAGCATCCACTCCGGAGTCGTTACATGAGGGCCATTTTCATATACAATGGCACGTTCTTTACCAACTTCGGCTACCATTTTAACTTCAAACTGTTTTAAATAGCGTAGACCGCCGTGAACAAGCTTCGTTGAACGACTAGATGTTCCTGCTGCGAAATCCTGCATTTCAACTAATGCCGTTTTCATGCCTCGATGAGTCGCATCAAGTGCAATACCTGACCCAGTAATTCCCCCACCAATTACTAATAAATCATATTGATTTTGTGTCATGTCTACCAATTTATTCGAACGTGTTTGACTTGAAAACATACGTCATTCCCCTTTCATTTTTCAAAGATATCAAAATTTTCCAATATACAAAAAGAGAGACCACAAATCACATATATAGTATGCCTACATATGGATCTGTGGTCTCTCCGATTCTCCAACCAATTTATTAACTTGAATACATTATATCATACATGCGCTTTTAATTAAAGGATTTTCATCAAATAATTACTTAAAAGCCATTGTTGCATGTACGGCTTTTTTCCAGCCGCTATATAATTCTTCACGTTGTTCTTCTTCCATGTTTGGTTCGAAAGATTTTTCCATATTCCACTGCTGCGCAATTTCATCACAATCTTTCCAGTAGCCGACCGCTAGACCCGCTAAATATGCTGCCCCAAGAGCGGTTGTTTCATTCACTTGAGGACGCTCAACAGGAACATTTAACACATCACTTTGGAACTGCATTAAGAAATTATTCTTAACTGCTCCTCCGTCTACACGCAATGTTTTTAATGTAATTCCAGAGTCTGCTTCCATCGCGCTTAATACGTCTCTTGTTTGATAAGCTAGTGATTCAAGCGTTGCACGAATAAAGTGTTCTTTTTTTGTACCGCGAGTCAATCCAAACATCGCTCCACGTACATCGCTATCCCAATATGGCGTTCCAAGTCCTACGAAAGCTGGCACAATATATACGCCGTCTGTAGACTCTACTCGTGTTGCATAGTTTTCAGTTTCAGCCGCATTTTTAAACATTCTTAAACCGTCGCGAAGCCACTGAATAGCAGATCCTGCTACAAAAATACTGCCTTCAAGCGCATATTCTACTTTTCCGTTAATCCCCCATGCTAATGTAGTTAATAAGCCGTGATCGGACTTAACTGCTTTTTCACCCGTATTCATGAGCATAAAGCAGCCTGTTCCATAGGTGTTTTTTGCCATTCCTTTTTCATAGCAAGCTTGTCCAAATAAAGCGGCTTGCTGATCCCCTGCTGCTCCAGCAATTGGAATGTTTTTACCAAAGAAATGATAATCTACTGTATGAGCGTATACTTCAGAAGAAGGCTTTACTTCTGGAAGCATTGATTTCGGTACCCCTAAGATATCTAGCAGTTCATCATCCCATTTTAAATCGTAGATATTGAACATAAGCGTGCGGGATGCGTTTGAGTAATCCGTTACATGCGCCTTTCCGCCTGATAACTTCCAAATTAACCATGTATCAATTGTTCCGAATAACAATTCACCGTTTTCTGCTTTTTCTCGTGCACCTTCTACGTTATCTAAAATCCACTTTACTTTTGTTCCAGAGAAGTATGCATCAATTAATAATCCCGTTTTGTCGCGGAACGTATCGTTTAATCCTTTTGCTTTTAACTCTTCACAAATACCAGACGTTTGTCGAGACTGCCATACGATTGCATTGTATATCGGCTTTCCTGTTGCTTTTTCCCATACTACTGCTGTTTCACGCTGATTGGTAATTCCAATTCCTTCAATTTGATCAGCATGAACACCTGACTCAGATAGACAAGATGCAATAACGGCAAGGATAGAACCCCAAATTTCACTAGCATTATGCTCTACCCAACCTGGTTTTGGGAAGTACTGCGTAAACTCTTTTTGAGCTACATGTACAACTTCACCTTTTTTATTAAATAACATTGCTCGTGAGCTTGTTGTTCCTTGGTCTAAAGATAAAATAAATTTTTCCATATCAATATCCCCTATTCTCTGTATAGTGTCGTTTCTTTATTGTACATAGTTAGATGGTAAAGCGCATTCATTTTTTTGGTACTACTGCTGATTGAATTTGTGCTGCTTTTTGTTTAGAAATAGCGTAAATAACAGCTAAAACAATCACCGCAATGCTTAAGACAATCCATAAGCTGCTAGACGTTTTATTTAAGAATGCCGCTTGATAAAATACTGCGCCAATTGATCCGCCTAATAAAGGACCCACTACTGGCACCCAAGCGTATTTCCAGTTCGAGCTGCCTTTGCCAGGTATCGGCAAGATAGCATGAGCGATACGTGGTCCTAAATCACGAGCAGGGTTTATGGCATAGCCTGTTGTTCCTCCTAATGATAAACCAATACTTACGATTAAAAATCCTACTACTAAAGGATTTAATCCATCTGTAAATTTATTTGCTCCAATTGCTAAAATTCCTACTACTAATACAAATGTTCCAATCGCCTCACTTAAAACGTTTGCAAATGGGTTCGCAATTGCTGGCCCCGTTGCAAATACGCCTAGTTTTGTACCAGCATCTTTTGTTTCTTTCCAGTGTGGAAGATAGTGTAAATAAACAACTGTTGCACCAAGAATCGCTCCAATAAACTGAGCTAAGATGTACATCGGTACTTGTGACCACGGAAAATCACCTGTAATAGCAAGCGCTACTGTTAGCGCTGGGTTTAAGTGTGCTCCACTCATATTACCAACCGCATATGCTGCCATGGCTACTGCCATTCCCCACCCCATTGTGATAACAATCCATCCTGAATTAGCAGCAAACGATTTTTTTAAATTGACGCCCGCACATACACCAGCGCCAAGGATAATTAGTATCATTGTTCCAATTACTTCTCCTAAAAATGCTTGCATATAAATACCTCCCCTTTGTATAAACACGGTTAACATTACAAGAAAATAAGAAAATCCACCATACATCCCCCTAATAAAATCATTAAAAGGCTATACCGTGGATCTCCTATTCTCCCTCACAACTATTAACTTATCTAGAAGTTTACTAGATGATGAAAGCGTTGTCAAACAGTTTTTTTAAGTTGAAATACTCCACAGTTCTCTATTTGATGTTGTAACAGCAGAAGCCCCGGCTCCTAAAGCATTACGAACTTCTTCTTCGGTTCGTATTAAACCTCCGGCTAACACCGGAATGCCTGTTTCAGCTTTGACTTCTTGGATTAAAGTGGGCACAATTCCAGGAAGAAGCTCAATATAATCGGGTTTTACTTTCTTCATTAACTCATAGCTTTTCTTCAAAGCCGTGCTGTCTAATAAAAAGACCCGTTGAATGGCATAGATTCCTCTTTGTTTAGCTTTTAAAATGACGTTTGTTCTTGTCGAAATAATCCCCGCAGGCTTAAACTCCTGACACAAAAAATCAACCGCATACTCATCGTGCTTTAAGCCATGAATTAAGTCTAAATGAATGATTAGCTTTTTTTCATGCTTATGAACCTCTCTCATAATTCCTTTTAGCATGCCCACTTGATTGTCTAAAAGAACTCCGTACTCGTAATTGCTTACTAAAAAATTTTCCAATTGCTTCATATCTCGAACAGCGGGTAATACCGATTGTCCATGAAAACTCATGTTTTCCCCTCTTTTCCATGGTTAGTCCACAAAATTCATTGTAATAGTTTTTATTATGGCAAAAGTTGAAATAAAAAACACCATGCATTTGCATGATGTTTTTAGAAACTGCGTTATTTTTTATATTTAATATTGTAAACGTCATGGCGTCGATCTTTTAATTGACGAACCGTTCCTGATTGACGCTGGCGACGAAGAATTTCTAAATCTACATCTCCAATAACCACCATTTCAATATTAGGGTTACATTCTCCTACAATACCGTCTCGTGCAAATTCAAAGTCAGACGGTGCAAAAATAGCAGACTGAGCGTACTGAATATCCATATTTTCTGTTTCAGGCAGGTTTCCAACCGTACCTGCGATAACCGTATAAATTTGGTTTTCGATCGCACGAGCCTGAGAGCAGTATCTTACGCGCAGATAGCCTTGACGATCTTCCGTACAGAATGGTGTAAAAATAATATTTGCACCTTTATCTGTAGCAATACGAGCAAGCTCCGGAAATTCAATGTCATAGCAAATTTGGATCGCAATTTTCCCGCAATCTGTATCAAACACTTCAACTTTATCTCCTGGGCTAATTCCCCACCATTTTCTTTCATTAGGTGTAATATGCACTTTGTACTGCTTTTCAATTGTTCCATCTCGGCGGAATAGATAGGCAATATTAAAGATATCTCCATTATCTTCTTCGACGAAGTGGGATCCTCCAATAATATTTACGTTATATTTAACCGCTAAGTTAGTAAATAACTCAATGTACTCTTCCGTATATTCTGCTACGCGCTGAACCGCTTTGCTTGGAATTTTTTCATTCAAGAAAGACATGAGCTGAGTTGTGAAAATTTCCGGGAATACGCAGAAGTCGGCTTTTGCATCATAAGCAACATCTGTATAATATTCTACCTGTGTTGCAAACTCTTCAAATGAATTGATCTGTTTCATCATATACTGAACAACACAAATACGCACTGGGAATGATGTTTTAAAATGGCGTTTTGAACGGCGAACATAATCTACGTTGTTCCATTCCATCAGCGTTGCATACTTATTAGAAGCTAGGTCATCAGGAAGATAACCAGGGTTTATACGCATAAGCGTAAATCCGTTCATTAGCTGAAAAGATAGTACTGGATCATAAATTTTATGATGAATAACTTGCTCTACATACTCTCTAGGCGACATTTCAGCTGAATGCTTATGGTAATTAGGAATTCTTCCTCCGATGATGATACTTTTAAGGTTCAACTCACGTGCTAAATCTTTACGCGCTTCATATAAGCGGCGTCCTATTTTCATGCCGCGATACTTTGGATGAACCATTACTTCAATTCCATACAGATTGTAGCCTTCTGGGTTATGATTTGTAATGTATCCTTCGTCTGTAATATCGTCCCACGTATGCTGATCATCGTACTCATCAAAGTTCACAATCAAGCTGGAACAAGATCCGATAATTTCCCCGTCGTACTCTGCACATATTTGTCCTTCTGGAAAAATGGCCAGATGACTTTCAAGCTGTTCTTTTTTCCACGGATCCATTCCGGGGAATGATAGCTTTTGAAGTGCTAAAATTTCATCTATATCGTCCGGTTTGATGTTACGAATAATCATTTTTTTCTCGAATTTTGATAAGTCTATTGTAGACATACGCTCAAACAACCCTTTCTCTCTCTTCATTAGGCAATTAGTTTCCCTGTTTTTTATTATAATAAACATTATTAAAAATTCAAAAAATGAGGGTGAGACATAACGAAATAAATCCAATCGAAAGACGCACAAATGGATTAGCTCGTATGGATAGCTTGTGACACCGCTGTTGACTTCCGTGCAAGACTTCGCTTTCTGCGGGCGGCCGCAGGAGTCTTCACCCTCCCATCAACTGCTAGAAGGAACGAAACAGATGAAATCTGCGTTCACCATAATAAAAAAAACGAACCAAGAATCAAAATTCTGATCAATGGTTCGTTTTTCACTTAGGCTAAAATACTTTTGTCCCAGCCTCATTTTCTATTTGCAAATATCTAATTTTATGGATGTTTTTTTATTAGGATAATTTTCAATAAATCCTGGTCCTAAAGAGACTTTAATGCCATTTATTTTATATACATTATAGCGTTCACCGCGATTTAACGTGCGAATCTTTACCCATTTTCCTTTTTCTTCTTTTAACAAAACCATCGGTGATTGAATCGTTACAAAACCAATTTGGCCTTTTGAGAGCTTTTTTGTTTTACAAAGATTCTGGGCGACTGAAGCACTGCTTACTTTGTATTTGTTTTTAACAGCGATTGAATCAAAACTTTGAGAATGAAATTGACCAATAACCACTTTTGTACCGGTTTGAACGCGGTCAAACAGCCAGCGTACCTCTTCATCATACATACGAATGCACCCTGAACTTGCGTAGGTCCCGATAGAACTTGGATTATTATTTCCATGAATAGCGTACGTCGTGCCATACGTTCCGCGCGCATTTAATCCTAGCCAGCGATCACCTAGTGGATTTCTAGGATCTCCTCCCCGAATGTTGTCTTTATAATAAGGCCGGTTTTTAATTTTATTCACAATGCTAAAGGTACCTTCTGGTGTATAACTCATCTGCCTCCCTGTCGCAACTTTGAACGTCTTTACCAATTTGCCTCCATCATAAAAAGCAAGTGTGTTAGTAGATTTGTTAATGATAACAAGTTGATTGGACGCCGCAGAAGCATTGCCTGTCAGACCCATCCCCGCGAGTAAAAAAACAAGCCCAACAAAAAAAACAGCCACCTTTTTCATTTATCGACTCCCCCAATTTCTCTTATATCTATATAAGAAAAGTATAGGATGAAAGGCAAACCATCAGAACACTTTTTACCTTATAAGTCAAAATACAATAAAATCTTTCACGCACCCCTTTTTACTGACAAGAAGCAATAATGTACATAACAAAAAACGGCCCTTTAAAGGGCCGTTTCATTTGTATTTAAAGCTTCACTTCAACTTTTGCATTTTTCTTAAGTTCTTCAACTTTTTTCTCTAATGCTTCTTGTTTCTTTTGTTGTTCAAGCTGCTGCTTAATTTGAGGCTTTACGTCTTCAAGCTTTGGCATTTGAGATTGTTCTTTACTGCCGCTTGCTTGACTTTGGCTTTGTTTTGCAAATTGATCGTAATAATCTTGAATTTCTTTATCTGTTACTTCTGGTGTTTGGATGTCTTTATCTACGTACTGCTGATATTTAATGCTGTCAGCCAGCTCAGACTTTAATTGTGATTGAGTTATTCCTGCATCTTTTAATGCCGCTTTAAACTGTTTATCTGTCTTGAACTGCTTTTTCGTTTCTTTGAACTTTTTATCTACTTCTTCATCAGTTGCTTTATAGCCTTTGTTTTCAGCTTCTTGCAATAGCAGCGTTTGACCTACTAAATTGTCAATTGTTTGCTGCTTTACTTGTTTAGCTGCTTCTTTAGAAGTTGGGTCTTGTCCCATTTGTTGGTACTGATTTTGTGATGTAGCCAGGGCTGCATTATATTCTTCACCCGAAACTTTTTTACCGTTTACAACTGCTACGGTTTTCTTTTCATCTACTTTTTGTTTATCTAATTTCTTCTGCATTTCTTTTGCTTGCTTTTCCTGCTTTTCCTGCGCCTCTTTTTGCTTCTCAGTTTGTGCAGTTTTTTGATCATCGTTCTTTGATTGCTTTGCATCATCGTTTGAACCACAAGCTGTTAAAGCTGCAGCAATTAACCCAATGAGCAATGTATACATCAGTTTTCTCATGATTAATCTCCTTTCATAATCCCAAACGATTATTAGCTATTCGAAAAAATCATCTAGGGGGCATTGTATATGATATAGGCGTAAAAAGAAACCATTTAGGCTAATTTTAAACATATGTAATAAGATTGAAACGTTTTGTAATCTTATGAAAGGTAAATGCTTTCGTTTATACGACCTGTCTAATCATAACATTATTTAGTATGATTTACATAATTTACAGTAATCTATTCATCGTACATTCTTTTCTTTAAAGTTTTCTTTACATTAAAGATGACAGTATTTGATCACATAATCTCATCGTTTTTACATTGTCGCTCCCACTGGAAAGAGGTTCTTGGTCATTTGTACAACACTCAATAAAATGAGCCATCTCTCCAACAAACCCACGAAGATAAAGATCTCGATAAGCTCCCGACATCGGAGAAGCAGAAGGTGTAAACACACGATCGTTTTCTTTTAATGATTTCCACGGTAATTCATCAAAAGTCTGGGATTCGTGAATAGTTAATGAATTTATTTCGTCAACAAAAGCAAAACCATCATCAAATGTCACTAATAAGTTTTCACTTTCTCGAGACCACGCTGTCATGCCAGTAAAATAAAGACTCCCGACCGTACCATTTTCAAACTTTAGCGAAATACTATTTGAAATATACTCACGATGATTATTTCTAAAACCTGTCACGTGAACAACTTCTCCGAACAAGTGACGAACAAGATCGACAATATGTATAGCAGCCAGCTTCACAAACTGTTCTTCATTTTTACAAAAAGGGGTGCTGTCTACAGCAAATCTTGCTTGAAATGAACGAACACTTCCTAGGCTACCTTCTTCAATTAATTCTTTTAACTTCATATAACAAGGCGCATAGCGCTTCATAAAACCTACCATAACTTTTACGCCAGCTTGCTTAGCAGCATCTGAAATCTCTTTTGCTTCTCTTTCATTCATCCCCAAAGGCTTGTCCACATAAACATTTTGTCCTGCTCGAATGCAATCAAGCACCAAAGCAGGATGATCTTTAGGCTGTGCCACAACCACTACTCCATCGCACTTTTCTTGTTTTAGCATTTTCTTATAATCATCGTACGGCGTACCGCTGCTCCCAAATCGTTGAAGAGCAGTTTTTGATCTTTCGATACTGCGTGTGGAAATTGCTTTAATTTCTGCTCCCGCTTCAATAACAGAGGGGTAAATGTTCGTTGATGCGTGAAAGCCTGCACCGATAAAACATAATTTTGCTTTCGTCATGTTTTCGCTCCTATTTATTTTTTGATGGATTTATACAAGTTTGACCATATCACAAGCTCTTTTTGAATGTCCAATAGAAGTCTGAAATATATGATTCAAAAGAAAAAAAGCATGTGATACATGCTTTTTTTCTTTAATTTATGTATGAATTGTAAAACGATTCATACGAATACGTAATCAAATTGTTTTCTTTTGCAAAACACTCAATGGAAACAGGAAATAAGAACCCGTATTTTTTTAAAATTGCAATATTTTTTTCGAATTGCTCGCAGTCGCTTTCTTCAATCGGCCGATGTTGAATCGCTTCAATCACGGCAATTATTGTCTGAAGGCTACTAATGACTTGCAATGCTTCATCGAGTAAGCCATTATATAAATGGTCTGTACAATAATCTGGATTTAATAATTGATCAGGATTAAGCTTATCTACAGATACATACCGAGGTAACAAGTCATAGCGAAGCTGTTCAGTCAACTCTTCTATGTAATTCTCCATTTCTGGCGGAGCTGCTTGGGCAATTTTCATGGTTACCCCCCCTTTTTTCTCTTAACTTATGTCTCTTTATTTAGCATAACATAAACATAAAACGAGAACTTCAGGTAGTTATTTCCTCCTAATTATTTACAAGTTCTTTTTAAAGATTAAAGGATATTTACTAGTATGTAAGGAAGGGATTAAATATGAGTATACACGGCCAATGGCTAGAAGATAAAATCACAAAAAATGATGCAGGGCAAACAATTGAAGATTATTTAAAAACGAAATGGCGTATTCCCAAAAAAACGTTGCATCAGTTTCGGATGAATAAAAATGTGCTTATAAACGGTGAGCCTTTACCATGGAGGAATACTCTTAAGGAAAATGATAGAGTATCACTCCCTTTTTTTGAAGCAGAATCTAATGAAATAACACCTTACAATGTTAATATAGAGATTTTGTTTGAAGATGAACACGTGCTAATCGTAAACAAACCAATAAACATAGATACTCATCCTTCATCAGAGCAGGACCAAAAAACTCTTTTAAATGCTGTAGCTGCTTATTTTCAAAAAATAGGCCTCCAAACAAAACCTAGACACGTTCACCGTTTGGACAGCGATACATCAGGTGCTATCTTATTCACGAAGCATTTTGTAGCAAGCTCTGTGTTTGACCAGCTGCTGGCTGAACGTAAAATTAATCGGACTTATGTTGCTCTTGTCCAAGGACTCATGAAACAAGAGCAAGGAATCGTTAATGAACCTATTGGACGCGATCGCCATCACGCTACGAGAAGAAGAGTATCTAGAACGGGACAAGCTGCCAAAACATCTTATCGCGTGTTAAAGCGCAATATGGCAAAAAATGAAACGCTTATTGAACTTTCGCTCGAGACCGGACGCACTCACCAAATACGTGTTCATATGAGTCACGTCGGCCATCCATTACTTGGTGATACGCTTTATGGCGGAAAGAGATTAAAAGATCAGCAGCAAGCTTTACATGCCATTAAGCTTTCTTTTATACACCCGTTTACACATCAGCGCGTGTCAGCTGTTGCACCTCTAGATCAGCAGGTTTTTTTACCGTACAGCAACTTGTTTTCCTATTAAATAAAAAAGAGCGCCAATATGTTATTGGCGCTCTTTTTTATTTAATTTTAAATTGACGAATCAAGTTCGCCAATTCTTCACTAATCTCTTGCAAATGTTCAGCCGATTGAGAAACAGTAGAAATAGCTCTAATTTGTTCTTCTGTAGAAGCCGTAATTTCTTCCGTTCCTGCTGCTGATTGCTGTGCAATAGCTGCTATACTTTGAATGGCCGCTACCACGTCTTCCTTATGCTCATCAATGCTGTCCATGCTGCTTGTTACATGTTCGACAGCCGCTGCCACCTGCTCAATGGTAGTAGCAATTTCACGAAAAGCTTGTTCTGTGTCTCCTACCACAAAGTCTTGAGATTTTGAAAGTTCTTCTGTCCGGTTGCATTCTTCACGAGCAGCCGCGACTTCCCCTTGAATCGCTGCAATCGTGTGGCGAACTTGTTCAGTAGCCTGAGAGGACTGTTCAGCAAGTTTTCGTACCTCTTCAGCTACTACCGCAAATCCTTTGCCATGTTCTCCTGCACGAGCTGCTTCAATACTAGCATTTAGTGCAAGTAAATTTGTCTGATCTGAAATGCTATTAATTGTAAAAATAATAGATTCAATTTCTTTCATCTTACTTGTTAACTCTTCCATTACCGTTTGAACACCGTGAATCGTCTGAGATGATTCGGTAGTTTGGTTGCGAAGCAGCTGCATTTGTTTTAAGCCTTTTTCATTGATGGTTACAGCTTCAATCGTCATTTTATTAATCTGGGCGTTTTGTTCAATGACTTCTTCAATTTGTGAAGATAAACTCATCGTTTTGTGATTAGTAGAGTCAGCGTCAGAAGCCTGCTGCGTGGCGCCGCTGGCAATCTCATGGATAGCCCGGCCAATTTCTTCACTGGATGCAGTTGCTTCTTCAGATACAGCACTCAAGTCTTCAACAGACGTTTTTACTGTCTCAACAGACGTCTGAACCGTGCCAATCAATGTTTTCATTTTAGCTACCATATCGTTAAATAAATGAGTAAGTTCACCAATTTCATCTTTTGACTTCGTCTGAACCTGAACTGTTAAATCGCCAGCTGTTACTTTGGCTACTTCGTTTTTCAAGCGGCGAATCGGATTCGTAATGATTCTTGAGAAAAAGATGGTTAACACCACTGATAATAAGATGCCAATTAACGCAATCCAGACAATCACATTCAGTAAATGATGAGCGCTTGAGAGCATTTCATTATAAATAAAGGCGTTTCCTATCTTCCAATTTGTTCCTTCGAGAGTATCATATGCCATCACTCTCTCTTCACCTTGAAAGGTATACTTCATGAAATCTTTATTCCGGTCTGCTTCGTACATTTTTTTCATAAATGGCTGATTCATTAAATTTTTTCCAGCTTCTGTTGGATGAACGAGCGCTGTGCCATTTTGATCAAATAAAAATGCATATCCACCGTGATTTACTTCTGCTTTACCTACAATGTTTTTTAATGCATCTAAGTCTAAATCAGTAGCTATAACGCCCAGCACATTTTTAGTATCTGGATCTAAAATAGCCTTTGCAATCGTCACAACCGTCTTTTTCGTTGCTGCATCTTCATATGGATCCGTGTAAACAACCTCTTCAGGTGATTCTACTGCTTGTTTGTACCACACCCTGGAAGTCGGATCATAGTTTGAACCAAACTCTTGCTTGGGAACAGAATACATTCCCTTATTTTTAGTGCCTATGTATTCAAGTGCCAGGTTTGGATATTTTTCTTTAAACTGCGTAAACTCTTTTTGAACCGTATTCCATGTAAAATACGGATTTTTCTCTTGGTTTGTTTGATTTCCTTCCTGCTTAACAAAATTAACGATTACATCATTTTCACTATACGTCAGCAAAGAACGACTATACATGTCTAAGTACGTATGAATCGTTTCTTTTAACTCTTTCACTTGACTTTGAGACTGAATCTCTACATCTTTTTCTATTTGTGTTTTGGTAAATTGATAAACAGCCCCTGAAACAACTAATAATAAAATAGCTATAAAAATACTAAAAAATACTACGAGCTTTGCACTTAACCTCTTCATTCCCTCACCCTTCTACAAAAATCTTTATATTACTAATAACGGCTTTTCATTTTCATTTTTGAAGAAGTTTTTGTGATTTATTTCAAATTTCTCCAAAAATAAAACCAGCCCATCCTTTCATAACGAAAGAACGTGCTGGTTTTATTTTTGCTTTTCGTATGCATCAGGTTCAATATGAACAAGCGTATCTTTAATCTGATGCTCATCGTTCATCATATGTTCAATTTGATCAGCAATTTCATGGCTTTTAATAACATTTAAATGGGGATCTACTTTAACAGTTACATCAATCACGACTTGATTACCAAGCTTGCGCGCTTTCACATCTTCTACTTCTTTTACACCTTCTACAAGCCCAATGCTTTCTTTGTAGTGCCCTAACTTTTCTTCATCAAATCCGTCCGTTAAGGAGTGAGCCGCTTCTTTAAAAATCTCGATGGCTGTTTTACAAATAATAATTCCCACAGCAAAAGCAGCTACCACGTCCAGCCAGGGCAGGCCGAATTGTGAGCCGAAAATTCCCACAACAGCCCCTATACTCACAAGTGCATCAGACAAATTATCTTTAGCAACCGCATATAAAGACTGGCTATCAAGTTTTTTAGCAATCTTAATATTATACCGGTAGACACCACCCATAACAGCAGCCGCTCCAAGACCTACCCAAGCAGCCAGTAAATTAGGCGCTTCAGATTTGTCCATAAATAATGACTGACCCGCGTCGACCAATACTTCTAGTCCGATGACCATCATGATAAAAGAAGCAATAAGTGAAGAGATATGTTCCGCTCTGGAATGTCCATAGGGATGATCATTATCGCGAGGTTTTTTAGAGATTTTTAAGCCGACTAAGACGGCAATTGATGCAATAATATCTGTAACATTATTAAGACCGTCGGCTTTTAAAGCAGAGGAAGCGGTGACACCCGCAATAATAAGTTTACATGCTGATAAAAAGATATATGATAAGATACTAACCCAAGCGCCTTTTTGGGCTTGCTCATAGTAGTTCTCCATCCCTTCCACTCCTTTATTCAAAATAAGCAAACTTAGTGTAACAAATGGATTTCGTGTGGGTCTATAGAAACATTATTGGCTGTTAACATACAAATAGAGAATGTTAAACTCTTTAGCTTTCTGCAAAACAAGTTGCCTTTACTCAACACTTTAAACGTTTAAGATCTTTCTAAATGTGGCACTTCATGTAGAAGAACCCTTTTTTAAATCGCCCTGTAAAATTGTTTACTATTTTTTTAAGGGTGTGATTTTTATCACAGCCGAGGGTATTTATTCTTGTTACACTAACATTGTGAAAAACATCACAAAATAAAATTCAAAGGATGATACAAATGAAAACACAATTTACACCAAAGACACGAAAAGTTGCCGTTATCGGAACTGGTTTTGTTGGCTCAAGCTACGCTTTTTCAATGGTCAATCAAGGTATTGCCAATGAATTAGTGTTAATCGATATGAACAAAGAAAAAGCAGAAGGCGAAGCACGCGATATCAATCATGGAATGCCATTTGCCACACCGATGAAAATCTGGGCTGGAGATTATAAAGACTGCGCTGATGCTGATTTAGTAGTTATTACAGCGGGCGCTAATCAAGCTCCAGGGGAAACGCGCTTAGATCTAGTTGAAAAAAACGTTAAAATTTTTGAATGCATTGTAAAAGATATTATGAACAGCGGATTTGACGGCATCATTTTAGTGGCAACAAATCCAGTTGATATTCTCGCACACGTTACACAAAAAGTATCAGGATTACCAAACGAACGAGTAATTGGTTCAGGAACGATTCTTGACACAGCTCGCTTCCGCTACTTGTTAAGCGACTATTTCGAAGTAGATTCTCGCAACGTCCACGCTTATATTATGGGGGAACATGGAGATACGGAATTTCCTGTTTGGAGCCACGCGCAAATTGGCGGTGTGAAGCTCGAACATTTTATCAATACTGCTGCTATTGAAAAAGAGCCGGATATGCAGCATCTATTCGAACAAACACGCGATGCGGCTTACCATATTATTAATCGAAAAGGAGCGACTTATTACGGAATTGCGATGGGACTTGTACGCATAACCAAGGCTATTTTAGATGATGAAAATTCTATTTTAACGGTATCTGCTTTATTAGAAGGACAATACGGTATTTCTGATGTGTATATCGGCGTGCCGGCTATCATTAATAAAAACGGCGTGCGCCAAATTATTGAATTGAATTTAACTCCTCACGAACAGCAGCAGCTCGAGCACTCTGCTAGCATTCTTAAGCAAACTCGCGACAGAGCTTTTGTGTAACATCAAAAGATTTTTGCGGGGGACTCCCCCGCTCCCTTGTTTTAAATATGTAGTAGAGGTGTATGAATATGACGTGGACTCAAGTATATAATCCGTTAAATAATATTTGGCTTTCTGCACTAATTGCACTCATCCCCATCATCTTTTTCTTTATTGCTTTAACTCTTTTGAAATTAAAAGGACACATTGCTGCTGGTATTACGGTACTTCTTTCTATGATTATTGCTATTTATTTTTATGATATGCCTGCCTCAATGGTCTTAGGAGCCACAGGCTATGGGTTTTTGTATGCACTTTGGCCCATCAGCTATATTATTATCGGCGCGGTGTTCTTATACAAGCTAACTGTCAAAAGCGGACAGTTTACTACCATTAGGCAATCTATTATTTCAATAACCGATGACCCCCGCTTGCAAATGCTGCTTGTTGCTTTTTCCTTTAATGCTTTTTTAGAAGGAGCAGCAGGATTTGGAGCTCCAATTGCCATTACAGCAGCGCTTCTAGTTGGACTTGGATTCAAACCGTTAAAAGCAGCGGCGCTATGCTTAATTGCTAATACAGCTTCAGGAGCTTTTGGCGCCATGGGGATTCCTGTCATTGTCGCAGGACAAGTATCTGGCATTGATCCAAAAGAAATTGCTCATTTTCTTGGCACGCAGCTTCCGATTATTTCTTTTCTTATCCCTTTTTTACTTGTCTTTATTATGGATGGGATAAAAGGATTAAAAGACGTATGGAAAGCAACGAGCATCACAGCCATTTCCTATGCACTGACGCAGTATTTAACTGTTACATACATCGGCCCTGAACTTCCAAATATCACATCTTCTATTGTGAGTTTGCTTGCTCTTGCTTTTTATATTAAAAGAACAAGCCCGGCAGCAGCTAAAAGCTTCAGCCTGTCACCAAAACAAATTTTAAAGGCTTGGTCTCCTTTTATTCTATTAACGATACTCGTTACGGCTTGGAGCATTTCTTTTGTCAAAACGGCGCTTGAACATCTGAACCTGCTTATTAACGTCCCATTTTTACACAATCACGTAATTAAAGCAGCGCCTTTAGTAAAAGATCCTACGCCTTACGCTGCTGTCTTAAAAATAGACTTATTTGCAGCAACAGGTACGGCAATTCTTATCGCTTGTATCCTTTCAGTTTTCTTGCTTAACGTATCGGCAAAAGTGGCATGGACCACTCTTTTGGAAACCGTAAAAGAACTATCAAGACCTATTATGACGATTATGATGGTCATTGCTTTTGCTTTTATTTCAAATTATTCAGGACAGTCCTCTACACTTGGATTGGCACTCGCTACATCAGCTGCTTATTTTCCATTTTTATCTCCATTTCTTGGCTGGATTGGCGTATTTCTAACGGGGTCTGTCGTATCGAATAATGCGCTGTTCGGCAACTTGCAGCTAACTACTGCTCAGCAAATTAATGTCTTGCCAATTATTCTCGTAGCGGCTAATACTGCCGGCGGCGTGATGGCTAAAATGCTTTCTCCTCAATCAATTGCTGTCGCTGCTGGAGCAGTAGGTTTAGCCGGAAAAGAGGGTGAACTGTTTAAATACACGCTCAAATACAGCATGGGATTTTTGATACTAGGAGGATTTGTTACCTTTTTATTGGCTTGGTGGTTATGATAAAAAACTGCTAAAAATCCTGTTATTACCTTGTTTCTTTCATTTAAACAAACGTTTGATTATATAAAAAAGTCCCCAGTTAGCGCCGGGGATTTTTTTATTCTGAAATAAGTAAACCTATATTGCCAAATTGTTTTCCTTTATCTAATCGTTCGCAAGCTGCAGCTGCCTCTGACAGCGGATAGAATCTATCGACGATTGGTTTAATTTGATGTTTCTCTATAAAATCCATCATGTCCACAAATTCTTCCTGACTTCCCATAGATGTGCCAAGTATATTGAATTGAGGATAAAAAATAGTTCTTAGAGGCAATTCAACTTCATTTCCAGAACTCGCACCAAAATTAACAATTCTTCCATTTGGCTTTAGTATTTCAAAATACGTCGGAAATAAAGCTGCCCCCACACTATCAAGTATGATATCTACTTTTCTATCGTTGATTTCTTCTTTTAGGTTACTTCCACTGTCTAATGCATAATCAGCTCCGTACTCTAGGGCTTGCTTTCTTTTTTCATCACTTCTAGAAGTAACCGTTACGTCAGCTCCGATAGCTTTTGCGAATAACAAGCCATAAGTCGCGACTCCGCTCCCTATACCAGGAATAAGTAGATGTTCTCCTTTTTTTAACTGCCCTTTTGTAAAGAGAGCTCTATACGCAGTTAAAGCTGATAATGAAAGAACTCCCGCTTGTTTCCAAGATAGATAAGGCGGCTTTTGCACAACATTATCCGCTTTTATGATTACATACTCTGCAAACGTTCCATTCGATGGACCACCTAAAATTTTAGGCGTAAACGGAATGTCCTCTATACGATCCCACTCCAGACTTGGATTAATGATCACTTCTATTCCAATTTTTAAACCTTTTACGCCTTCTCCCACTTCTTCTATAATACCTGCACCGTCTGAACCGGGAATAAACGGCTTATCTCCTTTGCCTCGATTATTCATAACAAATAAATCTCTCCGGTTTAAACCTGCTGTTTTTAACCTTACTTTTACTTCTCCTCTTTCAGGGGGCATCTCCTGAAGATCTCTGTAATTCATGCCTGCTATACCGCTTTTCTCACTATGTATAATGACTTTCATGATTTCGCCTCCTCTTAATCTACTCTACTAAAAAGCTCAAAACCGCAAAAGAAATATGCCCAAAAAAAGGAAAAAAACTTTTAAAATCGCTTTTTCACTGTTTTATCTTTATTTTTCTGTATCCTAAAAGTATTCAGCTTCTTTTATTACAGTTTTGTTACAAAAAAGATTATTTGTAACAAAACGAATATAAAATAGAAAAATCGGTTTAAAAATCCTGATAAATCAACATTTATCCGCAATTTATTTACTATATCTACTTCAGAAACTAGTAAAAATCTAAAAAAATTTAAGAAAAAAAGACAAAACACTTTCTTTTATTACAGATTTATTGTAATATAAATGTAACAAAAGAAATATAAAACACATAATCGTTACATAAATAAGGTTAATTAATTAGGAGTGAGTTAGAAATGAAAAAAATTGGACTAGTTTTATCATCAATCGCTATTTTCTTTACACTAAGCACTGGAGTTACAGCACAAACAACATCTTCAACACTAACGGATGCAAATGCTGTCAAAATTGCAGCTAGTGCCAGCAATCATTTCTGGAGTGCTCTGCACGGTTATAAAAACAAACCATGTACAGAACGTACATTTGAATATAAAGGAACTGAGTACGTGTACCTTTGCCCTGAATTTGATACAAAAGCTGAGCTATCAAGCTACTTATCTGAGACATTTACAAATAGTGCAGTAGAAAAAGGATTAACAAATTACGGCTATATCACATATAACGGCAAACTTGCACATCCAATCGGCGACGGATTCAGCATGTTAGAGTGGTCAAAAGCAAAAACAAAGCTTGTGTATCAAACAGCAACAGTTCGCTCTTATGAATTCACAGTTCCAACTGTAGATGGCGGCAGTGTAAAACGAACTGTCACATTCTATAAATCTAATTCTCAGTGGAAAGTAAATAAATTTGACGCTGTTCAATAATAAAAAAAGCAGGCCTGCTTGAGCAGACCTGCTTTTTTCTTTTTGATCGATAACATAAATAAAACTTCTACTTACAGCGCTCTAATAGCTGTAAATAGAAGTTGAGATCACAAGTTTAAGTAAATCAAATTTTGTCGAATCCTGTAGAAACATTGATAAGTTACGTTTTATATTACAGGCTAAATTGCTTGTTGTCAACATGATTTAACAAAAAGATAAATCGACATATACTAAACATATCAAAGACTTTTTGATATCGCAGTTGGCAGACATTATTCTATACATATATCAATGCAAGCAAGAAAGAAGCGCTCTTCATTTCCCATTAAAAATAAAAACATTAGCTTGGATTTTGTTCATGTTCCTTTGGGTTATCATGTACAGGGTGCGCCCCTGGGAATAACCTTTGAGCTTTTTCATGAAGGTTTTTGTTTTCATAATTAAATGCGCTATACGTTCGCTGCCCTTCTTCCCATGAAGTAGATTTCCCCAGTTTTTGATTAACCGGAGAGCCGAAGGGACCGTCTGGAAATTCTTCAGCGGTTATATACTCGTGGCTTTTTTCTACTGTAGAGAAATCACGATACGAGGGCTGTTTGTCTTCTTTCAATGATTTCACCCCTTCTTTCTAGAAGATTTTCTACTAGTATGCACACTTCTTTGTAAAAAACCCTCTTAAATTAGTCTAAATCAGGGTATGATAACTATACATTTACTTTTTAAAGGAGTTGAACAGCTTGGAACCTAGACCTCAGAAAGGAACTTTTTTCCGAGAAAAAATCTTAAATAATAAATTTGTTGTATATACAATTATTATTTTTATTCTCAGCATGACTATTTTTTCATTATCAAAAATCGGATTTATTTTAATTCCTATCTCTATTTTTATTAAAACAATCGCACTGCCGATTATCTTAGCAGGAATTTGCTTTTATTTATTTAATCCGCTTGTTGACTTTTTAGAACGAAAAGGTGTAAAACGAATTATTTCCATTCTTGTTTTATACATAGTGATTATCGGCGCATTAGCCATTATTATTTCATCGGTTATCCCGCCTCTAAAAAATCAAGTTGACCGTCTTATTGATAATATCCCAGAGCTGACGCATGACGTTCAGCATGCGGTGACGAATCTTTCGAATAACCGATATGTCGAACAGGGTCTTCAGTCGGCTAACACGGACCTAGATAAGATTTCAAAAGATGCATCAAAACACTTGAGCAAATATGTTTCTGGATTTTCAAGCGGTATTGTGAACTTTGTCGGTACCATTACAGAAATTATATTATCGGTTGCCGTTTTACCCTTTATTCTTTTCTACTTATTAAAAGATGGGAAAAACTTACCTAATTACATTGTAAAACTGCTTCCAAACCGCTCTCGTTCTGAAGCTAAATTCATTTTAGCCGACATGAACCACGCATTAAGCGCATATATTCGCGGGCAAATTTTTGTTGCGATTTGTATAGGTGTACTGCTTTTCATTGGCTATCTGATTATTGGGTTAGATTATGCATTACTTCTAGCGATTATCGCCATGGTAACCAATGTTGTCCCTTACCTTGGTCCTATTATCGCCATTATTCCAGCCATTATTATTGCGTTTATTACGTCTCCTTTCATGCTTGTAAAACTGGCCATTGTCTGGGCAGTTGTTCAATTGCTTGAAGGCAAAGTAATCTCTCCGCAAATTATGGGAAGAAG
Source organism: Priestia sp. TRN 1309 (assembly GCF_050846875.1). Classification (NCBI taxonomy): domain Bacteria; kingdom Bacillati; phylum Bacillota; class Bacilli; order Caryophanales; family Bacillaceae; genus Priestia; species Priestia sp. TRN 1309. The sequence goes on along the minus strand of NZ_JBOZGM010000008.1, from coordinate 41,374 downwards.
CCTGGATATTCACCCGATTACGGTCATTTTTGTCATTCTAACCGCCGGAAACTTATTCGGAATCATCGGTATTATTTTAGCCGTTCCTGGATATGCCGTTTTAAAAGTTATTATTACGCATATTTACCAATTCATCCGTTTGAACTCTACTATGTATCCAGATAAAAAAGCATAATAAAAAGCCCATCGATTTTCGATGGGCTTAACTTTTTACTTTTGTTCTTCTTCATCTTCACGATCAAACCAAAGGAGCTCTTGATCATCTTCATCTCCATTATAGTTGATGAGAATTTCTTCTCCTGCTTGGATATCCGTATATGCATAAAAATCAAAGGTATGATTGTCAAAATTAATTTCATACGTAGCATTGGGTGTATACGAGTGATTAAACAGCATACCGTATCCCAAAAGAATAGCCGTATGATTCACTCCATATTCAAAAGCATAATCCGCTAGTGTTGTTTTCTCAATAAAATCATGCTCTTTATTAGGATAAGCGATAACAGGAGCTTCGTGAATAAGCGTTCCTTTTTTAATATCTTGCTTAGCAAATACACCTCTGTTAAATTCTCCGTCGCTTATCGTAGACATTTTTATTTCGATCATATTCGTCACCTATATATTCTTTCCTCTAAGATTTTCTTCTTCCCTAAGCTTGACAGTTTATAATGGGGAAATCAACTGTTTTTCATAACCACTTGAATATAAGCTGAAGGAACGCTTATCATACGCACTTGTGTAAGCACTTACCTTGTTAGAAACACGCAATTTGATTTTATTTTAGACATAGAAAAGCAATGACCTGGCGCATAGCGCTTTTTTGAGCCATTCAACATGTGAAGAATCGTTTTTCTCTGTGATATAATCGTTTATGCTGCTTTTTTATGTTAATCTATGACTTTTATTACTGATTTTATCTTATGTTAGAAAGAAGGTTTCACATGAACTTAAATCACGACAGAGATGGTGTGATATATGCGGTCCTTGCTTATCTTATGTGGGGGCTCACGCCAATTTATTGGAAGCTGGTTCACCACGTAGCACCAGGTGAGATTTTAGCTCAGCGCGTTTTTTGGTCTTTTATTTTTATGCTTATTCTTTTATTAATGACAAAGAAATGGCGTACATACATTACGTTTATAAAAGAAATAGTGAAAAAACCATCCTTATTCTGGTCCCTTTTTACTGCGTCTGTACTTATTAGTGCAAATTGGGGCATTTTTATGTGGGCTGTCATTAATGGAAAAATAGTAGAAGCGAGCCTTGGACAATATATTAATCCCCTAACAAGTGTTTTATTAGGTGTTATTTTCTTAAAAGAGAGATTAAGCGGGGCTCAAATTTTTGCATTTATACTAGCAGGAATCGGCGTCTTAACGCTTAGTCTTCATTATGGTGTGGTTCCTTGGATTTCGCTTAGCTTAGCTGTTACCTTCGGATTATATGGTTTGGCAAAGAAAAAGATTAAAGCTGATTCAACGATTGGATTAACTCTTGAAACGATGGTCATCTCCCCTATTGCATTAGCATACATAGGCTACCTTACATTTCAATCACACTTGCAGTTTTTTGATTCTTTTTCAACAAGTCTTTTATTAATGGGCAGTGGAGTAGTTACAGCTTTACCACTCCTATTATTCACAAAAAGTGCTAAAAAAGTATCATTATCAATGCTTGGTATTCTTCAATATATTTCACCAACCTTGTCTTTGCTAGCAGGAGTCATTCTATACCATGAATCGCTAACAAAAGCTCATGTTATTGCTTTTAGTTTTATTTGGTTAGCTCTTATTGTTTATACGTTCTCATCTATTACTAAATGGGGGAACAGAAAACAAATAAGAAATAAAGTGGAGGCTTAACAGAATCATACACTCTCTTACGTATTATTTTTAAACAAAATAGGCTGGGAGGAGCATTATTTATGAAACGCATTATTGACTCGCATATTCATCTAGATCAATATGAACAGAAAAGCTGGAAAGACATAGTTGAGCAGGATCCTTCGTTACAAGCGCTTATTTCTGTATCTTCTACATTACACTCTTGCCAACTTAATCAAAAAATCAGCAAGTTATATTCCTGCGTGAAACCTGCCTACGGATTTCACCCTGAACAAATGCTGCCTTCTTCAAATGAATTAGCGGAGCTGTTTGCCTGGATTGATCAAAACAATGAAGAAATGATCGCTGTTGGGGAGGTTGGTCTACCTTATTACTTAAGTCAGACCTATACTCTTTCTCTAGAGCCCTATTTGGAGCTGCTTGAAGCTTTTATTATTCATTCAAAAAAATGGGGGAAACCGTTAATTCTTCACGCTGTATATGAAGATGCTGAGATCGTGTGCGACTTACTAGAAAAACATTCTGTGCCTAAAGCTCACTTCCACTGGTTCAAAGGAGCTAAAAAAACCGTTGAACGAATGAAAAACAACGGCTACTATATTTCCGTTACACCTGATATTGTATATAAACCTAAAATCCAAGCGCTTGCCACAGATTACCCTCTTGACTACTTGATGGTCGAAACAGATGGTCCGTGGCCATTTGAAGGACATTTTCAAAACCAGACAACGGTTCCATCAATGATGCATCAGTCCGTTCAGGAAATAGCACGTCTCAAAAGGGTTTCTGTAACGGAGACATATGATTTTTTATATCGAAATACAGCTCATTTTTATAATCTCTCCACATAAAAAGCCTTTCCCTAAGGAAAGGCTTTTTATATCTAAATTCGTTTCACAAGTTTTACGATCAGCACAATCACTGCAATGACAAGAAGAATGTGAATGATGCCGCCGCCAATATGAAAAACTAATCCTAATAACCAAAAAATAAATAAAAGTCCAATAATCGTCCACAACATAATTTTTTCTCCTTTTTTATATGTAGTATTTGTTATAATTTTATATTTCCCTAAATGTGCATAAATAAACGCATTTCATATACATCTTTTCACTAAAGAAGGTTCACATAATGTACAAAAAGCAATCATGTTCTCTGTGGTAAAATAAGTATGTAATCTTATTTAATTTAAGCGGAGATGATTAACTATGACATGGATTGTATTACTTTCCATCATTCTTGTAAGTGCACTCAAAATATTAATAACGTGTCTTCCAACTCCAGTGGTCAAATGGCTTATGACTAAATTTCAATTACACCCAACACTTGATGATCAAAACGCTACTGTCACAGTTGATGGGAAACATTTAGAAGGCAAAGACAAAATGCAAGTGATTGATTATTTTAATAAAGCAACATTTTTAAAACAATATTATGTCCATGAAGGAAATAAGGACTATTATAAACACCTAGAAGACAGTGAAACTCCACTTGTTATCGATACGAAAAAAGGGAAAAACGCTGTTCGACTATGCGTATATAGCTATCATGATCATGTCGACGTCGTGAAACAATATAAAAAGAAGATTATCGCCTACAGCCTTCTGTCTGATCACCTTCAAAAGCAGTCCATAACAGCTGACCTAGCTTAAACCAGTCGCCTACAAGGCGGCTTTTTTAGTTTTTAGGTTTAGTTTGAAGTTACCTTATTTAAAAATACCAAACTTTAACATTAATTCTAATGCTATAACATAAATTAATAGAATTTTCTAAATTTTTAAGAGGTGATGGATAATGCTTTCTTTGTTAGGGTTTGGAATGATTGCTACTTTTCTTTCTTTTCAAGTGGGCCTTTGGGACAACTATTATCATGACAATTACAGCCATTTTAACGAACGCTGTTTCCCTTTAGACTTCTACTATAAAAAAAGGAAGCCGACTACCATAAGGCAATCGGCTCACACATGTAGGATATTGATTTAACACTAACAAAGTACAACACAACACTAGTAATTATATAATATATTTCATTATTTTGAAAGCGATTTCATATATATTTTTAAAAATATTTTGTTACTTGTTTTTTATAGAAAAAAACCACGTTTCAGCCAATTCGAAACGTGGTTCTTTTCTGTAAGGACTTGCCCTACAGGCTATAAATGTAAGTTACGTTCATTATAGCATGAGCCCATATACAGATTCCATGGTAATTACTGTATGATCTCGTTACGTTACGACTCGTTGTATTTTTCTGTCCATGTGCAGCGTATTCCATGGTTCGTCCTGTTCAGCTAGCCTTTTGATAAAGCCTTGTGAAGCCCAAAAAGGAATAGCGCCAGGTAAGAAAGGATGAGTATGCAGATACAGCGTGTCATAAAAATGACTTTGGGCAAATTGTTCAACTGCTTTTAACAGCTGCTGTCCAATGCCTAGACGCCGGTACGCTGGATCGACATAGCATTTTACAACCTCAGCTGCAGTTCTATGTTCATATCGCTCTTTTAATGCATGAAACCGTCCATCGTAAGCGTATAAACCAATGGTTCCAATTACTTGTTGATTTTCCGTAACAGCTGCAAAAAAAGCAGCGTCTTTCGCTTGAACGTAATGTTCATTAAAATGAAGCAAATCCACAGGAAGCTGATTTTTTTCCAGCATAGGAAATAGCTCATTCCGCATATTCATGACAAACTGAATCACTTCAGCATCCTTTTCTTTTACTTCTTTAATTTGATACATTTGTACTTCTTGCACGTTTACTGTCACATCCTTTTAACGATCATTGTATACTTTTTCTTTTCTCTGCTTATGCTGCAATGTTAACTACGGCGTTACGTCTAAATGCTGAGTCAGCATATAATACTCGCTTGGATTTGTTGTCCAGTTTTTCACTTTTTGATTATAAGCAACAACAATGTTTGGATGTACAATCGATGACGTCAGCATTTTTCTATTAATCAAAGCGGTTGCTTGTTTGGCTAACTGATCTCGTTTTGCGTCATCTACTGTTGAATTTAACTGTTCTATCATTTTTGTTAGCGTATCATCATTAATCCGGCTGGCATTTAAACCACCGCCGGGCAAATAGTTCGTACTTAAATAATAGCTGGCATCTCCTCTAGGTGCTGTGATAAGGCTGTACAATGCTAAATCCCAATCATCTTTTGCCATTACATATTCATCGCTATCTTCAACTAGGTGAATCTTAATAGTAATTCCTAACTCTTTGGCATTAGACTGTATAAGCTGAGCAATTAAAGGCAGTTCTGGCAAAGAACTATATGTGACAAGAGAGAGCGATAGTGGCTTTCCATTTTTGATTGCTTTGTCATTTTTGATTTGATAGCCTGCTTTCTCTAAATATTTTTTAGCAGATGTCATACCTCTTTGCTCATTAGCAGTACTATCAGCAAAAGGTAATTGGGGTAAAAATGGACCTCGAGCCGCTGCCGCTTGATTGTTCATGATGCTGCTAACAATTTCTTTTCGGTTCAATAAGGTATCGATAGCTTTTCTTACATTTTCGTCTTTTAATGCGTCATTAGTTTGATTGTAAAGCAATAAATGGGTGCGCACACTAGGTACTCCACTTACTTTAAAAGACGGATCTGTTTGTAAAGTGCCCAAGCTTTCTAAAGGCGGGCGATAAATAATATCGGCTGTTCCAGATTGAAGAGCAGCAACTCGCGCATTAGCATCTTCGTTAAATCCAAAGATCGCACTTTTCAATTTCACTTTTCCACCCCAATAATTTTCATATCTTTCTAATTTTACTTGATTTCCTTGATCAAAAGACAAGACGCGAAATGGACCCGTACCAATGGGCTTCTTAGCTATATTAGAAGCATCAACATCTATAATAGCTGTATTTGGATGCACTAATTCAGAAGGAAATTTAGGCATTGTTTCTTTTAATGTAATTGTCAGCGCATGACTGTTCGCTTTCATTTCTTTAATATTTAAAGCGTTTTTCATCGCATAACTTTGGTCTATCGTTCTTTGAAGAGAAGACTTAACGGCATTTGCATTCAGCGCTTTTCCATTTTGAAACGTGATGTTCTTTCTTATCATAAATGTCCATGTAAGGCCGTTATCTTTCGTTTCCCACTTTTCAGCAAGCCAAGGCTTTATTTTTAAATCGTCGTTGATTTTAACAAGCGTCTCCCCTACTCCCCCACGAACTGCTGTATAATTATCGTCCGTATGAGGATCAAGCGTTGCAGATGTAAAATTAAATAAAAACGTCACACTTTTATCCGTTTTCTTTCTTTCTTTTATACTTACGCTCTCTTCATTAGGAGCGCAAGCAGTGAGGCAAAGTAACACGAGAAATATCATAGATACAAGTTTTTTATTATTTATCATTCATTTTTCCACCTTCTATTTTAATACACAAAAAAAAGCACTTCTAAAAAGAAGTGCTTGCCTTCACAACAAATTCAGATAAACGTATCCCTTGTTTATCGTATTTTTGATTCTGCCAAAACACCTCCCTATCCTCGTAGGTTATTGTGTGCTGCGATTTATGGCAGGTCTCCTGGCTTCAAGTCATTGCCTTATACCGCCTTCCCGTCTCTAAATAGACAGTGGCTTTTTGACATAAGGCTCCTTGTTACAGTGGCGGGACCGCTCCGGATTTTCACCGGATTCCCTTTTAAGGCAATTGAAAAACAATTGCCACCATAAAAGCTGGTTATTTAATTTAGTAGCGTGCTCTTGAAACTCTAGAAGTGGAAGCTGATGGTGAAATATCTTCATCATCAAATCCAGTGGCAATAACGGTTACCATCATTTCGTCCTTTAAATCTTCATTAATCACAGATCCAAAAATCATATTTAAGTCCTGATCAGAAGCGGACGTGACAATATCTGCTGCTTCCTGTACTTCGTAAAGACTCAGGCTGCTGCCGCTCGTAATGTTCAGCAGCACGCCTCTTGCTCCATCAATCGATGCATCTAGCAGCGGACTAGAAATCGCTTTTTTCGCTGCTTCAATTGCTCGATCTGATCCCGAAGCTCGTCCGATACCCATAAGCGCAAATCCTTGATTAGACATAATTGTTTTTACATCAGCAAAGTCAAGGTTAATCAGCCCCGGAACAGCGATTAAATCTGAAATACCTTGAATACCTTGGCGAAGAACATTATCTGCTTCACGGAATGCTTCAAGCATAGGTGTCTTTTTATCAACGATTTCAAGCAAGCGGTCGTTTGGAATGACAATAAGGGTATCTACCGATTCATTCATCGCAGTAATACCGCCTACTGCTTGCTTGGTACGTTTATTTCCTTCAAACTTGAAAGGGCGAGTAACTACTCCAATTGTTAAAGCATTTAGTTCACGGGCAATTTGGGCAATAACCGGAGCTGCTCCAGTACCAGTGCCTCCCCCCATGCCAGCTGTTACGAATACCATATCTGCGCCTTGCAGTACTTCTTGAATTTGCTCTCTGCTTTCTTCTGCAGCTTCTCTTCCTACTTCTGGATTAGCTCCTGCACCTAATCCTCGCGTTAATGCCGCACCAATCTGCATTTTCACATCTGCTTTAGATAAATTAAGCGCCTGAGCATCCGTATTAACGGCGATAAATTCTACCCCTTGTACACCATGTTCAATCATACGGTTAACGGTGTTATTTCCTCCACCGCCGACTCCAATTACTTTAATTCGCACTAATGGCGATACATCTGCATCAAATCCAAACATTCTAAGTTCCTCCTCAATGATCAAAATTACTTTCTCTTATTATCCGAAAAAACACGTGAAGAACCTTTTACTCCTATGTTTAACGCGTAACTGTTCTTTTGTTTTACAGATTTTATACATTTCTCTTTTAACCTTTAAATCTTTACATCTTTATGTAAAATTATTGTTGTTCTGAAGTTAGTACGCCGAACTCTTTTTTGGTTTTCCCACTCAAAACGGCATATAAGCTTATTGTATCATTCATTTGACAGATGTCTGTATTTAATTTTGAGTAAGATGTGACTAAGAGAATAATATTTTTATAGACAAAATGAGAAAAAGCCCTTAGAAATAAGGGCTTCTCTAGATAATAAACCATTTTATAATTTCCCAGTTAAGAATTGAGCTTCTCCCATACCAAAGCTCCAGTCAGCATTACCGTTTTCAACAATTGAAATCATAATGTCGCTTGGCTGAATTCCGCAGCTTTCTCCCAGCTCTTTTACAATTAATTTGTAAAGAGCTTGTTTTTGCTCTTCTGTTCGCTGTTTGCTCGTCACACTTATAATAACCAAATCCTTGCTTCTCTCAAAGCCAAGACCTGTATCTTCAATAATCATTTCATGAGCAGGATGCTGATGTACAATTTGATAACGATCGCGTTCTGGGACGCCAAAGGCTTCTAGCATCGCTCGATGAGTAGCGTCTAGTAATGCTTTTAACTCTTTTTCGTCTCTTCCTTCTATTACATCAAATCTAAGTAATGGCATACTAAGTAACCTCCAGCTTTTTGTCTAATGTATTATTGCTTTATCATATCACAACTATCATTTGTAAAAAAAAGATATGCTATTCACAATGTGCTCTCTAGTGAAAGAGACCTCAAACTCTTCAATAAAAGCTGAACCTAATAAAAAGAAATGAGCAGCATAACGACTCATTTCATTAGTACAAAAATATTTATAATAAGAGCTAAAATACATGCAGATACAATGGCAATGAGTACGTTCATCACAAGGTTTTGCGAGGATGTTTTAGCTTGTTTTTTCATATCAGCCCGACTCATCTGTTGCTTTTCATGATCACTTTTAGACATCACGTAGCCTCTCCTATTCATCAAAATGTCAGCAGTGTATAAATGATTTTTGAGAAACCTTGATCCAGTTCTTTTGTATAAACAGCAGCACATGCAGGTTATCATCAGTTATTTTAGCATGTTTTGTCAAATAAGTGGACTATGTAGCGCTTCAATTTAGTATTCACAGCCAAATATATTTAAATTCGTTGCTTTTCTCTTCTTTTCTCGCTATTGTTTGAGAAGAAGGATAATTAGATACGATAAAGGATGATACGATATTGAATAACCATACGCAGCTGCCTCAGTATATCTACACATACGCATGCAGCGAAGAGGAACTCTCACTATGTCAATTAGAGAGACGCTCTCTTTTTGAAATTGAAACTGAGAAACCTATCATAAGAAGCGCCGTTAAACTTGATCCAAGCAGAAGCCCTTTTATCAAAGAGCGATTAGATATTATGTATGAATCAGATGACCTTGCAGATATTTGCAAACAAGTAGAAGATATTGACCTTGGAGATCAAACATTTAAACTCATTTTTATGAAAATTAATGACTTGGAAAAAGATCAAAAAATAAGCTATAAAGGTCAGCGTGCGATTGAACGTGATGTGGGTTGGCATTTTGTAGCAGAAGCAGACTTGCATAACCCTGACCATTTGTTTGGAATTGTTCCATTTGAAGGACGCTGGTATTTTGGAAAATATCAAAAAAGCGAAGCTGTATGGCTGCATCATTTGAAGAAACCGCGTGAATACTCTACGGCACTCAGTACCCGCCTTGCAAGAGCTGTAGCTAACATTGCCGTTCCAAAGCCTGAAGGAATCAAAGCGATTGATCCATGCTGTGGTATTGGTACAGTCCTCGTAGAAGCTCTTTCAATGGGCATTGATATTGTAGGACGCGATATCAACCCACTTGTGACCGACGGATCTCGTGAAAATATTGCGCATTTCGGCTTAAAGGGTGATGTCAAAACCGGACCGATTTCGGATGTTACCACTCACTATGACGTAGCGATCATCGACATGCCTTACAATCTCTACACCCACGCGACGCCTGAAGATCAGCTTTCTATTTTAAAACACGCTCGCCGCTTTGCGGATAAAGTAGTCGTGATTACAGTAGACACGATTGACCATATGATTCATGAAGCTGGCTTTTCTATTTCAGATCGCTGCGTAGCGCGCAAAAGCGTATTTTCTAGACAAGTAGTTGTATGCGAATAAAAAAAGACACCAGTCTAACAGGCTGGTGTCTTTTGATTTACCACTCTTTAGGTTCATAGTCTAATTCTTTGAATAGCTGCGTACGCTCTTTTTTCGTTAAATCTCTCCATTGCCCAACAGGCAAGTTGTTTAAGTGAATATTCATAATACGCGTACGCTGAAGGCGGTACACTTCATATCCGAGCACTTCACACATACGGCGAATTTGACGATTTAAGCCCTGTGTTAAAATAATTTGAAACTCGTACTTAGACAGCTGTGTCACTTTACAAGGAAGCGTTTTTGTACCTAAAATTTTTACTCCCTCAGACATGTTTTTGATAAACTCGGGTGTAATCGGCTTATCTACTGCAACAATATATTCTTTTTCATGCTTGTTTTCTGCACGTAAAATTTCGTTAATAATATCGCCGTCATTTGTAAGTAAAATTAAGCCGTCTGAATCCTTATCTAGTCGTCCGACATGATGAATACGCAAAGGGTGATTGACTAAGTCAATGATGTTTCCCTTTACTTTTTTCTCACTCGTACTTGTAATGCCGACTGGTTTATTAAGTGCAATATATACATTATTTCGAGCAATCCGAAGCTGTTGGCCACTTACTCGAATATCATCGCCAGGCTTAACTTGATCTCCGATTTTTGCAACCTTTCCATTAACGGTTACTCTTCCTTCACTAATTAACTTATCTGCCCCGCGTCTTGACGCTTTGCCAGATTCGCTAATAAATTTATTCAGTCTCAGGTGAATCACAACCTTACATTTAAAAATTTTAAAATTTGTCTCTTCTATTAGAAACCGATATGTGTCAATTTCTATACCGTCCCTATCGTAACATGCTATACGCTTCTCGTCTTCTTTTAATTTCATTACTTGACTATATTTTTTTAACAGAAATAAAAGGATAGCCTCAAAATACTTTGTAACCTTATTCTTAACATTTCAAGCAATGCTTACACCTGTCAAACCAACGTCAATCTTCACTCCTATACAAGACATAGACGTCTGGATTGACTGATCAGTATAGAGTTGCTACCATCAGGTTTTCTTATGCTTCCAGGAGGAGTAACGCTGGCTCTGACAGCTATGGTCGGAGGACATTTGTTCGATAAAATTGGATTTAAGCCGCTGCTTTTAACAAGTTTAATTCTTTTAACGTTTATTTTAAGTTTGTTCACTACCATTTCAAGCGAAACAACTACGATGACTGCAGCTATTTTATACGCTGCCTTTACAATTGGCGTAGGTTTAAGCATAGGGCCCGTGATGACGCTTGCTTTAAATCAAGTACCTAAACCTCTTCACGCTCACGGTTCAGCCATTTCAAATACGATTAACCAAGTTGCAGGCGCGATTGGACCAGCTTTGTATACAAGTATTATGACTATGGCTTCTCAGCACTTTATTCAACAATCAAATGAAGCGAATAAAACGCTGTTGCAAATAAAAAGTATGACAAGCGGGGTCCATACCGTCTATTATGTAGCCATCGCTTTCGCTATCGTTTCGTTCCTGCTCACTCTTACGTTAAAGAAAAAAGACCAGCAGCTGGAGACGCAATAAATAAGAAACTAACGAGAGCTGCTCAAGTCATGAGCAGCTCTTGTTACATGCCGAATTTATATTACAAATGTAAAAGCAATCATAGATACTATGAAAGCAAGAATAATAATACCTCTCTTTTTTTCTGTTTTCCATGCTTCAATAGCGCCCGCGATACCACCAATGACTAAAATAAAAGTACCTATAATGTGCAGAGGCAGCAGCGATAATACTCTACCTAAACTCGCCATCACTCCTCCAATCAATATAAAGCCTGTTGTTATAATCGATTTTAATGATGTTAAGTCTCGTATAGCTTCTTGTTTTTCAGTCTTACTCAGTTTAAAGTACTCTATTATACTAAAAGCAGCGGGTGTTCCCCATAAAATAAAGAAGCTAACTAATCTATCCGTGTCTACATTCACTGTTTATTCACCACCGCTATTAGTTTCTTATACACTTTTCCTAACCCATTTTTTAGAGATAAAAAAAGCGGCTGTAGCTGCTACAGCCGGAATCATAAAAGCAAAGCTACCAGAATAACTGCCAAACGTTACTTTACTTGATAATCCTTCGATTGAGCTCCACATAGTCGAACTTTCTGGAACATATAAGAGCGTAAGAATCATTCCTGATAGCAGTTGAAAGCTACCCAAGAAAACGATGAAACTAATGATAAATAGTCCATATCTCTTCAATAAAATCTCTCCCTTGATTTATATACGATTTCACGCTTCATAAGTTCCATCATTTAACAAATCCATGTATTATTCTCGCTTCAAAGATCCTCCAAAAGAAAATTGATGGTAGTCATCGATCTTATTCCAATATCCTATGCACTTTACGTCAGGCTCATCAATAGCTAACGCTTCTTTATTAATTCCTTTATAAGGAAGAAATGCAGTCAACTTTACCTTTTGTTTTGGCTTAATATTTAACTTATTGCCTTCTGCTAACACCTTAAATTTATTTTCAGAATAACCGTTTTTTATTTTTAGTGGATACGATAAAAATACGTCGTTTTGTTTGATGGTCAAATCGCTCTTGTTTACGAATTCCAATTCATACGAAATCCCTTGCTTCATCTTTTGTTCTTTGATGACGTTAATATGGATTTTTTCTAGTTCTCTTAAAGGAACGTTGTCTTCTTCTTTTGAACACCCGGCAAATAAGATAGCTAACACTAATAAAACAAGAATTCCTAACTTTCTATTCAAAAAATAATCCCCTCTCTCGTAACAAAGATTATTTTACAATTATAACTCAAAAAAGTTATTTAATGGTAAAAATACACAATTAAAAAAGCAAACCTTGTCGGTCTGCTTTTTTAATTGCTACGCATAGGTAATGTGTTGTTGTGCGAAAAACTTTTCGATAAGGAGTTTGCCAACTATATGTATATCGTAACAAAAGAAAAAAGAACACGCTGTGAGATTTGTCACTTCTTCTTTCAAAATAATCTAATTGAATACTCGCTATTGCGTTACGCAAAAAGAGCAGAACGCAATAGCGACCTGCTCTTTTTACATGCTAGATATGGGTAATTTGTCCATGCGTGAAAAGCTCTTCAATAATAAGGGGTTTATCACTACACTTATAGAATAACAAAGAAAAAAAGATGCGGCTGTGAGATTTATCACAGCCGCATCTTTTTATCCAACTAGCTTATTAAATTGTACACGTTTATTAATTGCCGCCATAATTGGTGCTCCAACAAGCATAACCACAAACTCACCAACAGCTGTTGTTAACCATGTAAAGAAAAATGGTAAATCAAATGCTAGGTGCAGTTCAAACGCAATAATAAACATCGTAAACGTAAACACAAGTGTATTAATAAGCATACGAGCCCACATATTTTTAATGTAGCGCATAGAAAAAATGGTAATGAGTAATGATAGTACAGATTGTCCTACCCCAAACACCAGATCATAAGCGACCATTGGTGAAAAAAACAAATTCGTCAGAAATACCCCTAGTACAATGCCGTACACGTACTTTTTATTAAATACAATCAAATGATTGAACATTTCTGATATACGAAATTGGATATTGGTGAAGCCAAACGGCTGAATTAACATGCTAACAGCAATATACATAGCTGCTAAAAGACCGTTGACGCAAAGTGTTCTTATATTCATCTTACTATTCTCTCCTTAGTTTTTTAACGTGGGATGGTTACGAACCACGTAAACACTCAAAGAATCATACAGCAAGCTTAAGCTTTCGTCAATCTAGCTGTTTGCAAACTACTGCTGCTTTCATGTCTTCCATATTGACTGCTCTTTTTTCTTACTTTTCTTTAGTATAAAATAGAAGACGTATCCGTATACATAGGTGACATAAAGTAGTTAACCCTTTTGATTTGAAATACGAAAGGATTTGTAGCGATGTTAGATAATACAGATAAGCGCATACTAGAAGAGCTATCAAAAAATGGACGTATGAAGATGAAAGAATTAGGAGAAAAAGTGCATTTAACCGGACAAGCCGCTTCTGCTAGAGTATTAAAGTTAGAAGATGAAGGCATTATCAAAGGCTATACAATTAACATTGATGAACGAAAACTTGGCTACACCGTCCATGCATTTTTAAATATCTATACGCAGAGCATTCATCACCACCCCTACCTTACATTTGTAGAAAGTCAGAAGAAGTACGTCATCAACAACTTTAAAATCAGCGGCGATGGCTGCTACTTACTAGAATGTAAATTTCATTCGAATGAAGAATTAAATGATTTTTTGACAGAGCTAAATCAGCATGTGAATTACAAACTTTCAATCGTCATTAACAAATAAATTTTTTTAAAAAATAAAGGTATATTAATTTATGAAAATGGTAATCCTAATAACGTATTCCCCCTATTCCAATAAATTTGAAAATCCTTTGCGCCGTCGCAAAGGATTCTTTTTTTATGTAGGAAACCGCCTTCTATTTTTTGAAAAGTTGAACATCTCTCATAGCGTTGACATAGCGGTCAGAGGTTTATATAATCGGTGACATCGAAGCATAGAAAAGCAGACTCAAGACATTATACACGTATCGTAATTCTTCGTCTTAGAAGTTGATCAGTTTTATAACTAGACAATTTCTAAGACGTTTTTTATTTTATCATTTGTGAAACACTAGTAAAAACAAGATTCCACGCAAAAATATCCTAATGATCAGGGAGGTTTGCATATTGAAAACAATCTATAAAGACATCATTTTAATTATTGCCGGAGCGCTTTTAGTTGCTGCATCCATTGATTTTTTTGTCATTCCAAATAAATTAGGTGACGGAAGTACGGTTGGTATTGCTCTTGTTTTATATTATTTATTTCATATCCCTACAAGTATCAGCACATTTCTTGTGAACCTTGTATTCATTGCCTTAGCTTATAAATTTCTAACTAAAAAAACGATTCTCTATACGATTCTAGGAGCTGTCATGACGTCCGTTTTCTTAGGTCTGGTCAGCTATATTCCTTTTCACGTTCACGACATGATTTTAGGAATTGTATTCGGGGCTTTACTAATGGGAACAGGACTGGCACTCATTTTTATCGCGGATGGATCTACCGGCGGCACAACTCTTTTAGCTTATTTATTAAACTACACAAAAGGCTACAATATCTCGAAAAGCATGTTCTACATGGACAGCGTCATTATTTTAGCATCGATTTTTGCTATTGGCGTCAACAATACCCTCTATACTTTTATATTCGTCTATCTTTGTGCTAAAATCGTCGATGTTGTTATCGAAGGTTTCCACAACAAAAAAGCAATGACGATTATGTCTGATCAGTACAAAGACATTGCGCAAGTTATCACCAGTGAATTTGGAAATGCAGCTACCATCTTTTATGGATATGGCTACTACGCCAACAAAGATAAACGCATTATCTACGTTGTTATTAAAAAGAACGAGTTATTAAAAATTAAAAAGAAAATCCAGCAAATTGACCCGAATTCTTTTATTGTCATCCACGAAGTAAAAGAAGTTGTCGGCGGAAAATTTGGATTTATCGGCAATTCGCCTCATGAAACAAAAGCCGCTGCTAAATAAAAAAATCCACCTCTTGGTGGATTTTTTTATGAAAAAACCGTTAAGAAAAACGAAAAGATCCCTGCTAAAAAGTAAACTGACCCTAACGCAATTGCTCCTGTAACGACCGTAAATACACTTAATCCGATAGCCACCTTCATTTTCATCCACATCCCTTTTTAGATTAGTAGTATAAGTATGTCCAAGAATAGAAGATTTATAACTATGCCACCCTATTTATTTCATATATCGATGCAACAATTGTCTATTCAATGTGTTCTAAAACCACCCCTGGCGGCATAATGTATAGGAAGGATTTCATATACACATCTTTGTATCACACATATCATATGAAATTAGGTGAGATAAAATGGTGGCTGTCCACTTTTTTGAAAACAGAAAGCTTCTATTAAGCCAGCTGAGGGAAAACATTCCTTCTACGGGTGATGATTTAAAGATTAAGGGACGAAAAGGAACCGTCGTGCTTGTGAATGACATCGATGAAAAAAATGTTCACGTGGAAGTTGCTTTAGAAAAAGTAGTGAAAAAGAACTTAGCGTTAGATAATGCTAAAAAGAAAAGGAGATAAGCGGCTACGCTTATCTCCTTTTTTTGATTGACATACGATCTCTTGCTTCTGTTTAGAAAAAAAAGAGACTCCTAAAAAAGGAATCTGCCAAAAAGAGCGATATCATCGCCTGAATATTAATACAAGCTATACTTTAACATATAAAAACATATTTTACAAAAATAAACTATTATTTTACGCATAATTATTTTTTTATTCGAGGCTTTTCAACATTTGAAACCCATTTCGTATAAAGAGTTTTATTTATTTTTCAGGCCAAATTTTTGCATCCGGCTCTAATAACCACTTATGCTCTTCTTCCATAATACGGTCTGTCCATGGATTATTGTCAAGATGGCGAATCATCCAGCAGAAGTACATCGCATAGCCGGGAGCCGTTGCTTGAGGATGATCTAATTCACCTGGAATTGTAATAAAACTATTATCAACTACACGGTATGCATCTTCTCCAACCATTGCACAGCCAAATCCTTGCGGCTTGTCAAAACGATAGTAATATACTTCAGGCTGATCATGATGATGAGGCGGATAGCTCGACCATCTTCCTGGATAAGAAATAACTTCTCCAATAACAAGGTTAGAATAAGGAGCGTTATTATAATCAAAGATTGTCCGAATGACACGCTGAGCGGTACCTTCCCATACTCCTTCACCAGCTACTGTATTTTGACAGTCTTCAGGCGTATATAATTTTGATGAAAATTCTTTTTCATTATCCGTTTTTTGAACTAGTACTTCACTATTGGCAAGCGCGGTAATTTTAACCTCCACATTTTTCGAAACGTGCAAACACCAAGGCTCTTCTTCAAAAAGAGACTCACGCTGAATTTCTTTCGAATGTCCTTCCCACTCTAGCTTTACCTTTCCTTCTAGTAAAAGAATAGCCGTTTCATTGTTGCTGTCTAGCAAGGTTTCCTCTTTTCCTTGAGACATATTATAAATCCCAATATCCATCAGCATATCTTTGTGCTGACCGGCCATTTCTGTAAGTACGTTGTATCCTTTATTTAATTCACCTAATTTACCTAGCATGTTTAACTTCCTCCTTTATGTAGTAGCACAATCAGAATTTACTAATCACTCATTTTTTCTTCATAGACTTTATACATTCTTTTGAATATGTGACTGTGAAGAGTTTTTATTAACAGCAATACTCTTGATTGTATTCAATTATTTGCAGATGCTGTGGCGTTTCTTCGTAACGGAGCCGTCGATTTCCGGACAATCAATTTCGGCTCAAGAAGTAAATGTTCTTTATGCATCGTTGAGTATTCCATTTCTCTAACCAGCAAATCCACTACGTTTACAGCCATTTCTTTTGTCGGTTGTGCTACCGTCGTCAACATGGGCGTGATGGTAGTAGAAAGGACGGTATTATCAAAGCCAATCACTGATAAGTCATTCGGCACATCAATGTTGAATTCTTTTGCCGCTTGTATGACGCCAATAGCCAGTAAATCGTTACAAGCAAAAATAGCCGTCACTTTCTCCTTCATTAAAAAAATTTGCTTAGCACTTTCATATCCTTTTTGAATACTTGCTTCGGTCGTAATAACGTGCTGAGGTAACACAGTGATTCCATTTTCTTGCATGGCATCTCGAAAAGCATCTAAACGGGCGTGATTACTTTTTGCATTTTCTGTAATAATCGCAATTTTTTTATGATGCAAAGATAGCAAATAATCAGTCGCCAAATAGCTTCCCTTATAGTCATCCACTGTCACTGTATTAACAGATATGTGAGGGATTTCTGAAGCAATAACGCTAATGGGTATATCTTGCTTCAGCATATTTTTTAAAAGATTAGCATTGCGAAAAGCAGATGCTACAATTAAACCGTCGATTCTCTGACGAATTAACAGCGATAGATATTTTTTCTCTTTTTCCGCATCGTTATCGGTATTACACATTACAACATGGAAACCTCGCTCATGACTTCGGTCTTCTATGCTTCTTGCCAAATCGGCAAAAAAAGGGTTGGAGATGTCGGGTACGAGAAGCCCAATCGTTTTAGTAGGCTTTCCTGTTAAAGCAGATGCTACGACGCTTGGATGGTAATTCAACTGCCCCATAACCTCAATTACTTTTTGTCTTGTTCTTTCACTAATGTGACCGGTTTGATTGATAACTTTTGATACGGTGGAAATTGATACACCTGCTTCTTCAGCCACACTATAGATGGTTGGCTTCATTTCATCTCCTCCTTTCCTTTCATAAACATATAAAAGGCGTAAAACCTTTTACAATAGAAATTAAAGACCGCTTTTTTCTTTAATAAAGTTTCTTGCTTTTAACGCATATTCAAAAGGATTAGCAAGCGCTGGATCCTGTTCTGCTTCTACGACAAACCAGCCGTTATAATCAGAAGCGGCAAGCGTAGTAAATACTTCATCAAATTCAATAACTCCGTCGCCTGGAACAGTAAAGGCTCCTTCTTTTACCGCTTGCAAGAAGCTCAGGTCTTGTTGTTTGACTCGATCAACTACTTCTTGGCGAATATCTTTTAAATGAACATGTTTAATACGATGAAGATATTTTTTTAAGATATAAAGAGGTTCTTCGCCTGAAAAAACAAGATGACCGGTATCAAATAGGAGCGAAACAAGCTCTGGATTGGTAAGCTCCATTAGCTGCTCAATTTCTTCTGTTGTTTGGACGCCTGTTCCCATGTGATGATGATAGACAATATGCATATCTTTCTCTCTTGCTAGTTTCCCAAGATAGTGCAGGCCTTCTATAAGGCTGCTCCACTCTGTTGGCGTGAACACGGGCTTTTCTTTGAATAAAGGTACATCCATCATCCCTTGAATGCTGTGTCCTTGTTCAGATACAACAATTACTTTTGCTCCCATTTCGTATAAAAAATCGCGATGTTCAATAAATGGCGTCACCGTTTCTTCCAGCGGCTTTGTCGTTAAAAATGTACTAAACCATGCGCTTGCAATTTCTAAATTCCGAAGTGATAATGCCTTCCTTAAGATCGAAACATTTCGCGGATATTTGTTTCCTACCTCACTTCCTTTAAAACCGGTTAAAGCCATCTCACTGATACACTGTTCAAATGTATTTTCAGCTCCTAGTTCAGGCATGTCATCATTTGTCCAAGCGATTGGAGCAATCCCCAGTTTGACCGTGTTTTCCTTGAACATGTCTTCCTCTCCCCTATATCAAATTGAAAACGCTATTATATTCACCGAATGTTTCCCCTCAACATCGGCCATTTCTCTTGCTTGTTAATAACCTCTGGCCATTTCAAGATTTTTCACTTTATCCTTATAGGCTTCTTGTACATGGTGATTTTCAGATACCTCTGCTACTCCTACATGCCACCACGATTCATAACCGTTTGTCATAGTTTTGGGTAGCACTTTAATATCAATTAATGTAGAAGTCTCTTGTTTTTGTGCATCTTCCATTGCCGTTTTTAGTTCTTCAAGAGAGCTTACACGATATGTTTTTACACCGTAGCCTGCGGCGCTGGCTGCAAAATCAATTTTCATCACGTTTCCGTTTAATTTTCCTGTTTCATCGTTTCGATAGCGAAACTCTGTTCCAAAACTCCCCATTCCATTTGACATTTGAAGATTATTAATACATCCAAATCCGGAGTTATCAAACAGTAAAATATTTATCTTTTTTCTTTCTTGAAGGCTTGTAATGAGCTCTGAATGCAGCATTTGATAGCTTCCATCTCCAACCATCGCATACACTTCTTTAGCTGGTTCAGCCAGCTTAACTCCAAGTGCACCTGATACTTCATATCCCATACATGAATATCCATATTCCATATGATAGGTATTGGGTTTATTAGACTTCCACATTCTCTGTAAGTCACCTGGAAGACTTCCAGCTGCACCAACAATGACGGAGTTGTCATCAAGGAGCTTATTAACCTCTCCAATTACTTCTGTTTGCGTTAATTGAGTACCAAGTGATTCTGCATATTCAGCTAAGCTTTCATCTAAATGACCTTTTATTTCTGGAATAAAATCTGCCCCTGTAAAACGTATGCTATGTAGACGCTCTAATTCTGCTTCCCATGCGTCTTTTGCACTTGCAATTTCTGTCGTGTAACCAGACTGATAGCCAATTGACATGAGCTCTTTCCTAAGAGCAAACAACCCTTCTTTTGCATCAGCTACAAGCTTCACGGCATCCAGTTTATTTGCATGAAATTCAGACGTGTTAATAGTAAGAAATTGCACGTCGGGATGTTGAAAAAGCTGTTTAGATGCTGTTGTAAAATCAGTAAATCGAGTGCCTACTCCAATTACTAAATCCGCATCTTTAGCGATTGTATTAGCAGCTGAGTTTCCTGTTACACCTATTCCGCCAAGATTATAACGATAGTCGCTTTCAACGGCACTTTTCCCAGCTTGAGTTTCTCCAAATGGAATATGGAACTCACTAGCAAATTGTTTTAACTCTTTTGCAGCTTCTGAATACCGAACGCCTCCTCCGCAAATGATGATTGGCTTTTTCTTTGTTTTTATTGCTTGAATTGCATCTGCTAGACTGTCTCTAGTCGGAAGGCGACGCTCAATGCGGTGAACGCGCTTTTGGAAGAAATAAGCTGGAAAGTCCCATGCTTCTCCCTGCACATCTTGAGGCAAACAAATAGTTACAGCTCCCGTATCTGCAGGATTCGTTAACACACGTATCGCATTAATCATAGCTGTCATCAATTGTTCAGGGCGGCTTACGCGATCCCAGTACTTACTCACTGGACGGAAAGCATCGTTTGTAGAAATAGATAAATCATATGACTGTTCAATTTGCTGCAAAACGGGATCAGGCTGTCTAGTTGCAAATACATCGCCGGGAAGCAACAAAACTGGAATGTTATTAGCTGAAGCTGTTGCTGCCGTTGTAACCATATTTGCCGAACCTGGTCCTACTGAAGATGTGCAAGCCATAATCTGCTTTCGATGTTTTTGTTTTGCAAAAGCCATCGCTGCATTGGCCATTCCTTGTTCATTACGTCCTTGATATACATCTAGATTTCCTGGGTCTTCTTCCAAAGCTTGCCCAAGACCTACTACATTTCCGTGCCCGAAAATTGTAAAAATCCCTTTAATAAACTGATGCTGCTTTCCATCAAATTCAACATACTGCTGATTTAAAAACTTCACTAATGCTTGTGCCGTCGTCATTCTAACTGTTTCCATGCTTCTTTCTCCCTTCTAATACTAGATTGCGATTTTAAAAAAGGAAGCATAAGGAATATCTTTAATTCCTGATACCTCCTTTTAAAATGGAATGCGATTTTTAATGAATCACTTACCAGCGCGTTGTTACCATTTTCTTTCTTGTATAAAACTCCACGCCGTCCGTACCATTTGCATGAAGATCACCGTAAAAAGAATCTTTCCAGCCAGAGAATGGGAAGAATGCCATAGGTGCCGGTACCCCTACATTTACTCCTAACATACCAGATTCAATATTTTCACGGAACTCACGTACGCTGGCGCCGCTATCTGTATAAATACAAGCACCGTTTGCAAATCGAGAGTTATTAGCTACTTCAATAGCTTCTTCTAATGTTTTCACACGTACAATAGACAGCACAGGTGCAAAAATTTCATCTTGCCAAATTTTCATTTCTTGCGTAACATGATCAAAAATCGTTGGTCCGACAAAGTAGCCCTTGCCATTTACTGCTGCATCTGTGCGACCGTCACGAATAAGCTCCGCTCCTTCTTGCACGCCTGATTCAATATAGCTGAGCGTACGCTCTTTATGATTTTCACGAATGACTGGTCCTAAGAAGACGTTTTCTTCTAAGCCGTCGCCAATTACAATATCATTTGCTTCCTCTACTAATCTTTCAATTAGCTGATCCGCAATTTCTTCTTGTACAGTAACAACAGATGCTGCCATACAGCGTTCACCTGCTGAACCAAAAGCGGCTCCGATAATTTGTTTTGTTGCTACGTTCAAATCTGCATCATTTAATACAATTGAATGGTTTTTAGCACCGGCTAAAGCTTGAACACGCTTTAAGTTTTCCGTACCTTTTTTGTACACGTACTCAGCTACAGGCTGGGAACCTACAAACGAAATAGCTTTCACTAATTTATGTTCAAGAAGACCGTTTACCACATCATGCGCGCCGTTTACAATATTTAATACACCTTTTGGCAAACCAGCTTCTTCAAACAGCTCAGCTAATCTTGCAGCTAACAGCGGCGTACGCTCAGAAGGCTTTAACACAAATGTATTGCCGCAAGCGATCGCAAGCGGGAACATCCAGCAAGGAACCATCATTGGAAAAT
Source organism: Priestia sp. TRN 1309 (assembly GCF_050846875.1). Lineage (NCBI taxonomy): Bacteria > Bacillati > Bacillota > Bacilli > Caryophanales > Bacillaceae > Priestia > Priestia sp. TRN 1309. Next base: position 19,097 of record NZ_JBOZGM010000008.1, on the reverse strand, counting down.
TGAACGGTGTAATTCCTCCAATGACGCCAATTGGATAGCGGTACATGCCAGACTCAATATCTGTTGCAATATCAGGAAGCTGTTTCCCCATCATTAACGTAGGAGCTCCTGCCGCGAATTCTACGCATTCAATTCCACGCTGTACTTCACCTCGCGCTTCGTTAAAGCTTTTTCCGTTTTCAACTGTCACTAACTTTGCTAATTCATCCCAGTTATCTACTAATAGCTGCTGATACTTGAATAAAATTCGTGCACGTTTAGGCACAGCTGTTTTTGCCCACCCTTTGAACGCTTCATTTGCTGCTTGCACCGCTTGATCTACGTCTTCTTTTGTAGAAAGAGGTACCTGTGCGATTAATTCACCTGTTGCTGGGTTATACACAGGTTCCGTTTTTGATACAACTGATTCAATCCATTGTCCACCAATATAGTTTTTTACTGTTTTTACTGCTGTTTGCGTCATAGAATATCTCTCCCTTTATCTGATTTTAATAAGCTTCTATTCCTTTAATCTCTCAAGATTTTCCCTTTGTTTATTAGGCTTTCTGCAAAACTTCAGTTGCTGTCTCCATAAAGTTGAAGAGCTCAACGCTTGTCGGCATAGCATCTGAACAGCTGTGTCTTGAAATGACAATCGAAGCGGAGGCACCCCCCAATCGCATTGCCTGTGGAATTTCCAGTCCTTGCATCAATCCATAAATAAAGGCTGAAGCATAGGAATCACCAGCACCAAACGTTTTCAGAACTTTTGTTTTAAATATTCCTCCACGGTGAGACTTACCATCTCTTGTATAGGCAATAGAGCCTTCTCCACCATGCTTAATCACGACGATTTGAGCATGGTGAGAAAACCAGCGCTCTGCTGTTACTTGATCATTAGATTCTTCATAATTTAAAAGTTTTTCCATCATGTCAAACTCTTCTCGCGTACCAATAATCACATCTGATTTTTCAGCAGCTAAATTAAAATAGACTGCCGTTTCAGCTTCCGATTCCCATGTATATGGACGATAGTCAATATCAAAAAACACTACAACTTCATGCTTGCGTGCGTATTCTAATGCTAGAAATACAGCTTCACGAGAAGGACTTTGTGCAAGAGCGGTTCCAGATATTAAAAGAGCCTTTGACTTCTTAATATATTCTTCTGATACTTCTGTAGGATCTAGTTTTAAATCCGCTACGTTATCTCGATACATTAAGATGCTGCAATCTGTAGGGCTCTTGATTTCCGTAAAAGCAAGCCCCGTCACAGCCCCTGTTTTATCGACAGCAATACTATCTGTATTAATCTTATTTTTTTGAAGATACCCAGTAATGAAGCGGCCCATTTGATCATCTGATACTTTTCCGATAAAACCGGTTTTTAAGCCTAGCCTTGCTGCTCCAATCGCAATATTAGCTGGAGAGCCTCCTACATATTTAGTGAATGTTTTAGTCTCTTCCATTGGACGCTGTGTTTCATTTGCATTTAAATCTATACATAAGCGACCGATAGCGATAAAATCTAACTCACGATTTTCTTTAAAAACAAGCGGATTCATCTTTACTCCTCCTTAGTTAAGCGCTTTCCTAAAAAGGCGAAAAGAGCAAGATATTCTCTTTCAGCCCACATTTCTATCATTAATTCACTGCGTATTTTTTATGTTCAATCTTCACTGGCTGCCCTGATAGTAAAGATTTTTTTGCTGCTTTAGCAATTCGTTCTGCCTGTAATCCATCGTTACCTGTACAAATTACGCTTTGATTTTCCATAATTGCTCTTGCAAACTGTGTTACTTCATCTATATATGCTTGTGTATAGCGTTCAAGGAAGAAATATAGCGGCTTCTCTTTCACTACACTTTCGCCTGTTGATATTTCTACTGTAGTTGGACGGCAATTATCAGCAGTAGCGGAACCTTTTTCACCAAAAACTTCAAGGCGCTGGTCGTAACCGTAGACAGCTTGACGACTGTTATCAATCACGCCTAAAGCTCCGTTTGCAAATTTTAATGACACAATTGCCGTATCTATATCCCCTGCTTCTTCAATAGCAGGATCGATGAGCGTCGTCCCGTAAGCCGATACTTCAATTACTTCACTGTCCATTACATAACGAGCCATATCAAAATCATGAATCATCATATCCATGAACAATCCTCCTGAAGCGCGGACGTATTCTGGACTCGGAGGCTGAGGATCTCTGGAGGTGATTTTTAAAATGTGCGGCTGCCCTACTTCTCCCTGCTGTACAAGATCATGCACTTTTTTAAAGTTGGGATCAAATCGTCGGTTAAAGCCAACTTGAAGCTGTACGCCGTGTTCTTTTACTACTTCTAACGCTTGGATTGTTTCTTCTACTGAAAAACTAACGGGCTTTTCACAGAAAATATGCTTTTTCGCTCGAGCAGCTTCTTCAATAATCGATGCGTGCGTATTCGTTGGCGAACAAATGAAAACGGCATCAATTTCTGAATCTGCTAATAAATCTTGATAATTTGTTGTTAACGTTGAAATTCCTTTACTTGCAGCCCACTCGTGCAAATGATCTACCACTACGTCTGAAACCGCTTTAATTTTTATTTGCGGCATTAATTTTAAATTATCAACATGTAATTTACCTATTCGTCCAGCACCAATTATTCCAATTGTAAGAATCCCCATCTTATTTTCCCCTTTAATTAAAAGTTAAGAAAACATTCGCTCAAACCTATCTTTAGGTTAAGCGCTTTCCTATTTCCAATTATACATACTGTTTTTTGAAATGCAACATTTTTTATAGATTATTTAGAATATTTGTTTTTTATTCATCTGATTGTACAGTATGAAAAACCTTATTTTTATCTATTTATGCTTAAAATTAAGGGAATTCTCTATATTTAAGTATTCTTATAATAAGGGCAAGTTATTATAATCTTATCTACTACTATTTCCACTGTTGAAATCATTTAATTGAAAATTATATATATTTAAAATTTTAATTGACGTTTAAAAAATGTAAGCGTATACTTTTTATCAAATAGATTAAGCGCTTAACCAAATTAGTTTGATGTTTTCAACAAAATAATCGATCTGGTGGTGTGGAAAAATGAATGAATTTATTTCCAGAAAAACAGCTCTTGACAGGATTGGGATCCCTTCTCATTTAACGTGGGGATACATAGGTATTATTGTTTTTATGATTGGCGATGGCTTAGAACAAGGATGGTTATCTCCTTATCTTGTAGAAAGAGGTTTAACCATTGAACATGCTGCTTTACTTTTTACCGTTTACGGTATTACGGTCTCTATTTCTTCCTGGTTCTCCGGCGTACTGGTTCAGCTGTGGGGTCCTAGAAAAGCAATGGCATTCGGCTTGATATCCTTTATTATTGGTTCAATTGGATTTATAGGTATAGGACTTCATATTATGAATTACACAATTATATTAATTTGTTATGCTCTTAGAGGATTTGGCTACCCTTTATTTGCTTACTCATTCTTGGTCTGGGTGTCTTACCGCACGCCCCAGGAAATGCTTTCAAAAGCAGTAGGCTGGTTTTGGTTTGTCTTCCAGCTTGGTTTAAGCGTAATCGGAGCTTTTTATTCCAGTTACATGGTTCCTAAAATCGGCGAAATTGCTACCTTGTGGAGTGGTTTACTTTTTGTTTTGATCGGCGGAATCTTTTCAATTATCATGAATAAAGACAGATTTACCGTTCAAAAAGTAAGCGATAACAAAACAAAAGAATTAATGAAAGGGATTACAATTGCATTTGAGAACCCTAAAGTAGGGATCGGTGGAGTTGTAAAGATTATTAACTCCGCTGCTCAATTTGGATTTGTTGTCTTCTTGCCAACCTATATGATGAAACACGATTTCACAATGAGCGAATGGCTTCAAATCTGGGGCACTCTGTTTTTTGTGAATATGGCTTTTAATATTATTTTTGGTATTGTTGGAGATAAATTTGGCTGGGTAAATACAATCAAATGGTTTGGTGGAGTAGGATGCGGAATTGTAACACTCGCTCTTTACTATGTACCTCAATTCGTAGGACATAATTATTGGGTAATGATGATTGTCGCATGCTGTTACGGTGCAACACTAGCAGGATATGTCCCTCTTACAGCGTTAGTGCCTTCCTTAGCTCCGGAGAATAAAGGAGCTGCGATGTCCGTATTGAATTTAGGATCTGGACTTTCTGCTTTTGTAGGCCCTTTAATTGTAACTATTTTCATAGGTCTTTTAGGCACGGGCGGCGTAATCTGGATATTTGCTTGCCTATATTTCTTTGGAGCTTTTTTAACGGGTTTCCTTACAATTCCAACAGAAACAACAGTCAAAGGCGAAACAATAAACGAAGTCAAAAATCCGGTCTCTCTATAAATATTATTAAGTAAAAAAGCTGCATGTGCCTGGGCACATGCAGCTTTTTCTTTTCTCTGTTTTATAGCTTTTTTACCGACGCACGTTCTACTAGTTCTGGAATAATTGTTATTCGCTGCTTTGCATGCTCTTCTTTTTTCATAGACTTTAACAGCTGTTCGAACGTACTAGTTGCCATCTGCGAAATAGGTTGTTCAATCGTTGTCAAACCAGGCTCAGCAATATCCGCATAAATTGTATTATCAAATCCAATTACCGACAGATCTCCTGGAATTGAAAGCCCCTGCTTTCTTGCCTCATTTATGAGGGATATTCCAATTAAGTCCGTACATGCAAAGACTGCTGTCGGCCTATTAGGCAAAGAAAGCAGCTGTTTACTTGCTCTTCTGCTATCTTCTACTGTTGAATAACAGCTGATAATGGACTGATTTTCTAGTGATAAATTTGCCTCTGTGAGCGCTTGTTTAAATCCTGCTAATCGCCCCTCACTGCTTTTTCTATCTTTTTCAGTGATAATCGTTACCGATTGATGACCTTTTTCTATTAAATACGTACCTGCGATATATCCTCCGCGAACGTTATCAATTGTCACTACATGCGTTGAGATAGAAGGATGATCAACTGAAAACAATACAAGTGGTACATCATGCTTCACAATTTTCTTTACTAGCTTCGTATCATTTAGTTCGGTTGCGATAATAATTCCATCTACTTGCTTTTTGAATAAAAGATCTATGTATTCATGCTCACGTTCTGTTTGATGATCCGTACTGCATAAAAAAAGCGTGTATCCCGCTGCTCTGGCACTATTCTCAAAAGCTCTTGCTACCTCTGCGAAAAAAGGATTAGAGATGTCAGGAACTAGCACGCCAATTGTGTATGTCTTTTTCCCAGTTAACGCAGCTGCAACACTGCTAGGCTGATAATCTAATTCCATCATTACTTCATTTACTTTTTTTATCGTTTTTTCACTAATACGGCCTGTCTGATTGATTACTTTGGATACAGTGGCTATCGATACCCCTGCTTTTTTCGCAACATCGTAAATGGTTGGTTTCACTTTCACTGTTCCTTTCTTCGTGATCTCTTTCCTTATTTTATCACGAAAGTATTCAATCGTTTATTTTAGATATATGCTTTAGCTTTAAAAGAGACATAAAAAAGCTGCTCTACTTGAAACAGCTTTTTTATAAATGATTAATTGTTGTTCAACGATTGCTTGCTCATCCATTTCATTATGGTTGTTGTAGCTCCATTTATTTTAGCGTTGGGTTCATTATTATACAGATATATCCAAGATGAATGCCCGTTATACTGATAGGGCGAACCATCATTATTTTTGTATAAACCCGTGGTGTCATGCACATCTTCAAATAGTGATAAATAAGCATTATTTGCATGGCTTTTCACCAAACGTTCATAAGTTGGAAGAGTGTTAATCGTTGGTGGAAGAACCGTATCATTTTTAGCGGCTACGAACCAAATAGGCGTTTCTTTCATCTTTTCAAGATCTTGATCCGTAATTAATCTATCATTTAGTCCTTCACATACTGGAAATGCTGCTGCAAAATAGTTTGGATAATCACGAATCATAAGCATAGTCATATATCCGCCGTTAGATGCTCCTCCGATATAGATTCTATTGGGATCAATATCAGGATTTTTAGCAACATATTCTTGAATTAGTGCCATCAGTGATTCTTTATAAATCGAAGTTCCATCCGCTTCACCTGTATAACCATCCATCCATTTCGTTGGCGCTTGAGGTACTAAAACGTAGGCGCCTTTAAAATAAGCCTGAGTTTCATTTGTGACAAAGCTAACAGCTTTATTGGAAGATAAGGGAATTGTTGCATCTGTTCCTCCCTCTCCTCCTCCATGCAGCCAAATAATTAACGGATTCTTTTTCTTATCTTTTTTCGGCGCGTAACTTGCGTATGCCAATTCCATATTATGATATATACCTTTTTGAATGGTAAAATCATCTACGAGCTCTCTTTTCTCTCCCTTAAACTGTTTCACTACAAGCCCTGACAACTTTCCTTTTTTTGTTACGATATCTTTTTGCTGGGTAATGGTATATTGACTGTCTATCCATGCATTTAACCCTGTACCATATTCATCATAATTTAGTGGTGCTCCTAATGAAACAGCTGGTCCAACTTCCATTTCTAAAACTGCATATTTTCCAGTATGTACGGCTGGTTGTCCATCTTTATCGGATACATAGGCTTTTTTTATTGTACGATCTCCTTGTTCCAATAAAGACGGTTTTAATCGACTATCACTTCGAGCCACATGCACCTTAAACGTTTCTTTTGTAAGTGAATTGGTTGGAACAGGTTCACCTAAGTCAATAATAATTTTTGTGATCACCGCTCCCCAGTCATATATCTCTGTCACTGTACGATAAGATGTAGCTTTTTCGTGCGCCTGTTTCGCAAGCGCTTCTTTCTCATAAGAGAGTACAATGCCAATTGCTAGACTCCATGTAACAGCCAATAGTACATATTTTTTAATGTTTGATACATGATGGACTCCTCCTTTTAAATTAGAATAGGAATATTAACATTCTCATTCTATTTCGAATAATATGTAACCGCTTACTTACTTGTGTTCTATTTTACGTGACCTCTCTCTCTTTCTACACATAATTATTTTCCGTTACCTAGTGGAAAACTTTGTAACTATATTCCAATAAGCATATTCTATAAGTCCTTGAAAAAATTTTTTTATTTTATGTATAAAAACTATCTATTAATCAAATCATAATCTTAACCTTATAAAAGGAGTTGATTATGATGGCAAACAGCAGAAATAAGAGCAGCAACGAATTAGCAGTACACGGTGCTCAACAAGCAATCGATCAAATGAAGTATGAGATCGCTAGCGAATTTGGTGTAACTCTTGGTCCTGACACAACTGCACGCGCAAACGGCTCAGTAGGCGGAGAAATCACAAAACGCCTTGTGCAAATGGCTGAACAGCAACTTGGCGGCGGACGTTTCTAAATCACTATCATAAGCAATACGGCTGGAGGAAGAGCGAATGACCGTTCTTCCTTTTTCCCATTTTTATATAATGTCTTATCGCGTTCCTTCTCATCTATATGTATCTAAAACAAAATCACTACCCCCATAACGTTCACATCCGGTTATATAAGATTCTCTTTCTCTCACAATAGACTGTGTATAATAAAACATAAAAAGAAGTTCCTTTTATAGGAACTTCTTTTATCTCACTTTATAAATGTGCAAGCTCTTCAGATATCTTTTCGGTCTTTGCTTTGAGCTGTTCTTGCTGACCTTCTAAATCAGCGATTACAGCTAACACTTCTGTATTGGTCGGTTCTTCTTCATACTGTTTTAACGTAGCGACAAGAGACTGTGAAACTTTGATGAGCTCTTGATTAACTTCTTGCTGCTGTTTTAAATAGTCAAGTTCATATTCCGTTTTTTCTAGATTTCTCATCGGTCCCCTTCCTTTCGTTAACTAGCTTTTATTTAAGAACGCAGTCTTTTATTATCTTATTTAGTTCCTTCAACATTACCTTATTTTATTTTCGTGATTGCCGTATAACATTTTTTCATTCATTGGGTCAGCTGATTTTTCAGCAGGTGTCACGGTTTGTCCTAGAGCTGAATTGTGTTTATCATGCTCAACTGCGTCTACCATCAGCAAAACTTTTCCGTTTTTAAGATCAGATACATACGAGGAAGCTTCCGCAGCAGGTACACCATATTCGGTTAATTGATTTTCGATTCGATTAACATCTTGATCCATTTTTTCTTCAGACGAAGTAAAAGCATTTTTTATTTTCTCCATAAAGGATTGATGGTGCTTTGAGTGTTGATCTGTATCAACTGTTTGCACATCGATTCCTGCAGAACGCTCAATCACTTCTGTATTTTCATGATGCGGACCACTGTTTGTCAAAACAGAAAGTGCACTGTCCGGATATCCCTGTGTTTTTAAATTTCGAATCGCTGTAATAACGGCCTCTTCTGAATCATACGTACCTACTACATTTTTTGTCATTTTCTATTCCTCCTAGGTATTATCATTTTTTAGCTTGTTATAGTATTAATACCCTTGGATTTTTTGGTAAAACTTTTTAACTTTATCTCTAGCTCTCCTTACAAGGAGATACCAATAAAACAACAGACCTGAATCTAAAAATTCAAGTCTGTTTCATGATATCAATGATTTTTATTATAAAATTGGTGACAGTAAGCGAGATACCGCTTCTTTAAATTTTATAAGAAGAGAGCGCTCTTTATATCGTTCAAACGTTAATTTTGAACTGCATTGCACATCTTCAAGAAACAGGTTCTGCAACTTTTTGGAAATAGGCTGGTCATATACAACTGCATTCACTTCAAAATTAAGGCTGAAACTTCGCGGATCGATATTCGTCGTTCCTACAGAAGACACTTCATTATCTACTACAATCGTTTTAGCATGCAAAAAGCCTTTTTCATAGAGATAAATATTCGCACCGTATGCCAGCAGTTCCCCTACATGAGACCACGTAGCCCAATAAACAAAAGGATGATCAGGTTTGTTTGGAATCATAATATGAATCTCTACTCCAGATAATAAAGCAATTTTACAAGCATCCATAAAGCTTGCGTCAGGAATAAAGTAAGGCGTTTGAAGGTATACACTTTCTTTGGCCGACATAATCAATGAGATATACATGTTTTTCAGGTGCTGGGTAGTCGAATTGGGACCGCTTGCTACAATTTGTACAGGAACTGTTCCAGAATGAGTTTCTGTACGATGCAAAAATTGTTCCAGTTCAATTGGCTGCTTTGTTGCTTGATGCCAATCTAAAATGAATCGCCCTTGAATATCGTTCACTGACTCTCCTTTAATGCGAAAATGAGTGTCTCTCCAATAACCCATTTTTGGATCTAACCCTAAATATTCATCTCCTACGTTAAATCCTCCTATGTATGCTACTTCACCATCGATAATACAAAGCTTTCGATGATTTCGATTGTTAATCCGAAAATTAATTAAGCGAAGAATTGAAGGGAAAAATGCCTGTGCTTCGCCGCCATATGAAATAAGCTCCTTAAAGAATGATGGCGTCATTTTTCTAGATCCTACTTCATCATAAAGAACGCGAACCTTTATGCCTTCTTTTGCTTTTTTTGTTAGCTCATCTCTTAATTTTTTCCCAAGATTATCTCGTTGAATAATATAATATTGAATATTAATTTCTTTTTTAGCATTTCGAATATCCTCAAACAATGCCTCAAATTTTTGATTACCGTCACTGAAGATATCAATTTCGTTGTCGATGCGCACAAGTGACTTAGAAGAATTTAAATTAGTGAACAGCAGTTTATTATGTTGGATTAATAAATCATTTCGATATTCATGGGTCGCTTTAAGCTCTTTTAATTGCTCTTCCACTGAAGATCTTAAATATTCCCGCTCATCAGATGACAATTTATAAAAGTTTTTCTGTTTTAGCTGTCTTCCAAAGAATAGATATACAATAAAACCGACAATTGGTATAAAAAATAAAATAAGAAGCCACGCCCATGTAGATCCTATATCTCTTCGTTCAATGAAAATAAGAATACCGGCTAATAAAATATTAATAGCTGTTACAACAGATACACTTAGTGTAAAGATATGGGCAAATTCCATCCTTTTACTCCTTTCTTTCTATTATATCGCTTTATTAACTCATTCCCTTTTTTAACGTTCTCATTCACTTTACTATACATAACACAGATGGCTTCCTTTTTCATCTTTAGGATCCAAATTTTGTTGTTTTTTCTTTTTTGCTACACTAAACATGTGAAATATTTCTTTTTATTGTGTATTAAAAACAAGGGGGGAGATAATTTGTTTTTTTCGTTTATTTTTCTTAGCCTCATCAATGTATTTGTCAGTATTAGCCTAGGATATACGGCTTATCAATTATTTAGAAAAGCATTTATTGGAGGTATTCTTACGTGTATCCTTGCTTGCAGTGCTCCGATCTTATTTGTATGGCCTTCCCTGTTTTTATCAACGGGCATATCACTTTCTCTCTACTTTCTCATTATTTACTCAAAAAAGCACATATCATCTAATATGTAAATAAAAAACACGAAAATCTAAGATTTCCGTGTTTTTTATCTACAAGCTGTATACGTAATAATCCTGCACGTGATATGAATCGAAGCCGCATGTTTCGTAAAGTTGCAAAGCGCGTTTGTTTTTTGCTTCAACCTCAAGAAATACATCATACCCTAGCTGATGCTGCTGTAAAACGACTTGTTTTAAAGCAGCCTTTCCTATTCCTAATTTTTGATAGGAAGGTAAAATACCAAATCCATAAATCCATGCTTCGCTTTTATCATAAGATACCCTTAACTTTCCAACCGCTTGACTATTGTACTCTACGATAAAATGATTTTGCTGTTCTTCCGTTTTCGTTTGTTCATAATAAGCAGCTGCTTCTGTTAAAGACATACCAAAGCATTCCACATCAACTTGTATTTCCATTTTCATATTGGTATCTGACTGGGAAGAGCGAAGCGTAACAAAGGGATTATCATCTTCTAATTCTTTTTTTACCCACTTCATTTGATATTCTGAAAAAGTAAATGAACATGGAATCTTCTTTAAGAACTCCCTGCCTGAAATCGAATCGCCAGGAGCATTTAATAAAATCTCTGTATACTCACGCTTCTTACACATATGTAAAGCTTGAGAAAACAGCTTTGAAAAAATCTTTTTTCGGCGATAGCTAGGATCGACCATTCCGCATATTTCTACTGTATTCCCAAACCCATAAAGACCAATAAATCCAACAAGCTGATTATTTTCATAATAAAAAAAATCGTTAACTTCATTTTGTTTTCGACTTCGTAACATGTCAAAATTCAGCTTCAGCTCTATTTTTTCTTCTTGTTGGCAAATAGACTGTAGCTTTTGTATATCTTCTAGTACATGTTGTTTTAACATACGTATCCTCCTGCATCTCTCTTTTTATTATAAGTTCGGCTTTGTTTAACTTTTTCCTTTCATCTTTAGCGCAATGACCGAATAATTATAGGGTAAAGCACGATCAAAAAGCGTATAGAGTAATTAGACTAAATAGGCGGGGTGCTTATGAAAAAGACCATTTTAATAAGTTTTATTGCACTAGTTGCTTTAACCATTATTTATTGCCTGCAGAAAGAATTTATTTTTGCTTTAGCTTTGTGGAGCATTTATGGGACAGTATTATCAATTTTTGTATATTTTTCTTTTCATAAATCAACGGAAGATCGCGAGGATGAGTAACAATAGCGCTATTAAAAGGTCTGTGAAATAAACCTTTTTACAGACCTTTCGTAAATTTACAACTAGGATGCATGTTGGTAACAATTTAGAAACAAGTATTCTTTATTCTTAGTGTTATAGAAAAAGATATAACCTATTTCACTAAGGAGTTGGATATTCGCATGAAGACAATTACAAAATCTATATCGGTTTTTGCATTAGCAGCTGGCTTTACTTTTTCATCTCTATCTGGAACACTGCCATTCACTCACGAGCAAACAGCAAGTGCAGCAGAAAAAATAAACGCACCGTTCAGCGTATATGAAGTGACAGCAAACGTACTCAATATACGTTCAAAACCTAGCACTCAGGGAAAAATTCTTGATACGTTAAGAAAAAAAGATCAAATTGAAGTAGTCAAGTTTGTAAATGCAGACTGGGCTGCCATTAAAATAATTGGCGGCACTGGATATATCAGTACTTCCTATTTAATGAAAGTCCCTACTACTGTTCATACAGCTGCTAACCTTAATTTACGCACAGGGCCTAGCACAAGCAACAAAGTTGTAACAACTGTTCCTAAAGGAAAAAGCGTCAGCTTCTTAGCTTGGGGCTACTCAAAAGATAACAAGCTTTCATTTGATTGGGCTTTTGTAGAATACAACGGCTTTAAAGGATATGTAAGCACTTCGTACTTACAGTTACCTAGTTATAGATAAAAATAGATAACTCCCTTGAATTATTTCAAGGGAGTTTATTTATGGACACCTTATTAATAGTGCCCTGCCCATGAAGCACCGATGATGATTAGTAAAATAAATAGCACAACGATTAACGCAAAGCTACTTCCGTGACCTGCTCCGTATCCATAACCATAACCTCCATAAAAACTCATTTTCTTTCACCTCCCTTTTTTGTAGAATATGTGAAGGGAAATGAAAACGAACATGAGTATTCTTTATCACAAAATTCATTATAATTTATAAGCGTTAACTCTTTTACTAGCAAGGCATAGGATATAGCATCCCGTGGTTCATCTCTACATCTTTCCCTCGTTCCAACTTTTAAAGTAAGGGTATATTCCAGCAATACAAAAAAAGAAGAGTTTATATAACTCTTCTTTTTTATTGAACTGGATTATCAACTTGCATGTAGTCATTATAATATTCTTCTAACGTAATTCCTTTTTTATACACTTTAGAGGCGAGTTCTTTTCCGACAAATCGTATATGCCACGGCTCATATTTATAACCTGTAATCTGCTGCTTTCCCTCTGGATAGCGAACAATGTATCCATATTTATATGAATTTCTTTCAATCCATTTGGCTTCAGGAGTATCTTTAAAACAATCTTGAGCCGCACACTTACCTGTGCTGCTTGATACATCTATACTTAAACCAGTCTGATGCTCACTGCTGCCTGGATGGGCGCTATAATGACTGGCTGCCGCTTCTCCATCTTGCTTTATGTACGCTTGATAAAGAGATTCCTGGCGAATTTGAGAACGATAAGCGGAAACACCGGCTAGGTAAATCCCTTCTCGTTCAGCAGCTGAAAACATTCTTTCTAACGCTTTTGCTGCTTCTGTACGCATTTGTCGCTTTTCAATTTTTTCTTTAAATATAAACCGAACGTCCGGGTATACAAGGTCAGCGGGTTCATAGTGATCAGGAAGAAGATTTTGTTTATTTACTAGCACGGCAATGGATTCGGGGTTCCCAACAACTTCTATGCTATTTTGCTTCTGTTTAGAAGAAGATAAAGGATTATGATCAGACGTGTTCAAATGATCGTTGTGCCGAAATAATCCCTGATAGCCTAGATACGAGAATCCTGCGATCACACCCAGCACTATTAGTAATGCTATTTTTTTATAAAATTTCATATTTCTATACTCCTGACATAATTTAAGCTTTTTAAGACACTCAAACATTGTATATAAATTAAGAAATAATTACTAATATAACAAACTAATTCCTACTATAAATTTCAGTATGCCCCGACCTATTTTTTTCAAACGTTTATTTTAAGCATAAAAAAAGAGATGTCTTCTAAAAGACATCTCTTCTTACTTCTATTCTATAAGACTAGTATTAGTCGATAACTGTAATTTTAACTGATCTTCTGCCCCAGTCTTGTGCAGCACTATCTGAAGAAACGAATACGTCAATTCGATTTCCTTTAATTGCGCCACCCGTATCTGCCGCTACAGCTTGACCATAACCTTCAACGTATACTTTTGAACCTAATGGAATAACGCTAGGATCAACCGCAATTACTCGTTGATTTGGATTTGATTTTAAATTTACTCCAGTAGCTGTCGTACCACTGCATCCAGCACAGTTAGCTGTATAAGCTGTTGCTTCAACAGTCATAGACTTGCCGCTAGCTTGCTGTTGAGACTGCTGTTGCTGTTGTTGCTGAGCTTGTTGTTGTTGCTGTTGAGCTGCTTGTTCTTTTTGTGCCTGCTCTTGGGCTGCTGCTTGAGCTTGCTCTTGTTCTTTTTGTGCCTGCTCTTGGGCTGCCTGTGCTTGTGCTGCTGCTTGAGCTTGCTCTTGTTCTTTTTGTGCTTGTTCTTGTGCTGCTACTTGAGCTTGCTCTTGTTCTTTTTGTGCTTGCTCTTGGGCTGCTACTTGAGCTTGCTCCTGTTCTTTTTGTGCTTGCTCTTGTGCTGCTACTTGAGCTTGCTCTTGTTCTTTTTGTGCTTGCTCTTGTGCTGCTGCTTGAGCTTGCTCTTGTTCTTTTTGTGCTTGCTCTTGTGCTGCTACTTGAGCTTGCTCTTGTTCTTTTTGTGTTTGTTCTTGGGCTGCTTGTTCTTGCTGAGCTTGTGCCGTTTGAGACTGCTGCACTTGTGGAGCTGCCTTTGCTACTGGCGCACTAGCTGTTTGAGATTGAGCTGCTTGTGCCGCTTTAATTTTAAATTGTTCTCCAGGGAAAACTAAGTCTGATGTTAAACCGTTCCATTCTTTAATTTCTTCTACTGTTACGCCATAATGTTGACCGATTGACCACAAAGTGTCACCACGTTTTACAGTATGTACGATTTCTTTTATGCTAGATAAGTTTAGTGTCTGATTTGGATAAATTAGTGTTGATGTTAAGTTATTAGCATCTTTTAGCTCGTCTACGCTCACATTATGATTTTGAGCGATTTTCCATAAAGTGTCACCTTTTTGTACTTCATACGTTCCGCTTGTAGAGGCAGATGCTGCACCTACAAATCCTGCTGAAAGAATTGCCGTTGTCCCTAGAGTAAATACAAATTTCTTCATTTTCCGAATACCTCCTTATTTACTCAATGACTGAATGATACCACCTGTTCATTTCACTTCCATTACAGGAATATTTTACTTTTATTACGGATTTAATTAATTTTAAACATTTTCTTGTAATATTTCTGACAATTCATTTTTGAATAATGATTAAATTTCATCAAAATCATGTCAAAATTTGAAGAAAACTCTATAAAAAGTTGGAGTTGTATTCGGTGATAAAAGTAACTTATCAGCAAAAAAAACCTTCTAAAAGCTAACTGCTTTTAGAAGGTTTTTTTACTTATATGAAACAGTTAAAGTTGGAGCATATGCAGGATTGTCGCCCCCATAAATTTCAACTACGTCACTTAAAAAGTCCGCTGAACCTGAGCTTGACAAGCGAAACTGAGTTTTGCCGTTCCTATTCATATATCCCAAAAGTGAGGAAGGAAGTTGAATAGTTGTATATCCATTATCGAGTGAAGGCACTGACATTTGGAAGGCCGCTGAAATAGATGGTGAGGCCTGGTAATCTATTTGTTCTAAAGCACTGCTAGTTCCAAATACACCGCTTTTAATATCGCCTTTCAAAGATGAAATATTACCAATTGAAGATTTGCGATAAATTTTCAAAGATACATCCGTAATACTTGCATCATCAGGTAAAGAGCTTGTATCAAAAGATAAAATGGTTCGGTATGTGTCGGTATTGTACATTCCCTTATCCCCAATTTTATGAATAGAACTACTCATACCGTCAGCTGATAAATTTCCGATAAATCCATCTTCAGCAGCAAGCGAAGAAAATACTGAGGATTTCTCTGAAGTTCCAGAAATTTTATAAACTTCCGTCTTTACTCCCTCTTGATTACCCGCAGCGTCTACACTAAAAAATTTTATTGTTTTGCTAGAGTTGATGCTAATAGGCTCAGAATACTTTAGAGAATTAACAGTTGGTGTACTTCCATCTAATGTATAGTAAGTGGTGGCAGGTTCATTGGGTGATAATGTGACGGAAACAGAACTTCCATACGTTCCTCCCGCTGGTGAAGCAGCTGTAACCGGCGGGGATATATCTCCTGGATTAGGAGCGTCACCATTCTTCGGATGATTTTTAAAAAAGTTCCAACTTAATTTAGTTGCATTTGGCCCTTTAGGATCTGTATAAGAACCGGATGTACTTCCCCCTGACCAAGCATGTCCCATTCCTTCTATCATGTACTTTTCCATTACTGTTTTTCCTGCTGTATCTTTGTAAATATATTGCGTATAGCTTCTTCCACCAGATACTGTACCTGGTAAAGTTTGATCTGCCGTATCATCAATATTGTTATTATCCAGTCCATCAGACGCTCTATCATTTGTTTGAGCCCATTGCGATAGTATTTGATGCGCATTTATAGGGGCAACAGTGTAGTCAGCTGTCCCATGAAACAAAATAACCGGAACCACTCGCTTATGCTCTCCCATGGCTGAATAGGCTAAATCTCCTTGTTGGATAGGATTAGGACCTCCACTGCTCATTGCTGTATAAGCACCTGTTACACTAGTGGCTGCTTTATATTCTAAGCCCGCCCCAACGCTGATAGCCGCAAATATGTCTGGATAAGTAGCTCCCATAATAACACTCATAGCTGCACCAGCAGATAGCCCTCCAACAAAGACTTGGTCGGCATCTATTGAATAACTGCTTTTTATTTGATTAACCATTCCAGCAATTAACGCTGGTTCACCGCTTCCCCTTGATTGATGAGCAGTATCAAACCAGTTCCAACACTTATTTGAATTAGCAGAAGAGGGCTGTTCTGGATAGAGGACAAAGAACTTCTCTGTTTCTGCCAGTGCATTCATTTGTGTTCCTGCTGCAAATTGATCAGGGTCTTGAGTACAGCCATGTAGCATAACTACTAGAGGTAAGGCAGCACCTCCCTGATAACTGCTAGGTACGTACAGTTTGTATGTTCTTCCGTTATATGTTTTAGAGGTAAAACTTCCTGCGGCTGAAGAAGATACAGCACCTAAAGATAAAAAAAGCATAAAAATCATCCCTGCTATAAATAATCGTTTCATCTTCCTGCTTCCTCCTTATATTGATATGGTTATACTTAGCAGCAAACGTACATATCGGTATGGTATGGAAATGAATAAGAGTTACTAGTAAGATGATAGCAAGGTTTTATGTAATAAAATTTATATTGACTGCACGATTTGCCTACAGTTATGAGGACAAATAAAATCATTCATCTCCAAATGAAGAAAACGCTTACATAAAATTGTAAACGATTGTGTCGATAAATACTATAAAAAAGACATACCTTTTAAAAATAGGCCGGTATGTCTTCTATGGATTGCTTACTTAAGTATTCATATTGTGACTCGCTGCAATTTACCATAGCAATGGATTGAGGATAACGCTGTAAATGAGAAGGGAGCTCCTTAAACCCAAACTGATGATAATATTCAGGAAGAATATCGCTATAAAGCATAAAAATAGCGCTGCGCTTCTCTATCTTCATCTTTTTAAAAAAGTCTTCAAGCATATCTCGGCCATACCCCATTCGTTGATAAAGCTGATGAACAACAACGGACCCAATACCATGCAAAGCAAACTTTAATCGAGGAGTTTGTAAAAGAAGCAAAATAAATGAACCAATAATTTGATTCTCTTCATTTACATATACATACCGAATTCCATATGTTTCTTCTTTTTGATTATCTCTAACATACTCTTTGTACGTCCTGCCTTTAGGCCATGCCGCATATCCCATTTGATAGACTTCTGCCAATTCTTCAGACTTTATTTTTCTTAATAACATGAACATCCCCTCTTTATTTATAATCCCATACGTCAGCAGACATTTTTTATAGAGTTAAAAATAGTTCCTGTATGTATATATTATACTTCATCCTACGGAAGCTTTCTTCCTCGGAGTCCTATTAACAGCTAATATGCAGGCTGCTTTCTCAAAAAACTAGAAAGATTCCTGATAGTTGTTCTTCACCCATATCAGTCATATATGTAAAGATACTCTTTATCATTCCATAAAAACATAGAGATGTAAATATATTTCCAGCTTCACTTAGCATTCATTATGTATCACCTATCAAAAAAGAGATTGGGCCATAACGAAATGAATGCAATCTAAAGACGAACAACCCGGATAAATAACCTGGGATGCTTGTTCCGCCGCTGTTGCTTTACGTGCAAGGCTTCGCTTTCCGCGAGCGGGCGATGGAGCCTTGCCCTCCAACCAACAGCTAGAAGCACCTCCTACTGAAACCTACGTTCACCATGACCATTAAAAAACACGAACTATCTATTTTTGATAGATAGTTCGTGTTCAACGTTAACTAAACTGCTTTTGTCCCAGCATCTTTATAGTAAAAGTAATCATCATTTTTAAGCTTTTTCGTTCTCTACATACTCCACTAGATGAAAGAAAAAGCGATATGTAAGAACAAGAGCTTCACCTATTGACATTTTTTCATCAAACTCTTTTATAGCATCTAACTCAATATTCACATCCCATAATCCATCTTTATCATTAAATAAAAGCTGGACGCTTGTTGGGCCGTCATTAAGCTCTTTAGCAAAAAATTGTTTTAGTACAGAACCGAATTTTTTTTGCATATGTAACCCCGTTAATACTTTATATGTGCCAAACACATCATCCACTTCAAAAGAACATCCATCAAGCTTAATAAATTCAAACCATTTTGATTCTACATATAGAAATTCACTTCTGTGTTCTTTTAAGTAAGAAAGAGGAGTATCTAAAAACGAAAGAGGAGATTCTTCTGCGATCAGCTCGTCCGTTTCTTTATCTACTCTTTCGATATAAGAATCTTTAAAACGTGAAGATGCCTCTTTTTCTTCTATCATCAGGTTTTGCGGCACCAACTCTTTTTGCAACGCATATTCCTTTTCTTCTTGATATAGAGATAAAGATTGACCTTGAACGTTCATTTCTTTTTCAATATAAGTTTGAATATTACTTTGTAACATAAAAAACCTCCTGATTAATCTGCATCACTATCTTATATCATAACCTAAACAAGTGTTTATAAATATAGCCAAACAAAAAATCCTTAGGCTATGCCTAAGGATAGTAATAATATATTCAAGTATGTATAAAAGATAATTTGGTTGCGGGGACAGGATTTGAACCTGCGACCTTCGGGTTATGAGCCCGACGAGCTACCGAACTGCTCCACCCCG
>NZ_JBOZGM010000007.1:0-158401 GCF_050846875.1 Priestia sp. TRN 1309 | reverse complement strand
TAAAAAATAAAAATTAACGTTGACGTTTGTCGCTTTGTTCAGTTTTCAAAGTTCAACCGCCGCTCTTAAGCGACTTTTTAATCTTACCAGTTTATCTCTTTCTTGTCAACAACTTTTTTAAGAAGTTTTTTCAAGTTTTTGATAAATTTAGTATCGCTCATCAGCGACGTATATAAATTTACCACGGATATTTTAAAGCGTCAATAGATTTTTTAAAATAAATCGTGTTTTTTTAGAAAAACCTTTTATCCAGACTATAAAATCATGTGTCAGGGCATCTATACGTCATAACCATACCGTATCAGATACCCTTTCTCTCTCTATCATTTCGCCACATAGTGTCTATGGTACAAACTCTTTCCTTTGGTTTCTACTTTTTTTACCATAATGATATCTTTTTCAATTAAAAACTCAAGGAGTATTCCTAAGTCAATAGCATAAGGGCGTATTTCGGGATGATGAACAAGTTCATTAAACGTCCATTCCTGCTTTTCACTTTTCATAATATGAACAAGATGCTTCGCACCCAATTCAGTTTTTTTATTGACTAGAAATTCACTTGCTAAGAAAAGCAGCTCCAAACGCTTGCTAACCTCTTCTTGGCTAATAATTAGCTCTTCGTAAAGACGATGAATTTCAGGTTCTATTTTTTTCACTTGGTTCCACACTGTCACTTCTGGGTGAAATCCATTTTCCAACACAGACAGTCGTGCTAAATGATGAAGAGCATGAATGACATGATTGAATGCATCTAAATAATGATTAGACGCATAAAAGTCTTTTCCTTCTTTAAATCGGCGAATCAACTTAGCAAACTCGACACCTATTCTCTTTGTCCGATCTTCTCTAGGGAAATCAATTAAGCGTTTCTTTAAGTTTTCCATATATTCGTTTCGATCAAATAGCACTTTACCATTTAAGATCCAATCAATAATACGGCGGTTCGTCCCATTCATAATCCATTCACTCATTTGCTGTTCAGAAGCCATATAAAGTGCAGCACGCTCATTTTCATATTCGTATTGTTTAATAAAAAGAGAAGTTTCTGTGGTTTTGGTCACAATAAATAAGATAGCATCCAAATTATCCGTCACTGGAGATTCTGATTTCTTTTTTTCAATCAGTAAAATACCGAGTGTGTCTTTATTGCTAGCTCTTTCTTGATATATTGGCCGTAAAACATCTTCCATTTTGAGCTCTCCTAACTGTAATAGACAAATATTTTTCAAAATTTTAAAGGCTATGGACTAAGATTTCTTTTTTTATTATATACGATGTATAACGGATATCCCACTCAGAATTATGGAAATCATTCAGAAAGCTCAAAAACTACGGATAATTTTCCGAAGATTCAATTTTTATTACTATTCACTGTCTCACTCTATGATATATTGGTAATAGGGGGGATACTGATGGGGATAAAGTATTCAAATAAAATTAACAAGATTCGCACGTTTGCACTCAGCCTGATCTTTGTTGGTTTCATTGTTATGTATGGGGGAATTTTCTTTCGGTCTTCAGTCTGGCTAATGACTATTTTTATGCTTTTAGGTTTACTGTGCATCGTAGCTAGTACCGGCGTTTATTTCTGGATTGGCATGCTTTCTACAAAAGCAGTTCAAGTAACCTGCCCTACATGTCAAAAGCAAACCAAAATGCTAGGGCGCGTAGATATGTGTATGTATTGCAACGAGCCGCTTACGCTTGACCGGTCTCTTGAAGGAAAACAATTCGATGAAAAGTATAATAGAAAAAAACAAAAAGAAAGCTGATAGTATCACTACTATCAGCTTATTAATGCGCTTTTTTAGCCGTACAATCAGGACACGTTCCGTAAATTTCCATTCGGTGGTGACTAATATCAAAGTCAGTAATATGAGCAGCCAGCTTTTCTACTTCGTCTAAACCAGGATAATGAAAATCCACAATTTTTCCGCAGCTTTCGCAAATCACATGGTAATGCTCTGTTGTAACATAATCAAACCGGCTTGATGCATCACCGTATGTTAGTTCCTTTACAATACCTACTTCGCGAAATACTCTTAAATTATTGTAAACGGTTGCTACACTCATATTTGGAAACTTACCTTCCAGCGCTTTATAAATATCATCTGCTGTTGGGTGTGTCATAGAATTGATTAAATACTCTAAAATAGCATGACGTTGTGGTGTAATACGAACGCCAGTACCTTTTAACGTTTCAAGGGCTTCTTGTAAATAATTTGACACGTCATGCACCCCTCTTCTATAAGTATTATTACTTTATAATTCTTATAATTAGTCTACATGTTTTACCCACGTTTTGTCAACTTGATGCCTATTCCTATTTTATGTAATAAGTAGAAATTATTCATATATGTTATGCAAAAAAAGAAGTGTGGAAATCAATCCACACTTTTAAATATATTAACATCTGAGGAGGTATGCCCTACACTGATATTGTATGTTCAAAGACTAAAACTGCTCTAGTTATCTGCCTGTTTTTATGCCATTTTTTCTTTAATAAATGATAAAGCTTCTTCCACATGCCCTTTTACTCGAACCTTGCGATACTCTTTTACGAGCGTTCCTTCTTTATCAATGATAAAAGTGGAGCGTTCAATGCCCATATATTCTTTTCCAAAGTTTTTTTTCAGTTTCCATACCCCATACTCTTCAGCTACGCTGTGACCTTCGTCAGCTAAAAGCAAGAATGGAAGACCGTGCTTATCAATAAACTTATGGTGTTTGTCGATTGGATCGGGGCTCACTCCTAGAATCACCGCATCTAGCTCTTCAAAATTTTCATGCTGATCTCTGAAATCACAAGCTTCCGTTGTACAGCCTGGCGTCATATCTTTCGGATAAAAATACAGCACAACGTTTTTTCCTTTCATCGAAGCGAGTGATACTTGCTCTCCATTTGTAGACATTAATACAAAATCGGGTGCTTTTTCTCCAACTACAGCTGTCATATTTATCTGCTCCTTTACGCTTTTCATTTTCTTTGAATAGCGTACCCAATATTAGATAAGATGACAAGTTTAAGTGCGGGTAACAGTTCGCATCACAAAGATTGCAGGCATAATGTAGCCGATAAACGCTTCAAAAGTTGCAAATAATTTCCCAATTCCAACCGGATACATATCTCCGTATCCTACTGAAAATAACGTCGCTGCGCTGAAATACATGCTGTTAAACAGCGTATAAAAGTAATGACCTTCATGTTCAAACCCTCCGCTTAACACTGGAATACTTCCCATCTCACACACTGTATAAATAAGGCTAAACCCCAATAAAACTGTGATATATGAATAAAACAAGACAAAGAAATGACCAATTGAGAAAAAATGAAATTCTCCAAGTTCTTTTTCAAAAAGAAACTTCATACTACCGATTACAAAAACAATGATAACGAGGATTAGAAAAATAACCATCATTCTACTCCTTTAATTTATACTCTACTACCACTATACGCGCATCCTTGTCCATTCATTACTACTCAGAAGCCACGAAAAAGAGCAGGCATTTAATTGCCTGCTCCTCTGTATTTTTTGACACCTGTATTCCATAAGAAAATAGAGATTACAAAAAAGACGATTCCCATCACCGGAGTTAAAAATGCATATCCGTACCATTCTGACCTTCCTAAGAAATAAGCAGCTGGATATACGCCTACAAATGCAAAAGGAAGAATCCACGTTAAAACATATCGGATGACATTGTTATAAATATCTACAGGATACCTTCCGTAGTTTCCAATATTATAAATAGTAGGCATAATAGAGGTTCTGGCATCCGACCAGAAGCCTATGCTTGCTAAGGCGATGAAAATTCCTGCGTATACAAGCGCTCCTCCTAAAATAAACAATAGAAAAATAAAAACATCATACCACTGGAAATGAAGGTGTAAAGAAGACGCAGCGTAAGCCATTACGGCAATCCCTGTGATACCACCAAACAATGATTCCAGTTCCATCCGCTCTAAAATAACTTGAAACAAACTGTGAATCGGCCGCGTTAAAATTCGGTCCATTTCACCTTTGACAATGTAGCGCTCGTTGAAATCCCAAATGTTAAAGAAAGACGAAAAAATAGCAAAAGGGACCAAAAAGAAACCATAAATAAAGATAATTTCCTCTCGTGACCATCCGTGCAGCGACTGAGTATGTCCAAATACAACTAAAATAAAAATCAAATTAACTGTTTGAAACAATAAGTCTGAAATGATTTCAACTACCATATCGGTGCGATACTGAAGCCTTGTTTTCATATATTGACTAATATACTGAAAGAAAATCGAAAAATAAAACATTTTCATAGACTACCCTCCTTGAATAACCATTTTTTTCTTCGCTATGTTCCACAAACACGCAATAGGAATAAATAGAAGCCCTGACCAAACTGCTTGTGTAATAAGAGCATTTATTACTTCCTGCCCTTTAAATCCATTTGTGAAAATCATGCTCGGAATATAACTAATGGCCTGAAAAGGGAAATAGCTCATAATATGTTGCGCCCATAAAGGATAGAAACTGATGGGCAGAAGAAGTCCTGAAAACAAATCAATAACAACGCGCTTCGCTCGAATGAGTCCGTCATTGTTAAAGAGAAAGAAAGTAGTAATACCCGTTAATAAATTAATTTGTGTATTAATAATGAAACTAAAAATTAAAGACAGTCCAAAATAAAGCCATGTTGCGGCATTGGCTGAGAACTGTACTGGAAATAAAAACGCGACAATAATCATACCGGGCACTGAGAAAAACAGCAGCCGAAAAATCCCTTCTCCCAGTCCTTGCATTGTTTTCATACCAAGGTAGCTATAAGGCTTAATTAACTCTACTGCCACCTTGCCATCTTTAATTTCCATTGCCATTTCACGGTCAATGTTATTAAAATAAAAGGCTCTTGCCATCCATGAAACGGCTACATACGTTGTCATTTGGGTAATAGATAACCCTTGAATATTCTCTTTTCCTCCATAAATAGCGGACCATAAAAAGTAGTAAGCACCAATATTAATCGCATAAATCAATATTCCGCTGTAATAATTCGTCCGATACGCCAGCATCATTAAAAAGCGAATGCGTATCATCTCTATATATTTATCCATTCACAACACCTTCTTCATAAATGTTGCGGATGATTTCTTCCGTTGAAATTTCTTCAATGTTAATATCACTGATTTCGTGCTTTGCCACCACTTTAGCAATCAGCTGTGACAGTAAGTCTCCTTTATTTTGAAGCTGCGCTGTCCACAAATATTTTTGATCACCTTCAATCCAGTTAACAGGCATCCCTTGCGTCAATAGCTTCAACTGTTCTTGATTTGGAGCTGTTCCAAATTCAAACGTAACTTGTTTAAGGTCTCCCCAATTCGAACGCAGCTTTTGCAGTGATCCGTCATAAATAATACTGCCTTCATCCAGCATTACAACGCGTTCACATAAAGCTTCAATATCTGCTAAATCATGTGTCGTAAGCAAAATTGTCGTATTATACTTTTCATTAATTTCTTTTAAAAATTGGCGGATTTTTAATTTAACTAGTACATCTAAACCGATCGTCGGTTCATCTAGAAATAGAAGCGGCGGATTATGAATAAGAGCAGCAGCCAGCTCACAGCGCATTCTTTGACCTAGAGAAAGCTTTCGCACCGGCTTATCTAGAAGCGGTCCAATATCTAAAGTTTGAATAACGTGCTCCATATGAGCGTTATAATCTTCATCTGACACTTTGTATACTTTTTTTAACAAGCGGAAAGATTCTTGTACGGCAATATCCCACCACAGCTGAGAGCGTTGACCAAAAACAACTCCAATCGTTTGGGCAAACTTCTCCCTTTCTTTATGAGGGTTCATTCCATTTACGGTAATCTCGCCTGAAGTAGGAGTTAAGATTCCTGTCAGCATTTTGATTGTTGTCGATTTCCCCGCTCCGTTTTCTCCTATATAACCTACCATTTCCCCTTGTTTTACGGTAAACGAAATATCGTTCACAGCTTTCATGACTCTATAATTACGGGTAAATAAATCCCGGAATGCCCCTTTAAGGCCAGAGCGGCTAGAATAAGCTTTAAATTCTTTCCGAAGTTGATTCACCTCAATAGCATTTTTCATCGTATTCCCTCCGTTACGTCGACGTATTAGTGGTTTCTTTTATTGTTTCCGGCGCCCTTGCTAGCAACTCCTCCAAGAAACGAGGAACTATTTTCTAGCAGTTAGCTCACAAATTTCTATCATACACGTTCTCGAATGTTTTTCAAGAAACAAATAAGTTTGATAGAATAAAGAAGTTGAACTTTTCATTAGGAGGCATAACATGCAATTTACAAAATCAGAACAATTACACGCTGAAGCGCTCGAACATATTGTAGGCGGCGTTAACAGCCCTTCACGTTCATATAAAGCCGTAGGAGGCGGAGCACCTGTTGCAATGGAAAAGGCAAGCGGAGCTTATTTCTGGGACGTCGATGGAAATAAATATATTGACTATTTAGCAGCTTACGGCCCTATTATTACAGGACACGCTCATCCTCATATCACGAAAGCTATTACAAAAGCAGCTGAAACTGGTGTTCTTTACGGTACGCCGACTGCTCATGAAGTCACATTTGCTAAAATGCTCAAAGAAGCGATGCCCGCATTAGATAAAGTGCGCTTCGTCAACTCTGGAACAGAAGCAGTTATGACAACAATCCGTGTAGCACGCGCTTATACTGGACGCGATAAAATCATTAAATTTGCAGGTTGCTATCACGGCCATTCCGACCTTGTATTGGTAGCAGCTGGATCTGGCCCTTCTACGCTCGGAACTCCTGACTCTGCAGGTGTACCAAAAAGTATCGCTAATGAAGTCATCACAGTTCCTTTTAACGATATTGAGCCTTACAAGGAAGCATTAGAAAAATGGGGCGATCAAATTGCAGCTGTTTTAGTAGAACCAATCGTTGGAAACTTCGGAATTGTTGAGCCAGAACCTGGCTTTTTAGAACAAGTTAACGAATTAACTCACGAAGCTGGAGCACTTGTTATTTATGATGAAGTTATTACAGCATTTCGCTTTATGTACGGCGGAGCTCAAGATTTACTTGGTGTAAAACCTGATCTGACTGCATTTGGAAAAATCATCGGCGGAGGTCTTCCAATCGGAGCCTACGGCGGTAAAAAAGAAATCATGGAAAAAGTGGCGCCGCTTGGACCGGCTTATCAAGCAGGTACAATGGCAGGAAACCCAGCGTCTATTCTTTCTGGGATTGCTTGCCTGGAAGTACTAAAGCAAGAAGGTGTTTATGAACAGCTAGATAAGCTAGGGGCGATGCTCGAAGAAGGTATTTTAAAACATGCTCGTACATATAACATGCCTATTACGATCAATCGATTAAAAGGCGCTCTTACTCTCTACTTTACAACAGAAACGGTTAAAAACTATGAACAAGCAGAAAATACAGACGGCGAATTATTCGCACGCTTCTTTAAACTAATGCTCCACCAAGGCGTCAACTTAGCTCCTTCGAAATATGAAGCATGGTTCCTTACTACAGCTCATACAGAAAAAGATATTACCGACACTTTAGAAGCTGTAGAAAAAGCATTTAAACAGTTAAGTGAAGAACGCTAATTTTTACTCTAAAGCACTCGTTTGAAAATGAGTGCTTTTTTATCTTGCCTTTGGGTTTCCTTATAGAACATTCCCACCTTTCATAACCATTTCTTACGCGTCATCTCCTTTTTGTCATCCTGTCGAAAAATCCCGAGAAATACCCTTATTTTTCTGCTTGTTTTCTCTTGATATCCATTCTTAAACCTTGTATAGTATGTTATTGTTTATATTATTTCCAACAGGTTATGTAATAAAGAAGGATTGATTTTTGCAATTTATCATTTGTTTTGGGGAACATTCTTCATAACGAAAAAACTTTTTTACAGAAAGGAACTACGAACGCACATGAAACTTGGTGCCCGCATCTTAAAAACGGGAATTGCCATTACACTTTCATTGTTATTAGGTGAATTTCTAAGTTTACCATCTCCAATATTTGCGGCAATTGCGGCAGTTTTTGCAATTCAACCGTCTATTTACAGATCTTATTTAACGATATTGGAGCAAATACAGGCGAATGTGATTGGAGCTGCTTCTGCAGTTTGTTTTGGACTTATTTTTGGTACCCATCCCATCATTATTGGTTTTACCGCTGTTGTTGTCATTGCAGTCAACTTAAAATTACGTATTAATAATACAATTGGGCTTGCGCTTGTGACAGTAATTGCAATCATGGAAAATCCAGGAGATAATTTCGTTGAATATGCACTTATACGCTTTGGTACAGTGTTACTTGGGGTATTCTCAGCATTTATTGTCAATCTTATTTTTATTCCGCCAAAGTATGAAACAAGATTGTATTATAAAATTGTAAGCACAACGGAAGAAATTATTAAATGGATTCGCATGAATCTTTATCACGCATCTGAGCACACATTGTTAAAAGAAGACATTGAAAAAATGAAAGACAATGTGGCTAAAATGAATCAAATCTTTGATTTTTACAAAGAAGAACGCACTTATTCAACCAAAAAACGTTTTGTTAAGTCACGCAAGCTCGTTTTATTTCGTCAAATGATTACCGTAACAACACGAGCTCTTACAACCTTGAAACTACTTCACCGAGTGGAAAATGATCTTCAAGTCATGCCACAGCAATTTCAAGATTTAATCAAATCTGAAGTTGAGTGCCTGTTAATGTATCATGAGCAAGTATTATTAAAATTCATTGGGAAATTACGCGTACAGCCAACCACTACTGTACCAAACGAAGCCTGCGTTGGAAAACGAGCTTTAATCGATAAATTTATGCAGTACAAAATATACGATAATGATGAAGAGAATAAGGTTATTTATCATATCTTCCCTTTAATTTCTGTCATCATTGAGTATAGTGAAGAGTTAGAGCATCTTGATAAGCTGATTGATACGTTCCAAAACTATCACAAAGATGCTAACTCATTTGATATTAATCATCAGCGACAAGAAGATTAAAAACACCACCTATTGTTAGACAATAGGTGGTGTTTTTAAATTGTATCAAGCTGCTGAACGTTAAAGAGCTGATAGTAATGACCTTTTTTCTTAATTAACTCCTCATGAGAACCTCGTTCGACTACTCTTCCATTTTCTAAAAGTACAATTTCATCAACATGAGTAATTGTAGATAAACGATGGGCTACAATGAAAGTCGTACGGTCTTTTGCTAGTTCAGCTAATGCTTCTTGAATATAGTGCTCACTTTCCAAATCTAGAGCTGAAGTGGCTTCATCAAAAATAAGAATAGCTGGATTTTTTAAAAATACGCGCGAAATGGAAATACGCTGCTTTTGTCCCCCTGATAGCTTCATTCCCCGCTCTCCCACTTTTGTATCATATCCTTCGGGCAAATTCATAATAAAATCGTGGGCATTTGCGGCTTTTGCCGCAGCAATTACTTCTTCATCTGTCGCTCCTGGCTTTCCAAGCAGTATATTGTTTTTAACCGTGTCACTAAACAACACCGTATCCTGCAGGACGATTCCAATCTTATCTCGCAGGCTGCGTACTTTATAGGTTTTGATATCAATGTCATCAATGAGAATTTTCCCCTCTGTCACATCATAAAAGCGCGGAATTAAGCTGATAAGCGTGGATTTCCCTCCTCCGCTCATTCCAACAAACGCAACGGATTTTCCTTTTTCTACATCTAAATTAATATCATGAATCACAGGTTTTTCTTCTTCTTCATAAGCAAATGAAACGTGCTCAAACTGCACCTTTCCATGAAGCTCAGTACATTCTTTTGCATCTTTCTTGTCTGTAATATCGTATTCTTCATCAATGAACTCAAACACCCGGTCCATAGATGCAACAGACTGCGTGAGCGTAGTCGATGAATTGACCAAGCGGCGAAGCGGATTATACAAGCGGTCAATATAGGCCACAAATGCTACCATCGTTCCTACGCTAAGACTTTCTGTGATGACTTGATATCCAGCAAATGTAATCACGATTAAAGGTGCCAAATCGGTAATGGTGTTCACTACTGCAAATGTTTTGGCATTCCAATTCGTATGATTGATTGCTTTTTGTAGAAAATTTGAATTTTGCTTATCAAATTGTTTCTGCTCATGAGGCTCAATAGCAAAGCTGCGAATAACAGAGATTCCTTGAACCCTTTCATGCAAGTGACCCTGTACTTCCGCTAAAGCCTGCGAACGGACTCGCGTTAAATGGCGCAGACGACTGTAAAAATATTTTACAGAGAACGCATAAACGGGCAGCAAAATAATCGATACCAGTGTTAAAGGTACATTCATCGTAAACATAATCACAATGGCTATTACAATCGTCATCATATCAAGCCATACGTTCATTAAGCCTGTGATAACAAAGTTTTTTGTTTGCTCTACATCATTAATGACTCGTGAAATCACTTCACCCGCTCGCGTGTTTGCATAGTAACGCAAGCTAAGCTTTTGAATATGGCTAAACAGCTGATCCCGAATATCATATAATACTTTGCTCGATACCCACTGAGCATAATACTGCCTGTAATATTCAATGGGAGGTCTTAACACTAAAAATATAACAAACGAAATCCCCATAATCGTCACCATTTTATGAACTTTTTCAGAGGAAGACATGCCATGTCCATTTACGATATCGTCCAAAACATATTTCAAAAGCAGCGGAATTAATAAAGGAATAGCAAATTTAATAATACCAATTAAGACAGTGCCGACAATTTGCCATTTGTATGGCTGTACAAACTTCATGTAGCGTCTTATACTTCCCATAAAATCTCCCCTTTCTATCTATGAGGGCAAGCTTCCTTAGTATATGTACACGCGTCGATTTTTTAGTGCTTTTATCTCTTCTAAAAGATGGCGACCATAACGCCAAAAAGAACATTATATCAAACAGTCAGCTTTAGACGGCCTAACATAATGTTCTCTAGCTCATTCATCAAGAATGCCGATATGTTAAAAAACGTTCATACCAAATGTCAATGAAATCTGGAGCAAACGGGCCTTTTCGCTGTCGAATCCAACCTTTTAACTCCTCGACGTGATTATGTAAAATACGGTCAATCACTTCTGGATAATTCATTTCTTTTCGATGCTTCTCATATTCATCTTCATCAAGAAGGGTGTATGTCATATCTGGATAGACTTTAATATCTAAATCATAATCAATATATTTGAGCGCTTCATTGTCATCATAAATGAACGGCGAACTGATATTGCAGTAATAATAAATTCCATCTTCACGGATCATCCCAATGACGTTAAACCACTGCTGAGCATGAAAATAACAAATTGCCGGCTCTCTTGTGACCCATGTTCGTCCATCTGATTCTGTAACGACTGTACGATCATTTCCTCCAATCACTAAGTTATTGGTTGCTTTTAATACGGTTGTCCGATCCCACACGCGATGAATATGTCCATTATGCTTGTAGCTGTGTATTTGAATTGTTTCTCCTTCCACCGGAATTCCCATCTCCAATACCTACTTTCATTTTAGCACTTAAAAAAATTCATATAACGTCTCCATTTGTCTTATGTTTATTATAACGGTTTCTCTCTCATTTTAACACAAATGTGCTAACCTTCTTGAGTTCAAAAAAGTCACTCCCCCTACTTTTCCTTTGCTTAGCAGCCTTAAAAAAGAGAGGAAGTGACACATCAATGTTCATTAAGCAAGTGTAGAGCAAGCCCCTTCACTTTTATATGTACGAATAATGTCTTCGGTTTGTGCTTCAAACGTCAATTGAATCTCTTTTAATTTTAGCTTCATTTCACTAATTTCATCTTGCACAGAATGAAGTTTTGCTTCTTCATGAAGTTTTACTAGTTCACCTTCGATTTCCTGACAGCGCTCAATCTCAGACTGCAAAAACAGAAGTTGATCCATGGTCTCCAATTGTTGAGTCACTAGCTGATCAAATTTTTTCATACGATAGCTCCTCCCTATTTGCTTTAACCATACACGCGGCACTTCTGTTAACATTCTGTTTAGGTGAGACAGATTCCTTTGACGAGTTGTGTAAAGTTTCAAGAAGTTTTGTCATACTTTGTTGCTTTTTATATAAGAAAAAGCGAACTTAACATCGCCGTTTGAAAGACGTTAAGTTCGCTTTTGATATTAACCTTGGTATTTACCAGCGTTTTGGTTTTTCTTTGCTTCAGCTTGTGCGTTTTGTTGTCTCACTTCTTGAGCACTTGTTTCGCTAGCAAATTCAGTACCGAAGTTGTTTTTAGATGCTTGAGCATTTTGGCTTTTGTTTGCCGCTGCTTGTGCATTTTGTTGCTTCACTTCTTGTACATTTGTTTCGCTACCAAATTCAGTACCGAAGTTGTTTTTAGATGCTTGAGCATTTTGGTTTTTCACGTGTTGTGTGCTTGTACCAGATGCTGTTTTGTTAGTTTGTTTTGCCATTGTAATCACCTCCACGAAAATTAATATGCCCGGGAGGTAAATAGGGTATGCAAACTTTTTTCAGTATTTTAAAGCGCAAGCACAAAATACATTTACCTTACATTAAAAGTGAACGCCCTCCGTCAATAATAAGCGTTTGACCGCAAATCATATTTGCTTGATCGGAGACTAAGAACATCACTGCATCTACCATGTCTTTTGGCTCCACCATACGACCAGCTGGAGTATGTTTGCGCGCATCATCTAACAGTTCATCACGATTTGGGAAGTGCTTTAATGCTTCTGTATCCACAGCACCTCCAGATACAGCATTTACCACAATATTTTTTGGAGCAAGCTCCACTGCTAAATAGCGGGTCAATGCTTCTACAGCAGCTTTTGACACGCCTACTGTTGTATAATTTTCCAAATAGCGAATAGAACCGAGCGAACTGATGGTAACAATCTTTCCTCCGCCTACTTTTTCCATACGTTTAGCCGCTTCTTGTGCACAGAATAAATATCCTTTGCTATTGATGTCCATTGTCCAATTCCAGTGAGTTTCTTCTAATTCCATAATAGGACGTAAAACTCCTGAAGCTGCATTACTTACAAATACGTCTAAGCGACCGAATGCGTCATCAATTTGCTCAAACATTTCTTTAATTTTTTCTACTTTTCCTACGTTTGCTTTAACAACTAATGCTTCTCTGCCTAATGCTTTGATTTCTTCCGCTACTTCCTGCGCTGCACTTTTGCTTCGTGCATAGTTTAATACAATATCGTATCCTTCTTTAGCAAGACGTAAAGCAATCTCTTTACCAATACCTCTGCTGCTTCCCGTAACTAGTGCTACCTTTTGTGACATGATGTCATCTCCCTTATGTATCATATTATCTTTACATTGTACTGATTTTATCGCATAAGAAACAAGTAATATAGGGAAAATAGATAAAACTTGATAAAATGAACGAGGTGAATAGAATGTATGTAGGTAGAGACATGACGGCTCTTTCAATGATTTCTAAAAGCGAGTGGAAAGACAGCGAGCTTGCGTTTTTCCATCACTCTTTACAGCAAATGACGCCGTATTTAAATGCTGAAGGACAAAGTATTCATCAGCAAATTATTAAAGAAATTGAAGCACGAGGCGGGTTACAGCGCCACGAAGCAGATTATACACACGGCACGCACGTATCATATGATTAAATAAAAAGAAGCGCGGAGTTTATCCACGCTTCTTTTATTTAACAAGCAAATATTCTTTTAAGATTTTTTGATGGGAAACCGGAAATGCATATTGTTCTAAGTCTTTTTCAGAAACTACTTTCAAATTTTTTAATGCACTGATATC
The DNA here is from genome assembly GCF_050846875.1 of Priestia sp. TRN 1309. Lineage (NCBI taxonomy): Bacteria > Bacillati > Bacillota > Bacilli > Caryophanales > Bacillaceae > Priestia > Priestia sp. TRN 1309. Next base: position 144,618 of record NZ_JBOZGM010000007.1, on the reverse strand, counting down.
ACTTGCAAGCTCTGCTTCATATACTGTGATGTTCCAGACGATATGAGAAAACACGTGCTGAATTGTGGTAAAAGGCGCATGGATTTTAATATCAGCTCCGTACTCATTTTGAATAAACGCCTGAAGCTGCTGATGATCTGGCGCTATACTAAGATCTACTTCTATATTTGGAAATTCCCATAGATTAGCTAAAAGTCCTTTGCTTGGACGCTTATGAATTAGATAATTTCCTTCACCGTCTTTAATCACCGCTGCAGCAAGCTGAAGAGCACGCGGCGCTTTTTTCTTTGATTTAACGGGAAGCTCATTCTGCACTCCTTCTTCAAAAGCGCGGCAGTGTTCGCGAACTGGACATAACAAACAGGAAGGAGAAGTTGGTGTACAGACAATGGCACCAAGTTCCATCATACCTTGATTGAAATAGGAAGGGTTATCTGTTGAAATAATTTCATGCACGATTTCTTCAAACAACTTTCTTGTTTTCGGTTTTGCAATATCATCCCAAACGGATAAAATGCGCGATAGCACACGCATGACATTTCCATCTACAGCAGGCTGCGGCACTCCGTATGCAATACTTAAAATGGCCCCTGTTGTATAAGGACCCACTCCTTTTAGTTTGGAGATTTCTGCTGGCGTATTTGGAACTTCTCCCCCGTATTGTTCGTGAACTTCTCGAACCGCAGTTTGCAAATTACGGGCACGGGAATAATAGCCTAATCCTTCCCACGCTTTTAACACATCATCTTCATTCGCATAAGCTAAGTCTTTGATAGTGGGAAATTTGCTAATAAAATTATTAAAATAAGGAATGACCGTATCTACTCTCGTTTGTTGAAGCATAATTTCAGATACCCACACCTTATAAGGGTCCTGATCTTGACGCCAAGGTAAAATGCGCTGTTCCTGCTCAAACCAAGAGATTAAGTCATTTTGAAATGCTTGAATATCAAAATTTTGTACAATATCTTTACTTTGTTTCACGTCATAGCCTCCGAGGTATTAACTATACATATACAATGTGTTGCTTTTTGAATCTTAGTAACTTTATGATAACCTTATAACAACTACAAATATGAATAGTAAAATGAATTGTTCAAATAATGAATAAAAACAGCCGATTTGCTGCGTTAATAATAAAATGAGATTTTTTGCTTTAAATCAAGCTTTCATGCTGAATTAGAATAATCTAAGATCGTCATCATCTTACAAAGGAGGAGTTCGCTCTGGATACTGGTACACACATTGCAATGGGAATCGCTCTGGGCGGCCTTGCAACATTAGACCCCACTGTATCTGCGAATACAGCCACAATGGATGCTGTGATGATTGGCGTAATGGCCGGGTCATTAGCACCTGATTTAGACACTGTTTTAAAGCTGCGAAACAATGCACAGTATATCCGCAATCACCGTGGAATTACACATTCTATCCCGGCTGTTATTTTATGGCCTTTGCTTATCGTGCTCATTCTTTCGCTTCTGCTGCCAGGAGCTAACTTGCTGCACCTATGGATGTGGACCTTTGCAGGCGTCATTATTCACGTTTTTGTTGATATCTTTAACGCTTATGGCACGCAGGCTTTACGGCCTTTCACAAATAAATGGATTGCGCTTGGCGTAATCAACACGTTTGATTACGTGATTTTCTCAGCCCACGTGCTCGCAATTTTAATCTGGTTTATTGGAGCAGAGCCAGGACCAACATTCATTACGCTATATGTGTTATTGGCGTTTTACTATGGACTGCGCTTTTATATGCGCCACCAAATCGCCAAGAAGCTTCGAAAACAGTTTCCTGATGTTATCAAGCTCAATATCTCTCCTACGCTGCGTTTCACTCACTGGCACTTAGCCGTGACGACCGAAAAGTACTTTCATGTAGGAAGAGCAATCGGAGAAGAAATTTTTATTTATGATACGTTTGATAAAGTTCCAATTCCTGAATCGGCCGTAATTGAAGTAGCGAAAAAAGATGAAAATTTATCTGCTTTTCTTTCCTTTTCACCTATTTATAGATGGGAACTGGACGAATATAACGACCACATTGAAGTGCGTTTTATTGATTTACGCTACCGCAGCAAAGACTACTATCCATTTGTAGCCGTGGTCCAGCTTGATTACGATTTAAATATTATTTGTTCGTACACTGGTTGGATTTTCAGTGAGAAAAAATTGCGTAAAAAGCTTGATTACCTCCCGCACTAATCATAACAAGAACAAATATGAAACCCAAAAACGAACCGTCTTGAGAAGACGGTTCGTTTTTATTTAATGTTTTAAATAGTCATCGTTATTTAATAAATGCTGATATTTAGGGTTTTTAACCGCGATTTCATGAAGTTTGTCACCGTAGCTGTTGATGTACATCGTAACAACCTTTTCCGTCGCTTCTTTCCCTTTATAATCATATCCTGCTTTTGCGTAAGATGACTCAAAATCTTCCCAGAAAAGTTCGACCCATGTACGGGCTTGAGCGTATGAAAGCGAACTATTTTTGTTTAATAGCTGATTCGTTAATCTTTCGAATATATCGTTCATAAGAACACCTCGATTACCAAAATTCTTTATGAGTATGTTTGCACTTTTAACTTACACTATAAATGCGGAGTTATTCACTCCCTCATGTACTATATCATAACCGCAACGCTTTCTGTTGTAAAAGGAGAGGTATCGATGCGCAATAAAGCAAAAGATTTTACAAACCAACATCATACTAAGTTTGAAGGCGAACCTCGAGCAAAAGCAGAATACGCTTCAAAACGTGCAAATGGAACGATCAATACGCATCCGCAAGAACGTATGCATGCTTCTAATGAGCGCGAAGAATAACCGCTTGCTTTGCTTATTTGTTTAAAAGTAAAGCGAATATAGATATCAAACAAGCAGCACACTTCGTGCTGCTTGTTCGTCCCTTTATTTTTTCAACATGGAAATAGGCAATGCCTCTTCGTTTTGCGGTGAGCCAAGTCTAAACCCCCATGCAAAAACTCCGTTCATATAATCAATTTTAAAATATGAACCCGGATCTCCTTGAATTTCATATACTTCCCCTGCTTGAAACGTTTCAGGATCCAATAAGTACGATCTAGCCATTGTTACTTTTCTTTCTAATACTGCATACTCATTGACCATGCCAAGCTGTTCAGCTTTTCGTGCTTTTTCTTGAAGAGACCCAATTTCTTGTTGAAGTTCATACGTCGTCATATCACTGTAACGTTTTTCAGACATGCTGCTTTCCCCCTTGTTTGCTTTCATTTTATTATAACAAAAGGTATAACTAAAGGGAGACTATGAAAAGGGAGTTTTGGGAATGAAAACAGTGCTAATCACAGGCGGTGCGACGGGTCTTGGAAAAGAACTCGCAAAACTTTACGCAAAAGACTGCAACGTCATTCTAGCTGGACGCAATCAACAGAAATTAACTGAGGCCCAGCATGAGCTAGGAGAAAACGTATATACGATGTCTGTAGATATTACACAGTATGAAGAAGTAGGAAAATCTGTAGAAAAACTGCTGATGCAGCATTCAGTAGATATCCTTATCAACAACGCAGGCATTGGACATTTTGGTCCTTTGACAGATTATACAAAACAAGCAATCGATGAAGTCATCGATACAAATGTAAAAGGAACTATTTTTTTAACACAAGCGCTTATGCCTCATCTCTTGACGAGACCTGAACCTAAAGTTATGAATATCATTTCAACTGCAGGACTTCGAGGGAAAGCCAATGAAAGCGTCTATGTGGCAAGTAAATTTGGCGTAAGGGGATTTACAGAAAGTTTAAAAGTGGAGTACCAAGATACCAACCTTCATGTGACGGCAGCTTATATGGGAGGCATGAATACTCCTTTTTGGGATCACAACAACCACATTAAAGATAAAAGCCGCTTGCGCTCAGCTTCAGAAATCGCTGAGATTATTTATAAACAGCAGAATGATTCAGAAGATATTTTGTTTTAAAAAGATTGAAGCATCACAATAAAAAAATCCGAACGAGTTGGATTCTCTATCAAGAATCTCGATTCATCGTTCGGATCTTCCTTCAACTAACATACTTTTTTCCCCGCTCTATTCCTCTTCAATAGAATCTAGAAATGATTGAATTTGTTCAATGGAGAATCCTTTTCTATAAAGAGCCTGCTTCATTTTTTGCTGATATTCCCAGCCTTCATACTTTGAAAAACGACGATGAGCTTTCATTCCTTGATATTGCAGAGCTTCCCAAACCTCATCGCTTTCTTTTTCTGTATCCGTTCGCTGAAATGCTTCTTGAATAACAGAAAACGAATAGCCCTTCACTGCCAATGCTTGTTCCATTTTTTGTTTCATCATTACTTGAGATAATTTTTTATATTTCCCTTTTAACTTTTCAATTAATTTTACAGCAGTTTGAATTTGCTGTTCTTCAGGGTATTCACATAAACTAAGGGTAATAATGGAATCAGAAATCCCCTTTTCTTTTAATTCTCTTTGAATCACATTTGGTCCTTTTGGTGTTGTGTTCATCTGAGTTAACACAAATGCTTTGGCAAACTCTTCATCATTTAAATAACGGTGGCTGACTAGTTTCTGAATAACTTGTTGAATAATAGTAGAGTTAATTTCTTTTTTCTTTAAATAATCGTGTACCTCTTTTTCAGAGCGCATTCGATAAGATAAGTAAATGATCGCTAAATTATAAGCTTTTTTCTCATCATCTGCGTACTGAATTTCCGTTAATTCAAATTCATCAAGCTCACGACCTTTTTTTAAGTCATATTTGATGAGGACATTTTCGTCAACACCAAAGCCAAACTCTTCACCTTTACCATAATCTAAATACACATTATAACGTTCACCGCTATTCTTTTGCGTTGTGATCTTTGTGACAACAGGCATTAACCTTCACCTCATATTTCTTATTAAATTGATGGCTGAAGAACCGCCAAACGTATCATACACATTTTTATTTATCTCAATAAAGGAGGAAGTTCGTATGAAAATTGTTATTGCTGGAGGAACTGGATTCGTAGGTAAAGCTTTAACAAAACATTTTTTAACACAAAAACATTATGTATATATTTTAACACGCAATGCAGATAAAGCTGCAAGAGATCCGAAACTTAAATATGTAGAGTGGATGCAAGAAAACAGCCAACCTGAAGAGCATGTAGAAGGAGCAGACGTTTTTATCAATTTAGCTGGCGTTTCACTTAACAGTGGCCGCTGGACGGACGAACGCAAAAAAGCCATCGTGGAAAGTCGCCTTTCTTCTACTCAAGAAATTCTTCGCATTATGGCTTCTTTACCCGAAAAACCGTCACTTTATGTAAATGCAAGCGCCGTTGGTTATTACGGGACATCAACGAAAGAAACGTTCACAGAAGCTTCTCCATCGATCGGGACAGACTTTTTGGCTGAAACGGTAAAAAAGTGGGAAAATGAAGCGCTAAAAGCCATGAAACTCAATATTCGTACTGTCTTAACAAGATTCGGCGTTATATTAGGGAAAGATGGCGGAGCACTTCCTTCTACGGCCCTTCCTTATAAATTATTTGCAGGAGGAACAGTCGGTTCCGGAGAACAGTGGATGTCTTGGGTGCATCTTCAAGACGTCGTGAAGATCATTGATTACTGTATTCATACCGAACAAATAGAGGGAGCTGTTAACGTCACTGCCCCAAATCCCGTTCAAATGAAAGAGTTTGGAAAGACGATTGGAAAAGTGTTGAATCGTCCTCATTGGATGCCCGTACCTAGCTTTGGCCTTCAACTGCTGATGGGAGAAATGAGTATGATTATTTTAAAGGGACAGCGCGTTTTACCTGAAAAATTGATTCAACAGAATTACATTTTTACATATACTGTATTAGAAGATGCATTGCGAGATTTACTCTAGTTATTTTCTGTTATTTCCCTAAAACAGGTGACTAAGCTGCCGATAGATAGGAGTAACTTTATGAAAACCATTCTCTTAAAAAATGCAACGCTCTATCCTATTACGTCAAAACCTATTTATAATAGTGATGTGCTCATTCAAAATGGAAAAATTGTTTTAATTGGGCCAAACTTGCAGCCACCTCTTCGAGTAGAAGTCATTGACTGCAAACAGCGTTATTTATTCCCTGGATTTATTGATGTTCATACACATCTAGGATTATATGATGAAGGAACCGGCTGGGCCGGGAATGATGCTAACGAAACCATTGAACCTATGACTCCACATATCCGAGCTTTTGACAGTGTACATCCTTTAGATCCTGGGTTTAAAGATGCCATTGAAGCGGGTATTACGTCTGTACACATTATGCCAGGAAGTGCAAATGTGATTGGAGGCACAACTTCCGTTATTAAAACAGCTGGAACAAGCATTTCTCAAATGTTAATTCAAGAGACAGCTGGACTTAAGATTGCGCTAGGAGAAAATCCAAAACGAATTCACAGCCACGGCAATAAAGAATCGATTACGCGAATGGGTATTATGGGGATGCTGCGAGAAGCCTTTTATCACGCAGCAAGCAGTGACAACAAAGATGATTTGCGCATCAAACCTCTCACTCAAGCACTGAATAGAGAAATTCCAGTTCGGATTCATGCTCATAGAGCCGATGATATTCTATCAGCTCTTCGCTTAGCAGATGAATTTCATTTAGACGTCCGTATTGAGCACTGTACAGAAGGCCATTTAATTGCTAAAGAGCTGGGTGGAAGAAATTTAAAAGTGAGCGTAGGTCCAACTTTAACACGCCGCTCAAAGGTTGAACTTAAGAATAAAACGTGGAAAACCTATCAAGCTCTTTGCAATGAAGGAGTAGAAGTTTCCATTACAACGGACCATCCTTATACGCCTATTCAGTATTTAAATATTTGCGCATCCATTGCCGTACGTGAAGGACTCGAAGAGCAAAAAGCATTAGAAGGCATCACGATTACTGCTGCTCGGAATCTCCGTATTGATCATCGAATCGGCAGTATCGAAGCAGGAAAAGACGCTGATTTAGTGCTATGGAGCCATCATCCCTTTCACTACTTAGCAAAGCCTATTTTCACCATGATAGATGGTAAAATATTATTTAAAAAAAATTAACATTTTACCTATTTTCTTTTTTTATTTTTTTTAGTATGATACGTTTAGAAGCATGTGAATTTCACAAAAGCATAAACATCACACGTTGACTTTTTATGTTTGTTGACTTGTAATGGGAAGGCAAATGGTGCGCCACCAGGTAACTGGTTCTAGTGGGTTCGATTCCCACCCCGAAATTTTTTTAATTATTAAAAAATTTCGAGGGTGGGGACTTGATTGGAGTCTGTATATACCCTCGATCAGGAGGGAAAAGTTATGTTAAAAAAACGTGACCTAAATGACTGTCAATCTCTATACGAACTCATGGTACATCCTGATGTCTTCCCTTTTGTTCGTCATAAAGCCCATTCCTATGAAGAATTTTTATTTGTGACTAAACAAACGATGGAAGCAGAAGATCATGGAGAAATTATTTCTCGCACGATTTTAGATGAATGGGGTAACCCTATCGGCACCATTAATTTATTTGATGTACAGGATCAAGCTGGTTTTTTAGGCACTTGGCTTGGCAAACCGTTTCACGGAAAAGGATATAATCAAATTGCAAAAGAAGCGTTCTTTAATGAACTGTTCTTTGAGTTAAATATAGAGCGAATTTTTATGCGAATCCGCAAAATCAACATCAGGTCTATTAAGGCTGCCGAAAAACTGCCTTATGCAGTACTTGCGAATGAAACACACAAAGCTTTATACGATGAAATTAATCAACATGAAGACGTATATGATTTATACGAAATTCCAAAAGACTTGTATACATTATACTACCTGCGTCACGAACAAGACGTTCAAGAAGATCACCAGCTTAAAGAAGCGTAAGAGTCTCTCCGTTACACGGAGAGCTTTTTTTATGATTAAAAACGAGAGATTCTGGAAAAAATAAGTAGCATGATCGAAAAACGTTAATTGGAGGTTTTTTTATGTCTGAAAAAAAACGAAAAGAAAACGCAAAAAATACGTTAAGTAGCGCTCAAGAAATCTATTACGGCCGCGAGTTTAAAAAAGCAGACCGTGCAGGCGGCTACACGAAAAAATAAGTGAGGCAAAACATCTCTATCCAACGCTTGATCATCCCAACGTCCTTTCTGTACACTGTGTATCGGAAGGACGTTTTATATTATGTAAAGATAATAACGCGAAGATTTCATGCGTATGATTTACGATTTTTTAATACTTTACTATATCCACAAAGTTTACCCACAATTATGTGGATAATGTGCATAACTTTATCAGATATGTATATTACCGCTTTCATAACTTGAAATGACAGTGGGTAATTTTTATGTAAATTTTCTGAAAAAATGTGAATAATGTGGATAAAGTTGTGAATATCCTATACAATTCAGCAGTTAACTTCTTGTTAACCTGTGGATATCTTCTTTAGCACTTTCGTTTGTTTTAGTAACATGAAAGCTTTTGATATATTATAAGTATAATAATAAAAAGTAGGGGAACTTCCCCTACTTTTTTATGATTGGAAACAATATATCCACACTTGTTCCTTGATTTAACTGACTAGAAAATGTCATCTGCGCATGATGAGCTTTAATAATCCGATAGCTGACCATCAGCCCTAAACCTGTACCTTTTTCTTTTGTACTATAAAAAGGCTCACCTATCTTCGCTAACCGTTCAGGAGGAATACCTTGCCCTTCATCAGCAAGCTGCAGCCAAAGGTGGTTTTCTTTTGCTTTAATCGTAATATGAATACCCCCTCCTTCAGGCATTGCTTCGATAGAGTTTTTAATAATATTAATAAATACTTGTTTTAACTGATTTTTATCTCCATATACCTGCGGTAATTGCTCATCCCTTTCAAATATGAAAGCTACCTTTTTTTCTACTGCTTCAGGTTCAAGAAGCGAGCACACTTCTTGAACAAGCGCTTGCATATTCAAGGGTTCAACATTCATAACCTGAGGTTTTCCTAACATCAAAAATTCTTCTACGATTCCATTCATTCGTTCTAATTCAGTTTCCATGATATCTATATACAAAGCATCTTTGGGATTTTGTTCTTTTAATAAGTGAACAAAACCTTTTAAAGAAGTCAAAGGATTTTTGATCTCGTGAGCAACTCCAGCTGCAAGTTCTCCTACAACGGCAAGCTTCTCAGAAGTTCTAAGCTTCTCTTCTGCTTTTTTACGCTCCGTAATATCTGTCGATACGCACAGCATTTGAATCACTTCCTGTTTTTCATTCATAATAGGAAGTTTTGCTGTTTCGACCCAGCGCCGGTTTCCTTTCGAATCTTTAAACTGTTCTTCTAATACCATCCCTTTTTGCGTACAGTTTGAAAACGTCCCTTTATATAAAAGATCTGATTGAAGGTTGAATTGATATTTATCAATTGGTTGTCCAATCAAGTCATCAGATTTTTCACCTAGCAGCATCGCAAAAGATTCATTAACAAGAATGAACTCCCTTTTTTGATTAATGGCATAAATATAGCTTGGATTAATGTCAATGACTTGTCTTAAAAACGTTTTTTGTTCCTGCAGCTGATTTTCTTTTTGCTGTAAATTTGCTTTAGAATGGCGTATATAGCTAATCATTTCATTAAACTGTTTAGATAAAGTACCGATTTCCCCCCGCTCAATTTCTCGTTCCGGAATTTTTTGATTAAAATTCCCGCGCGCTACTTGTCCCGCCAATTCATATAGTTTACGAATAGGATTCACAATTTGCCTTGCATATAACGCAGTAAAAAAAGAAAGCAGTAAAATTGTAATACCTGAAACGGTCCAAAGCGTTTTTTCAAACGTTTCATAAGGCCTGTAAATTTCTTCAACGGGTAATTCAGCGACAATTCCCCAATCCAAAACAGGAATATATTCAAATGACGCAAAGAAGTACTTACCTTCGGTGTTCACAACGCGCTGATATCCTGATTTATGATTCATCGTTTCCTGAACGATTTCATTTTCCCTGGCATTTTCACCGATTCTCTGTTTCTCAGGGTGTGAAATAATTCTACCATTGCGGTCTACAATAAACGTATAGCCGTTCTCTCCTATATCGAACGTTTGAAAAATGGATTGAAAGCTTTTATTTTCTTCAATGCGCAGCGCTAAATTTATAACTTTTTTTACATTTTGCTGCTCATCCAAAATAGGAATTGCCATCACCACAATGTAATGCTTTGTGTCTGCTGAAACGACATCGCTTAAATATATTTTTTTAGTTCGCAGCGCTTCTTGAAAATATTTTCTTTTACTTAAGTTCACGTGCTTCATACTCTTTAAATCATCTGGGTAATAATGCTCCACATACCCTTTTGTATTAAAAATGGTTCCGCTATCGATATACGGTGAAATATTAACTATTTTCTGCAGTTCTTTGTCTATCTCTTGTTCATCATCTGATAAAAAAATAGGATCTTGCTGTACCTCGTCGCCCAAGCTCCAAATATCTTTAATAACGATGTTAATTTGCTCTTTCATTCTCTTGACGGTTTTATCAGTTACCTGTCGATATTGATCTTGAGAAATATTAGGCAGCATCACTCTTGAAACTATAAACATTAGCGTCAGTACGGTACAAATAAGAAGCACATTAATCGTGAAGATTTTCCAAAACGTATGAGATTTAAACCATTTCATGTTTGTTCACCTTAATTCAATGAAGTCTACCTCCATTGTACTGCAAAATGAAAACTTTTCCATGTAAATGATAGAATTCCACCTTTAGACATAGAAGAAAAGCATTTGGTTCTACATTACTATCAGAAAACTATGAGCTTTTTCACTGTATTTTCTGCTAAAACTTTTTTAGGGTTCTTATATAAACTTTGCTTACTGCATTTTCTTCATACAGTAGAAATCAATTATTTATCTTCCAATAAAAAGACCCCATCACGAAATGATGAGGTCACCCATTTACTATTTCTTCTTCCTTCTAGCCCCGTAAAAACCAAATAAGAGAATAAACCAAACGGGTGTCAACAATAAGGCTGGGCGCGTCGCATCAGAAAACAGCATAATAATAAGAATCACTGCAAACAACGCTAGCACAACATAGTTTATAAATGGTGTTAACGGTGCTTTGAATGTTGATGCTGCATGCAGCTGTGGACGCGTTTTTTTATATCTTAGATGGCAAATCAAAATGATACTCCACACCCAAATGAAACAAATAGCGCTGATGGTTGTTACGATGCCAAAAGCTTGATCTGGTATCAGTTTGCTTAACAAAGCTCCCGCCGAGATAACCAGCGTAGATACAAACAATCCGTTGCTTGGTACGTGGTTTTTGTTCAGTTTTGCAAACGTAGATGGCCCTTGGTCATTTTTACTTAAGTTATATAAGATACGGCTTGTTGAAAACATTCCGCTATTACAAGCAGAAGCGGCTGAAGTTAATACAACAAAATTAATAATTCCAGCAGCAAGCGGAATTCCGACTAAACTAAAGGTTTTAACAAATGGGCTTTCTGCTGCATTCAATTCCATCCACGGGTTAATAAATAAAAGGACGATAAGCGCTCCAACATAGAAAAATAAGATTCGCAGCGGAATTTTATTAATGGCCGATGGAATATTTTTTTGGGGATTTGATGTTTCCGCTGCCGATACCCCTACCAATTCAACCCCGACGTATGCGAAAATAACCATTTGGAATGAAAGTAAGAAACCTGAAACACCGTTTGGAAACAGTCCTCCATGATTCCAAAGATTTTGAACCGTAACGGATCCTGCATCTGTTTTAAATCCGATTACCAGTAAAATAACGCCAATAACAATTAACGCAAGAATCGTAATAACCTTTATTAAAGCAAACCAAAACTCTAATTCTCCAAATAATTTTACGGTTAATAAGTTAAGTCCTAATAAAATGATTACACAAATAAGTGCAGGAATCCACTGAGGAATATTGAACCAATATTTCACATATACGCCAACGGCAATCACATCAGCCATAGCTGTCATGATCCAGCAAAACCAGTACGTCCACCCTGTGACAAATGAAGCCCATGGTCCAAGATACTCTTCAGCAATATCTGTTAACGATTGATAACCTGCTTTAGACAGCAGTAGTTCTCCTAGCGCTCTCATCACAAAGAAAAGCGCAATACCCACAATTAAATAAGCAAAGATGATAGAGGGACCTGCAAGCTGTATGGCTTTACCAGAACCTAAAAATAATCCCGTCCCAATGGTTCCTCCAATCGCGATTAGCTGAACATGACGATTGGATAAATCCCTCTTTAATTCTCGTTGTTCCAACTCTAACTCCTCCTAACAATAAAACCTTTGATGCGATCGTGCGGACTACAAAATAAAGTCCAATAAAAAAAGAGATTGGATGCGCTCCAATCTCATGGTCATAAGAATAACAAATATTATGGTACATGCTACCAATTAGTAACATACCAAATAAATATCCGGTACTCTTCTGTCCTTTTGCCTGAGATTGTGAACCCTTCGGCGTCGCGAAACTATCGCGATCTCTCCAGAAGCTGCTCCTGCTATAGTGTGATCCATAGCAATCATAGCTTTCTACGTATTAAATTTTTCGATTAAGATAATGACTGTCGAATAGTTGTTTATTCTAATACCAGTTGGATGCTTTGTCAACAAGAAAGATGACTTTCATTTATTTACCTTCTTCGAAAGAAGGTAATGAAACAGGTTCAATCGTCAACTTAGTATCCTTTTCTACATGCTACCTGAGTCCCTGCGGAAACCTAAATACGTTAAATGGATCGTACTTTTTATTTACTCTTTCTAATCTCTCTGCGTTGTCTCCAAAATACTCATACTCGTAGTTTCTAAGGTTGCTGATAGGGAAATTCACATAGGAGCCTTTCGTAATACGTTTAATATATTGAAATCGCTTATACAGCCACTCTCTGTTTGTTCGTGCAAACGCATCGTCTGTCCATACAGATTGAAAGCCCAGGATATATCTAGCGTTTCTGTAAAAGAAGGCCGTTTCTCTGTTACCAACACTGCGAATTTCTCCTCCTAGTGCATAAAAAGAAATCGCGGCGTAAACGGAACCTTCTGCTGGACGCTGTATGAGATCTGCAAGATTTTCAAGCTCGCCAACTGAATAACTTCTTTGCACAAATCTTCCCGTTGACTTAAATTTTTCAGACGGAGGATAGGTTGCTTCTATCTTTTGTACCGCTTCAAGAAAAGATAATGACTCTAGCTCGACTCGGAACCCCTCCACCTCTGCAAAAGGCTGCAAGATCTTTCGAGCTCTTTCTGGAGATCCGTAAAAGAAGCCGTTCGCAAATATGCCCAATCCTTCTCCTTCTGCATTATAAAAACTGGCAACTAGCGTCATACGTTTGTCCAATTCAGGCAGCCAGCTTTGCCATATATTCATCACTTGTACCTGTTTTTCTCTTGTAGTACCTACATAAAAGAAGCGAACAAGCGTCACAGAGCTGTTCGTCGGTTTTGGAAGCTGAAACGTCATGCTTGCCACAACGCCAAAATTACCGCCACCAGAACCTCGGCATGCCCAAAAAAGATCCGCGTTACACGATTGGTTTGCTTTAATAATCTTTCCTTCATAATTGACCAACTCTAGCTCTATCAAGCTGTCACAGCCTAATCCGTAAAGTCTGCTCGAAAGCCCCCAGCCTCCTCCGAGCGTAAAGCCAGACACCCCAACAGTCGGACACGTTCCTCCTGGAAACACATATCCGTTCGAACCGATAAAATCATACACTTCCGTATTCTTTGCTCCTCCCTCCATCTTTAAGATGTTCCGTTTCCTATCCAATTTCAACCCGTTTAACCGACTGATATCAATGACTAATACACAGTCACCCGTAGAATACCCTTCATAATGATGACCGCCAGATCGAATGCGAATGTCTACACGATGCTTGCGCGCCCATTGAATTGCATTTACAACATCCTGCTTTTTTTCACAGTACACAATCACAAGCGGAAATTTATCAATAGCACGATTCCACTCCTGACGAGCTTCCTCATAAATGGGGTCTTTCGGCGTTACCACTTTACCCGTAAGCCCTTTCAAAAACATTGAGTCCATTTGACCTCTGCCCCTCTGTATATACTTTTTATCAGTTTTATTACTATAGTATTCTTGGAGTGGTTGAGGGTGTGGGTTTTCAAGACTAGATTGGCGTTTATCATCTCTATAAAAAATGAAATTTCAGTTCATTTACTGAAATATAAGTACTAATAAAACTTCTTTTCGGTGCTCCAATGCTTTCTAAAACCTAACTTTCCAATAATTCAAATTAGATATATTAGAATATTTTTTCTTCCAACAAGAGTCCAATTCAAATAAAAAAAGAGCAGAACCAAATCTGCCCTTTACTCTTCATCTATTTATTTCTTTAACGTCAAACTCACCACATTCTCCACGTGCGCTGTATGAGGGAACATATCAACAGGCTGAATGTAATCAACGTTATAAGCCTTCGACAGCTGCTGCACATCTTTGGCTAATGTGGATGGATTACAAGATACGTAAACCACTTTCTTTGGCTTTACTTGTAAAATTGTTTTTAGAAGCTTGTCATCACAGCCTGTTCGCGGCGGGTCAACGACGATAACGTCTGGCTTCCAGCCTTCTTTTACCCACTGCGGCATCCATTTTTCAGCCGGACCTGTTACGTACGTGGCATGCTCAAATCCATGATCTTTGGCATTTTTTCGCGCGTCTACAATGGATTCTTCAATCGTGTCCATTCCGCGAATTTCTTTGGCATCTTTAGCAAGCCATAAGCCAATTGTCCCTACTCCGCAGTAAGCATCTACGATTTTTTCACTGCCTGTTAGCGCAGCTGCTTTTTTTACTTCTTCATATAGCTTCACCGTTTGGAGAGGATTCAGTTGGAAAAATGCACGCGCTGAAAGTTCGAATGAGATATCACCTAACGTTTCTTGAATCACCGACTTTCCAGCAAGTGTAAACGTTTCGTCTCCAAAAATAAGCGATGTTTTTTGACCGTTTACGTTTTGTACGAGTGATTTCACTTCCGGTAGGCGGCGCTGAATTTCTTTCATCAGCAGCTCTTTTTTCGGAATTTCTTTTTTAGCCGTAATCAAGACAATTTGAACTTCACCCGTTTCAAACCCTACTCGAGATACAATGGTACGCACAATTCCACGGCGTTTACGCTCATTGTAGATAGGAATTTGAAGGTCTTGTAAAATTCGTTTTATTTCTTTTGTCACGTGATTTGTAGCTTTATGCTGAATGGGACAGTTTTCAATATCAATCAAGCGGTGAGAATTCAGTCCATACAAACCAGCAATGACTTTTTGTTTGTCCACGCCGACTTGAAACTGAGATTTATTACGGTAGCGCCACGGATCTTCCATACCAATCGTTTGGCGAGTTTTTTCCTCTACTTTTTTTAATGAACTGTGACGTTCGAACGCTTGCAGAACAATATCCCGCTTGGATTCTAGCTGACCTTCATAAGATAAGTGCTGAAGCTGGCAGCCTCCGCACTGGTCGTAAATCGGACAGGGTGCTTCTACGCGATGAGGAGATTTTTTGCGAATTCGCTTGATTTTCCCTTCGGCAAACTTATGCTGAACATTTGTTGCTTCTACAACCACTTCTTCATTCGGTAATGCTCCCGGTACAAAGACGACTTGGCGCTTAAAATAGCCTACGCCTTCTCCATTAATACCGAGTCTTTTTATCGTCAACGGAAACGTTTGTCCTTTTTGAACTTTCATTTCAGTTTTGGGTTTATTCATGAGACCAACTCCGATTAGTTTAAATTCTTTATATAGTTATTAACGGTCTTTAGCTGCTTAAAACTTATTGGACCGTATCGCTTTAAAAAAGACATCAACGCATATTATAACACTTCAACAGCAAAAAACCGACAGAAGAAATATTCCCGTCGGTTTTTATCTTTATTTCGTTTTAGAAGGACTTTTCTTCATTTGTTTGCGTTCGTTCATTAAATCATCAATGCTTTTAAACGTATAGCCCTGCTTTTTTAAATCCACAATCGCTTGATCTAACGCATCTGCGTTATCCTTTGAAACGGTATGCAGAAGCATGATCGCACCTGGATGTATTTGAGTCATCATATTGTCGTATGAGTAGCGCCAGCCTTTTTGTTCATTCACTTTCCAGTCAACGAATGCTAGTGACCAAAATACGTTCGTATAGCCTTCTTGCTTTGAAAGAGCTAGCGTTCGTTCGCTAAATACACCTCTAGGTGAGCGGAGATACTTCATTTCATCACGACCGGTAATATTCTTGTATTCATCTTTTACTTTTTGCAGCTCTTCTTTAAAACGTGCATCATCCACTTGAGTTAAGTCAGGGTGATGCCATGAATGATTGCCGACAATATGCCCTTCTTTTACCATTCGCTTAATTAGCTTAGGCTCTTCTTTTAAATAGTGTCCTGTTACAAAAAACGTCGCAGGAACCTTTCTTTTTTTGAGCACGTCTAATACCTGCGGTGTATAGCCATTTTCATAACCGTTATCAAACGTTAAATAAATATTTTTTTTAGTTGTATCGCCGAGGTAAAACGCATCATACTTAGCAAGAATGTGTTCATAAGCTGTACCTGCGGATGCAGGCTTGTGATTTTTACTTTTTTGAAATCCCCAGCTGATCGGAGTGTTTCGATACATTTGTGCTTCAACAGATGCTATGCCTGTTGACATCACGAATAAAAAAACGAGAAAAAAGGTGAACCGGCGCATAAGAAGCTCCTTTCGGAAGTCATTTTACGCTTAGTATCCACTCAATTTTCTCGTTCATGAACGTTACTTTTTACCATACGTTCCCGACGTATGTTTATTTAAATACCGGTTCTTTAAATTGCTCAAGCTTTTCAAATGAAGACTTGTCTACATCTGCATGCAAGCTGTTTCCGTGTGAATCCATCGTCACTACAGCTGTAAAGCCTTCTACTTTTAGATGCCACATTGCTTCAGGAATACCGAACTGCATCAAATCAACGCCTTCTACGCTCTTGATACAATCAGCATAGTACTGCGCAGCTCCTCCGATAGCATTTAAGTATACGCCCCCGTGCTCTTGAAGAGCAGCAAGCGTTTTAGGACCCATACCGCCTTTACCGATAACCGCGCGGATACCAAATTTCTTCATAATATCTCCTTGGTAAGGTTCTTCACGGATACTTGTTGTTGGTCCTGCAGCGGTTACGTGCCATTTTCCATCTTCATCTTTTAACATAACCGGGCCACAGTGATAAATGATTTGTCCATTTAAATCAATTGGCGCATCGTGGTCTGTTAAATGTTTATGAATAGCGTCGCGTCCTGTGTAGATCATACCGTTGATGCGCACTACGTCACCAACTTTTAATTCACGAATTTGCTCTTCTGTAATAGGTGCTTGTAATACAACTTCTTTTGTTTCATCCGCATTTTGTTTCTCTTCTGCACCTGCATTTTTATTAAAATCTACTTCTTCGCCTTCTTGATACAGCCACTCTTGAACGCTTCCTGTATCAGCGTTGATTTTAATACCTAAGCGACGGTAAGCCCAGCAGTTATACGCAACTGACACATAGAAGCTAGCAGGAATACGATTGATTACGCCGACTTTACAGCCAAGTAATGTCGTTTCTCCGCCAAAGCCCATTGTACCGATTCCTAGCTTATTAGCATTTTCCATTACATACTCTTCTAATTCTTTCAGCTGAGCGTTTGGATTTTCGTCATCTAAGTTTCGGAACAGCTGCTCTTTTGCTAATTCATAGCCTGTTGTACGGTCGCCACCGATTCCAACACCAATGACGCCGGCGCTACAGCCTTGGCCTTGCGCTTGGTATACTGAGTGCATCACACATTTACGAATACCGTCTAAATCACGGCCAGCTCGGCCTAACCCTTCTACTTCACAAGGCAGGCTATACTGAATGTTTTTATTTTCACAGCCGCCGCCTTTTAAAATAAGACGCGCATCAATATAGTCATTTTCCCACTGTTCAAACTTAATAACCGGCGTGCCTCCGCCTAAATTATTACCGCTGTTTTCTCCCGTTAACGAATCTACAGAATTAGGGCGAAGCTTTCCGTGCTTTGTTGCTTCTTCAATTGCCCAATAAATCGCTTCTTTAATTTGAAGCTGATTCACTCCTACAGGGGTTTTAATTTTAAATGTTGGCATACCTGTATCTTGACAAATTGGCGATAAATTATCATCCGCCATCTTAATATTATTGGTAATGGTCGCTAAAGACATTGCTGCACGCGTTCCTGCATTTTCACGCGCTTTTGCCTTTGCGATAGCACGTCGAACGTCTTTTGGCAATTTTGTAGATGTTTCAACAATTAAATCGTACATGCTTTGTTTTAAAGCTTCAATCATCACTTAATTCCTCCCATATCCCGCTAATGTATGTATTTATCTATCTGTCGTACAACTTTCAAAATTTATTATACTCCTTCAAAAATTGTTTCGAAAGACCTTTATAGGAGGATTTCCACTTCAAGCAAAAAAGCGCTAGTTTTTCTAGCGCTTTTTTCTTCTTCATTCTTTATCTTTTTTAAACTGCTCACATTTTGCTTCTAGGTCATCAATCATTGTAATCAAACGGTCAATATCTTCTAGATCTGTGTTTTCAGGCTCCATAGAGTCTAATACGTGTACAAACATATTTAAACGATCTTTTAAATAACGTACTTGTGAATCTTTATCTCGAACGGCGTTTCCCATTTTAAACCCTCCTGATGTAGCTTTTCATTCTTATTTCCTTATATCCTAACGAATACTTTCATATTTGACAACTAAAAGCAATAAAATCCATAATAGTCACTGGTGTCCGTTTTGAATGGGACGTATAATTTAGTCTAGCAGGACGGACCGTGAGATGTTTTCATCATCATTTCACTTTACGGAAAAATAAAAGGAGTTTTTTTATGGCCACTTTACAACGAATTACCCCGGAGTTCGATCCGTGGGAAGCGTATTTAGATATGAAACAATATGGCAAACCGACGCTCACAAACGTTGAATTTACAACAACGACGCTTTGTAATATGCGATGTGAGCACTGCGCAGTTGGATATACGCTGCAGCCAAAAGACCCAAACGCACTGCCTCTTGATTTAATTTTAAAACGTCTCGATGAAATTCCAACACTTCGAGCGTTAAGCATCACGGGCGGAGAGCCTATGATGTCTCTATCTTCTGTGAAAAATTATGTGGTGCCTTTATTAAAGTATGCACACGAACGAGGTGTCCGTACACAGATTAATTCAAATTTAACATTAGATCTTGCTCGTTACGAACAAATCATTCCTTATTTAGATGTTTTACATATTTCTCACAACTGGGGAACGATGGACGATTTTGTGGAAGCTGGCTTTGCAATGATGGAGCGAAAGCCTACTTATGAGCAGCGCGCCAAATATTTCGACCGTATGATTGAAAACAGCCGCGCGCTTGTAAAAGCAGGTGTAACGGTATCAGCTGAAACGATGTTAAATAAACGTACGCTTCCTCATATGGAAAAAATTCATCGTCAAATTGTGGATGAAATGCTTTGTCAGCGTCACGAAGTACACCCTATGTATCCAAGTGACTTTGCCAGCACCTTAGAGACATTATCTCTTCCTGAAATGCGTCAAGCGATTCATCACCTTCTTGATATTCGAGATGAAAATGTGTGGATGCTATTCGGCACGCTGCCGTTTTATGCATGCAGTAATAACGAGGAAGACTTAACGCTTTTACAGCGCTTGTATAGCAGTAAAAATGTAACCGTTCGAAACGATCCTGACGGACGTTCTCGCCTAAATGTAAATATTTTCGACGGAGATATTATCGTAACTGATTTTGGTGATACGCCTCCTCTTGGCAACATTCAAGATACAAAGCTTACAGACGCTTTTGATACGTGGCAGCAAAGCACAATTTCTAAAGAACTTAGCTGCCATTGTTCAGCGGTCTCTTGTTTGGGACCTAATATTTTGGTAAAAAACAGCTATTATCAAGATACTGATTTTAGCAAACTCCAAGCGAACATTACAAAATAACAAAAAGAGATTCCACCACTGGAATCTCTTTTTTTGTTATCTCGGCTGATCGTAAGCCCCGAAACTTAAGGAGACATAATCTTGTACTGGAATCCATGCTCCAATTCCTTGAGACGTTACATTTCTCACCACAATTGAACGCTTGCTGCCTTTTACCGTTACATATACTTCCCCATACGTTACTTTTCCCTTTTCACTTACAGCAGGCGTGTACGCATAGAGATAACCTACTTTTTTAGGAGCTACGTTATACACCTGGTCTTTTTTCGTTCCGGCACCTACAAACGTTTGAAATGATAAAGTGAGCTTTGTTTTTTTAGCTGCTTCAATTAGCATCATTTGTTTAACATGATCAGGCTGAGGCACTTTTGCCGTTAATCCGCCTTTTACATGGCTTTGATTTTCCTGACTGTACATCATTTTGTACTGAGTTTTTCCTGCTCTGTTATCATAATGATTCGTATTGATTCGCTGGTGCTGCCAGTTAACGTTTGTTTCTGTTGATTCATAATTTAACGGCCACTGTCCTAAAAAAATGGTTGCTCTGAATCCAATTGCCCATGGAGTTTTAGAAATGTTTGATTCATTTAATATACGAATTAAATCAGGGTTTTCAATTTTTACATTTGACGTTTCAATGAGCTCTTTTGTGAACTCACTCGGCTGCAAATAAGGCGTGTCTTGACTAGCATTTGGATACGTATTTTCTTTTGAAATATTTAAAGCTGAAGAAGGCACGTTGATGGTAGGCTGAGCTGTTTTTGCAATGGCGATCTTCGTTGAACATGAAAACGAAATAATGATGGTAAACACAAATAAAAGCAATTTACGTAACATCTAGAAACTCCTTTCAACATCGTTAATGAATGCAACCATAGTTTTTTCAAACATCCCCTGTTTTATCCTGAATACCAAAAGGGAAATTCTTCTATTCACTCACAAAAAAGAAACGTCCACATAAAGTGAACGTTTCTTTTTTAAATGAGATAAAAACCAATTCCCATAATAATATAAGCACCTAAAAGAGTTGCGCCTTCAAACCAGTTTGTATCTCCGTCATTAGAAATCGCAATCGTTAAAAATACGGCTGTTACCATCGCAATCAACTCAGGCCAAGTAAAAACAAGAGACATTTGGCTTTCGAACATTAGCGAAACAAGTACTAATATTGGTGCTACAAACATCGCTACTTGTAAAGTTGATCCAACAGCAATTTCAACAGCTACACCCATGCGATTTTTAACGGCCATAATAATAGCGGAAGCATGCTCTGCCGCGTTCCCAACAATCGCTACAATGATGACCCCGATAAACAGCTCACTCCAGCCAAAGCTTTCCGAGACAATTTCGATTGTACTTACCAAGCTTTCGGATACATAAGCCACCGCTAACGTAGACAAAAAGAGAACCGCAATCGCTTTCCACATTGACCACTCTGGCCCCTCATGTTCTTCCACTTCTTCACTTTTATGCTGATACACGCCTCGATGCGTGACCAGCTTAAAGAATAACGCCGCTAAGTATAAGATGATGAGAATAATGGAAATTCCGACACTTAGAGACATGGTCTTCGCTTCGTCCATTTCGCTAGCAAACACTTCAGGAATAACAAACGCAACGATAACGGCAAAGATCAATAATCCAGAATTATGTCTTGCATCATAGACATTAAATTCTTGACGCTTAAATTTAAGTCCCCCGATAAAGAATGAAAGACCGCCTACAAGAAGGAGATTTCCTAATACAGAACCGGTTAACGATGCAAGCACCACGGCTGTAAGGCCTTCTTTTAAAGCAAAAATCGAAATGATTAATTCTACAGCGTTACCAAAGGTAGCATTCAATAGACCGCCTATTCGAGGACCAGCTACAACAGCTAAGCTCTCTGTAGCTCTTCCCATAAAAGCTGCGAGGGCAATGATTGTTAAACAGTAAATAATAAACATAAGAACATCTGACCAGTGCATCATGTGCCCAATAACAGATAGCGGCACCCCAAGAATAACCGCTATCAGAAAAATCCGATTGATCATCGATATGTACACCTACCTTATTCATTTTTTTACAACAAAATCAATCATATCAAATTAATGGAATTTGTATAGACTCACCGTCAATGTTAGTATTTTTAACCTATTTTTATAAATGATAAACCTCTAATTGATTTTTGATTAAGATATTTAAAAATCAGCCAAACTACCAAGGATAATGAGATAGAATGAGGAGTGAAAAAATGAGTAATGATGTAAAAAATCAAATTTTATCGGTACTGGATGACTATACAATCGGAACGTTAGCTACGATTCAAGATGGAAAACCTTATTCACGCTTTATGATGTTTTTTCATGAAGATCTTGTGCTTTACACCGCCACCAATAAAGATACCCACAAAGTCGAAGAACTAGAAAAAAACCCTTACGTTCATATTTTGTTAGGCTATGATGGGCAAGGTTGGAGTGATCCGTATGTAGAGGTAGAAGCCAAAGTAAATGTAGAAACAAACGAAGAGTTAAAAAAGAAATTTTGGAATGAAAAGTTAAAAGAGTGGATTAAAAGTCCAGATGACCCAAATTTTTTGCTTCTTCAGCTGACTCCTGAACGCATGCGCTATTTTGATAAAGCCGGAAGCAAACCAAAAGAAATATAAAAGTGGACAATGTCCACTTTTATTTTATTTCGAAGGTTTCTGTCACTTCTATACTGTCAATAACCGACTGTAGCATTGAACAATTTTTTCGGGCTAGCTCAATCGATTTTTCAATTTTGTCTAATGGCAGGTCTTTTCCCGTGATGATATAGTGCAAATGAATTTTTTCGATTCGCCCCGCTTTTTCATCATTGCGCGTTACATCAGCTTGGATGCGTAAATCGGAAAAAGCGATTCTTTTTTTCTCTAGAATCTTTCTTAACACGCCTCCGCTGCACACGGCAATGGATGATGTCATTAGCTGATACGGACGAAAGCCATGCTCTTCATCTCCGGCGATATGTAGCTCTCCATAAGGAAAATCTGTCGTAAACCCCGCCTCTTTTTTCATGTTAAATTCCATTTTCTTCACTCCTTTCCTTCATTATAAACCGTTTTTTATATAACCAACTACTCTCACTATAGATCACTTGTTACACCGCGGTTTATTTCCGGGCACCATCACAATAAAAAAATCCGAACGAAGTTGATTCTTGATCAAGAATCAACTTCGTTCGGATCTTCCTTCAACTAATATACTTTTGTCCTAGCCTTTTGTATGACTCCGTATTAAATTAATTTTCCAGCGCGAATATCATCCGTCATTCCTTCGTAAGGCGCTTGAGCGATAACTTCCTCATTGTTTACTCCGACATTTGTGATGAATGTAATGTCAGCAAATTCGGGAACCACGTATTTCGGATATGTTTCGTATTTTTCACGGGATTCATGCATTAAATCAAGATAATCATTTTGATAGCACACGGTAATTTCAGGATGTTCATGTACCCATTTTGGGAAGAAAATAATTCCGTGCATGCGTTTTTCATCAGGCATAAAGTTCAAAGATACATCTGTCCCCGTTGGTTCAGTCCAAGATACTTTATATACACCTTCTGTTAATTTCACAATATCTACTTTTTGGTCACGAACCCATCGTCCTGCCACCATTCCGCTATGAATACGATAATCGATTGTATTTTCGTTTTTAATATAGATTTCATATTCCCATCCGTTTTCGTATGTGTAAATCATATGATTTCCAATAAATTTTTCCATGTCTATACCTCTCCTTTGATTTGATTTATAAAACTTCGTATATGTCTAGCACAACGCTTTCTGGGTTTCTTACAGCAGCGCCTATAAACATGCGGTCCTGTAACCACTTATACTTTGCACTTCCAGTTTCAAAGACAGGAATCGTACGAAAGTAAACGTGCTCTGGGGGTATAATTTCACCTTCAGCAGCCTGTTCTCTAAACTCTTCACTAACCTGACGTATTCCATTGTTTTCAATATAAATAAGTTCATCATCTTCTGTTTGAATGACATATCGTGCAGATAAATCGACGCGGCCATCCCAACGAATAATTTGAGAATCCGCTCCACTTGGAAGAATTAAGCCTTTTATTTCCCCGTCTGCAGTACCTGACTTAATGGGAATAAACTGTTTTTTTCCTAATCCTGTATGACCAATAACGACGGGTGTACCAACATTAATTGTGAATTTTGCTATTTTCTTCAGCCCTGGTTCTATCATAGCAATCACCTCTTAATTGTAAATAAAAACATGTAAATATTTACACGTTTTATTCTACTCCCCTTACATAAAGATGTCAAATGGACAGCACGGCCTGTTTATATCCTTGTCAATAAAGCGTTTTCCTTGTACGATTAAACAGTTGGATTGACAAAATATAGATAAAAAGAGGTTAAATGCTATGGGTGCTACTCATCAACAACGTTTCTGGATTTTAGTTAGCCTTGTCGCCATTTCTGGATTCAGCCAAGGCATGCTGCTGCCTTTAATTGCTATTATTTTTGAGAAAGATGGTCTTTCCTCTACTATAAACGGATTAAACGCAACTGGATTGTACCTGGGCATCTTATTTATTTCTCCTTTCATGGAAGCGCCGCTTCGCAGATACGGATACAAGCCAATTATCGCAGCAGGAGGACTTTTAGTTATTGTATCTTTAGCTTTGTTTCCCCTGTGGAAATCTGTTGTATTTTGGTTTGTGCTCCGTTTATTTATTGGAATAGGAGATCACGCGCTGCACTTTGGAACTCAAACGTGGATTACATCGTCTTCCCCTGCTGATAAAAGAGGTAGAAACATTTCACTGTATGGGCTCTTTTTTGGTATTGGTTTTGCTGTTGGTCCTTTAATGACGCCGTTAATTGAAATTAATCAAGCGCTGCCTTTTATGATTTCTTCTGCTCTATGTCTTCTAACGTGGGTATTTTTATTTTTGATAAAAAATGAATTTCCCCTTCAGGGAGTTGAGGTTAATTCATTAAAAGAAACGGCTAAGCGATTTTCTAAAGCGGCTAAATATGCTTGGATTGCTTTTTTACCGCCTTTTGGATATGGTTTTTTAGAGTCATCACTGAACGGCAGCTTTCCTGTATACGGTTTACGAATTGGATTGCAAGTAGAGTTTATTTCACTGCTGCTGACTTCCTTTGCAGTTGGAGCTATTGTGTTTCAGCTTCCTCTTGGCATACTGAGCGATAAATTCGGACGGAAATTGGTATTAGGATGGATTTTATCAATTGGAGCCGTGACTTTTTTTACAGCAAGTCTCTTGGAAGACACCGCTATTCCATTAGTAGCGTGTTTATTTATAGCAGGCATGGTTGTAGGTTCTACGTTTAGTTTAGGAATCAGCTATATGACGGATTTGATTCCTACTCGTCTGCTTCCTACAGGTAATTTACTATGCGGCATTGCTTTTAGTATCGGAAGCCTTGCCGGTCCTTACATAGGCGGTACTTTTATTCAGTTCTTTCATCATGTCAGCTTTTTTAATATTATTAGCGGGATGCTTGGCTTTATTTTTATCCTTCTTTTTGTATTCGGACAAAAAATGCCTATGCAGCAAAAAACAAGCGAGAACTTATAAGTTCTCGCTTGTTTTTAAACTTTTAGCGTCCGGTGCTGAAGAGCTGATTTTTCAATTTGTATCGTCGTATGCTCAATACCACAGTGATCGTGTACTAAATCAATGGCTTTTTGCAAAATCTGCTGACAATCTTTTTCATCTTCTACGCGCATATGACAGCTCAATGAGTCCAGTCCTGAAGTAATCGTCCAGATGTGTAAATCATGCACATCTTTGACTCCTTCAATGTTTTCAAGAAGGTTTTTTATTTCACTGTGATCCACTCCTTCAGGAGAGCCTTCCATCAAAATATGAACGCTATGAGCAAGCACGCCCCAAGCGCTTTTTAAAATTAATACAGACACAACTACAGAAATAATCGGATCAGCAATATACCATCCAAACAGCATCATAAGAAGTCCCGCTACAATAGCTCCAATAGACCCTAAAGCATCTCCCAATACGTGTAAGTAAGCGCTGCGCAAATTTACATTTCCTTTTACATCGCCTTGTCTCATAAGTGACCATGCGCTGATTAAATTAGCGATTAAACCAACAGCAGCAATCAGCATCATGCTGCCGCTTGCTACAGACTGCGGCTCCAGTACGCGCTGATAGGCTTCATAAATGATAAACCCTGCTATTACAAACAGTGCCACTCCGTTAAAAAGAGCCGCTAATATTTCAAAACGATAATAACCGTACGTTTTTTTAGCCGACGCAGCTCGGTTAGCAAACCATATGGCTACGAGGCTAAGAGCAAGTGAGCTTGTATCAGACAGCATGTGTCCGCTATCGGATAATAGCGCTAAACTATTTGTAAAAAGCCCTCCGACAAACTCAAGAACCATAATACCCGCGGTGATAATTAGTGCAATTAACAGACCTTTTTTGTTGCCTTCACGCTGTGTATCAAAATGGTGATGATGACCATGATGATGATGGTGGTGATGATCATGACTCATGCAAAGCCCCTCCTTCTAATCGTTATGTGCGCATTCTACGTGCTGAATCACTTGATGCAGTATTCCAACCACGTGTTCATCATCGTACGTATAGAAATACGTATTCCCTTCACGGCGATATTTTACTAAACGTAAATGACGCAAGTGAGTTAACTGATGTGAAATAGCTGATTGTGAAACACCAAGCACTTCAACCATATGACCGACTGAACACTCTTCTTGAAATAGCAAATAGAGAATCTTCATTCTCGTAGGATCTGAAATAGCTTTTAGTATTCTTGATGCTTCTTCTACTGTTTGAGGTGATAAAAACGAATGTTCATCTTTTTTCATAACATCTCTCCGTTCATTATATGCAAGTATATGAGCATATGTTCATATATAAATTATAAAATACCTTTTTCTCTATAGTCAATTATTTACGTCTTTCAAAATTTTTTTGCCTATTTTAAAAAAAAATCCACACAAAATACTTTTTCTGTTATATAATACAATTAAATATAATAAACTGTATTAAAACAGATGGAGAGGAGAATAATAAATGAGCAGACAAGAACGTAAAAACATGATTACATTTATTGAAACAATGAAGGGGATTGACCGTGAAACCTTAATGTACATGACGGATGCCGATATCGAGCACATTTACACTTCCGCTTATAAATATTATGAAGAGCATTTAGATATGTAGTACGTTTTTTACAGAATGCAGACGTCCAGCTGCATTCTGTTTTTATTTTTTAAGCATTAGTTGTTACCTACTTGCTTGTTCCGTGCTATACTATACTAAATATCCCAATTCAAAAGATAATAAATGGAAAAAGTGTGCTGCTATCGCTGAGATGGCAGCTTTCGTGCTTTTTTAGGGGTAATGATTGTGATTATTTTTCTCAATTATCGTTCAAGGAGGATTTGTATGGAAAATGCGTTACCTAAAAAACAAGAACAAACGCCGCAAACATCTTCTGCTGTCAACGTATTAAAAACACATGGTGAACTCATTGCTGCACTGTTGAGCGGAGTGCTTATTTTAGCCGGCTGGCTGATTTCAAAACAGCAGGATACAGCTGTATCTATTACGCTCTTTGTATTAGCTTATGTGATAGGTGGATTTGCTAAGGCAAAAGAAGGCATTGAAGAAACGATTGAAAATAAAGAATTAAACGTCGAAATGCTAATGATTATTGCGGCCATTGGAGCGGCTGTAATTGGCTACTGGACAGAAGGTGCTATGCTTATTTTCATTTTTGCACTAAGCGGTGCATTAGAAACGTACACCATGAATAAAAGCAACCGAGAAATTAGCGCCTTAATGAATTTGCAGCCGCAAGAAGCAACGCGGCTGATTGGAGATCAAGAAGAAATTGTCTCCATTTCAGATTTACAAATCGGAGACTTGCTGTTAGTTAAGCCGGGTGAACGAGTGCCATCCGATGGTATTGTCGTCTCAGGTCAAACAACGATTGATCAGGCGGCTATTACGGGTGAATCTGTTCCTGTACTAAAACAGCTCGATGATGAAGTATTCGCGGGCACGGTGAATGTGAAAGGCGCCATTACCATTAAAATGACAAAGCCAAGTGCTGAGACACTGTTTCAAAAGATCATTCAACTTGTTCAAACGGCTCAAAGTGAAAAGTCTCCTTCTCAATTGTTTATCGAACGATTTGAAGGCACATACGTAAAAATTGTTCTATCGGTTGTGGCAGTTATGCTGTTTCTCCCCCACTATGTGCTTGGATGGAGCTGGACCGAGACATTTTATCGAGCAATGATTCTCTTAGTTGTAGCGTCTCCTTGCGCCCTAGTTGCATCTATCACCCCTGCTTCGCTGTCTGCTATTTCAAACGGAGCAAAAAAAGGAATTTTGTTCAAAGGCGGCGTGCATTTGGAAAGGTTAAGCCATTTAAGCGCAATTGCTTTTGACAAAACAGGCACGTTAACAAAAGGAAAGCCAGAAGTGACAAATGTTATTGTACGTTCTGATATAAACGAACAGGAATTTCTTATTAAAATAGCATCAATTGAACGTCAGTCTAATCATCCGCTTGCTCAATCCATTGTTGACTTTGTGAAAAACAAGCAGGAATTGACGCTCGTTCAGCCAGATTCACTTGAAGACGTTCCCGGATACGGTGTGATTGGGTCTCTTCAAGGAGATACGTGGAAGATAGGAAAAGCAGATTTTGTAGGTAAAGAAGAAGCAGCTGAATTTGAAAATGGGATTTCATCTACGCTTGCCAGTGAAGGAAAAACGATTGTGTACGCAAAAGACCAGCATGGTATTGTGGGATTGCTTGCGCTAAAAGACGTTGTACGAACAGAAGCTGTAGAAGCTGTTAAATCTCTGAAAGAGCAGGGTATTCATACCGTCATGATTACAGGAGACAGCGAAAAAACAGCCGAGGCCATTTCAAAAGAATGTGCCGTCGATGAATACATTGCAGAATGCTTGCCTGAAGCGAAAGTAGATAAAATTAAAGCGTTAAAAGAAAAATTCCCTACCGTTTCAATGGTGGGAGATGGGATTAACGATGCACCTGCTCTGGCTACTGCTAACGTTGGAGTAGCTATGGGAGAAGGAACGGATGTGGCACTTGAAACGGCAGATATTGTTTTAATGAAAAATGATTTATCAAAAATTTCGGATGCAGTAGCTCTTTCCAGACGAATGAACTCAATTGTGAAGCAAAACGTTATTTTTTCTATTGCCGTCATCTTTTTATTAATTTGTTCGAATTTTTTCCAAGTGCTTGATATGCCATTTGGTGTTATTGGTCACGAAGGCAGCACCATTTTAGTTATCTTAAATGGCCTTCGCTTGCTAAAATCTTAACGAAAAAAAGCCTAACGTATTTGTTAGGCTTTTTATTATGGAAATCGATGCCTTAATGGTAACCGTTTTGTCCATTTTGGCTGTTGCTTGTTTTATGCTTTGGCTGGCTCTTTTTATTTTGCTTTGTATTGCTTCCGTCTTTTTTTGTATGCTTTGTCATGATGTAAAACCTCCCTTTCACTTGGTTAGTATGCTCATATCTTGCGAATGATTTCATCCCAATTTGTGACTATGAAGATTTGACTCGGCGGTCGTAGAAAATAGCGTTAATTTCTCCTCCAATAACGATAATCATCCCCGATAGGTACAGCCAAATAAGCAAGATAATAATTCCGCCCAAGCTTCCATATGTAGCCGTATAGTTATTGAAATGATTGACGTAGTACGCAAATAGCATCGATACCACTGTCCATCCGACCGTAGCAAAAGCCGCTCCTTTTACAACATTTCGAATCAGCAGCTTTTTATTAGGAGCAAAGTAATACAACCCCGTAAAAACAGTAAACAAAATGAGACCGCTGATAATCCAGCGGGAAGCAGACCATAAAGCGAGAAAAGTTTCTGAAAATCCAAACGTAGACGATAAATAAAGACCAATCATATGACCAAAAACAGGAAGTAAAAGCGCTACAATAATAACAAATATCATCGCAAAAGTAAGGAGAACTGCCATGCCTCTCGCCACTAAAAACGGCCGATTTTCTTGTACGTGATACGCTCGGTTAAATGCCCTTACGATCGCATTAATTCCATTTGAAGCAGACCACATCGTGGCAATGATACCAAAGGACAATAGTTTTTCATTATGAGAACCAATGATATGAGAAACGTTGCTTTCAATCATGTGCAGCGTTTGCTGTGGCGCTACATTTTCGACCAAGTCAAGCAGATCTGTT
The DNA here is from genome assembly GCF_050846875.1 of Priestia sp. TRN 1309. Taxonomy (NCBI): domain Bacteria; kingdom Bacillati; phylum Bacillota; class Bacilli; order Caryophanales; family Bacillaceae; genus Priestia; species Priestia sp. TRN 1309. The sequence goes on along the minus strand of NZ_JBOZGM010000007.1, from coordinate 114,301 downwards.
GATTCCAATGGCAAAAATCCAATCAGCGTAATTAAGAAAATTAAAAAAGGAAATAGCGAGAGCAGCAAATAATAAGCCAATTCAGCTGATAAGCTGGGCAGCTCATCTCGATGAATGCGGCCCATGAGTTCTTTGCCAAACTTTACGATGTTATTTATGTATATTCCAGCCATATGTGCCTCCTTATTTATTTTTGTTCATCACCATACTTCTCTACAAATGCTTCTTTTGTATCGTTTACAATTTCCATCACCTGAGGGGTTGTTTCTTTTAACTTTTCTACTTTTCCTGCTACAAATGATACATCTTCAGAAACTTGCTCAATGGTCGTACGGATCGTTTCATATTTCTCTTTCACAGTATCCGTTACAAGTTCAGGATGCTGAATAAGAGTCGTTGTTTTGTCTTTCAATTTTTTACTTCCTTGAATAACGGAACTTCTGGTTTCTTTATCAAATAAAGAAACAGCTCCTCCTATAATTGCTCCAATGACCATACCTTCTACTAGCTTATTTCGTTTACCCATTTGTCGTTTCTCCTCCGTTTTTTATTTTTTTAGTATCACTTATTCCGAGAAATGCTTCTCTATAATTTCGTCTAAAAGCGCCTTGCATCCTTCTTGAACTAAGTCATATACTTCGTCAAAATTTCCCGTGAAATAAGGATCAGGCACATCTTCAATATGTAAACCAGGCACAAAATCCAAAAGTCTTGCAATATAACCTGTTTTAGTATGTCCAGCCATTCTTCTCAGATTTCCTACATTTTCGACATCCATTCCAATAATATAATGAAATTTAGCTACATCCTCTTGAATCACTTGTCTTGCTGTTTGCCCTTTAAAATCAATGTTGTTTTTCGTTAAAATAGATTGCGTCCCTTCATGAGGAGGATTTCCTTTGTGCCAGCCTCCTGTGCCTGCAGAATCTACGTGAATTTGTCCTTGTAGCCCTTTTTTCTTCACCATATCTTTAAAGACCGCTTCTGCCATGGGTGAACGACAAATATTTCCCAAACAAACGAATAATACGTTAATCATAGTCTCGACTCCTTTCCCTTATTACAAACATTATATACAATCATTTTTAAACTAAAAAATAGTTTTCTTTTATTTATATCGTTTCCACTCTTCTGTGGATAAGAACCTGACATAAAAGTGTTCACACGATAAAAACATGTTACAATAAAAAAAACGCAACTGGAAGGATGAACAAAGTGGATTTATCAGTAAAATCTCCAGAGAATATTAAACATATGGTCGATAGCATCAGTGAAAAATTGCGCATGCTAAATATCGGAGCAATTAAAGCCGAAGCTTTTGACGAAGAAATGTATGAAGACTTAAAGTACTTATACGATATGGTAATGAGAAAAGATTCTTTTAGCCCAAGTGAAATGCAAGCGATCGCGGAAGAATTAGGTACACTGCGTAAACAAGCTTAATGACACCTCCGTCAATGACTAATAGCCATTGACGGTTTTTTCTACATTTTTTTCTATACATGAATGCTGCACCTTTTAGCGAGCAAATAAGAGTTAAATCGTTTACATACACATAGATGAAATATTCCCAAAAATCTTTCTTTTTTATTAGGAATTGACGTTTTTATTATTTGTCTATAGAATGTATCGAAATACCTAAAGCTCGTATAGTCTTGGAAATAGGGTCCAAGAGTTTCTACCGAACTACCGTAAATAGTTGGACTACGAGGGTTGAACATCATTCATACTGCATTTTTATTCTTCTTTATGTTCTCCCTTACATAGTCCTTCATTGTTATTCAGTTATACAATGAGAGGAGTCACATTCATGTCAAATACAAAAACAACATTAAAAAAACAGCTTGCTGTTGCCAATAAAAAAATACCTGCAGATCTTGTAGTGAAAAACGGGAAAATTATCGATGTCTTTACGCTTTCCATCATTGAAGCCGATATTGCGATTGCTGATGGAGTGATTGTTGGAATAGGTCAATACGATGGGAATAACGTCGTTGATGCAAAAGGAAAATACATTTCTCCTACGTTCATTGATGGACACGTTCACATTGAATCATCAATGGTTACACCTAAAGAGTTTTCAAAACTTCTTGTACCTAGAGGCGTCACAACTGTCGTAACGGATCCTCATGAAATTGCGAATGTTTCAGGGAAATCTGGTATTGAGTTTATGCTTCAAAACTCGGACTCCATTCCTTTAGACGTATTTGTGAACTTACCTTCAAGCGTGCCAGCAACTCCTTTTGAAAGCTCTGGAGCCGTCTTAAAAGCAGCTGACTTAGCGCCATTTTTCTCTCACTCTCGCGTGCTTGGATTAGCAGAAGTAATGGATTTCCCTGCTGTTCGAGATGGAGATGACGATATGCTCGATAAATTACAAGCAGCTAACGATGCAAACGGCGTAATTGATGGGCACGGCTCAGGGCTAGATGCCACGGGCGTTAACATTTATCGTACCGCTAATATTTCAACAGATCATGAATGCGTAACAGCAGAAGAAGCAATTGAACGTATTCAGCGCGGGATGTATGTTCTAATCCGCCAAGGTTCTGTTGCTAAAGATTTGAAACAATTGTTACCTGCTGTAAATGAACGCAACGCGCGCAGATTTTTATTCTGTACCGATGACAAACATCTAGATGATTTATTAACGGAAGGCTCTATTGATTACAATGTTCGTTTTGCTATTGAACTCGGGCTGGATCCGTTAATTGCGATTCAAATGGCTTCATTAAATGCCGCTGAATGCTACGGGTTAAAAGATAGAGGTGCGGTTGCTCCTGGTTACAAAGCTGATTTTATTCTGTTGGACGACTTAACCGATATATCTGCAGCACATGTTTATCAAAACGGAGAGCTCATTGCTGAAAATGGAGAGATGCTGTCTGTGCAAGAAGAACAAATTGATCTTCCGACAGAACTAATGAATTCTGTTCATTTGAAAGAGTTTTCTATTAACAAACTTACGATACCACTTCAGCACAATCGGGCTAATATTATTGAAATTAATCCAAACAGCCTGCTTACAAATCATATTGTAGAAGAAGTTCAAGTAAAGCAAAACGAATTTCAGCCTTCTGTAGAAAACGATCAGCTGAAAATGGCTGTTGTTGAGCGCCATCATCTAACAGGAAATATTGGTCTTGGGATCGTAAAAGGATTTCAGTTAAAAGACGGAGCGATCGCTACTACGATTGCTCACGATTCACATAATATCGTAGCCGTAGGAACAAATGATGAGGATTTAGCAAAAGCAATTGCGGCAATTGAAGAAATCGGCGGAGGTATTGTTATTGTAAAAGATAATGAAGTGATTGGTTCCCTCCCTCTTTCCATCGGAGGGTTAATGTCACCTCACCCTTACAATGAAGTAAATAGCTTACTTAAGCAGCTTCACGGGGCTCTTCATGAGCTTGATATTTCACAGAAATTCAACCCGCTGCTGACGTTATCTTTCTTAAGCTTGCCTGTTATCCCATGTCTAAAATTAACCGACAAAGGATTATTTAACGTAAAAGAATTCAAGCATATCCCCGTTCAAGCATAAAACAAAAAGGACTCTTTTGAGTCCTTTTTATTTATACCCTTTAGACGGCGTAGTTCGAGTTTTACGATTTTTATAATGACGATATCCTTCTTTTAAAAGGATGGGAAAAACAGCGACTAGAATTTTTTTTAATATACGTCCCAATGTAAGGCACTCCTTTACGTGTTCTTACTTTACTATACCCAAATTGGACAGCTAAAAACGCAAAAAAGAGCAGGTATATCCTGCTCTTTTTGTATTACTTACCGATAAATTGTTGAGTCCAGTACGTAGTATCACCTTTTACGTATCCAACACCAATTTCAGTGAAATCAGGGTTTAGAATATTTTTGCGGTGACCGTCACTATTCATCCAAGCATTCATTACATCTTCAGGAGATTGCTGACCTTTTGCAATGTTTTCACCTGCAGTTGTATATTCAATGCCGAATTGTTTCATCATATCAAATGGTGAACCATATGTTGGTGAATTGTGGTCAAAGTACCCTTTGTCCATCATATCTTTTGATTTAGTGCGTGCAACGTCACTTAATTTTTTGTTAAGTGTTAAAGGCTTTAAACCTTGTTTTTGACGTTCTTGGTTTACTAAATCTACTACTTTTTGTTCAAATTGACTAGCATCTTTTGTTTGCTCTGCTTTATCAGTATTTTCTGATTGTTGAGCTTTTGTGTTTTGCTGTGTTTGCTCCGGAGCTTTTGCTTCTTCACTTTGCTCTGGTGCTTGTGCTTGTTCCTGTGGAGCTTCTTCAGCTTGATCTGGTGCCTGTGTTTCTTGCTGTGGAGCTGCTTGAGCAGATTGTCCTTGAGCGTTAAATTTCTTTAATAGCTCGTCTACATTTATATTTTGTGCTGCTTGAGCATCTTTAATGGTAATTTGTTTTGGAGTGTTGCAATCAGGAGCTGCTGCATTTGCTTGTCCTGCTGTTAGTAATCCTAATGATACGGCACCTGCGACAGTGGCAATACGAAACCTTTTCTTCATGTTTGAAATCCTCCTATGTGATAATAAAGTTTTTTGTAAAACCGCAACGCATCTAAGCTTGTAGCAAGCCAACCTCGTGATGCATCCTCATTGTTGCACGAAAACTATGAAACTCGCAACGTCTTTTAAGCTACCAAAATTATACTCACACTTATGTAAAAAATATTTCGATTATATTACGCGACTTCCAGCTATTGATAGTAAAAGGTTTTCATATACTTTGAAAAACAGCTTCATCCAATGCGGTAATATAACTGTAAATTCCTCGTCAAAAACGTTACATACAAAAAAGGCGACAGCAGAGTGGTAAACCACCCTGTTATCGCCTTTTACAGAAAGTTTTACTAATATTATTTACTTATTTTAAGACGTTTACTGATTCACGTACGAATGCTTCCATATCATCTGGTGTACGGCTTGTAACTAGTTGATTACCGCATACCACAACTTCTTTATCATGGAAGTTTGCGCCTGCATTTTTCAAATCAATAGCAATTGATTTGAAACCAGTTACGTCACGTCCTTTTAATGTTTCAGCATTGATTAGCAGCTGTGGCCCGTGACAAATAGCCATAACCGGTTTGCCTTCATCCATAAATGATTTTGTAAAAGCTACGACTTGATCGTCCGCACGCAAGATATCTGGTGAGAAGCCTCCGGGTAAAAACAATGCGTCAAAATCTTCTGGTTTTACATCGACAATTGCTTTATCAATTGTTAATGTTGTTTCGCCTTGTTTACCTGTTACTTCGCCTGTTTTCACATCGATTTTTGTTAGCGTATGGCCTTCTTCTTCAAAGGCTTTGGCTGGATCTGTATATTCCACATCTTCAAATAAATCTGTTACTAATACTGCAATTTTCTTACTCATTCTAAGCAACTCCTTAATTGATTTGTGTACTAATGTTCTATAAATAAAATACCCGTACACTATTCTTTTAAACATGGTTTATGAGTAAAAAACTTTTCTACAATAATCTAAAAACACAGTGTAGGTTTTTATAAATCAGACATTCAAAACAAATTAAATGTCTGAAACGTCGTCTCTTCTGGAACTGGATACACATCTCTACCTGCAATTACGTTCAGAATACGCTGATTACGCTGAACGGATAAACCAAGATTTGTTGCGCCAGATCCGTGTGAATGTTCAATGTTAGTTAACGTAAAAAAGTGGTGGTTACGGGGGTGTTTAAAGACAAGCCGGTAATCTTTTGTGACGTTGAAACGCTTGTCATCTTCCCATTCGATATCATCTTTTATTCGTTCGATGAACGGCGAAATCTTTGGCTTATAGCCCGTGGATAATATCAAACGATCCGCTTCGTATTGAAAAGAGCGATCAGCCTTTAATTGTTTACACTCCAGCTCATATCCATTTGCTTTTTTATGAATGTCACTTACTTCAGTCGAAGCTTGAATCGTAACGGGTACTCTTCCTTTAAGTGAACGATGATAGAGTAAATCATAGATTTTCGTTAAGGTAGAAGATTCAATTCCGTGACGTAGGGGGTTTAAATCTTCTACCGTGCTTGTACGTTCCTCAAAAGCCAGCGAATGAAAGTAATCTACATAGTCTGGCGAAAATAACTCTTGAGCAAGCTTGGATTGATCAAGCTGAAAAAAATTAGAGGATCTTGTAAACCATGTAAGGTGGTAATGATGTTCAGTCTGTTCTTCTAGTAAATCCAGAAAAATCTCGGCAGCACTTTGCCCTGAACCAACGATCGTTATATGCTTTCCTTTTTGAATCTCTTCTTTTTTATGTAAATAGCCGCTGCTGTGTAAAATATGCTCATTTAGCTTTTCTTCAAAAGCCGGAGGCACAAGTGGAATGCTTCCTGTTCCCATTACAACGTGTTTAGCATTTACCGTTTGAATTCCCTCAGGTGTTTCTACCTTTACTTCATAATACTCTTCTTCATTTTTTGGTATCACGTCCACAACTTTTGAAGAAAAGTGGCAGGAAGATAGCTGCTCCGCTACCCATTTCGCGTACTCGTTGTATTCTTGACGCGGAATGTCAAAACGATTAAAGAAAAAGAACGGATACAAGCGCTTTTGCTTGTGAATATAATTTAGAAAAGAATAGGGGCTTGTTGGATCTGCAAATGTAACTAAGTCTGCTAGAAACGGAATCTGCAAGTCCGTGCCGTCAATTAACATGCCCGGATGCCATTCAAATTTCTCTTCTTTATCAAAGAAGACTGCATCAATTTCATCAAGAGGCTCAGCAAGGGCCGCTAAGCCTAAATTAAAAGGGCCTATTCCTATTCCCACCATGTCATACTGCTTATTTGTCATCTTTAAACTCCCTTTCATAAAAAAAAGCTAACAGTATTGTCTACTGTTAGCTTTTTACCCTTTTTCCATACATTTATGCGGAAGGAGTCATACTCATTTTCGGGCCAAACGATTCATACATGATATTTTCTTGGGAAATGCCCATTTCATCTAGGCCTTCTAACACCATTTGTGTAAATGAAGAAGATCCACAAACATAATAATATGCATGTTTATCGCCGGCATATTTAGCTAGCTCTTTTTTAGTTAAGCGACCATACGTTATGTTTTCATCATGCTGATCTGTTTGCGCTTGACTATAGAAAACGTGCTGTTCAAACGTATATGTCTCTGACAACGATTGAAGCTCTCGTTTCATTGCATGAAACTGCTCATTTTTAGCACTGTGAATAAATGTTACTTCTTGATTGTTTTCCAATGCTTGATGAAGCATTGACATCATTGGAGTAATTCCTACACCTCCGCTGATAAATACTGATTTATTATTTTCTTTTAAGACAAAATCTCCTGCTGGAACGCTGACTTCAAGCAAGTCTCCTTCTTTCAATTGATCATGTAAATACGTTGACACGACCCCGTCTTCCATTTGTTTTTCTTTTTTCACCGTAATTTTATAGTATGGTTGGTTTGGATAGCCAGATAAGCTGTACTGGCGAATGGATAAATATTCTTGACCAGGAATTCGTACACTCACGTACTGACCTGGCAGAAAAGCAGGCAGTGCTTTTTGATCAGGTGATACTAAATAAAACGAGTACACGCCTTCTGCTTCTTTTACTTTTTTATGAACCATTAGTTTTTTATAATCTTTCCATCCTTTTTCTTCAGCTTCTTCATATAACTCTTGCTCCACACTTATGAATACGTCTGCAATGGCACCGTAAGCTTCTTTCCAAGCTTCCATAATCTCATCGGTCGCAGCTTCTTTTAAAACATCTTTAATTGCCTTTAATAAGAACTCGCCGACAATTGGATAGTGCTCTGCTTTCACGCCGATACTGCGATGTTTATGGGCGATTTGCTTCACAACTGGAAGCAGCGTTTCAAGCCGATCGATGTACTGCGCAGCGGCATAAACTGTATTAGCTAACGCCATTTGCTGACGTCCTGTTTTTTGATTTGTTTGGTTGAATACATTTTTTAAAGAAGGATACTGTTCAAAAAGCATTTCATAAAAACGAGTTGTGATTGCTTGCCCATGCTTTTCTAAAACAGGAACTGTACTTTTTACAATAGAAATAGTTGTTTGTTTCATAACTTTCGCCTCCGAAAGATTCATTTTTAAAAGATATATTTTTAATACATCTTTATAATACTCATATCCTACTTAAAAAGATATATTTTATATACACATTTAAAGAAATGTTCACAAATTCACCCTGTCAAAAATGTGAGCATTCTTTCTGTATTTCTTAGATATAGACATGCTATTATAGATATATCAGCTGCTGATAAGAGAAGAGGTAAAAAGATGAGGCTCACACAATATACAGATTACTCACTGCGAGTTTTATTATATTTAGGCGTTCGCGATAATAATAAACTAAGCAATATAAAAGAAATTGCTGAAGCGTATAATATTTCAAAGAACCATCTTATGAAAATCATTCACGAACTTGGAAAACTTGGCTTAATTGAAACGATACGAGGACGAAACGGCGGTATTCGTTTAGCTCAGCTTCCAAAAGACATTAATATTGGCAAAGTGGTACGTCAAACTGAAGAAGATTTTCATATTGTTGAATGTTTTGACCGTGAAGGAAACTTCTGCATTATTAGCCCCGTCTGCAAGTTAAAAAGTGTTTTGCATGAAGCCATGCAAGCCTTCATTAAAGTGTTAGATCAGTATACATTAGAAGATCTAATCCAAAATAAAGACGAATTAAACCTCCTCCTCCTATCTCAAAAAAACGAGGAATGAACAAACTAAAATTCACCTGAAATCATTCTCGTTTTTTTGACCTTTTTCCCTTTCATCATAAAATAAAAGATGTTACAATGAGGCACGTATTGGAAAGACAAGATGTCTCCATTCGAGCAGACAATGAACCTCATTCTGTTCATCCTAAAAAAATGACGAAAGGGTGTTTGAGTATGCACGTAGGAAGCAAAGGTTGGTATGTTGAGGAACTTAAAAAACGAGGAGTTCGCAACCATGAAGGCCGCAAAGTGGAAAAGTACAAAACATATGTACTTGCTAACTTGCTTGATAAACACAAAAATTAATTAACGTGTAATAAGAGAGTACAAATTTGTACTCTCTTTTTTGTTCATTTAATAAGCTGCGTCTTGATAAAAATAATTTGGTGATAATACTTTATTTTTATAAGGCTTATGAAAAATATGTGTGGTAGCTGGTGAAACCGGTGGGATTAACCATGTCCAGTTCCCAGTCACTTCCCGGCCATTTTTTTGTTCTCTTTCTTCAAACAAGTGAAATTGCTGAGCAGCCGTATGATGATCTACAATGCTAACACCTTCTCGTTTGAAAGAAGAAAGCACCGCAACGTTTAATTCAATAAGAGCTTTGTCCTTCCAAAGCGTCGCGTTGTAATCCATGTTCAATCCCATCATAGAAGCTATTTTTGGAAGTTGATTATAGCGATACGTATCCGCCAAATTTCGGGCACCAATTTCAGTCCCCATGTACCATCCATTAAATGGTGCTGCGACGTAATCAATCCCTCCAATTTCTAGCTTCATATCTGAAATCATCGGGACAGCGTACCATTTTAACTGTAAGTCTTCAAATTCAGGAAGTTCCGGATGCGTAATAGCTACTTCTTTCACTAAATGTTTTGGAATCTCAAACCATCGAGGTGACGCTTCATTAACTTGCAGGACCAGAGGAAGAACATCAAAGTGAGTTTTCTCACCTTCCCACCCTAGCTTTTGGCAAACCTCCGTGAACGCAACAGAATCAGGATCTCCTATCACACCATATTCCGTCTCGTACCCAGCATAGCGGATTAGCTGATGATTCCAGATTCTAACCGGTTCTTTTGCTTGCATTTTCGGTTTAAACACCGTAATAGTAGGCCGGATTTTCCCGTCATTTGTTGCATATTCAATATGATGAAACAGAGCGTCTCTTACCTCTTCAACTGTGCTCACCTCTCGCTTATCAAATACATTGAGCGATTGCCAAAATAGTCGTCCGATACATTTATTGCTGTTTCTCCAAGCCATGCGAGCTCCGTGCTCTAACTCTTCAAATGTATGATCATAATGTCCGAGTGACATAATTTGCTGATGAATTTCTTTTAATCGCCTGTTTTTGTCCGCTTCGCTTTTTTCAAGTTCAGCGTAGCACGTCTCTATAAATACACGTGCTTGTTCAAATAATTCTTCTTGCTTCAACGTTTGTTCCCCCCTAGAAGAACAGATTTCATTCTTTTCGTCCAAGAAAAGCAAGTTTCAGTATACCATTCTCATAGCGGAAACGCGCATCATAATGCTTTAATAACCTCTTTCAATATTAACCAAGTTAGAAGGCAATTCGCCTTGCTCAACTTTTTGCAGCGTTTCAACAAAGCACTCTACTGCTTCTTCAGGCGTAGTCACCGCCGAAATATGAGGTGTTACGATGATATGTGAATGATTCCACCAAAAAGATTCTTTCGTTAACGGCTCACGTTCAAATACGTCTATGTATGCTTTTCGAATACGCTTTTGCTCAATAGCCTCTACTAACGCATTTTCATCTACAGTTGCACCTCGTCCAACATTTATAAAGTATGCATTTTCAACTACATTCATCCATTTTGAATCAAAGTAGCTTTTTGTTTCATTCGTTAGCGGCATTGTACTAATAATCCAATCAGCTTCTTTTAGCAAGTCTCTCTCATTTGAAATCGAGACTACTTGATCAAATGACGGCTTTTCATTTCCACTTTTAGATACTCCTATCACTCGTACACCAAAAGATTTTAAAACGGTTGCAAGACGTCCGCCGATTTCACCTGTTCCATAAATGATGACCGTTTGAGCAGAAAGCTGCTGAGGCTCTACCGCTTTCCACTGCTTTTGTTTTTGCTGATGCTGAAACTGTGCGTGGTGCTGAAGTTCAGCTAGCATATAGCTAAGACAATATTCACTGATCCGCTGACCAAATGAACAAACCGTACGTGTTAACATCACGCTCTTTTTCCAATCCCCACTTTCTAAGAACCGATCAACTCCTGCACCGAGAGAATGAATCCATTTGAAGCTATGGTCTTTAAAGTAATTCGTTGGACCGAAGGATAAAAGCGCGTCAGCCCAGTTTAAATCTTCCATTGTAACGTCTTGCTCTTCCATAAATCGAAACGTCTGAGACAGCTGCTTTTGTTTGATTATCTCCTCCAGCTCCTTATGCATTCTTCCTGCCACTAGTATCGTATAAATGTTCATTTCTTTTCCCCCTGCCTTTTTATTCTTCTATATACTCTATTTGAATGATTCGATATAACCGTCCCTTCGTCATGAAGGATTTTCTACATTGATATATATAGTATGAATCAAGTGAAAGGAAGACGCGAGTGAATTTTATATGACTTTCAAGGCTGGAAAACTCATATGGATTTATGTATATAAGTTCGCTATAATCGTTATGAATCAATTTGTTTATAACGAAACGTACGATAGATATTTTAAAAGAAAAGGTGTGTCAGCATGAGTGTATTAAACGTAAAAAATCTAAGCCATGGTTTTGGTGACCGTGCGATTTTTAACGATGTATCATTTCGATTGTTAAAAGGTGAACACGTCGGCTTGATTGGAGCAAACGGCGAAGGTAAATCAACATTTATGAACATCATTACAGGCAAGCTAGAACCGGATGCGGGAAAAGTAGAATGGTCTAAAAAAGTGCGCGTTGGCTATTTAGATCAGCACACGGCATTAGAGCGCGGCCTTTCTATTCGTGATGTACTAAAAAGTGCTTTTCAATATTTATTTGATTTAGAAGCTCAAATGAATGGCCTCTATGAGAAAATGGCGGATGTATCACCAGAAGAACTCGAAAAACTATTAGAAGAAGTCGGTACGCTTCAAGACCTCTTAACAAACAATGACTTTTACGTTATCGATGCAAAAGTCGAAGAAATTGCGCGCGGATTAGGATTAGAAGATATCGGCTTAGATCGTGACGTACAGGATTTAAGTGGCGGACAGCGTACAAAAGTATTGCTAGCCAAACTATTGCTTGAAAAACCAGAAATTCTTTTACTTGATGAGCCTACAAACTACTTGGATGAACAGCATATTGAGTGGCTACGACGCTACTTGCAAGAATATGAAAATGCCTTTATTTTAATTTCTCACGATCTTCCATTTTTAAATAGCGTGATCAATTTAATTTATCATATGGAAAACCAAGAGTTAAATCGCTATGTAGGAGACTACGACGATTTTATGAAAGTATATGAGATGAAAAAACAGCAGCTTGAAGCAGCTTATAAAAAACAACAGCAAGAAATGGCAGATTTAAAAGATTTCGTAGCGAGAAACAAAGCGCGCGTGTCGACACGAAATATGGCCATGTCCCGTCAAAAAAAGCTGGATAAAATGGAAGTAATTGAACTAGCTCAAGAGCGTCCAAAACCAGAGTTTAACTTTAAGAGTGCTCGTACTTCAAGCAAATTAATTTTTGAAACATCTGATTTAGTCATTGGATACGAAGAGCCGCTTTCTAAGCCACTGAATCTAAAAATGGAGCGAGGTCAAAAGATTGCCCTTGTAGGAGCAAATGGAATCGGGAAAACAACTCTTTTAAAAAGTATTCTAGGAGAAATCAAACCGATTTCAGGCTCTGTAGAAAAAGGCGATTACCAGCATATTGGCTATTTCGAACAAGAAGTTAAATCAGCTAACTACAATACGTGTATTGAAGAAGCATGGAACGAGTTTCCTCACTTTACCCAATATGAAATTCGTGCAGCGTTAGCTAAATGCGGCTTAACAACCAAACATATTGAAAGTAAAGTAGAAGTTCTAAGCGGTGGAGAAAAAGCAAAAGTCCGTCTATGTAAGCTGATTAACAATGAAACCAACATTCTTGTACTGGATGAGCCTACAAACCACTTGGATGTAGATGCGAAAGATGAATTAAAACGAGCTTTAAAAGAATACAAAGGAAGTATCTTAATTATTTGTCACGAACCTGAATTTTATCAAGATGTAGTCACAGACGTGTGGAACTGCGAATCTTGGACGACTAAATTATTTTAAAAAAACGGGTTAAAAGAGGCATATCTTTTAGAAAAAGTGGGAATGATAAGATTAAGTTCCCCCCCTTTGTGTGAGTAGCCATTTTTTAAATGGTTACTTTTTTTATGTATAGTCCTTTAATAAAATGGCTATATTGTATCTATACTCCCTAAACCCAAAAAGACCGCTGCAGTGATGCAGCGGTCTTTTCGTTGTCATGGTTTCATCTGTAGCCAGCTATCAAAATGATGAACAGCTATACTGCTTGGAGGGTTTTTAGCTTGACACTTCGTAAGCAACTTACCCAGCTCTTGCATCATCTTTTCTTCTCCTTTAGCAGAAAAAGAAATGTATTCCCCTTCATCTGAAGCCATCGTTTCTACCCCTATTTCAATCGGAGTGGATAGTACACGTCCCCACTTGCGTTCATTTTGCGTTATGTCAGCAATACCGTCTTCTTTATCTGCATGGTTTCGGTACGACATAATTGTGACTTCATCAGCGTACTGAATAATCCAATGCCCCAGCGAACCGGAACCGTTGCTATTTTTGAATGGAACTTCGTCAAACCAAAACGGTATATCTACAGCAAGCGGCAAGTGTAACTGACGAGACTGTACTGCAGCTTGAGAAATAACATATTGATACTGCAGAATACTTTTCGCTCGATTATTTTCCCAACTTTTATACAAATAAGGCTCTACATCCAAATGAATCCCTGAAAATTGCTGTTGATCGTCTGCTTCTGCTTGGTAAGCTGTTATCCAATTAAAAAATGCTGCCTGCTCTTCTATACCAGAAGGCCCTATCCAAGAAGGAGCGCCGTCAAGTGCGTAGACATCTATACCCTGGACTTGCGCTTGTTGGATAAAATGCCTATATACAGAAGGTGAAAGATGAGCATCAATTTGTAAATAAACCTTTGTCACCTTTTTTTCTTGAAGTTTTTCACGGATAGCTTCTTGGTTCAACATCCATTTCTTTGTATCCCACACCCACGTCGACAGCGGTATATTCATCTCTGCATTCACCTTTGATCCACATCCTATTCCTTTCCCCATATTAAACAGCCATACAACCACCAGAAAAATAAGAACGCACTTGCTTTTCACACTCTATTTCCTCCTTTATACGAGCCAGAACTCATATAAAGAGAGTCTGGCAGCTTGGCAACTTTATGGTGAATTTCTCCCTTAGATCTGTAGCTTTCAGCAAACTCTCCCTTATCAATTTTTTCAGCCTAATCTTTATTTGTTCTAGCGGTTGCTTGATTTACTTCCCTGTATCTTTCTTATGGAATAAATATGCCTGCTTTGGATGGTTTGGCTGATTTGGATATTTCAACTGTAATTGTCCTTTTCGTAATAGCTTTGTTAAATAATTATTACGTACTCCATCCGGCGTTCTTTCTAGTAAATAAGCAAACTCTTTAAGCATGAGCGGTTTTTCTTTGCATAATTCAAGAATAATATGCTCCATCTGATTAGGCGAAAGCCGTTTTTTTTCACGAGCCAGCGCTGCAATATCCCATAGCTTCGTATCAATATCCTCACCATTCACTGAATTAGAAGAACCATCTTCCGATTCTTTATTATAGGAGCTTTGATAACTATTATAGGAGTAATCATCTTTATTGTATGAGTTAAGTTCACTATTATAGTAGTTTTCTTCTTTATTATAGGAGTTATTTTCGTTATTACATGAGTTTAACTCCTCTAATAAATCTTTATTATAAGAGTCTTTATTTTTATTATAGGAGTTATTTTCGACATTGTTTTCAGGTATGTTTTGATATTTTTCGACACTTTTAAAATTATTTCCCAAATCAGTTACAGACGTATGATAAGTGTCTTTTTCAGAAGAACTAATCTGTCTTTCTTGAGTGGACAGAGATAACGTGACTACCGTACGATGCATAGAAACATCTTGATCAACAGAAGGCTTTTTATAATGATGCAAGCTCCAGTTTTGCTTCACTTTTTTCAAGCCAGAGCCCGAACGTTCACATAGCCCTAGTAAACTGAATAGCTTAACGATATTCGGGTTTCGAAGCTGACTAACGGTTTTACTAAAAACTGAATCTGTAGGTACTAACAAAAGACCTGGATTAGAAAAAACGTAATGAGAAGGTTGCTTTTCTAAAATAACGCCGCCCTCGCCATTATAATCTGCATGAATAAGCATATTGATTAAAACTTCTGTTAAAGAGGAAGCGATTGACGACTGGTGTTCGCTATTGCGAACAATTTCATGAATATGGAAATGAAAATCGAAAATATTTCCTGACCACGTCCCGTCTTGAGAGGTAAAACGCTCTGTCCATTCTTCATTCCCTTTACTTTCCCGGTATTCCAAAAAGTATTGTGGTAAAACTTCTGTGATAATCCGTTCTTCACTGAATAAAAGCAGGCCTGCGAGCGTAACTCCTTCTTTATGGGTATCTCTTACCTTTCCCCATGCTCCTACTTTGTATAAAAACTCTTTTGTTTCAAGCGCATTCCAAGGATGAGCTGGTTTTACTTCAGCAAATCGATCCCGGTAGCTTTTGATCGTATCAAAATTTAATTCATTTAATCCATAGTGCTCTAGGATGAGATTATCTTGTAACATATTCAACTCTCCTATTATCTTTGTATATTTATTTAACAGCGCGAATATGCTGTTTCTTACCTCTTGTTACTAACGTACTAACTTTATTTATCTAGATGCCGCATAGATCCTGCTTCTGCCGCCTAATCTCTTCTACATCGATATATACACCTCATCTATTCTATCATTTTTTCTTTCTTCTCTCCTGCATTTTTCAATCTTCAACATAGCCGAGTTTATTGTGTAAAAGCTGTGGATATTTATCTTTATCCACAGCTTTTACACAACCTACAAACCCTTTTCTAGCTGTTTCAATATAAATTTGTTATAATACCCTTCATAACAACGGATTAAGTGAGGGATTACGTATGGAAAAAGCTACATTTGCAGGTGGATGTTTCTGGTGTATGGTTACACCATTTGAAGAGCTAGAAGGTATTCACGGCATTGTATCAGGATATATGGGGGGAACTGTGGATAACCCTACCTATGAGCAAGTAAAATCTGGCACAAGCGGTTATTACGAAGTGGTTCAAATCACATTTGACCCTGAAGTGTTTCCGTATAAACGTTTGTTAGATCTTTATTGGCCGCAAATTGATCCAACAGATGATGGAGGTCAATTCCAAGATCGAGGCTCGCAGTATCGAACAGCAATTTTTTACCATAACGATAGCCAAAAGCAGGAAGCTGAAGAGACAAAGCTAGAGGTCGCAAAAAGCGGACGTTTTAAAAAACCAATCGTGACAAGCATCCTTCCTGCCTCTGCGTTTTATGAAGCGGAAGAGTATCACCAAGATTTCCACAAGAAAAATCCAAAGCATTATAAAGAAGACCGCGCTAAGTCTGGTCGAGATGAGTTTATTCAAGCGAACTGGAAATAATTCTTATGTTCGAAACAAAGCCGCATAGCGTTTGCTATGCGGCTTTGTTTACCAATTATCTGTATAAGTTGCTGTTGTTGACGGCACGCTCCAATATTGCTGCGAAGGCTGCCATGCTTTTAACGAGCCATCAGCTCTCTTCACAATTGCTTTAAATTGAACATTTTGACTCGCAGGAAAATAGACGGTGCCTCTCCAATCGGCTGTAGATGAATTATATGTTAATTTAATTGGATAAAGGGACGTATCCCACTGACCTAGCTCAGCTCTGTCTCCAACAATATAAACCGTTTCTCCTACCGCAGTTGGCGCATTTTTCACTACAACCGTTTGCGCAACTGGTGTAACGCCCAGCGTATTTTTAAATTGCCCCATCAGCGTATCATTGTTAATGACATCGTAGAAACGAAGCAAAGTAAATCCTGCAAAATTATAGTTAAAGGCCATTTCAGCTGCTTTTTTATATTGATCTTCACTGCCTATAGTTAGAGCATTTTCCCCGTTTAAAACAATTCCTTTTGCATTCGCAATACCTGCTACTTGGCGTACAAGCGTCTTTGGCATAGAATATTCGGGATAACTTCCGCTGTCCGTCATTTCTAAGCACGTAAACGTTATATCTAATTTAGCTGTTTTAAAAGCGTCTAAAAGCGCATTGTAATCATTATATCCAGCAGGTTTTTCTGCAGCATGAGGAATCGTCGGATTATTATACTGCCAATGAATTCCCGCCACTTTTGCACCGATTGGTACGTTAAAGGTGGCATCAAAAGCCTGATGAGCTAACTGTCCAATACGTTTTGTGTGATCTTCCAAAGCTCCTTGATACCATGCTAAGAAATCTTTTCCATAAGCTGTTGAATAACCATCTTTTAAGAACTGATAGCCATCTGATGGCGGTAAAATTTGCGATGCAGAGGTTAAATTGGTTCCCCATGCCTGATTGACGCCGGCGAGTGAACCGTATTTAGTCAAAGCATATGATTGAAACTTGCTTTTGGCGAAGTTCGTATACACTTGAAATTTTCCTCTAGACGGATAGCCGGTTCCGTCTGCTGCTGTATAGGACGGATAACGAATTTCACCTGCAGGGCCTCCGGATAAATAGATTTTAGCAATCACGTCTTTATAAGGTGCTAACGCTTGCGCAAATGCCGTATAGAGCTCTCCGTATTGCTTAGAAATAACGTCAGTTGCAAGCGGGCTTAGCGTTTCTTTATTTGTCGTACCTGTTTCAGATTTAAAGTAAAGGCTGTCATCACTTTTTAAGTTCCATACCCAAGACGGAAGCGGAACGTTACAATCATCTCCAACATTACCGCCGCACTGATGAGTAGAAATAATAGGAACGATCTTTATACCTGCATTACGAGCAGCTTGAGCAAAGCGCTGAGCATAGGAAAAATCAAACTGCTGATCGCCGTTCTTCTCCATATCTCCCCACCAGAAGTCTACTGTCACCGCATAAAATCCATTTTGTTTCGCTTTGCGTAAATCGTTCTCAAACGCTTCCCATGTTGTATAGTCTGTTACCTTTTTTAAAGGCGCCATTAAGTAGGTTTTGTAACCAGGATTCATTGATTTTCCATCTACGGCAGCCGCTCCATTAAGTGGATTCAAAATGAAAGCGTTAACAAAAATGAGCACCAAAATAAAAGCCAACCCTTTTTTACATAGCTGTTTCATAGCTTCCCTCCATTTTTTCAAAATCACCTATAGGTATTCGGCGGATTTTAGTTTTTTCCTTTTTCTTTTATAAAAAAAGACGCCCCGCCAGGACGCCTCCTACATTAGTTCCAAATCTCATTCACCCATTCAGGATGGTCAATAAACGGATTGCGGTTATGCTGATAGTCTGAATAAATAATATCATTTCTGCGTCGTTCTCGATCATCTACTGGATCTTCGGCGTTCCATTGAAGAAGCACAGATAATTTCCCATGATAAGGAGCAGTGCCATTATTCACTGTGTTATTAAGTTCTAAGTCAGGCTCATCACTTACATCGCCTTCATAGCGTATGGCCATATAAAACAACATACGAGCCACATCACCTTTTACTTCATCTCGAGGTTCCCATGAATCACTGTCAAAATAATTTCCGAGTGCCTCGCTATGTTCCGTCCCTCCGTTATCAAAATCTAAGTTTCCTCTCGTACCATTTACAGACACATCGGTTGGACGTAAATGATGAAGATCTGTTCCAGGACCCATAGCTGTTCCAAAGTCCCCGTGAGACTTTGCCCAGACGTGCTCACGATTCCAATCGTCCACTCCGCCTCCATTTGTACTCTTACTCTGTGAACGCCCCGTATAGAGCAAAATAACGTTATTTGCGTTAGCTGGATCTTCATCCGTTTTCTTTAAAGCTTCCCATACGGCTGAATACGAAAGTTCTGTGTGATGGTCAATAATGTTATGAAGCTCTGTTTTTAAGGTGTTTCCTGTTTTTCCAGCTGCGGTACGATAATAGTCTTCTACTGGAACAGTTGGCTCTGTGGGGTCTGGAGTCGGATCAGTTCCTCCTGTTT
Source organism: Priestia sp. TRN 1309 (assembly GCF_050846875.1). NCBI lineage: Bacteria > Bacillati > Bacillota > Bacilli > Caryophanales > Bacillaceae > Priestia > Priestia sp. TRN 1309. The sequence goes on along the minus strand of NZ_JBOZGM010000007.1, from coordinate 95,276 downwards.
CTGTACTGATAGAAGTAACTGATTTTATTCCTGGGTGTGAAAAGTAAGGGGTGAGTGTGCCCGTAACAGTAAGACTTTTCCCTTTTAACTCCGAGCGACTTTGAAGTCCAAATGTACTTCGCAAATTTGAAGGAATTTGAACGTATACCATCTTGTCTGTGTTGGTTTCGTTTGCACTGTCAGCGAGAGCAAGTGCATAATCGTTTGGGTAATTGCTCGTAATAACTGTAGATGTGCCTGTAGGTTGACCTACTACATATCCTTTAACAGCTTGTACACTATTGTTTTGATTTTCAAGAGCTTGTGACACAGATAAAGATGCCGCTGCTTGACTAACAGGAGTTAAGCTCACTACAAGAGCAAAAACAAGCAGGGACATTACCCATGTTTTTTTACACAGAGCATGTAATCTCACTTTTTTATTCCTCCTTATGATAGGTTTAAAAACTCGTTTCCTTCCACCTCTTTATATTATTTTTTCACTGTGAATTCCCTGCCTGTTTTTTGTTAAGTTTTATAGTGAAAAAGATGTGTTCTTCTTTACAGTGGCGGCTGCTTTATGCGAAGGGTTATATTTTTAAAAGTCCACACTGGAAAAAGCATTATGTGTCTTTCTTTATATATGGTATAATCAACCGAATCGTAAAAGAGCTTATACCATTTCAGAAAATGAAATGATTTAAATAGAAATGAGGATTGTCTATGCTTAGTTTTGACGAAAAATTAGCTATTATTTCATCGTTTCCAGAGCTGCATCGAAAAGATGTATCTTTAGGACGCGTGAATTTTCATTATGAAGAAAGCGTGTACGATAAAACGGTTGTTGTGCATCATCTGCATCCTAACGGAAATGGATTTGTATATGCAGGTTTTTTAAAAGGATATGAAACAAATGACAAAGGTCTTGTGAATATCCGTGATTACACTGAAGAAGATCTTCGATCAATTATTGAAGCTTCTATTGAATCTTTGTCTACCCTTCCTGATACAGCTAGAGAAGAAGCTATTGTAGGGAATGGAAATGAACAGCGCTGGAACGGCCCAGACAATGCAACGCTTTTACTTGTTCATGAAGATGACCTGTGGAATATTTATTCTGGCTTGAATTTAGAGGCAGCATTTTTATCTTACGAAGAAGCAGAAGATTATTTGTTTGAAGAAGGCTTCCGCCGCCTGTAAATTTACGTCTATACGCAAAAACCTCGCTGTTGATTAACAGCGAGGTTTTTTCATTTTTTCACAGAAGGCTGAGGGCTAATGCGCGGTATTAAAACCACAAATAATACAACAACCCCCACACCAATCAATAATAAATAAAACCATTGTAGATCTGATGACTTTTCAGAAGCCGTTTGTTCTGTCCGATCTTTCTTGTAGGAAGTGTTTTTAGAAGAAAACAAGTTATATTCTTTTGCTTTCGCAGAAATCGTATTATCTTCAGCTGATGCGTTCGCAAAAAGACTTTCTTTTAAACTCTCTTTCTCTGCATCTTCCTCTTTTTCAAATGTAAGATCCTTTATTTCCTCCGGAATATTTCCTACTTCTTTTTTATTTTCTAGCAAAGATTCGGGGTCTAAGTTAATGGGATCATCTTTATATACATTTGGTTTAATCTCTTCAACGTTTCCATCATCAGCTTCAGCCGCTGCTGCTATAGGGAAACAAAGAAGTGAAAAAATAAGAACAACACTTCCAATCTTCTTACTAAGCACTATAGGTTTCATCATTTTCAACCTCTTTAGTCGTCTTTAAAGCACGAATAATAGATGGCAGAACACTTAAAACAGCAGTCATTCCCAGTAATACAATAAGCGCCTGTCCAAACAGAGACTGCGTATCATATTGAATGGACATGTACACTTTAGATACTGGATCTTCGTAATTAAAGTTTGGCATAGATAAGTTAAGAAGCGGGGTAATATAAAATAAAATCAACCCTACTGTCGTCACCCATCCAGCGAAGCTTCCTAATAAGAAAGCAATACGTACAAGTGTAGATGAAGCAAGCAATAAGACGATCGTAAAGATTGACCATTCCATTGCCCGGTCTCCCGATAACGAATAAATATTCAGGCTAAAGATACTTACCATTAACCCTACAATCAAATTCAATAATCCAAAGAGCGTACCTTTTACAAGCATAGGTGCATGTCGGTAGTATTGACTGAAATAGCCAATTAGTAGGCTGCTGATTAAGATAATAACCAAAATGACAACCGGTGGAACCTCTTTTACTTTTTCAGCCGGCACTTCACCGCTTACTTGAAGAGGATTTGCTAAATAATGATAAACGTAATCATTATTCTGTCCATCTACTAATGTATTATTTAACAAGCGGTATACCTGGCCTCGCACCAACTTCGTTGAATCCACGTTTTGGGCCCACTTGCTGTTAAGCGTGTCAGCCTTATCCTGAACTTCATTTACACGCTTCTGCAATTCATCTGTGTACGTGACAACATTAGCTTGTCTTTCACCTAAAGATGAAATGAGTTCGTTCATTCCCTTCAACTCTTGACCCATGCTTTGCTGCAGCGTCATTAAGCCTGTTACGTCCGGAGCTTCTTTCTTTTCTAATGCTTGATCTTCACCTGCGCTAGATTGAAGCTCTTGATTCATTGCATTTGCTTTTTCTTGAATAGCTGATAGCTCTTCCATAATCGATGCTTGTTCAGCATCAACTGTTTGTCCATATTGATCAGCAAAATCTTGCACTGAACTTTGGAACTGTGCTAACTCTTCTTTTGTTAGAGACAGGTTTTGTTGGATTTGCTTACGCGCGTCTTGAGAAGAAACGGTTCCAGCTAACGCCTGCTGCAAACTTCCTTTAATAGAGTCATTGTTAAGGACGCTGTTCTGTATGTCTGTATTTCCTACTTGAGCTAAAGTCAAATCATACTGCGATAAATCACCGTAGTACTTTAACAGATCTTCGGCACTGCTGCTTTTAATCTTACCTGAGAATGTATTGCTCAGCTTTTCCTTTCGAGAAGCTGAAAGGTTTGGAGAAGATAAGATTTTATCTTCTTTGTTTTTAATCATCGTAATGAGACCATCAACATCCGCACTGCCTTTAGAAGGTTTTTTGCCGTCTTCTTTCAACTTTTCATTCTCTTTTTTTAATCGTTCATTTTCTTCTTGAAGCTTAGCAATTTGACTGCTGGACGACTTGGTTGCTTCTTCTAAGTCTTTCTCTGCTTTGTTTTTCTGTGCTGTCAAAGACTCGACGTCTGCTTCCAAACTGGCAATTTTCTGCTTCAGCGCATCCGTATTTTCTCCTGAAGTTTCAGGCTGAACGGTTACATTTTGCAGCTCATCTTTGACCGCCTGTACCTGTGTTTTCAGATTAGCCACTTTTTCAAGCGCACTTTTCACAGCATTGGATGTGCCTGATGTATCAGGTGTATCCGGTGTTTCAGGCGTTCCAGGCGTTTCCGTGTCCTCAGGTGTCTCAGGTGCTTCAGGCGCTTCGGGTGTTTCACTCGTCATGCCTTGAAGCTGCTTTTCTAAATCATCAAGCCCTTTTGATATATCATCAAGCTTTGCTGTTTGCTGAGATAAATCCACTTGAATTGGTTCTGACGTTCCTTCGCCTTGACCGGAATCTGGCTGAGTTCCATCATCTTCTCCAGGATCCGTCGGCGTCTCTCCACCTTGATTAGGATCTGGCTGAGTTCCGTCACCTTCTCCAGGGTCCGTTGGCGTCTCTCCGTCTTGATTAGGATCTGGCTGAGTTCCATCACTTTCCCCTGGATCCGTTGAGCCTCCACCACTATCATTTGATGAAGCTGTCTCTAGCTGCGCACGAAGCGGCTTTAGCTTACTTTCAATTTGATTTAAGGTTGTTTGCTCAGACTGCTGTTTGTATGAACTGATGATTTGGCCGTTCAAATCTTGCAGAGCTTTTTCTTGTTCACTGACGTTATCTGCTTGTTGATCTCCAAGTTCTCCAACGGCTTTTTGATTTTCATCCAGCTGCTGTTGAATGGAAGATAAGCCACTAAACACTTGATTGGCCTGCTCATTAAAATTTTGCTTAGAGCTTGGCTGATTAGATTCAAGGGAAGACAACCCTTGTTGAATCGCAGCGACACTTTGAGCCTGCGTTTTTTCAAGCATTTGTTTCTGTGTTTCTTGATATGTTTGATATTGATTTACATATTCAATGAAGCTGTTTAAATTCTTTTCAACCTGTTCTACGTCGCCTTGTCTGTCGCTAGAACCTTTTTCTGCTTTATTTACATTATCTTGGATTTGCTGAAGAATTTTCTTTTGATCATTTAATTCACCTGCTAAATCTTTTGAATTCGGTTTATAAAAAGCGACCATTGTTTTTTGAAAGGCGATTTCTTTATTTAGAATTTTATCGAACTGTCCGCGTACCTTATCCACTTCCTGTGATACATAACTCCAGTACAAAGAGGACATTTCATTATTAACCTTTGTAGTAGCATCTTCTAATTCCCCTACTACTTTTTCCTTATTAACTGCGTTAAGCTGACTTTGAACTTTGTATTCCAAAGTAGCTTTTTCTGGTTTTTTTTCCTGATACGATAAAATATTTTGTGAGAAAGTCGAGGGAATATAAATAACCGCATCATATTTCCCATTCTGTAAACCGCTTGTAGCTGCGCTTCGTCCAAGCACGGTCCATTGATAATCTGACCCCTCCTGTAAAAGAGGAGTCACTTTTTCTCCAAATTCTATCGCTTTTTCACTATTTTCTTTTACTCCATTATCTTCGTTAACAACCGCAATCGTTCTTGTTGAGTTTTCTGTGACTTGTAGCGGGTTGTCTCCAATATACTGGAAAAAGAAAGAAGGAAGAGCCAAAATTAAAACAACAGCTAATATGACTTTAAGTGTATACTTACGCTGTTCGGTCATGTTAAGATCTTCCTTTCACTTACACATAGCGGGATTTGAATTCTTGTTTCTTTTCCACTTTTAATATAATAACCGAAGCCAGGGTTAACGTCGGCTTCTTTTCGGTCATAAGGAAGTGTAAATAAGCTTTGCTCTGTTTTCTTCATCAACAACACAGCTTGGCCAATTTGCTTCACTTCTGTTGTTAACGCGTCAAATCCTTTTGAAAACTCATTGTTGTTCCCTGCAACAATCAAGTTAAAGCCCAGGTGGCTATAATTTTTCATCAATTTTGTAATACGATCCTGCAAGACACTGTCTAAGTTTTGCTGGAATCGTACAAATCCGTCTACCACAAGCATGATCGGGGCAAATGAAAGGCCGTGTACGGTTCCTTCCTGCACTGCTTCCAAATACTTATTTTCACGTCGCTGCAATCGTTCTTCGGTTAGGTCAAGCCAGTCGACGATCTGTTCTTTTGTTTCCATGTAAACAACTTGCTCTTCAGCTGCATAGCTTGATAAACCACGGTCAACCGAATCAAATAGTCCGATTTGCTTCACGCCTTGTTCAAGCGCTGTTTGCAGTATGACTTTCACTACATTTGTCTTTCCTTTTTGCGTCTGCCCCATGACGATACAATGCTTATTTTTCGTAAAGTTCATATGCACCGGTCGAACAAACTCTTCATCTAACCCAAGAGGAATAACTCCTTTTTCGCGAATAACTCTTCTGTCCGTCATAAATTCGGCAAGTACAAGTTTCGATGACAGCATTGGCACCGGCTCCGGAAGAATAGCATCAGCATATTGATTCTTTAATCGTTGAATGTGCAGCTTAACTGCATCAAAAATTTCAAAATCATCTTTTCCTTCCGCAGGTAAAAACAGCTGTGCAAAATAAGGTTGATCCGTTTTGATAATAGCCCGACCTGGAATAGACTCCAGCGCATACGGCGTACGTCCTAAAATAGAATACGCTTCTGAATGATCCATTAAGTAATGAACCACCTTCGTTTTCAAGTTATTCATAAGTGACTGACGAATAGAATTCACGCGCGTTGCGGTAAAGATCATATAAATTCCTAAAGACTGGCCGTCACGCACAAGCTGTGTGAACTGCATTTCTAGATCTTGCATTTCTTCTTTAACAAGATCAAAATTATCAATCGTGATAAAAATTAGAGGAAGCTCTTCTGAACTTAGAGCATTATACATTTTGATATTGCTAACTTCCTGCTGTTGAAATAACTGCTTTCGCCTTGCGATTTCTTGTTTGATAATCGTCATGAATTTTTCAATTTTACGCATTTGATCCATTAAGAAATAATCCGCCGTATGAGGCAGCTGACGAAGCGGCAGCAGCGTACCGTTCCCAAAGTCAAAAATGTAATAATGAAGCTGCTCTGGGCTCTGTCTTTCAGCTAGACTAAGAAGCAACATCATGACTGTAAACGATTTACCGTATCCTGACGAACCAAATATACCAATGTTTCCATCGTCCATCAGCTGATAGTTATATACCGTTTGACTTTGCTTTTCAGGTTCATCAATTAAGCCAATTGGGAATACGCTGTCTCGCTTCTCTTTGTACTCACTGCGAAGCAATCTCTCTTTAAGAGGCGGCAGCCATGGACTATTTAATTTTTTGATACCTAATTCCTGCTGCGTTTGTTCGATTTTTTGCACCACAACATCAATTTCTGCTTCCGCTTGTTTGGATGACGTCTGCTGAGTAGATACATCAGATAAAGGAATCAACCCGAGATCTGTGACAATGGCTACTTCATCTTCAGCCCCATACGTATCTTCCATGTACGGCGCGCCGCTCCAAGCTGACTGAAACAGTTCATACACTTCATTATTTCCAACCTGCAGATAGCCTCGACCCGTCACCGTAATAGAAGCAGCGTCTGCATTTTTTAAGATTTCTTTACTATCAGCGGCATCTTGGACTTTTAACGCTACTTTAAAGCGCGCATTACTCCAAATTTGATCGTCAATAACACCGCCTGGCTTTTGTGTTGCTAAAATTAAATGAACGCCTAGACTACGTCCAATTCGCGCCGCGCTGACTAATTCGCGAATGAACTCTGGTTCTTCACTTTTTAACTCAGCAAATTCATCCGAGATTAAGAATAAGTGAGGCAGAGGTTCTTCTGCCATACCTTGCTTATATAAATCTGTATAATCATTAATATGATTGACTTCATATCTATCAAACAAGCGTTGGCGTCGCTTTAATTCACTTTTAATAGAAGCTAAGGCTCTTGTACTAAAATTCTTACTTCCTTCAATATTTGTAATGGTTCCAAGCAGGTGAGGCATGTTTTTAAACGGCTGAGCCATTCCTCCGCCCTTATAGTCAATCAATAAAAATGCGACTTCATGGGGGTGGAAATTCACCGCTAGAGAAAGAATGTACGTTTGTAAAAATTCACTTTTCCCTGACCCCGTCGTACCTGCAAGTAATCCATGAGGGCCGTGAGCTTTTTCGTGAAGATTTAGTTCAACAATATCTTCTTTTCCTTTTAAACCAATTGGAACCGCTAGCGACTTAGCTGATTCATTGGTGTGCCACCTTTGCACGATATCCAGCTCACCAATTTCTCTTGCTTTAAATAATTCTAAGAATGAAACGCTATTTGGAATTGAGTTGGTCATGCCAACTTGGTGATCCAATGTCCGCAGCATCCTTGCAAATCTTTCATTATAATCAAGCGTGTGTTTATCAAGCTGAAATGGAATATTCACAGCTTTTTGCTTTTGAATTAATATATCCCCCTCGGATTCGTTAATATAACGAACGAGTGTGTGAACATGCTCCGTTAAGCTTTCTTTCGTCTCTGCCGCAAATATCGTAGAGAACCCAAGATGAGGGTGATACCCTTCTAAATACTCTAAGATAACGTGATCTGCAATTAGCTGCTGATTCGTAATAATAAAAACAAAGTGAGGCAAAAAAACCCCTTCTCCTTTTGCTTCATCTAAGTCGCGTTCTCTCAGCATTTCGTAAATAGAAGATAAAAGCTGATCTCTCGTTTGTTCATTATAAATGAAGCCTTTCGCAAAAGAATGAGGCAGCTGAAAATGAGGGAGCCATTTCATCCATTCCCACTCTTTATATTCTTCTTCATCAAAAATGAATACGAATCTCACATCATGATAACTGTGGGAGAATGCCAGCTGTCCTACAAGCTGATGCAGTTCATTCTTCACCGTCTTCATCTTTCCTACCAGACCGATAGAGCCTAAACCTAAGTGAGCGGTAACAGGTGCATTTTTGACTTCTCGATAGACTTTTTCCATGTGCTGAGACTGCTCAAGCAAATCATCAATTTCTCGATTAGCCATATCTCCGCTATTTAAAGAAATTTGGTAGCTTCCAGGAACTGTTCCTTTTCCAAGACGCACCTGTAAGAAATCACTGCTTTCCACAGTTCGTTCCCAAATTCGATCGGAAATCTGTTCTGTTAAATATTTCATTCGTTCAAACGTTGGAAAATGATAAGATAATACATCTCGTTGAACTGATGCTAGTTCTTGTAATTCCTCGCGCTTGTTCTCTAAGTACTTTGTATAAATTCGACGACGACGCTCTTGGCGCTTCTTGCGCTGTTTTTTATCTTTGAAATATTGAACGGTAGATACAATCAGCGTGGTCGTAAACATCATGACAGATATAATAATAAAAATTCCCCTGGGCTGAATAATCGATACCGTACCCATGACTAAAAGCATGACTAATGGGGGTAAAATGGTAAGCCATAAGCTTCGGTTATTTTCATCATTGTCTTGAGACGGAAAGGACAAGCTCACCTTATCATTAGGCAAATCATATATCATGCGCGGTGTCCGTCTATAAACCGGGTACTTCTTTTTCATTTCAGAAATAGGTTGCGCCGTAGCCGGAAGCTTAGATGCATAATCATAGTAGCTTTGAATCTTCAGCAAATCTTTTTCGATCAATTGAATCGTCATAGAAGACCATAAAATAAGATCTCCGGGCTGAAGGTTCCTATTCTCTTCTATTCGGTGTCCATTAAGATAAAGCCGTTCTTGGTTATAAAAGACCTTCCACTTCCCGTTTATCTTTGATAAGTAAAATCCTTCTTTTGGCTCTACTACATACTTTTCTTTCTGCTGATACACATCAGCTGCTTCATCACTTGTGGAAAACGAGACTTCTGATTCGTAATCAATATAATAGACAGCTTCTTTAACAGCCGTCTCTGTAAGGGCAAAGGTTAAAGCCTGTCCTTGTTCTCGCCATACAAACGACTCAGAAACAGATAGCTCTGCTATCCTTTCTTCTCCGTAGGAAACCAAGAGCCGGCCGTTCTTTTCAGATGACAGCGTCATTTGACCTTTCTCAAACGGATAGGAAAAAGTAAACGTTTGATGCTGAGTGTTTCCAACCGTTGCTTGGCGAAAGGTTTTAAAATCTATAGGCAGCTGCTGATACGTTTGCCCACTAACTATCCAAAGCATATTCATACAACTACCTCCCTACTTCGATTGATCTTCCTGCTGTTTTTTCTGCTCTTCTTGTTTCTTTTTCTCGGCTTCTGCAGCTTTCTGTTCTTCTTCCTGCTGCTTGGCCGCCTGTGCTTCCTCAGCCTGTTTCTCTTCTTGCTGCTTGGCTGCTTCCGCTTCTTGCTGATCATTTTCTTTCTTGAATTCTTCCAGTTCATTCGCTACTTTATCAAGCTCTTCTTGCTTTTTATCAGCCGCTAAATCGTTGTCTGTCTTTAGCTGACCTTCGTATTTCATTAATGCATAGATAATTAACGAACGTTCTTCTAACAACCTGCTCACTTCTAAAGCTTTTTTGTTGTCTCCTCGGCCAATGTAAAACCAATAGGCAAAGTACTGAGGATCTGACTGAAGCGTAATAGTCTTTAAAGCATTTGCCTTTTGCTCCTCTCCCAACTTTTCATTAACAAGATAGGAGGTTGCTATTTCGTATTGCACAATTTTAGGCATACTTTCAATATCGTAATCTTCAAGTGTGTCGACTACTTTGCTGTAGTTTTTTTCAAGAAAGTATTCGTTGCTTTCTACAAATGCTTCTTGTTTCGGCTGAGCAAAAAAATAAGAATAAAAAGTATAAATAAGAGCTGGAATTAATAAGACAAGTATACCGACAGATGAAAACTTAAAAATGGTCCAGCGTTTTTGAGGAAGTTGAACAAGTGTCTTTTGATGTTTTTCAATTTGGGTTAGCTTATGCTGAACAAATTGACTCAACTCTTCCTCATTGCTGATATGCATTATTTTTTTAGCGTCTTCTTTTAATTGCAAGGTCTCGTATAACTTAAAATACTGTTCAAATGTATGCGATGAGTCAACGGCCGCCGCTATCGTAGCCTTTAACTCCTGAAAGCTTTGTTCCTCGTTAGGCTCATAAGGAGGTAAACTTTCTTTCACTCCATAATGTAAAAAAGCAGGACTTAAACTTTTATCAAAAATGATATTTTCTGGACAAATCAACAAATGCAGCCTTGAAAAAGAATGCTGCTTTACCTTTTTGATAAGCTGATCTGCAAACAGCCACTTTTGCTGTTCTTCTTTTCCCCTTAATGCTGTAAAAGGTTGAAATTCAGAGGTAGGCTTAATTGTTATTTTAAGTTCATCATCGCTCATCATGATTTCTTTTTGAAAAGCCGTGTTTACATCCTTTAACATTTCAATTTCAACAGAACGATCAAGTCGAATTTTTTCTTTTTGAAAAACAAATGTATATTCATTATTATGACGTGTCATTACAGCTTCGAGCTGCTCTTCTAAGTAAGTCGGTTTCTTCTCTGACATTCTAATAGACTCCTTTAGAGAATTTCGATACAATCACCTGTGGTAATTCCGCAGTTAATCATCGTCTCATTTCCCGAGAAAATAAGATTTTTATTTGAAACACGTATCCACGCACCGTCCTTTGGTGATTGAGTAATCTTTTTAGCTTGCCAAACGATCTCGACTACTTTTTTGATTGAATGATAGTTTGATAGTCGCAAATCGAACCGATCACCTGTATAGTGCTTTAAGTCTACTGTTACTTCTATATACATAGGGTTTCATCACCTCAAAACATAGAAAAAGCGCCTTCATCTTTTGAGAATGGGGCGCTCCTTTTATTACTTCACTTAGATTATTAGATGAAGTTAACCGCGGATTTGGCTAGCGATTTGGTTATCTGTATCTTCAAGAACATTTGCAGAGTCGTCTAATTGCTTAGCAATTTTTGTAAGTAGGTTAGACATTTCAACGAAAGAAGGTTTTAATTCTTCGTATTGAGCAGCAAACGCTTCGCTTGAAGCACCTTCCCACATATCTTGAAGTTGATTTTTCATTGTATCAAGACGGCTTACTAGTTCTTGAACTTGACCGCTTTCGTTAGTATAGCGACCTGACATGTCGCGAAGCTCTGCTGGTGTTACGCGAATAATTCCTGACATACATATCTCTCCTTCGGTTTATATATTTACTATTATTGTAAGAAACTCTAGTGATAAGGTCAAAGGTTACTTGCAAAAGCCTCCAAAAATGAGAATATGTATCTACAAATACCCCTAAAAAATGCAAATAAAACCTAAAAAACCAAGATTTTGTTCTCATTTAAACCTTTTCCATCTAATCTATAGGTACCTATTTAAAGGAAAATAAAAACTATAAGACTATTAAATTACATTTCTATTTATTATCTATAGAACTATTTACTAGTAATAAAAAAGCAGCAGCCTGTTTAAGGCCCTGCCTATATATATCCTATTTATTTAAGATTCAGACATGCTTGAAAAAAGGACATGTGCTTGTTATCGCCTTGGCTACTGCTTAAAATAATTTTTATCTTCTTTTAACATTCTTATTTCTTCCGGGATGAATAATTTTGAGAGAGGCGTGTCAGGATTAAGTAATATGGCTATTTCTTCATTTAATACAGGCAGCATATCCTTAAATGATACACATACGGTCTTTTCATCTTTTAGCATCTGTTCAATCGGATATTTTGACGAAAAAACAGGTAAATATCGATACGCTGCACTTTTCATCGTCTGAACGTAGTGCTCTGCAATTAATATATCTGATGCTACATGTTCTGAGCTAACAACTAGCCATAAATTGCTATTCATTAAAGTTTTATAAAATTGAGCAATTTTTTTATTATCTTTCATTGCTTCAATTAACGATTTTTCTAATAAATTAAATGTATACTTCATTGCTGAGACAACCCTGTAAGGAACTGTACCATTTCACTTCCAGCGCCATCATATACTTCATTCATTCTCTCTTCACTTCCTCTGTGCTGTCACTAAACATAATGTTTGAAGGATTCATCTCCTGACTTAAAATGCCCAATCCCATTTGAATAACCCCATAAGTGAAAAATTCCGTTCGACTGCATGTAGAACCATTCACTACTTTTTCTTCCCAAGACATAGAAAGCGAATTCCACATAACATTAAGAGTACCTAGAGGTTTTTCAATCGTTCTATGCATATTGTCATACGTGTTCCATTCTTTTAAGTTCTTTATGTCATTCCACGTATCTTGCGAATGGGCGCTCCCATCGCTCCATACGCTCGACCAAAACTCCGTCCAGCCTGAAGAGCCTTCTAGCTCTCCATCTGCTTTTCTCATTTGCTCCGCAGTGTCTTTTACTAATAAATGTGCATTTTCCGTTAGCGAATCAAGTTTGCGAATCATATGCTGTAACTCTTCCTGCAAGTCCAGCACTTTATCAATATCTGCAACAGACAAGAAATGTAGATTTGTAGCTTCCCAGCTTAGTTTTTGAAGTGCATCAGCCGTCTGTGAATGAGACTGTTGAATTCGCTCTGCAAATGTCTGCAGCACCTCTGGATTTACTTTTATCTCCATGTATGTCCGTCCCCCTATCTCTTGTAAGCCTTCAGTCATCATCCAAACATTTTTTAAGCCTATACGGAAAGACTCACTTTCTAAAAGAGTGAGTCGATAATGTTATTTATTACGCCGATGCTAGCTCTCTTAATCGTGAAATTTCTAAGCGTAAAGTTTGAAACAATTCATCCCTTACGTCGTACAGATGAAAAGTGGATTGCGTAATATCATTATAAATATCCTCATATGAGCTCTTAGAACGCCCTGACCAATCTGACGCATATTGTTGGTGCGAATTTTGAAACAGATAGATACCTTCTTCAAGAAATTCCATGATACGTTGAACTTCATGTAAATATGATTCTAATTGATCTGCATCTCGACTATATTCTTTGCTTTTTCTTCTTCGCTCTATGTCGTCAAAGAGATCATCAATTGCATCCATAAAATGTCCCCACGTCCTTCTTCCTCTTTTATTAGAAGTCTCTTAAAGTAATGTTAAAATAAGGTTACAAAAAACAAAATCCATCATTCAAACTATTTTCATACCTAGGAAAAAATATCTACATTTCTCTTTTTTTACTTATTTATACAGGGGAAATAGAGAAAATAAACAACGCCAGGCTGCTGTAATAAAGCAGTAGACGTTGCTTTTTAGGTTGTGACACTGCTGTTATAAAAAGGAAGAATACCTAGTTTACATCCGACCTTTTTGTTTCTTTTTCTTGTTAAATGGCTTTTTTGAAGGTTTTTTAGCTGTACGGGACTGCTCTTTTGTACCTTCATCGACGATTTCGCCCATATAAAGCTCTTTTTTCGCTAATGAAAGTTGAAGTTCACGTGCGATTTGTTTTAAATTTCGCTCTTCTCGTTCAGTGACAAGAGAAATGACTGTACCTTCTGCTCCCGATCTGCCTGTTCTACCTGAGCGATGTACGTATTGATCTGCATCTTGAGGAACATCGATATGAATTACATGCGTCAATCCCTTAATGTCTAATCCTCTAGCTGCGACATCCGTTGCTAATAAGACAGGGAAATCTCCTTTTCGAAAACCTTTAATCGTCGTAGCACGATCTTCTTTTTTCGTTTCACTGTGTAAAGAGCCTGCTTCTACACGCTTAAATGTTAATTTTTCTTCAAACTCGATCAGAGTATCAATCCCTTTAAAAAAGGCTAAAGCTTTCATTTGTTCTTGACGAACTAGTTTTCTAAGCACGTCCACTTTATCTCTAGCTTCACTTTTGATGTATACATGCTCTACCTTCGAAGCTGGGAGTTCATCTCTTCCTACCTCTATTTCAAGAGGCTGGTTCATCATGTCTTTCGCTAGCGATTTGGTACGTTCTGATACAGTAGCTGAGAAGATTAGGATTTGACGATCACTTAACGCCATTTTTACAATCTGTTGAACCGTTTGAACATGCTCAGGTACAAACAATTGATCCGCTTCATCAATCACAATTGTTTTGACTTCGTGCATTTTTAATTTCTTCATTTTAATTAATTCGTTCAAACGTCCTGGGGTACCAACAATGATATTAGGGCGCTTTTTGAGTTTTTCTAATTGCCGTTTCATATTTGCTCCGCCAATAAACGCAGCGCTTGAAATACCGCTTCCCTGCGACCAAGTTTGAATTTCACCATGAATTTGCATAACTAATTCATGGGAAGATGCTAAAATAACCGCTTGAACATGAGATGGTCCCGGCTGAATGCGATGTAAGACAGGCAACAAATATGCCAGTGTCTTTCCTGTTCCCGTTGGGGATTCTCCTATTACATCTTTATTAGCTAAAATCTCTGAAATAGCTTTCGTTTGAATGGCAGTAGGCTCATTGAACCCTGCTTTTTTCCACGCCTCTTGTAAAAAAGGCTGTAAAGTCTCTATAAACTGACTCATATCTATCTCCTTTTCCATGCTTTTCTCGATATTATAAACGATTTTTTTATTTCAATTAAACGAATGTATCAGTGGCCATGTGCGTTAATACTGACCTTAATTTCTATTTATAAATAAACCTTCCTTATCCCAAGGGACCCTGTCAATCCGTCAGTAGAAAAGTCGATTGTTGCCTTAACTTTTCTACATCGATATACATAGCTTCAACTATGATACACTATTGCTTCTATAGAAAACAATATGATCCTCTTTATTATGGACGAAAACTTGTATAAGAAGGAGGTTTTATGTCCTATATGGATCCGGACGCAAAGGGCTCAGCTGCTTACTTCCTCTTTTTCAAGAAAACAACCGCCTCTCTGAACTACGAAAGGCGGCTGTTTCGTTCTGTAATTGGCATATCAATAGTAACCGTTGTCCCTTTTCCTTTACCGCTTTTAAAATGCATGGTACCTTGATGACGCTCCATGATTTTGTAACACACGGCCAGCCCTAAGCCCGTTCCAGCTTCTTTTGTAGAATAAAACGGCGTCCCTACTTGTTCAATCCTCTCTTGACTCATTCCGATTCCATTGTCTTCGAAGTGAATCAATGCTCGTGTATCTTTTTCTTCAACTGTTATTGTAATATGGCCTTTCTCAATAATAGCTTCTACACCGTTTTTGATCACATTGATGAACACTTGTTTCAACTGATTTGCATCAGCCGAAACATTAATAGGCCTTTTTGCTGTTTCTTTCAATAAAATAGAAACATTATTTAAATTGGCCTGCGCTTCCATTAGCGTAATAACTTGTTTTAAAATCTCGCATAAATTGGTCTTTTCAAAAGATACATGCTGCTTTTTTCCAAGAATGAGCATTTCACTGGAGATTAAGTTGATGCGGTCGATTTCAGACATCATGATATCTAAATATGTGTCATTTGTTTCCTTAGAGGCTTGCATAACCTGTACAAAACCTTTTAAAGAAGTAAGGGGGTTTCTAATTTCATGTGCTACGGCACCTGCCATTTGTCCAATAACCGACATTTTTTCCGAGGTTATCATAAGCTCTTCATCTTGGCGGTATGTAGTAATATCGCGTGCAATCATAAATACACCTACTACCTGCTTATGAACAATAATGGGAAGCAAAGAACACCTAAGCAACCGTCTTTCTCGCTTTCTATTGATCACATTCATTTCGAACTTAGCACCTTTTCCATTCAGCACTTCTTTAAAATACTCTTTACACATATCAAACTCTTCAGCTGCGATAAGAGCTGAAGGTTTCATCTTTTGCAGTTCTTCACTGGAGTATCCAACGATTGCTTCACCTTCCGGGTTAGCAAGAAGTACTTCACCCGTTTTACTTATTTCAAAAACACCATCAGGGTTATGTTTGAACAAAGATTGATAGTGCTGATTGCTCGTTTGAAGTTCGTGTTCTTTCACTACGAGCTCTTGCTGGGACTCCACTAGTTTATAAGCTCTCCTATATACCAACCCATACAAAATAATACCCGTAGCTAAAATAAAAAACCAACCTTTGTATTGTTGAAAAAAAATATATACTTCAAAACGACCTTGCGCTAATGTTCTAGATATATTATCAGATATCAAGATCCATACAGCGCCAATAATGATATATATAATTGAAATTCTTAAAGCTACTTTACGCGCGTGTTTCACCAAATTTTAATCACCTGTTTATCCGTATTGATCCCCTGTCTTATTGCCTTTATATGAAGTGTTCACTTTTTGTAGCCATTTCATGCCGTTGTAAAAAATTGATGAATGGCCTGACCTAGGTTACTAATAGATTTTACATTTGCTTGAAAATGATACTGGTGAAGCCATTGACTGTGATCGGGTGTCACACCTGTTAAATAAATCTGTACGCCCATTAGCTGAAATTCCCATATTAAATGTTCTAGGGCTGCAACACCTCGTTCATCAATTTGACCGATTCCATTAAAATCAATGATAACTCGATCAACCGTTTCCTCATCTATTTGTCTGAGCAGCCGATGTTCATTTTTCATGATGACTTCCTCAAATAAATCGCCAAACAGAGGTATAAGCACCATGTTGTTCGATAAATGAATAAACGGTCCCGACAGCTCTATAACTCGGTTCATGGCCTTTTCTAATCGTTCTTTTTGCAGCAGCAGTTCTAAGTCTGTTTCAGATAAACGCGCTGTATGCTGTTCGATTTTTTCTGAGAGAATTCTAATTTGAGAATCTTCCTCTACACATATTACATGCGCCTTATCTTGCTCCCATTTGCAATTCACGGTATAAAGAGACATCTTAGATTTACGCGAATGCATGACTAATTCTGTTTTTATTTTTTCCTTCTTTCCTAATCGTTTTCTAGCTTTGTTCTGACTATCTTCATCAACAATTTCTAAAAAATGTTGAACCTCTCCGAATAAAGCGGCTGCTTCATCAGATTGCGCTAGAATATTCATTTCCTCATCCATAATAAAAGCAGGAAGCGGAGCATATTTAATAGTCGACAACCTTAATCCCCCTAATTGATTGATAATGAAAAAGCTCTTTCAACTCCTCTAGCTGTGCAATAAATCGAACTTGATTTGTTTGAACAAGAGGAAACTTATAGTTTGAAACTACTCGGCCTCCAACTAAAATAAGCGGCTGATGTTTTGTCTTTTTTAATCCTTCTATATATTCGTTTGCTTTTTCTATATGATGAGTTAAACTGAACGAGATTCCTACTAAATCAGGTTTCCATTGTTCAACAGCGTGCGTTGCATGTAAAAGCGGAGAATCTGCTCCTAAAAGTTTCGTCTGCCATCCGTGCTCTTCAAAGAGAATGGAAATCATTTTTAAACCTAAAAAATGCTGTTCATTTTCTATACACAAAAACAGACCTTTTTTTTCACTTTTAATAACTTCTTGTCTTATACACAATTGATAGCGTGACAAAACATAGTCACAGGTAGTAGTAGCTAAATGTTCATCAGCCACTGAAATTTCATCTTCTTCCCACATCATACCGATTTGAGCCATTGACACTGAAATGAATTGCTGAAAAATATAAAATGTATCGAAACCCTGCTGTCTTTTTTTCCACACAATATTCCAAGCTTCATCTTGATTCCCTGATAACAGTAATTCAGTCAAGCGTTCTATGCTTTCAATCAAGAAACCACCTCTTTTTCAGTCAAACGACTTGTTTTTTTTCTTTGTTATTATCAACCATACCACTTAACTCACCGGCACTCTACAGTAAAATATTCTCACACCGACAAAATAGCACCGGACGTCTCTGACAGGTAAATCTTTTTATTTTTCAAAGTCAACGAGATAGTGATGCAGCAAGTGACGGTTTTGTTCATTGTATAAGTACGCATACACAGGACGTCCTATTGTGCCGTAAGTCATTCTTTCTCCAAGAAGACCTATATCTGTTAGAAATTTTAAATATTTTCGAATAGACACTCTTGAAATTCCCGTTTTTTCAGCCACATCATCGGTCGAAAAAGGGTGATCTTTAAGATGCACAATGGCTTCTACGATGACTTCTAATGTTCCTGTCGTTAGACCCTTAGGCAACGGCTCTACCGGAGCTTCTTTTATTTTTTTATTAGACAGCAGCCCGTCTAATTCCTGTTGATTAAGCTGAGGTTGCTGTTTTAACGTACGAAATGTTTGTTTATAAGCCGAAAGTGCTTGATAAAAGCGTTCAAATGTAAAAGGCTTAATCAAATAATCAATCGCTCCATAGCGTAAAGCTTGCTGAATCGTTTGGGCATCCGAAGCAGCGGTGATAAAAATGACGTCTATTTCCTCTTGCTTTGTTCGAATCTCTTGTAAAACTCTCAAACCATTTTGCCCAGGCATAAAGATATCAAGCAGTACTAAATCAACTTGATATTCATTTACCTTCACTAAGGCTTCATGACCCGAATGAGCAACAGCGACCACTGTAAACCCCTCTATCTCTTCAATGTACTTTTGATTAAACTGAGCAACCATTGGGTCATCTTCAACAATTAATACTTTAATCAACTTGATCTCTCCTTGTTTCGTACGGAATATCAATATAGAATGTGGTACCGCTATTTATAAATGAGTCAATAACGATTTGGCCACCTAGTTCATCAATCGTTTGCTTCACTAAATGCAGCCCAAACCCTCTGCTCGTTCCTTTTGTAGAAAAGCCTTTCTTGAAAATCTGATTCATTGTATCGGAAGGAATGCCGCAGCCTGTATCCGTAACTTGAATCGTAAGCTTATTGTTTTTATACACAAGCATAACGGACACTTTTTTAGAGGCTTGATGACAAACTGAATCAATTGCATTATCAATTAAATTTCCAATAATGGTAATGAGATGATGAGTAACGTGTGGATCTGAAGGTTCTGGAATAACTTCATCAGCGGAAAACGTCAGTTCTACGCTTTCCTCTCTAGCATAACTCATTTTGCCCATGAGAAACCCTGCCAACGCATGATCTTTAATAGATTTAGTCACTGAACTAGATTCATCGACACGATGATTAACAAGCTGATGAATATACGTTTTTAGCTCATCATAATAATTCATCTGCACCATTCCTAAAATCACATGAAGTTTATTCATAAATTCATGCGATTGTGCTCGAAGCGCTTCCACATACATTTTAACACCTGTTAGCTGTTCTGCTAAGATATTAACTTCTGTTTTATCCCGAAACGTAGAAAGTGCTCCTACAATCTCTTCGTTTACCACTAGCGGAACCCTATTAACTACAATGGCTACTCCATTTATGACTTGCTCTTCATCATAATGAGATTCCCCCGTAGACAAAACGTCGTCCAATCTGGAGGTGGGCATATATTCTCGAATAGACAAACCGATTGGCTCTGGTGCTAACCCTGCTTTAACAAATAAACGGCGTGCAGAACGATTAGCAAGTGTAATATTACCTTCTTTATCAACAGCTATCACTCCTTCACGAACCGACTGCAGCATGGTGCTTCTCTCTTCTAGAATTTTAGCAATTTCAGAAGGTTCCAAGCCAAATAAAATTTTCTTTATGTAATTCGCTAATAAAATAGCACCAAGAACGCCTACAAGTAGGCCAATTAATGAACCTAAAACAATTCGACGATGCCCATCTCTAATCGCTTCATTTACATTATTCAAAGAAATCCCCACAGCCACTGCGCCAATTTGTTGATTTTTTTCATTATAAATGGGTGCAAAAGCGCGCAGAGATTTATCAAGCGTTCCTTTTGATACAGATACATAAGATTTCCCGTGCAATGATTTTTGCTCATCGCCTCCGGCAAACCTCTTTCCTATCTTTTTAGGATCTGGGTGAGATTGGCGGATTCCATTCATATCTATAACAACGATAAACAAGACGCTTGATTTTTTACGAATTCGTTCAGTAAATTCCTGAATTGACTGAGGTGTTTTTGTCTCTAGTCCTTTTTTCACGTTCGTTGATTCTGAAATAATTGTAGCAATAGTCCGAGCTTTTTCAGCCTGTTGATCTCGGATGTTTTTTCCAATTGAACTGCTAACTAATAAATCCGTTAACAATAGCGATAGAATTACCACCATGCATACAAGCAGCACCGTGATGCTTCGCAGCCCCATTCTTCCGTGTTTCACATTCTTCCCTCGCTTCCCTGCTTTCCTTGTTTATAGCACAAGAAAAAGATCTTATCTAGAGGCAGATAAGATCTTCGCTTATTTAATTTCATTTTTACTGAGTTGATGAACATTTATACAGGAAGGTTAACAATCTACTTTATAGTTTAGGTCCTTTTCGATATTTGAACCATCCCATTTTATAAAAGGCAAAGACCATTACGCCTACAAGCCCAATCATAATGCCCAGTACAATAAAATAATTATATTTCCCCGTCAGTTCCGGCATATATGAAAAGTTCATGCCATAGAGGCCAGCAATAAACGTCAACGGTAAGAAAATAGCTGACATCAGCGTTAGCGTAAACATGATTGAATTCATACGATCCGAGTTGATGGACATAAAGCTTTCTCGAATATCATTTGACAAATCCCTGCTTGCTTGCATAATTTCAATCATATTTAATAGGTGGTCATAAATATCATTAAAATAGCGAACCTGCTCTTTTGCTTTTAACGCATTGGTTGACATAATACGATACATTAAATCTCTCATGGGGTTTAAAATCCGGCGCATTCGTGACAAATCACTTCGGATGTCATAAAGCTGCCTCATTAGTTCATCCATAGGTTCGTCTTTTGCATTGTCTTCAATGTCGTCTATGTGATCTTCAAATTTATAAAGCACAGGGAAGTATTCATCAACGGTATGATCTAAGAGTTCATACATGATATCCCATGTTCCATCTTCGGTAGCCTCAGGGTCTTTTTTGATAAGCTCCCACACTCTAGCCACGCTCGTTAGCTTGTCCAAGTGGTAAGTGACTAAAAAGTTATCCCCCACAAATGCAGATACTTCTAAGTGCTCAAGCTCTTCTTTATGAAGTGCATAATACACTAAAAAATAATGCTCATCATACAACTCAAATTTAGCCCGCTGACCTTGATTCAAACAGTCCTCAACTGCTAAAGGATGAAAATTAAATTGTTCAAGCTGCTTTTTTTCTTCCTCGGTGGGATTGTAAAAATCAACCCAATACCATTGAAAGTCATGGCTTGAACGAATCTCATTCATTTCTATCTCTTTAATAGCTCCTTCTTTGGTTTTAGCTACAATTTTAATCATAAGATAACCTCTGTCTTTTTTGATACTATTCTCTGCACATACCCTTTTTACCATTTTGTTAAACTTTTTTCTTTTAATGTACGCCTTTTCTTGTCTATACATACGATGATGGTGACGACAAGAGAACAAAACGGTGAGGAGGTATATCCATATGTATGAATTTTACTCCCGGCATGAAGAATATTGGGAAGATGATACAAGACTAGACGAACAGCTTTTAAGAGATATAAACAAAGCTGTAAACGATGAGTTTTCCGCTATTCACTACTATACACGCCTAGCAGAGCTGGCTCCTAATGATCAGTTTCAACAAGCTATATTAGGTATTCGGCAGGATGAAATTAAACACTTTGACTGGTTTTCTAAAGCCTATTATGATTTATCAGGCAGCTACCCACAGATTTCATTAAACATAAAACTGCCAAATACTTTTCAAGAAGGGGTCTCTGAATCCATTAAAGATGAAGTAGAAACCGTTCCATTTTATCAATCAATCGCTAGAAGAATCACAAATGCTCGAATTCAAAGCCGCATTGTTCGAGCTGCGAGCGATGAACAGCGCCACGGTCAAATTTTTCGAACCATTCAGTCCCACTTCTCATACTAAATAATACGCTTGCCACTGCAAGCGTATTATTTAGTATGGTTTTATTATTATCTCTTACTTTGTAGCATTAAATTCTTCTTTAATTTTTTGGAGCAGCGTTTGATTGGTTAATACGTCATACCCTGTTAATGCCATTGTTTTTGCACCAAGTATCATTGCTTCTCTTCCTTGCTCACTTAAAGCTGCTTCTCTAAATTCGTGCGTATGACAAACAAAATAATCATCACAAATTTGAATATACGGATGAATAGCCGGAACAACCTGACTCACATTCCCCATATCTAAAGATCCATGATCGCCTTGGTCTTCCGTAATGCTTTGCTCGCTCACACCTAATGAGATGAGATTATTTGTATAGACGTCGGATAATGTTTGATTCGTTTGCATATCATCATAAGAAAACTCATAGTTTGAGATTTTTAATTTTGTTCCTGTCGCTAAAGCAGCACCATGTGCACATGCCTTCACCTTATCTGTTACTTCATCTACATATGCACGAGTTGAAGCGCGAACATAAAATTGTGCTACTGCATAATCCGGTACAACGTTGGCCGCCTTGCCACCCTCTGTAATCACTCCATGAATACGTACATCCGGCTTTACATGCTGGCGAAGCGCATTAATGCTATTGAACGTTTGTAATACACCGTCTAGTGCATTGATTCCTTCATGAGGGGCAGCGGCAGCATGTGCAGATTTTCCGAAGAACTCAAACTGAATCGCATCCATCGCAAGAGAACGCCCGCTTTTTTGATGACAGTGATAAGGGTGCACCATCATAGCTACGTCTAAATGATTAAAAATACCTTGTTCAGCCATCGTTACTTTGCCGCCTCGTGTTTCCTCTGCAGGCGTTCCGTATACGTATATTTTACCGCCCGTTTTTGCGACTGCTTTACTCAGACCAATACCAGCGGCAATTGACATGGTTCCAATTAAGTTATGTCCGCATGCGTGTCCGAGATCCGGCAAAGCATCGTACTCTGCCATAAACCCAATCGATGGACCTGGCTTTTGACTGTCATAAACAGCGGTAAAAGCCGTTGGCAAGTCACATGTACCAATTTCAACTGTGAACCCTTGTTCTTTTAAAACATCTGTTAATGCTTTGCAAGCCTTAAATTCTTCATGGCCAAGCTCAGGATTTTGTCCAATATATTTGCTTACATCATAAAATCTATCCTGTAATTTATTAATTGTTTCATTTATTAATTGTTTCATTAGTTGTACTCCTCTTTTAAATATTTAAACAAATTATAGTATATTTATTCGTTTTTTGAAAGCTAGTTTTTAAGACGTGTTTTCCTATCACCTTAATATGCCTTATAATTAAACTACTAACTGTTTTAAAGAAGGTATGCATAATGATTAACGTAAAAAAATTTAATTTTTTAGGCGGTCGTATTATTAAAACAGGCATTGCCGTTTTTTTGACTGCACTCATTTGTCAGTCCGTTGGCTGGCCGTATATGCTCGCTGTTATTACAGCCATTGTTACGATTGAACCAACCGCTGCGGATTCTATCAAAAAAGCGTTCATTCGCTTTCCTGCTTCAGCAATTGGAGCTGCTTTTGCCATGATTTACACATTTCTTTTAGGCGTAACGCCGCTTACCTATATGCTTGTTGCTGTTTCTACTATTATATCCTGTTATAAATTGCGTTTACATGCCGGAACACTCGTTGCAACGCTAACAGGAGTGGCTATGCTGACGATTGTGCACGACCATTATTTCATATCATTTTTAATTCGCCTAGCGACCACTAGTATTGGGCTGCTTACTTCTTCACTTGTAAATATCATTGTTCTTCCTCCTAATTATACACCGATTATTACGAGGAAAATTCAAAATCTCTCAAAACAAATGAGTAGCGTCTTACAGCAAAGAGGAAGCGAACTTTCTCAAGTACACGCTTGTCATAAACAAACAAAGCTTCAATTTCAGCAGCTTTCTGCTGAAATTGAAAAAATTGAGACGCTTTGTGAGTATCAGCGAAAAGAATGGAAATTTCATCATTTCACTCGTACAGCTATGAGAAAATTCCACTATGAATATAAGAAACTTTCTCTTATGAGGCAGCTTGTCTACCATATTGGTAATTTAATTTATTTGCCCGCTCATCAGCTGCAAAGTGCAAAACATCAAGTGATTTGGGACACTTTCACTTCCTTTCATAACGTCTTACAAAATGAACAATATAAAAGCTCTTTGCAGCATCAAACGCTTGTTTTGACTTTAAAACAAAGGTTTTGGGCACATAAGCAGGAAGAAAACAGAGTGGATCAGCCTTTTTCAACAGAAACAACCATGCTGTACGAACTTCTTGCGATTCATCACCTGCTTGAAGAACTACACCGTATTCATCGTTTGAAGGAACGCTATAACTTAAACAATTCGCCTGTCTCACTTTCTTCATAAAAAAATCCTCACAAATGTGAGGATTTTCTTGTTTACGAAACTTGTGACTCATCTTTCTTATATTCTTTCTCCCAGTAGTCCGCATTTTTAATTCCTAGCTTAACAGGATCAAATACGGGGTCTACCCCTTGTTTTTTCTGAGCTTCATAGTCTTTTAATGCAACTAACGCAGGCTTAGCTAAAATTAAGATAGCAATTAAATTTAGCCATACCATAATACCAAGTCCTGCATCACCTAACGCCCAAGCTAATGAGGCTTGTTTCACTGACCCGTAGAACGTAGCTCCCAGCAGGACAAGTTTTAATGCAAACATAGCCCACTTCCCGTTCTTTCCGCGAGTTAGATAAGCAATATTTGTTTCAGCAATGTAATAATAAGCCATGATCGTTGTAAACGCGAAAAAGAATAGGGCAACTGCCACGAAGCCAGCTCCAAACCCCGGCAACACCGTTTCAATAGCAGCTTGTGTAAATCCAGGTCCTGCTTCTACACCCGGTAAATTTGAAATAATAAATGAACCTCCCGGTCCTTCCGTGTTGTACATGCCTGTGAATAAAATCATAAACGCTGTTGCTGAACAAACGAACAGTGTATCAATATAAACCGAAAAAGCTTGTACAAGACCTTGTTTCGCCGGGTGTGAAACTTCTGCTGCAGCTGCTGCGTGCGGCCCCGTTCCTTGTCCTGCTTCGTTTGAATAAATGCCGCGCTTCACTCCCCAAGAAACAGCTAAACCAACGATTCCTCCAAAAGCAGAATCTAATGCAAAAGCACTTTTAAAAATAAGAGCGATAACTCCCGGCAACTCCGAAATGTTCATGGCAATAATAATAAGAGCTAAAATAATATACCCAAGTGCCATAAAAGGTACAACGAATTGGGCTACCCCTGCAATACGCTTAACGCCTCCAAAAATAATAAAAGCAAGAATAATAACTAATCCTACTGCTGTAACCGTTGGACTAACACCAAATGCATTGTCGATGCCAAGCGCGATGGAATTGGACTGAACGCCCGGCATTAAGATACTCATCGCAACAAGGGCTGCAATGGCAAATAAAATGCCATACCATTTCATACCTGTTCCTTTTTCAATGTAGTACGCTGGACCACCTCGATATTGGCCATCTTGCTTAACTTTATAAATTTGAGCCAGTGTTGATTCGATGAATGCACTAGAAGCACCAATAAAAGCAACTGCCCACATCCAAAATACAGCCCCTGGACCTCCAAAAGCGATAGCTGTCGCAACTCCAGCAATATTTCCTGTTCCAACTCGTCCCGACAGCGCTAAAGACAGTGCTTGGAAGGAAGAAACTCCTGCTTCTGAGCTTTTACCCTGAAACATCAGCATAACCATGTCTTTTAAGTGTCGTACCTGTAAAAACCTTGTTAAAATCGAGAAAAACAGGCCAATCGCAAGACACCCATAAATAACAGGCGTGCTCCATAGCACATTATTCAAACTCGTTACAAATTGCTCCAAACGATAACCCCCTTATTTTTTGATTCAGACTATTTTAAATTATAAGTTAAATTATAAATTTTAACAATAAAACTCTAAATTAAAACTTTTTTTTAGTTAAAATACACAAAAAAAGTTATAAACCCCTCAAAAACATCCAATAAGAAATCGTTTACACTCCATAATTATTGCTCTCAAAAAAGAGATATCTGCACCTTTCTTCTCAAGAACACATAGGCTATAGGAGTTATTTTCTATTAGAAGGTGTGAAAAACAATGATGAGAATCGAGCCTTTATTTTATCGTTCTTTAGCTCTAGACCTTCTTTATGCGTGCGTCTTAGCTTATAAGCAATACGCACAGGGAGGCACATTTGATGTACCTGAAGGCTACCGGCTTATTAAATCGTTTAAAGCTTCTGCCGTAGGGGTGCAAGAATGGTTTGGTTTTATTTTAGAATCTGATGACTCTATCGTAATTGCCTTTCGAGGAACTCAATCTGAGGCAGATTGGATTGCTGATGCTCGCATTAGGCAGCGCCCCTATCCATACAATCAACGAGCCGGGCTCGTTCATGAAGGTTTTTTAGCCGTTTACGAATCATGCCGTGATGAAATTTTTGAAACATATAAATCGCTTCCCACCAAGCCCATTTATATAACGGGGCATAGCCTAGGTGGCGCACTCGCTGCTCTTCATGCCTTAGATGTCGCCACAAACGCATCTTTTCCGGAAATTACAATGTACAACTACGGAGCTCCTCGAGTAGGGGATCCTCAATTCGTTCAAACATACACAAATCTTGTTTCAAATAGCCGCTGTTTTGTTAACACGACGGATACGGTTCCTAAAATCCCTCCGAAGCGACTCTATTCCCCTTCCACCAAGCAAACAATTTATTACGATCAAGACCCTCTGCAACTCTCATTTACCATCCAAACAGGCTCTACCGTAGGGAACCATAATCCCCAAACATACAGTGTTGGGATATGGATGATGTCGGATTACCCTATTTTGGTCCAAAAATAAAAAAACAGGCGGAATGCCTGTTTTTTTATGCGCCAATTGCTGTTTTGATTTCTTCTATTTGTTCTTGGTGACGCTTTTCATGATAGCCAATAAAATCAATCCATTGCTTTAAATCCATTAACCCAAACACAGGATGTGGAAACGATTTTTGCTTTAGGTTTTCTTCACTGGCTGTTTCTTCTAACTCTACTAAAGCCGCTCTTGATTCCGCCAGCTTACTCTTCATTTCTTCTAATGTCTGCTTTTCATTAGAAGGCGTAACTTGAGCCGGTGCATCTACTTTTCGAGAACGGTCTACCGCTAAATGAAACGGCTTATCTTCGGTTGGCTGATCTACACCGTTTTCTAACTGATCCTTTACACGTGAAACAATCATGCGCTCCATCAAATATAAATGTTCTAATACTTGCATAACGCTCCATGTATTAGATGCTGGCTGCTGATTTAATTGTTCATATGTTAATGATTCTACACTGTTCAATACATCATTTCGAAACTGTTCATTTTTGTTCATTGTTCATCCTCCTCTAGGATTCCTCTAGCTTATCGTATCAAAAAACTCTTCTATATAAAAAGGATATCCCTTTACTTAACCATGTTTTAGCTGCAATTGTTTCACGTGAAAAAAATATTTTTTCTATTTGACATAGATCAACTGAAGTGTTATATTTAGATTTCTGGCTTTTCTTTAAGAGCTGGACATAGTGAAAGTAACTTGAAAGGATGTATCGTACAATGCAAGGTAAAAATACTGGCATTCGACACATGTCTTTGAACAAAACTTATTCACACTGGATCGGCTTCGGAGCCGTAAGGATGCAAGAGAGGTAGGGCTTGCGTCGTTTAGGTTAATCGATCATGTGGAAAAACAAACCGCGGCAATGGATGAAATCCATGCAAGCACAATCAATGCTAATTGTGCCCTAACAACAACGAAACTTACAAAAACCGTAATCATGGATTTTATAAAGAAAGTAATCATTTTGTTTTTACACTTGCAAAAAGCAAGTTACTGATAAGAAACACGAACAAAAGCGAGCAGATGCATCTGCTCGCTTTTTTAATGATGATTTTTTATTTACTTTATCATTTCTTTTTTTAGGGAATCTTATAAAAAAGCCAAAACCAATATGGTTTCGGCTTTTTTCTTATTGCTCTGCTAGTACATCAGCAAATGCTTTTGCATAAGGAGGAAGGTCTGGCGGACGGCGGCTTGAAATGATGTGGCCGTCGATTACGACTGCTTCATCATGCCAAATAGCTCCCGCATTTTCCATATCATCTTTGATTCCTGGCGTACTTGTTACGTTTCGGCCATCTAAGATTTTTGCAGAGATTAATACCCATCCTGCATGGCAGATTTGGCCGATTGGCTTTTGCTGTTCATCCATATGACGAACCATTTCAATTACTTCAGGGTAGCGGCGCAGTTTATCCGGCGCCCAGCCTCCAGGTACTAAAATAGCGTCATATTCAGCTGGATCAACACCTTTAAATGCATAGTCCGATACGGCTGGAACACCGTATTTCCCCATGTACGTTTCGTTTGCTTTTTCTCCAACTAAATGTACTTCTGCTCCTTCTTCGCGAAGACGCATCACTGGATACCATAGTTCTAGATCTTCAAAGTCTGCACTAACAAG
The DNA here is from genome assembly GCF_050846875.1 of Priestia sp. TRN 1309. Taxonomy (NCBI): domain Bacteria; kingdom Bacillati; phylum Bacillota; class Bacilli; order Caryophanales; family Bacillaceae; genus Priestia; species Priestia sp. TRN 1309. The sequence goes on along the minus strand of NZ_JBOZGM010000007.1, from coordinate 66,766 downwards.
CGCAATAACTCTTTTATTTTCTAAGCGCATCGTAACACCTCCGCCATCAGTATAGCATGTTGGAGAATAAGATTGAAAATAAGGAACTAAATTGTACATAATTAAAGGATTTTTCAAGTGCCCTTCAGAAATTTTTTGTATGCCAAATGATCTAATTTTATATTTTTACTTGACTGGGGACAAACATCACACTACAATGTGTAGTGTGATGTTCATAATGTTGTAAAATTATCCAAATAAGAAAGACTTTATTTAATTGCTACATTTCTTTTTACGGGCTTTTACACTACATAATGTAGTGTTTTTCAAATACACTTAAAGGAGGAAGTAAAGTGAATAAAAACGTCGAAATTGGGTCGCTTATTATTCGTTTAGTATTAGGTTTTACATTTTTAGTACACGGCTTTCAAAAATGGCAAGGGGGAATTGAAAATACAGTAGGCTTCTTCGATAGCTTAGGAATCCCTGGTTTCATGGCATATATTGTGGCAACAATTGAACTTGTAGGTGGGGTTCTGATTATTCTTGGTCTAGCAACAAGAGTCGTAGCTGCTTTATTTGTGGCAGTTATGCTTGGCGCTATTTTTACAGCCAAGCTTAAAAGCGGATTCGTTGGCGGGTTTGAGTTTGATATTGCCTTAATTGCCATGTCTGCTCACTTATTTGTTGCAGGAAGCCAGTTCCTTGCTCTTGATAAAGTGGTATTTAAAAAGAAAGAAACTGCTTTTTCTCTTCAAGAAGAAAGCAGTAAATAAAAAAGAAAGCTTATACTCTCCCAATATAAGCTTTCAGGTTAGTCCCGCCGTTTGAGGCGGGCTTTTTTTATATTTGAAGCAGCAAATTCGCAAATAAAGAAGAACGCTCGGACAACGTATCAATTTGAATATGTTCATATTCTGCATGTATTCCTTTTCCGCATGCTCCTAATCCATCCAACGTGGGAATGCCAATAGCCGCTGTAAAATTGCCATCACTTCCGCCTCCAACAGCTGCTTCTTCTAATTTCATACCCAGTTTGGCCGCAATCGACTGAGCGCATTCAAATAACTCTTCCGTTTGTTTAGACTTAACCATTGGAGGACGGTTCATGCCTCCTGTTACTTCAATCTTAATCCCTTTTAAAATGGGCGTTAAATTCAAAATAATATCCGTCATACGTTTTGCTTCTTCTTCTGTAGAAACACGTAAATCCACGTGCGCTTCTGCATATTCCGGCACTACATTCGTACCGCTGCCTCCGGTAAATGTCCCAACGTTCACCGTTGTACCTTTTTCATAATCGGTTAAGCTCTGCAGAAAAATCACTTGGCGCGCTAGCTCTTCAATAGCATTGATTCCTTCTTTGTGGTGATTACCAGCGTGGGCTGCTCGTCCCCACACCTTTACGGTGAAAATCCCCGCTCCTTTGCGCGACGTTTTTAACGCACCTGAACCCGCCACCGCAGGTTCTGCTACTAGCACTGCTTCACTTCTTTGTGCTTCTTCTTCTATATATTTTTTAGAGGAAATTGATCCAATCTCTTCATCTGAATTGCAGAAAAACACAATTTTTTTATCCATTTCTAAGCCGAGCTCTTGAATCGCTTTAATTGCCCATATTGATTGCACAATGCCGCCTTTCATATCTAAAATTCCCGGACCATAAAGCTTGTTTCCTTCTGTTCTTAGACTCAGCCTTCCCTTTTCCCATACCGTGTCAAAGTGACCGATAATTAAAAGCTGCTTCTCTCCTTCTCCAATCGTAAATTTCAAGTGGTTTCCTACTTCTTTTTCTTCTATGATTTCATACCCTACGCCTAAACGCTTCTGAAACAGCTGCGTTAAATACATTCCACACTGATCCACTAACTCTTTACTGTAGGACGGTGATTCTTTTTTCACAAATCCAACTAAATCTTCGAGCATCTCTTGTTCATGTTCTTTTAAATAACTAAATACGCTTTGTTCTACCATTACCTGACTCAAATCAATTCCTCCTCCAAACAACCCCTGCTGCTTGTGCATTCATTGCTTTTATTTATCGTACGTATGAGTATGTTCTACGTTTCACATAACGACCTTAAATTATCCTTAATTATAATGGTTTTCAGACAATTTTCCATCCTTAAAATACAGATAATACTTTAACTTATTCATAACCGACCGAAAATAGCCATAAACTTCAACAAATTTATACAAAAAAGCTTCAATCTTCAACAGATTAAAGCTTTCATTTTATTAATTGACATTTATTTTGATATTTTTCCCTTTTGACTTCACACTTACAAAAACAAACATAGACACTAAAAAAACAAACAAAATAACGCCAACCATTTCAAAGTTTACTTCGGCCCATGGATTAAAGAAAGTGAATGCTAAGTAGAAGGACACCCCGTATGCGAGGATAACAATAACCCAGCCCATCAAGCGGGAAGCAGATTGCCCAAACTTACTCGATTCATTCACCATTTTATGTACAATCAGTGAATCGATTGTATCTGTCAGCATCATACCAAACATAAATACTAGTCCTAATAAAAGCGGCGTATATTTGCCTGCGTTCCCTACAGCTAGAGACCACACGGCCGTTTGACTGACCGTTTCAGCCGCTAGGGCAAACAGCGCTCCTACAAGAATAATTAAAAAAGGATTCGTTGTTCCTTTTGCGATTTTCGGAATAAACTTCCCTTTTAACCCGCTCACCTGAAACTCTTCTTCTTTGTTTTTAGTTCGAAGCAAATGATATGTGTTTAATGTCCCAATCAGAAAGAGAGAGATGATAGATACCCAAGATGCAAAATGATCGAAATATGCTGGAAACGTAAAATTCTTCATCACTACGCCCAGCACCCCGGCCGTGACGGCCACCATTCCTCCATGACCTAGTGAAAACAGCGTTCCGACCCACGGAGCAAAACGGCTGCCCATTCGCCAATTATATCGGGTCTGGCCATCAATAAAAGCTAAGTGATCTGCATCTAATCCGTGCCTGATTCCTAATAAAAAGACAAGTAAAAAAACTGATAAACCTTCCATTTCCTACACTCCTTTTTTTAAAATAAAACGTAAAAAAGCCTCAATTCTATAGAAATTGAGGATGTGTCGGCATATGAAAATAAACAGTAATTACTCACTGCGTACCTTGATACACCGCCTCTTTCCTAGAAGAGTCAAGTGTACAGAATAGGTAGGTCTCCTGGCTTGAGATCATCATTTTCTACCGCCTTCCCCGTTTTGAGTGACGATAAGATAGAAAACTCCCTGCTTACAGTGGCTGGACCGCTCGAGATTTGCACTCGATTCCCTGTTACCTCTTACGCTATGTAAGAGCACCTAAACTGTGCGAATGATTCATTTTCTTCCTCATTATACTAGTACTCCTTACAAATGAATAGAGAAAATTCAAATAAAAAAGCCCTGCTGAGCTTTACATGCTTAGCAGGGCTTTTTAAAGCAATTAAACTACTTCTACCGTTACGTCTACGTTGCCGCTGATTGCTTTTGAATACGGGCAGTATGAGTGGGCTAGGTCTACATATTTTTTAGCTGTTTCTAAATCTAAACCTTCGATATGAGCTTCAAGCGCTACAGCAATTTTCACTCCTTGATCAGCTTTATCTGGAAGCAGCTGAACCGTAGCTTTTACTTCACTGCTTTTAATTTCTACGTTATGTTTTTTCAACATAAATTCTAACGCGCTGTTGAAACAAGCACTGTATCCAGCTGCAAATAGCTGCTCTGGGTTTGTTGCTGTTGTTGCTTCTCCACCAAGCGCTGGAGGTGTTGCAACGTCTAAATTAAAGATATTATCTAAAGAATGAACTTCTCCTGTTCTTCCACCTGTGTTAACGACTGTCGTTTCATATAAAGCTTTCATGTATAAATCTCTCCTCTTTTTTAGTAATTTTATTAAAATTTTTTATTTATCGTTTCTGTAATTTAATTGTACACAATTCAATTTTAAAAAACAAGTGTTAAATACATTAAAAATTTTCCAATAAAAAAAGCCGCGTATATGCGACTTTTTCTTAATAATATTGAGACTGTTCGTCATAAGGTGATTTTCGAAAAATAGACAAGTTGGTAATAGCCCTCATCAGTTTCGTATTAAAAATAACATAATGAATAAACAGCGCCAGCACGCAGCCTAAAGCGGCTCCTGTTAACACATCGAATGGATAGTGAACGCCAACCCATACGCGTGAAAATGCAATGAGTGCACCCATGACAACCCACATGCGCCCTGAACGTTTGAAATGCAGCCAGATGGTAAAAGTGATAACTAATGCAGATGTAGCATGATCGCTTGGAAATGAAGAATTCGCGGCGTGATCAATAAGCTGATTCACGTGGTGAGAGATAAACGGACGATCTCGATAAGCAAATAAACTAATCACTTTATTGATAATGACTCCTGTGGCACAAGCACATAAAGCTTGAAATGCTACAACACGGCTGCCGTTTTTATTAATAAGTAAAAACAAGCCGAGTAAAACAATAAGTACATACTGGGCATAATCTGCAAAGAATACCATTAGCGAATCTACAAACTTCACATGCGAGGCGTACTGATTCACCGCATGGAAAATGGTATAGTCTACTGAATTAATAGCTGATAACATAATCGAAATCCTTTCTTATTTTTAAATGTCATTAGCTATCTTATCAGTTTCTTGGGAAAATGAACATGTTTTTGTCAGAGGCTTCCTAACTGGTATTTATAAATGACTTAGTCAGGCTGAGTGGTAAGCCAACAGATTTTTGCCCATTAACTTACCTGCGAATGATCCACGATGTTTTGTTGCAAAAAGATTTCTTCTAAAGAAGGCTCTTCTACGTGAATTTGATAAATATCGATACCGCATTGAATCAATTCGCGAATAATCAGAGGGATATTTCTCTCTTTTTGAAGCATCACTTTTGTGTACGTGTGATGGTATTCCACGTCCGGACTCACCGTACGGAAAAACTGTTGAATATATGCTTTATGACTGCTTGGGTAAGGATCATGTTTAATCATCACCGTTTTTTTCGCTTGGTATTGAAAACGCAGTTCTTCCATTGTCCCTTCTACTAAAATAACACCATTTTTCATAATCGCTACACGTGTACAAATCTTCTCAACTTCATTTAAATTATGAGACGTCATAAAAATTGTCTTGCCTTGATTTTGAAGTTCTCTTATTAATTCATGAATGTGGAGAGCAGATTCAATATCTACTCCAGAAGTTGGTTCATCTAAAAAGACAAGATCTGGGTCTGTTACAATCGCTTGAGCAATTCCTAACTTCTTTTTCATTCCAAATGAAAACTTTCCAACTTTCTGATGGTCATGTCCTTCTAATCCTACTTTCTTCAGTACATTACTACAGTGTTCTTTAGAAAAACGATGTCCGTTTATCTTTAAAAAATAGCGCAAATGATTGAGTGCCGTCATCTCATCATAAAAGGTAGCATAGTCAGGAAGCACGCCTATTTTCTTCTGAAGCTCTAAATCAATATCACTCTGTCCCAGCAGCGTAAATTCTCCCGCTGAAGGAAATGAAACGCCAGTAAGCATATTAATAAATGTAGACTTCCCTGCTCCGTTTCTCCCTAAAAATCCGTAAATTTCTCCTTGTGGTACCTGTAAATTAATACTGTTAACAATTGTTTTTGATCCATACTTTTTAGTTAATTTACTTGTTTCTATAGCATACATATTATACTTCTCTCCTTTTAAAACTCCAAAGTGCCGTACATAGACAAAGTGCTGCAAAAATAAGAAGAACCGTTAAATACCCTTTCTCCAACTTTAAATAGTAGTAAGGTGTCACATACTTAAACCATGCAATGTACGCTTTTGATGAAAATATGCTCCATACGCTCAGTACCGGTAAAACAATTGATAAAATAATTGATAAAAACATAGTATGAATTGGATTTGATAGTAAAGCTGAAAGCATTAAAACAGATGAAATGATACAAGTAGTGAATAGCAGGCACTCTAAAAATATATAAAAAGAAAAATGATGCGAAATAAAACCAATCAGTAGAAATGAAATAGAGATACAAACAAGCCAGAAACAACAAATTCCTAAGAATTTTCCTAGTACAATACGCTCTCTTGATGTTTTGGTAACTAAAAACCTGGCTGTTCTTGTTTTAATTTCTTGATTAATAACATTGTGAGAAAGACTTGAAATAAACAAGGGTCCGAATCCGAGAAGCATCACCAAAATTCCCCCGTTGGCTCCATCTCGAATCTGTGCGCTCGTCAGTTGACCTCCAAGTTGACTAACTAGATGGGCTATTCCATAGGAAGCACCGCATACGATTAAAATAACGATAATTGATTTAACACTTTTAAATAAGCTTTGAAACTCTTTTACACTAATGGCCCACATTTTTAAAATCTCCTTTTTACATAAGTTTGACTGCTATCATCCAACAAAAGGATGATTTATTCCCTCAGGTAAAGCTTTTTTCTCTTTGGGCTTTCCGTTCCAAGAAAAATTTGTCCATATGCGCAGCAGCTTTTCCACCGGTCCAGTTTGAAATTTTTGCACGTACATATAACTTCCGATAAGCTGAATTCCGTAAATACCTATGCAGACAAAAACCCCTGCAATCATTCCGAGCTTTCCGAAATAACCTAATCCATAACCATAAAAAATCGTCGTGCATATAACCGTTTGCATTAAATAATTACTAAGCGATATCCTGCCTACGCTTTCAAAAGCCTTCATCAAAAATGACTTTTCGTATTTCGCATATAGCCAAGCAAAGCCTGCAATATAACCAAGAGATAAGAGACTCCCACCTAACATATGTGTAGAACCAGCCCAATTAGCATCTGGCCATACGTACATAGTTCCTTTTAACAGCAAGCTAAGCGGAATCAACACGGCCGCCCAACGGCCATACTGTTTTTGATTAGCTGAAGCGTCGTAAAACCAATTTTTCTTCCCCGCATACATACCAAACAAAAACAAAGCACCCATTATAAATGGTGTAAACAAGAAGGCAAAAGCAAATTTATATCCTGCTATATTCATCGGATCAACGTTGTTGCGGTGGTCTTTAATTTGTTCATAAGTTCCACTTCCATACACATGAATCGTATCTTTTACGTATGTGGTGAGCGTTTGCTTATCACTAAGAAGATACATATTATCGTTTAATGAACCGTAACCGGCTGCTCCCGTAAGAACTAGTAAAATTGATGCCCATACCAACAGCGTTTTAGCTTTACGGTTTAAAAAGAAAACTAATAAAAATATCCCCATCATTCCGTAAAACGTAAGAATATCTCCTTCCCATAAAAGTACTCCATGCAGTAGACCAAACCCTAGAAGCAGAAGAAAGCGGCGAAAGAAATGCCTTTTTACTCCTAACTCCCTTCTTTCTAAGCTTTCTTTCATCTTCACCATTGAATAGCCAAATAAAAAAGTAAAGATTGGCATAAAACTTTCTTCTACGGCAACTTTTAAAAAAATATAGGCTGCTGAATCGCTTGGTGATAGGGAAAAGAGATGAATCATATCCTTTCCATAAATACCGTATTGAAAAATTAGCATATTCGCTAGTAAAATACCCAGCAAGCTAAATCCTCTCATACTATCAATTACTTTAACCCGCCTAAAATCATTACTCATCCTTTTAACTCCTTTACTATGTGTCTATATATTTAGTATATGAAATGAAGGTTTCAAGAAAATAAACAGGAGATTATCTTTTCTTTAACATTTTCCAATTTTGTTAATCTTTTCGTAATGTTCTTATGCTAAAATCGAATACGTATGAAATGAAACAGAGGTGATTTATATTGGAAGATGCATCTATATTGCTAGTTGATGATGAAATTGCTATTGTCAAAATGTTGGAGACAGTATTAAAAAAAGAAGGCTTCAACCAAATCTATAAAGCTCACACCGCTCAAGAAGCGCTAGATGTTTTACATAATAAAACGATTGATATTATTTTGTTGGACGTCATGCTTCCCGATAAAAGCGGATTTGATATTTGTCCTAAAATTCGTGAGCTCTCAAACGCTTATATCCTGTTCATAACAGCCAAAGTATCTGACTTGGATGTGTTAACGGGCTTCGCCATGGGCGGAGATGACTACGTAACCAAGCCATTTAATCCTTTAGAGATTGCGGCACGAATTAAAGCACGATTGCGCAGAAAACAAACGCTGATCGAAAGAAGTCCTGTAAAAATGGAATTACAGCCTTCAAATCGCTATGAGTTTGATCGTTTTATCGTAGATGAATCCGCTGGAGAGCTCATTGTAGATGGTCAAACGGTTGCTTGCCCCGCACAAGTATTTTTGCTACTACTTCATTTTTGTAAAAACATGAACATGGTTCTTTCTAAATCACAGCTGCTTGAAGCCGTTTGGGGATATAACCAGTTCGTAGACGATAATACGGTAACCGTTCATATTAGAAGAATTAGAGAAAGAATCGAAGATAATCCTAGCAATCCAAAACATTTAGTTACAGTGCGCGGACTTGGATATAAATTAGTGAACGGAAAAGCACTATGAAATCAATTAAAAGAAGGTTGACCTTTCATTTTTCGTTTCAGTTTATTGCAATTATTGCATGTGTTTGCTGCGTTCTTTTTTGCGCTTTAATGTTTCTAGCTTATTACCTTTCAAAGCAAGATATCAAAAGAGACTTGCCCTCTGGATCACTTAGCGTATTAACCGGGGATACAACAGTTGAAGGTGGAAAAGCAAGCGTTTCAGATGATTTAGCAAAACAACTTAAACAAGAAGGACTATGGTACCAAGTACTGAACAAACAAGGAAAAGTAATTGGAGAAGTTAACTCCCCAAAAGACTTACCTAAGCACTACGGTCTTTCAGAGTTATTAGAAATGGATAAAACCCAAAAATTTAAAGGCTATAATGTCGTAACAGAACTTGATACCTTTTTGACTACACCTACTTATTATATTTTGGGCTATAAAAGCGATTTAAAAGACCAGCTATATGCTTTGTATGCTAAATATAATAAACAAAGTGTGCCTCCCAAAAGCGATATCCCTCTTATCAAAAAGGCGTTAAAAGAAAAAGATGCTTCGCTTCAAATTTTAAATGAGAAAGGTGATATCTTAGCTTCAATTAGAATGCCTAAAGAAAAAACACGTTACGATCCTTTAGAAATTATTTCCCGAAAAATTGAACAAGATAAATATGATTCAACAGCTACTGTATTCCATGATCCAAAGAAGAAAATTTCTTGGGTTTTTTACACTCCTAATAATTACCACAGTATAACCGATGAATCTATTATTCGAAAAGCTTGGATGATCTCCATCATCGTGGCGGTTTCTGTTCTTATAGCCACTATCACTTTCTCCATCTGGAACGCTTTTCGCTACGGTGGCCCCTTACTTCTCTTTACCAGCTGGCTCGGGCGCATGGGAAGCGGAAACTATTCAGAAGTGCTAACAGAAAAAGAGCGGAAGCGCGTCTTTCGGAAGAATGGAAAAGTACGTTTTCAATATCGTTTGTATTCAGAAGTAATCACAGCTTTTTATGAGATGGCGGAGCAGCTTAGCTTAGCTGAAAAAGAACGAAAGCAGCTAGAAACCACTCGTGAAGAATGGATGACTGGAATATCACATGATTTGCGAACCCCCCTTTCGACGATTCAAGGATATGGCCATATGCTTGAAAGCGGCTATTACAATTGGAACGAAGAAGAGCTAAAAGAAATTGGCCAAACGCTGCGTGACAAAAGTGAATATATGGTGGGGCTTGTAGAAGATTTTTCACTGGCCTTTAAGCTTAAAAATAATGTGGTTGCCTTAGAAACAAAAAAAGTGGATGTTCATCAATTGCTTCAGCATATTGTTTTAAAATTCGTTAACGATCGAACTATTAAAAATGTTCAATTCTCTTATGTACCCGTTCACCTTCAACCTTTTATTCAAGCTGACCCGCGCTGGTTTGAAAGAATGGTTGATAACCTAATTTTTAATGCTATTAAACATAATCCGGAGAACACCACTATTACAATTTTGACCATTCTAAAAAGTGACCACGTCTTGATTACAATTCAAGATGATGGAATTGGAATGGATGAAGAAACGCAGAAAAATTTATTTGACCGCTATTACCGCGGCACAAATACAACCGAAAAAACAGAAGGTGCTGGACTTGGCATGAGTATCGCAAAGGCCATTTGCGAACTTCATAAAGGGCATATTGAAGTGAAATCCACTCCTAACCAAGGCACTTCCATTACCTTACATATTCCTCTTTCAACCAATCAGCAGCCGGGCTAACCTCCAGCTGCTTTTATACACCTCAATCCTCTCCATGCTATAATGTACGCAACTATACATAGATGCAAGGGGGAATTTTTGTTGAGTAAAGGCAGAATTTTAATTGTAGAAGATGAACGCAAAATTGCTCGTTTGATTCAGCTCGAGCTTGAACACGAAGGGTACGAAACGGGCATGGCTTATACAGGGACAGAAGGATTGGCAGAGTTTCAAGCACATGATTGGGATTTGCTGCTTTTAGATGTGATGCTTCCTGAACTGAGCGGACTCGAAGTACTTCGTCGCATTCGAGCAAACGATGATCAGACGCCCGTTATCTTATTAACCGCTCGAGACGCCCTTCCTGATAAGGTAAGCGGACTAGATTTAGGAGCGAACGACTACATTACAAAGCCTTTTCAAATTGAGGAGCTTTTTGCACGTATCCGCGTCTGGCTTCGCCATCCTGCATCAGCATCTCCTTCTGAAAAAAAAGCAGATACTCTGCAGCTAGGAACTTTAGTTGTGAATGAAAAAATGCGAGAAGTCACGCGTGAAAATGAAGCTATTGAGCTGACTCCTAAAGAATATGATTTGCTTGTCTATATGCTTCAAAACAACAATCAAGTGCTGAGCTTTGAACAGCTTCTTACAAACGTATGGGGATTCGATTACTACGGAGACACCAATATTGTATACGTATACATTCGTTATTTGCGCAAAAAGATTGATGCACCATTTTCAACACCTTATATTCAAACGGTGCGCGGCGTTGGCTATATGCTTAAGGAGTAGCTTATGAAACTGCAAACAAAGATTATCCTTACATCAACTGCCCTGCTTTTTATTCTGCTAGTGATTGCGAACAGCTCGATTTACTTCATTTTCAAGAAAACCATGGAAGACAATGCAATTGAACGTTTACAAGCAGAAACAAGCAACGTAACAAATGGGCTAAAACAAACAAGTTCGACGGTTAAACAAGCCAATTTGCTTCGTGCCTATTTGCCTCCTAACGGAATGATTCGTATTTTGCCTAAATCAGGGAGTCCTTTAGTTGTATCGGTTACTGATCAAACGAAAGAGCTTCAGGACTTATCCTATTCTTATTATTCAAATGAACAAACAACCATCAAAGAAGACGACGGCCACCTATACGCAATTTCGCATACTCCGGTCATTTGGACGAACGGTGAAGTCGTTTCTTTAGAAGTCACGGAACAACTCGAAGACGTGGAACAATCTTTACAGACGTTAAAATTCATCTTGCTTATTGCCTCTCTTGTTATATTAATTCCGACCATATTTGCCGGACGGCTTTTAAGTAAAATCATTTTGCGGCCTATCAAATCTCTTATTCATACTATGGAAGAAATTCAAGTGTCTCGCACATTCAAAAAAATCGCTCTCTCTTCCTCTTCTAAAGATGAGTTAGATCAAATGGCCAACACCTTCAATAATATGATGGATTTATTAGAGGAAAACTATAAAAAGCAAGAGCAGTTCGTATCCGATGCTTCTCATGAATTAAAAACACCCCTGACCGTGGTAGAAAGCTATGCCAATATGCTAAAACGATGGGGGATGAAGCGTCCAGATATTTTAGAAGAAGCCATCGAAGCCATTCACTCTGAGTCTTTACGCATGAAACAGCTTACGTCTCAAATGCTGGTGCTTGCGAAAGATGAGTCGCAGTGGGAGCTTCACATGGAACACGTAGATGCGGCGGCCGTCTGTAACCAAACAATCAAGCATCTAGAACAAGCTTTTGAACGAACCATTTATTTAAATATAAAAACGGATCATCCCGTCGTAACAGCGGATGAAAAACGCTTAAAGCAGCTGCTGTACATCCTCTTAGATAATGCCATTAAATATAGTGAAAAAGCAGTGGAAGTAACTATAGCAAGAAGCGAAAGCTTTATGATTACGGTCACAGATCAAGGAATTGGTATCCCAAAAGAAGACTTATCAAACGTGTACGAACGCTTTTTTCGCGTAGATAAAGCAAGAAATCGAGAAACCGGTGGTTCAGGGCTTGGATTATCCATTGCTCGAAAGATTGTAGAAGCCCATAGCGGACGTATTGAGATTAGCAGCGATGAAGGAAAAGGGACATCCGTAACGGTTTGCTTTCCTCTTTAATTTCTCACCGTTTCTTAGAGATTTTTAAGAATTGCCTGATATACTACTTTTTAAGATACTGGAGGTGAATGTATGAAGAAAACGGTGCTTTTTATACTTATCTTTCTTGCAGTTGGCTCAGCTTGCTTTTACGGAATCGCAACAGCAATGAATCGGCCTGATACACTTTTATCCGAATCTGACGTCAGCAGTATGATTCAGAAAAAATACGGCGGCACGATTGAAAATGCAAGCTTTTCTCAAAAAGATGATGAACCGATTTATCGAATCACTTTGCTTAAAGATGATATTCCATACCACATCACAGTAAATGGAGAAAATGGAGAAGTCCAGTCATTAATCAAACAAAAAGTAGAGAAACAAACGTCTACTCAAACTAAAAATGATACAGAAGAAGAACAAAAAAAGAGCGAGCAGCCACCCGTTTCTCCTACATCCGACGAGCCTCTCATTTCAATGGAACAAGCAAGAGATATTGCTTTACAAAAAGTAAAAGGAACGTTTTCCTCAGTTGAAATAGAAGAGGAAGAAGGCCAAACCTTCTACGAAGTCGAAATTGATCAGTCTAAAACAAGAGAAGCTAAAGTAATGATAAACGCTTACTCTGGGCATGTAGATTCCATCACCTATGAAAATGACGACGATTAAAAGTACAGCGAAAAGCTGTGCTTTTTTTATACACCTTTATTTATTTCTAAGAAAATTTTAAACTTCTTCTTCTTTTCCTTTAAAGTTCATGGGCTAAGATAGTCTTAACAACAAACCAAGGAGGCCGTAACATATGAAAGTTATTACAACCGTTTTAGCCAGTGCAGTATTAGTCGGTGGATTAGGTGCAAGTGCATATGCCATGACGGATCAGTCTAAAAGCAGTACCAAGACTCAAGCAACGATTGAAGAAGCGAAGGCAAAAGACATTGCCCTGCAAAAAACAGACGGCGGTGACATTACAAATATCCAATTGGCCGTAGATGACGGCGTTAAACAATATGAAGTAGACATCACAAAAGGTAATAAAGAATACGATGTAGATATTGACAGCAGCAGCGGTAAAATCATTGAATTTGATGAAGACCAAAAAGACGATGAAGATAAGAAAGAAGAGAATCTCCAAAACGCTTCCCCTGCTATTTCATTAGATCAAGCGATAAAAACAGCTTTAAAGAGTGCTAAAGGAACCGTTAACGAAACGGATTTAGACCAAGAAAACAACCGTTTAGTATATGAAATTGAAATTGACACAGCCGATAAACGTGAAGCAACTGTTTCAGTAGATGCCAAAAACGGCGACGTAATCAGTGTAGAAATAGATGATTAATAGAAAAAGCACGCTCCAAAAGGAGCGTGCTTCTTTTTTATACCGCTAATTTAATAACCGTTAACACAATACCAATCAAGAATCCACATAGAGCTCCGTTCACTCGAATCCACTGCAAATCTTTTCCGACATTGTTTTCCATCATATCCACAAGCGTTTCATCATCTAATTTATCTAAGTTTTCTTGAACAAGCTGCCCAATTTTTGAATGATTCTCGTCTACAAAACTCATGATTTGCTTTTGAATAGCCGTATCAATTGCTTCTTGACGCTGTGCATCCCCTTCAAGAGCATTCAGCCAGCTCTCTACGTAAGGAACGGCGTAGCTTTTCATAAATTCAGGGCTTTCAATAAATGCCGTCACTTTCGCTTTCATTTTATCGACGATTTCTGTTAATTTATTCGTTACATTTAATTCATTAATCGTTTTTTGTTTCCATGCTTCTAATTTCTCAAGAAGCTCTTCATTGTGTTCCAAGCCTTGCAGCTCTTTTCTAATTCCATTTACCAAAGCAAGGCGATATTCATCATCTTCATTACGAAGACGACCTGTAATAGAAAGCAGTAGATTTTGCAAAATAGACCCTAGCTTCTCTTCGTTAATCATGCTTTGAAATGATTTGAGAGCAAATTGTAAAATACCGTCAAGCTCAATATTATCAAGCGCATTTTTAGCAATACTTCCGAGCTGATACTGGGTTTCTTCTTTTTTAATCCAGCCCTCTCCCTTATTTAAAAGAACATCAAGTGCTTTTTCATCATACTGATTTCTAACCACTTCTCCAACAATCGAATGCACAATAGGCTTTAACTCTATTGCTGAAAGCGATGACTTGAGCTCTTTTTCAATAATAAGAACTACTTTCTCTGTATCCACACGATTAATCGCATCAACAAGCAGTGCTGTTCCTTTTTGTTGAATCGTTTCCGAATGAACACCTTTTCGAACAATCGGAAGCAAACGCTTTGTAAACGCAATTCTTTTCACTTTTTCTTGAATACTTTCTTTTGACAGCCAGTCGTTTTCAAGCGTTGAGACTAACCCTCTTGTAATACGCTGCCTGTTTTTAGGAAGCAGCGCAGTGTGTGGAATAGGAATGCCTAAAGGGTGACGAAAAAGAGCCGTAACTGCAAACCAATCCGCTAAGCCCCCGACTAATCCAGCTTCGAACCCACCTTGAAGCAACCGACCCCAAATTGAATCACCAAAAGGCATGGTGGCAACGAAGCCCACTCCCATAATCGCCAAAGAAATCGTGGCCAAGTGCTTTGATTTCTTTTTTGGGTTTGTTGTAAATACATTATTTGATTCCATTGTAGTCCTCATCCTTTATTTATTTAACTAAACATTTCATCTAGAAATATGTAACGTGATACAGAAATTTTCGCAAAAAAAGAAAGACAAGCTTTTACCCTCGTCTTTCTAGTATATTGCCTTTTTGCTATACTTCAAACTTTTTTTCTTTTCGACTTTTATTAATAAATGAAAAAATGAGGAGTACGACCAGGATAACCGCACATACGCTTGATCCAATCACATTGTTTTTGTTAAACATAAACGATACAAAAATAACAAGCAGTGCTGCTGTTGCAAAGAGCGTTGTATAAGGAAACCACTTTAAGGCAAAAAACGGCTTTTCTTTATACCCTTTACGCAGCTTTAATTGAGCTAAACAAATGCTCACCCAAATGAGAATGATCGTGAAACCTGGAATAGTCATTAAATAACTAATTACATTATCCGGCGTCTTATAGGCTAAAAACAAACCTATTAAAATACAAGCAGCTGTAATCATCAAACCGTTAATCGGAATGCCATTTTTTGAAACTTTCAAGAAGCGCTTTGATGCTTCTCCGCTTTGAGCCATAGCATAGAGCGTACGCGAAGTTGCATACATCCCTGAATTGGCTGCTGATAAAACGGCCGTCAATAAAACAAAGTTCATAATGTGAGCCGCACCTGGCAGACCGGTAATACTAAACACTTGCACAAAGGGACTGTCTTGCCCCGATACAGAATTCCAGGGCATAAGGCCGCAAATAATTAAAATAGGCAAAATATAAAAGCCAATCACTCGCCATACTGTGCCTTTAATTACTTTCGGTAACACGTTTTTTACATCTTTTGTTTCCGTTACGGCCACACCAATTAGTTCAGCTCCCCCGTAAGAGAACATCACAATTAAAAAGGCGCTCAGCACACCGCTCATGCCGTGAGGGAAAAAGCCTCCATGAGCCGTATAATTTGCCCAAGGATTTTGCACATCACTTGGAATTACACCGAATAAAATGAAAGCTCCCAAAATGATAAAAGCAGTAAGAGCAATTACTTTAATACCGGCAAACCAAAACTCAATTTCTCCGTAATACTTCACTTGAAATAAATTCATCCCTACAATCAGCACTGCACAGAGAAAGCTTAAGAGCCAAAGAGGTACAGAAGGGAACCAAAACTTCAAAAAGCTTCCTCCCGCAAGCAGTTCAACAACCGTCACAACAATCCAGTTCACCCAGTACAGCCACCCTACAATAAAAGAGGTTTGCGTACCGAATGCCTTATGCACTAAATTTTGTACGTTCATATTCGGATAGACAATTGCCATCTCCGCTAGTGCTGTCATTACAATAAATAAGATAAGGCCGCCAAATAAATACGCAAGTACAACACTTGGTCCTGCAATACCTAGCGTGTCAGCGCTACCTTTAAAGATGCCTGTCCCAATCATGCCGGCAAGTGCAATGAGCTGCACATGACGAGGCAACAGACCTTTTTTTAAATTTTGATCTTGTTTTCCCATAATGCCCGTCCCTTCTGTTCATTTTACGTGTTAGTTTAACCAAATCACTTCTTGCACAAAAACCCCTACCGGATATTCAGTAGGGGTTGGACCAACACTGTTTTTTTCTTCTATATAATGAATGAAAATAATCTCATTTAATCACTGTTACTTTAGTCATTTTATGCGTTGCAACAATGCATTGTCAATGTTATTTATTTTCCAAAAATAAAGTCAAAAGAGTATCTACACCCTTTTGACTTCTAGTCTTCGTGCAATGACTGATAAAGCATAGTTTACAATAAAATACATCATCGCAATGATCAAAAACATCGGCACCACGTAACTTTGTTTCTGTCCATAAATGATTTGAGCATTATGCAGCAAATCAGGAAGCGCGATGACCACTGCAAGCGACGTATCTTTTAATAATGAAATAAATTGACTAACTAAAGGAGGTACCATTCGTCGCAAAGCTTGTGGCAATACAATAAAACGAAGCGTTTGGTAATAGTTTAAACCTGATGAACGTGCCGCTTCAATTTGTCCTTTTTCAATTGATTTTAATCCGCTTCGGATAATTTCTGAAATCATAGCAGATTCAAATACAGTGAGGGCCACAATCGCTGCTGACGTAATTTCCATATCAATTCCGATTTCAGGTAAAGCAAAGTATGTAAAAAAGATGATTAAAAGAAGCGGCAAATTCCGGATAATTTCTACGACAAAAGCGAGTACATGAGACAGAACTGGAATGCGGGCATACCTTAAAATACCTACTATACTTCCAATAAGAAAACTTAACACAATCGAAATGAATGCCACTTTTAAAGTGACCCAAAATCCTTCCATTAAGAAGGAAAGGTGATCAGGAGAATAAGCACCCATAAAATCCATCACTTTCACTCCTTTCAGCTTGTTTTACCAAGACGTTTCTCAAGATAACCAACTCCTAAACTCAACGGAATGGTTAGAACTAAATAAAACAGAGCAACAAAAATATACACATCAAACACTACATAAGTTTGAGAGGAAACAAGATCTGCCTGATACATTAAATCAAAACCAGCAACAATCCCTAACACGGATGAGTTTTTCACTAAATTAATAAATTGATTCCCAAGAGGAGGAATGACAATTTTAATGGCTTGAGGCAATATAATGAATCGCATAGCCTGACCGTACGTAAGGCCGGATGAACGCGCCGCTTCAAGCTGCCCTTTTGGAACTGCCATAATTCCCGCTCGTATGGCTTCGGCTATAAAAGCTGCCGTATAAATAGTTAATCCCAGCACTCCGGCTGCTGTACCGCTGATTCCTGCCACAATAAAAATAAAAAAGACGATAACCACAAGTGGAATATTTCGAATAAACTCTACGTAGACAGTGCCAATTACATTTACTATTTTGAGAGGGGCTATTCGCATTACCGCAATGATTGTACCAAGTACAAAACTGGCCACTAAAGCAATCAGACTGGCGATAATGGTGTACTTAAAACCTTCTAAATAAAGATCCATATTGTTCGTCAGAATTGAAAAATCCAGCAATTTTCTTCCTCCTTTCAACTAAACAAGCAGGATGAGCATAATGCTGCTCATCCTGAGAAAAGAAAACTGTACGCTTATTGTTTGATCCACTTGTCGTGAATTTCATCATATTTTCCAGAGTCTTTCATTTTTTTAAGCGCATCGTTTAATGCATCTACAAGCTCTTTGTTTCCTTTTTTCACAGCAATGCCATAAGGCTCTTCTGTGAACGGCTTTCCTACTAATTCATAAGAAGGATCTTCATCAGCCATTCCATAAAGAATAGCATCATCAGTTGTTAAAGCATCTCCTTGCTTAGATTTTAAAGCGGTAAATGCTTCTGCATAGTTTTCAAACTCTAATACCGTTGTCTCCGGTGCTTTTTCGCGAATATTAATAGCTGAAGTTGATCCTTTAACAGCCAACACTTTAGTACCTTTCTTCAAATCATCAACGCTTTTAATTTTACTGCCTTTTTTCACAAGAAGAGACTGGCCAGCTTGAAAATACACATCCGTAAAATCCACTTCTTTTTTACGCTCATCTGTGATGGTCATTGTTGCAACAACAGCGTCAATATCTCCTTTTTGAAGAAGAGGAACCCTTGTCTTGGACGTAACTTCTTTAAATTCTACCTTGTTTTCATCTCCTAAAATCTCTTTAGCCAGCTGCTTAGAAATATCAACATCAAAACCTTCTACTTCACCCGTCTTTGGATTCTTTAAGCCAAATAAGCGCGTATCATTTTTAACTCCAATGATAATTTTCCCTCTGTCTTTAATTTCAGTGAGCGCATCTTTTTTAGCTGATGATCCACTCGTTTCTTCACTTTTTCCTCCACAAGCCGCTAACATCATAGCCGCTGCTAATGAAAGCACGGCTGCCTTTAAAAACGTTTTTGATTTCTTCATATTACTCCCCCTATTAAACAATTAATGATTTAAAATACGGCTAAGAAATAAACGTGCCCTTTCTTCTTGCGGGTTTTCATAAAACTCAGCCGGAGTTGCCTCTTCTAAGATTTTTCCTTGATCCATAAATACAATGCGGTCTGCTACTTCTTTAGCAAACCCCATTTCATGAGTTACAACTACCATCGTCATTCCTTCTTTAGCCAATGTTTTCATGACATCCAGCACTTCTCCAATCATTTCTGGATCAAGAGCAGAGGTAGGCTCATCAAAAAGCATAATCTCTGGTTTCATTGCAAGTCCCCTCGCAATAGCTACACGCTGCTGCTGGCCACCTGAAAGCTGGGATGGGTAGGCGTTGGCTTTTTCACCGATTCCTACTTTATCCAAATAGTATAGAGCTGTTTTCTTAGCTTCTTCTGACGACTGTCCCAGTACTTTCATAGGCGCTAAGGTGATATTTTCTAAAACCGTTTTGTGCGGATATAAATAAAAATGCTGAAAAACCATACCTATATTGCGGCGCAGTTTGTTAATATTTGTTTTTTTATCTGCAACCAATATATTATTTACCGTCAATTGTCCGTTAGATATTGTTTCTAAATAATTTATGCATCGCAGCATCGTGCTTTTACCCGAACCCGAAGGTCCAATTACGACGACAACTTCACCTTTTTTAATCGTTAAATTGATATCTTTTAATACGTGAAAATCACCGTAATATTTGTTCACTCCGTCAAAAACAATCATTTTCCTCCTCCTAATCTACGAACAATGATAAATATTTAAATTTTTAAAATATTTAAAATATGTTAAAAATTATATTCTTACCCTTAAAGCAAAGTCAACAGTTGACAAATTATCTCTTTTTTGTAATCAAAATGAACTATCTTCAAATAAAATATGCTAGAAAAATAAAAGGTTTTGTTGGCATTTGCCGATATGTAAGCATACGTTCGCTAGGCTGAAGGTACTTGTATCAGCTTAATCAATAGATTATATTAGTTAACGCATATCTTTATACGAATTGTCTTTCATTTTTCTAGGGCAGTTCTCTCTAATCAGCCCTTTTTCTAATTATCTGTCTATCACTTTATTATATTAATATATATAATTCTCTTAGCAGTAAATTAATAAAAAAAGTAAATACAAGCTTCCATTCATGTTAGAGGTTCTGACATAAATATAGTGAAATTATATTATTTCTCTAAAAAACACACGCTTTATTAGCGTGTGTGGCCTTTTATATTTTCCGGACTCATTTGAAAATGCGGATAGTCTTTAAAACCTTGCCAATCTCCTCCCCATTCAAACCCTAAATTTTTTGCGATATCTACAACCTCCATCCAATCAGACCGATTATTGTTATTACCGTCATATTTCATGTCCCAAATAACTTGTCCGTCTTTTAACCCAATAGCAAAATCAATAGCTAGTCCATAGTTATGATAAGACTGGCCGCCCTTTGAATAGGTAACAATGTTGCCTTCTTCCGTCCTGCCTTTTGCATAAAGCTTATCTTGTTCTTCTTTTGAACGGAAACCTTTCGTAATGACAATCGAGATTCCTTGGTCGTTTGCTTGTTGAACAAGTTTATTTTTCTTTTCTTCTACGACAGGATGCAACTCAGCTGCTCCTGAAAAATCTTTTAACGTTGGACCTGGCTTTAACTCATCGCGAAACAAAAATAACAGGCTTACCGCTATCACAACTATCAAAGCTATTGCCAATTTTTTAAGAACGTTCATCTATATAAAGTCTCCATTCTTTTTTGCTGTTACTTAGATAAAATCATATCGAATTTCATTTTGTTATCCAATAAAAGAGTTGTAGTGTTCAACAAACGTCTATATTTTTTCGTTTTTTATCTATTTTCACCATTTTTTCACTATTGGTGGTTACATTAACAATTGTGGACAGCTCTGTACCACACCCCTATAACTTTTAAGGAGTGACAACAGCATGAAAAAGAAACTATTCGGTTATATCATGGCAAGCGGTTTAACACTAGGAGTTATGGCCGCTGCAAACTCCACGGCATTTGCAGCAAGCAAAGATGAAACAAGCTCTTCAACGGTTGTAGAGCGAACAAATGGCAATACAACAACTACGAGTGATGCAACACAACAAAAAGTTGATGATATTATGAAAAAAGCACAGGAAAAATTACAGAAACTCGGCGTAAGCTTACCTCAGCATCATAAAGAAGGCCCCTTTAGCAATTTAGATGCTGGTACAAAGGCAAAAGCGAAAGCTATTATGGATCAGCTTCGCGACGGCACCCTGACTAAGGAACAAGCTGAAGCCAAATTAAAAGAACTTGGCGTAGACTTTCCTGAACATAAAGGCGGTCCTTTTAGCAATCTAGATGCAGCCACTAAGAAAAAAGCCAAAGCTATTATGGACCAGCTTCGCGACGGCACCCTGACTAAGGAACAAGCTGAAGCCAAATTAAAAGAACTTGGCGTAGACTTCCCTGAACATAAAGGCGGTCCTTTTAGCAATCTAGATGCAGCCACTAAGAAAAAATCCAAAGCTATTATGGATCAGCTTCGCGATGGCACGCTGACTAAGGAACAAGCTGAAGCCAAATTAAAAGAACTTGGCGTAGATCTTCCTGCTAAAAAGAAAGATTTTCTAAATGGTTTAGATGCTGAAACAAAAGCTAAGGCCGAAACCATTTTAGAAAATGCAAAAAAAGAAATTCAAAAACTCGGTGTCACAATGCCGTTTGAAAAGAACGAGCACAAAGCTCAATAACTAAAAAAAGCTACTTGGCTGTTGAGAGCCAAGTAGCTTTTTTATGATGCAGTTTTCCGTTTCACTAATGCCATGTATACACCTAATGCTAATAAATCACAGACCATAATCACAATGCCCATCGGCAGAGCATTTTGCCCTCCTCCAAGTCCCACAAGAGGAGCTACGGCTGCTCCGAGCAAGAACGGCAGCAATCCTAGAAGCGCTGAAGCACTCCCTGCATTAGAAGCTTGATTTTGCATAGCAAGTGAAAAAACGGTTGTGTTCACAATTCCTACGCTTGATACAACAAAGAAAAGCAAGATGCAGACCAAAATAACGGATGTGTGAGTAGCAATTACAGCCACTAAAAGCACGCTTCCAACGGCTGCTTGAAGCAATCCATACATGAGAAGAGTAGCTTCTTTTACTTTACCAGCTAAACGTCCTGTCACTTGAGTAGCTATAATGAGACCAAAACCGTTAATAGCAAAAACAAAACTGAACATCTGCGGAGACAGTCCATAAACGTCTTGAAGAACAAATGTAGAGCCTGAAATATAAGCAAACATAGCGCTCATAATAAAACCTTGCGCCAGCGCATATCCCACGAAGACACTATCTTTTAGCAATACGCTAAATGTACGCAGTACTTCTGTTAATCCACCTTCTTTACGGCGTTCAGCCGGCAGCGTTTCTTTCAAGCCAAATAAAACGGCAAAAAACATTAGTGCACCAATTACGGCTAACACACCAAATACTCCGCGCCACGACATAACCGTCAGCAGCTGTCCACCGGCAACCGGAGCCAAAATGGGAGCTAAACCATTTACGAGCATGAGCATGGAGAAAAACTTTGTTAAATCCGAACCTGAAAACAAGTCTCGCACGCTTGCTCTTGAAATAACCATTCCTGCTGCTCCCGCCATGCCTTGAATAAATCGTAAAACGATAAAAATCCAAATAGAAGGCGCAAACACGCATAAAACAGAGGCAACTGCATAGGTGATTAATGCTGCTACAAGTGGCTTTTTCCTTCCCCGGATATCACTGAATGGCCCCATTATCACTTGCCCAAATGCCAAGCCCAATAAGCAAGCTGTCAGACTGACCTGGGCTAAAGAAGCTGACGTATGCAGTTCTTTAGCAAGCGTCGGCAGCGCTGGCAAATACATGTCGATTGATAACGGTCCAAATGCGCTTAGTGAACCCAAAATTAAAATAAATAAAATGCGATTTCCTCGGCTTAAAGACATTCCTTGGGAAATACTTTGCTGATTCATCTATTGTTGTCTCTCCCTTCAGCAGTTTTACAATAGTCTCATCTTAAACCCTCCAGCAACTGGATAGTCAAGACGTAATTCGAATTTGAATTTCCGTCAGCCGCTCTTCTTCATGATGAGAAATAAATGAATCTACAATTCGCCGAATTAAAAAAGGCCCTTCTGCTTTGTATCCTTCGACTTTAATAAAGTTCAGTAACGTATCGTAATAGACTCCTGTGGTATCTCTCTTTTCTCTCATATAAATAGATGCGTAATCGCCTTCAGGTATTAACGTAACGAGTTCATGCTTAAAAGAAACATCGCTTTCGACCAATAAAAAAATGCCATCGTAATCTGTAAATTGTTGTTTTTTTGTGTTTTCTACAGATAGTATAAACCCTACTTTCCCAATCATAATCGGGGTAATATGACTGATTTTCTTTTTTAAATCACGCAGAACACTTTCAGTTCCGTCTAACGTACCTACCTCTGCTTTTACTTGCACAACTTCACGAGAAGGAAGGTGTTTGATGAACGGGGCTCCTATTTGGTTAATATGTCTCGTCTGTTCTAATTCCTTCATTCGAGTTGTTAACTGCGCATTCACTCTTTGAAGGTGACGAATTTTTTCTTTTGTTACCTTCTGATATTCCGCTAAGGTTTCAATAAATTCGTCCAAGCTGCTGTGCTCCATTTTTCTTTTAATTTCTTTTAACGGAACCCCCATCAGCTTTAAATAGACAATGATATCTAATTTCTTAAATTGTTCTAACGTATAATAACGATATCCAGTTTGCGGATCAACTTCATAAGGCTCAAACAGGCCAATTTCATCATAATAGCGAAGTGTTTTAATTGGAATATCGTGCAGTCTGGCCATTTGCCCAATCGTAAATTTGTTTTGCACTATAAGTTCACCTTCTTTATGTAAAGCTGCTTGCACTTAAAGCAAGCAACACCGTAATTCTCATCATTCATTTAGTTCTTGTACAAGCTCTTCCACAATAAGATGTGCAGGCAGTTCTTTTGCCAGCGTAAATCCAGTTCCTGCCCACAAAGAAGTGTACTCTGGATTATTCATTTGTGTAGCTTTTGTTCGAATAGGCTTTGTCATATAATGAATATGAGGGTAAGCGGATGGTGCTGATTTATCATAGGAAATAAAAAAAGCATTCACAAATCCTCTAGCACGTTTCCCTGTAAAAGCTCTTGTAACACCTGTTTCATTAAAACGCTTTTGAAGAATGCTTTCTTTATGAAGAGCACTCGCTCCGCTTTCTGGACAACAAATAAAAGCCGTACCTAACTGCGCAGCAGAAGCACCTTCCTGTAACACGCGTTTAATGTCAGACCCCGTCATCAAGCC
The DNA here is from genome assembly GCF_050846875.1 of Priestia sp. TRN 1309. NCBI lineage: Bacteria > Bacillati > Bacillota > Bacilli > Caryophanales > Bacillaceae > Priestia > Priestia sp. TRN 1309. The sequence continues at coordinate 42,474 of NZ_JBOZGM010000007.1, read as the reverse complement.
TCCCGCAGCAATTAATGGCTTTTTAGTGATTAGACGGACTTCTTTTAGCAAATTTATAAGCGAAAAGTCCACCGAACTCTCTAAAAAAGTAGACCGATGGCCGCCGGCTTCAATTCCTTGCAAGCACAGCACATCTGCTCCTGCTCTCAAAGCCACTTCGGCTTCTTGAGGTGTTGTAATCGTAACGAAAATATGACTTCCAATTCCCTTTAAGCTTGCTACGATCTCTCGATCCGGGCACCCAAATGTAAAGCTCACAGCAGGTACTCGATGTTTTTGAATGATGTCGAGCTTGGCACTCCATTCATCATCATCATTCTTTGGTATGCCAACTTGACACTCCAAATATCCAGCGGCTTTTGACAATTCTTTTTGATAACAATCAAGTGCATCAACTGCTACTTTTTCATTTGTCGGAACAAACAGATTTACTCCAAAAGGTTTTTTCGTAAGTGAGTGCATCTCTATAATTTCCTGCTCCAATTCACGCGCACTTTTATATCCAGCGGCTAAAAACCCTAGCCCTCCGCTATTAGATACAGCTGCAGCTAGTTTAGGCGTCGAAACTCCTCCTGCCATAGGAGCTTGTACAATTGGATACTCACATATATTTTCCACACTTATCACCTCAGCCCTTCATGCGTTCTCTCTTCATTCTACTACAACACCAGAAAAAAAAGCCCTCCAAAAGGGCTTTTCTTCCATATATAGATTATGCTCATTTCAAAAATTGGAATCATAAATGACGCTTAGGAATGCGAACTACCTGACTATTCCCTCAAAGGTTCACCTATGCGGATGGCACTAACCCCGAAAGGAGAGTGACAGCCGCTTAGGTTTAGAAAGCCAGACCTGATTGTTTTTGGATCAGGTCTGGCTTTCTACATCGATTACTTATAGTGGAGGAACTTTACGCATACAGCTTCTGGAACCGTAACGTTAGATTGAAGAAGCGTTAGCTTTCCATTTTCTTGGTCTCTTTCAAACAGCACCAAGTTTCCTGTCTCTTGATTAGACGCCACAATAAATTGTTCCGTTGGATCTAAAACAAAATCGCGCGGCCAGTCGCCTTCAGTGCCTGTCCATTCTACGAATGTTAACTGTCCAGAATCCTGGTCTACTTTGAATGTTGCAATCGAGTTATGTCCGCGGTTTCCTGCATAGACAAAGCGGCCGTCTGAAGAAATGTGGATCGCACTCCCTTGATTATTTTCTGTAAAATCAGCCGGAATTGCTAAAGTAGCTTGTTGTTGAGTAAAGCTTCCTGTGCTTTCGTCATACGTTAAAAATAAAACTTCGGAGCTGAATTCTGTCATTGCATACGCATAGCGGCCATTTGGATGGAACGTTAAATGTCTAGGGCCCGAACCAACAGATGTAGAAAGGCTGTTGACTTCCTTCAATTTATTCTCTTCCACTTCATATGTCACAATTTCATCAATACCTAGGTCCACAACGGCCACGTGCTTTTCTCCAGGAGTAAAATCGGCATAGTGTACGTGTGGTTTTCCTTTTTGTCCTTTTTTGAGGTCTGAATGAGGATGTTCCACTACGGATGCTACATATTCAATTTCTCCTGTTTCTTCATTAACAGAATACGTCTCAACGCTCCCTTTATGAAAGTTAGCAGATAAAACAAGCGTATTATCTTCATTCACTGAAACGTAGCAAGGAGGCGCGCCGTCTAGCAGCTGTTTGTTTACAAACTTCAATTGCCCTGTGTTTGGATCAACCTTAAAAGCAGCTACGCCGCCTTTTTCTCCTTCTTTAATAACTGTATAAAGATGTTCGTTGTCTTTGCTTGCATTTAAGTATGTAGGATTTTCAATTTTAGCCACGGCTTTTACTTCTACAATTTTTTTAGCCTTCGTATCTAACGTAAATGTATAGACACCTTCACTGCCTGCTTTTGTATATGTACCTGCAAATCCAATAAATTTTCCATGTTCACTCATTTTCCTATACCCCTCCTAAAGAATTGTTTTGTTTCATTTATTTTACTATATCATACCGCATTTGTTATAGAGAATGCTCCAATTCAACGTTCATTTATCAGTTTTCCCTACATGCCTAGCGTCAAACCCTTCCTTTTTAAGCCTGCATCTTGCATTTCCCTACCATTGGGCGTTATGATTAAGGATGATTTTATATCGCCCAATAGCAGACGGTTCCTGTATTTCTTAGATTTTTAAATAAAGAAAAATGAACTGATGAATAGTCGACTTCCATCGCTATAACCGCTGCTCAACTTTTTTCGTAAAGTTACATCAAAAAAGGAGTGAACAACAATGATCACATTAAAAAGTGAACGCGAAATTAATTTAATGCACGAAGCAGGTAAATTATTAGCTTCTTGTCATAAAGAAATCGCTAAAATGATCAAACCAGGCATAACAACAATGCAAATTGATAAATTTGTTGAAGAGTACTTAGCAAAGCACGGAGCAACGCCGGAACAAAAAGGATACAAAGGATATCAATATGCAACGTGCGCTTCTTTGAATGATGAAATTTGCCACGGTTTTCCAACAACTAAACCGTTAAAAGACGGGGATATCGTAACCATTGATATGGTTGTAAATTTAAACGGAGGCTTAGCAGATTCGGCATGGACTCACACCGTTGGAGACATTTCAGACGAAGCACAGCGTCTAGTAGATGTTACATACGAAGCGCTTTTAAAAGGAATCGAGCAAGCACAGCCAGGAAACCGTACAGGTGACATCGGCCACGCTATTCAAAGCTATGTAGAAGGCGAAAAATTCTCTGTCGTACGTGACTTCACAGGACATGGAATTGGAAATACCATGCACGAAGCGCCTACAATTCTTCACTACGGAAAAGCTGGCAAAGGTACACGTTTAAAAGAAGGTATGGTTATTACCATTGAGCCAATGGTAAACGCTGGTACATGGCATTCTAAAATGGATAAAAACGGTTGGACTGCTCGTACAACAGACGGTAAATTATCCGCTCAATTTGAACATACGCTTGCGATTACGAAAAACGGTCCTCTTATTTTAACAGCACATTAAAAAACAGCCCTTTTGAGGCTGTTTTCTTAATGTAAAGGAAATTTAATAACAAAAACTGTGCCGCGGGAAGAAGTAGATAATAATTTAATCTGTCCTCCGTGGCTTTCTAGAATACGCTGAGCAATGGGCAGACCAAGACCTGTGCCACTATCTTTTGACGTGGAAAACGGCTGGTACAGCGACTGCTGCATATGAACTGGAATACCTTTTCCAGTATCTTCAATGTATAGACAGTAGCTATCTTCATGAACCTGCGAGTAGATTGTAATAACTCCCTCTCCATCCATGGCTTCCATACTGTTTCGAATTAAATTATGAAGAACTTGTTTGATTTGTTTTTCATCTACCTTTAATACATGCGGCTGCAATTTCACATCGAAAATAAGCTTATCTTTTTCTGTAAATTTGCTTGAGTGAGTAATCAAAGGCAATAACTCATTAATAATATCCTGCATGCTGACTTTTTTCATCACCGGAGTCCCAGGCTTTGATAACAACAGCATTTCTTCAATGATGTAATTAATCCTCTCTAGTTCTTTCATAAGCAGAGGCAGGTAAAAACGCTTTTTCTCCTCATCAGAAAGAGACTGATTCATAAGAGATATAAATCCATGAATCACGGCAAGAGGATTACGAATCTCATGAGCAGCTCCGGCTGCCACTTCTCCAACCAAGGCAAGTTTCTCAGACTGATGCATTCGCTTTTCTAATTCTTCGGTATCCGATATATCAATGAAATAAAAAATCCTTCCAATGCTTTCGTTCTTCTCATTAAACAGCTGCGTTTGAGAGGCTAAAAAGCAATAGCACGTCTCTTTCGTTCCAAATAATACTTTTTTATTTTCGTGAATTTCTCCCGAATTCAACATGCTCCAAAATTCAGTATTATATTCAGGACATTCCTTCATATACCGGCAAATATCCTTTTCATCGAGATCTAAAAACTGTTTTGCTGAGGTATTAGCAAATATACTATTTGTCTCATCTTCTATTGTGATAATTCCAACAGGCAGTGAATTTAAGATCTGCTGGCGATATGCTTTATCTTTAATGATTTTCCAAAATGAATCTTCTAAACTAACCGACATTTGATTGATAGAAGCCGAAAGCTGCTTCAGCTCGATTTGCTTTGTGTCTTGAAGAACAAGACCGTATTCTCCGTCTGCAATGTCATTCACTTTTTCAATCATTTGTTCAATTGGTTTCGTAAGGCTTGCACTCATACGATAAGAAACATAAAGAGAAGCCACAATAGCACTTACTGTTAAAATTAATAGTAAAATTAATGAATCTTTAATAATAACAGACAGTGTATCTGATAGTGTATCAAGTGAATCAACCGTCTCTTCTTTTGAACTATTAATATCTTTTTTTATCTGATGCAGATCCGGCAAATAATTTCTCTTAAGATACTCTTTTGCTCCCTCTATATCTCCGTACTTCAGCAGTCCCTGCACGTTATTAGAAATCTTGAAATCAAGCAGCTCAATTTTTTCCTTCAGTGGAATCAACGATTTTGGCACAGGCTGCTTATACTTTTCATTGTCTTCAATAACTCGTGTATCATATGATTGATATTCTTCTATCAAAGAGACAGTGGGGTTCTTTAGATTATTTTTCACAATGTATTCTTTTATGTTCAGCTGCTCTTCCCAATAAGAAAGCCACACCATTTGAGGAACATCTTCATCTTTAATTTCGTTGCTTACATGATTCATTTTATCAATGGCATGCACTAAAACTAAAGAGAACCCGCTTAACATGAATGTAATCAAAAGAAGAATCGTTAATATTTGGCTACGGAATGACATGTTGCGAAATAATTGATTCATAATCATCTCTTTCTTTTTCATAGTTACTTCGGCTGTGTAGACATTCTAACTTTCGAATATAATATTTGTTTTTCTTGTTTACTGTACATTGGTCCAAAAGGCGCAAGCTTATAAACACCATCCCGGGCATCAAGTTTGACTTCTCCAGATCGAAGGCCCTTTTTACTAAAATAGTCTTTCATAATCGCGTTGTAAGCTTGAGGAACATCATTTATCACACTTGTTAAAATAACAGACCTCCCCATATACGCCTGATCATCTAAATATCCTATTACGTACATTTTTTGTTTTTTCGCTTCTTGAATCACTTCTTGATTATATGAATTTCCTTTAGCATAGACGATATCGACGCCTTCATCTTTTAACTCACGGAGCAGCTTTACTGCTTTTGCTCCATCGTCTCGGCTGTTTACCACTCGATAATAAAAAGCAATTGAGGAATCAGACGCTTTTAGGCCTTTTTCAAACCCTGGATTTTTTTCGCGTGCTTCAAATGCATCAATTAATCCAATTTTTTTCGTTCGTGTCTTCATGGCAGCTGCCGTGCCTGCCAGATACTCTATTTTTGTTTGATCAAATGTATATACAGTTTGGTTTTTATAACGTGAAGTACCGTGAATGGTGACGAAATGAACATGAGGATACTTAGGAGCGAGTTCTGTAAAAACGGTAGAAAATTCTCTTCCATGTCCAATTACGACTTTTGTTCCATTTTGAATAACTTTTTCAGCAGCTTCCTTCATTTTTTGGTTCGTATTTACTTCGCTAATAACTTGAGCCGAAACGGGGTACTTCTGCTCGATGTTGATTTTTCCTTTATAAGCTAGACTGCCCCAGCTTTGATCTGTCAGTACATCAGAGGTGAGAATTGCAACGCTTGTGTTTTCTACTTTTTTTGTCGTTTGCTGACTTATAATCCCTTGTGTTTTCGAAACAATAATAATTAAAAACGAAGCGACAACAATCAGGGCAAGCAATAAAATCAGCCTTAACTGTCTTGATCGTTGCATAGACCTTCTCCTTTTTGTTTAGCATACTTTCATTATATAAAAAAAGCATCTAAAAAGACTACATCTTTAACGAAATTCCAACTTTTTTCGACATTTCTTTCATATCTTACCTTTTTTAACACTTTCACTCCAAAAGAAAAAGCAGAAAACATCTGTTTTCTGCTTCGGCCTTCAATCTTCATCTTTTACGTCCATATCTTCAGGGATTGGCTCATTTAGGTATTCTTCAATTTGTTTTTTATACTTTTCCATTTGCTCTAAATGAGTGTTAAACTGCTCTTTATTTAATAAGTAGTTTTCACCATCAAATATAGCCCTTACTTTTCCTTCTTGAATCAATTTCTGTACATATTCTTCAGGGAAAGATAGATACTCTGCTGCTTCTTTTATCGTTAAATACATCCTGCTCCACCTTTTAGACGTTATAGTGTACTTCTTCTGTAGCTTTAACCATTAACTCATACTGACGCAAGCGAAGCTGGAATAATGTTAACGGATCATAGTAAGCTTCAGGATTGGCTTTCATATGACTTAATACGTCTTGATTTTCATTAATATGCGCCTGTGTTTCTTCAATCGTTTCTTTTAGAACCTCTTTTGGCTTTTCAAAGAATAGTTCAATATCAACTTCTAAATTTTTCTCAAATAAATTAAATTGCATAAAAAACTTTGCCAGCATAGATTCTGTGATATCTTGATAGTCTTGACTTTCAATGTACTTTTTATATTGATTATAAAGCAGCGTTTGATTTTGAAGAATGGAAGAAAACAGTTTTCCTGCTCCTTTTAACAAAAGCTGCGTTGGATTAACGCGAAGTAAAATATTTTCTTCATCCAGCTGAACCCGATTAGCCATACGATTAACGTCGCGGCGCCAGTCGTCCAGCACTTTAAAATCGCAGGCTAACGTTAATTTTTGCTCATTGTACATCTTATTTAATGACTCTGCTACTTCTTCAATATCTACTTGACTCGCAATCAGCTCTTCATTTGATGTAGCAATCCAGTCCTTTAAAGAAATGCGGAACTTAGGTAGAACATCTTGCTGCAAGTGCTCTTCCACGCGCATGTTCATTTGTTTATTCAGCTCAATATGAACCGTACTAAAATCACTGTCTTCCTTCACTAATTCTGAAGACTTTTTGAGTAAACGAGGAATTTTATTTTTTAGCTTTTTGCTGATATCCTCTTTGATGCCGTGATAAGCCGAAACAATACTACTTGCTTTTTCTTGTTCTAAGTCATCCACTCGATGCAAGAAGCCATTTAATCGCACAAGCATATCTTCGTTCCATTTAATACTTTCAATCAAATGATTTTCTGTGTGATTTCTCTTCTCCACTAAGCCCTTTAGCATGCTTTGAATAAAGAACAGCAGTCTGCGCGCACGCTCTTCTACTCCAACGTCGTTTGGATCGTAATAGAAATTAGCTTTAATAAACTGAGCCAAGTCTCCGTGGTGCTGACTCGATACGTAGTGAGGCGTATAGGCTAATACATGCGCCTGTGGGAAATCAGCGCCAATGCTTGCCTCAAATTCTTTTGTAATTCGCTCAATCGTTGCTTGATTATAAAGACTGTCCATATTGTTGATGACAAAATGAACTGGCGTATTTGGCGCATATTCTTTAATCTCCAGCAATAATTCTCTTTCTTCATCAAGCAGCGATTCTTTTGCATCAAGCACAAACAGTAAACCATCTGCTAAAGGAGCATATTTAAATGCATCCTGCTCACGCGCCTCTTGTTCTGTAAAGCTTGGCGTAACAATGCATGAACAATTATGCTTATCAAGGAACGCAAAAGGTTTTTTCACTTCTACAAGCGCCTGGTGAGAAGATTGCTCCGCTCCGTCAATCGTTTCCATCGGAATGATTTCTTGATCAGCGATTTGCTGGATAGATTCTTCTTCATCATGAATGAACACAAAGGTTGTTTCATGATTTTGCGGTACCTTTTCTTCTGTAATCGATCCCACAAATGAAGACGTTGCAGCATTTGTTCCTGTAATTAATAAGTGTGTCGTATGAGCATCTAATAAAAAGTCTACCCACCATTTAAAGGTGTGCCCCACTTCTAAACCATTTTCATTAGCCCATTTAATAATGCCATGGCAAAGTTTGTAGTGATATTCAAGACCATCAATGTCGTTACGCGCCTCAAAAATTAATCTGCCTGCATTTTCGATTGTAATGGTATCAATAGTTGACGGAAACTTTTCATTCCATGAAAGCACGGCCGCAGACGGAAATAACGCACGTGACTTATTAGTAATTTTAAGCCAGTTTGTTAATACGTTCGGAATGACTTCATGCAATTCCTTTACAGAATGATCACTTTCCATTAAGTCAGTGTACGTCTCTTGATAAAGAGTTGAAATCTCTTGCCAATAATCATAGAGACCCACTTCAATATTCAAGAAAATATCATTGATGGTTTTAATCCAAGCAAGATAAGGAGGCTGACTCTTATATTGTTTCCATAAAGCTGAGACAAGCTGTTTGAAATATACTTGGTCCACTTTGTAAAATGAAATCATCACTTGATAAAAATAGTTAGGGATAAAGTTTGCTGTATATCCTTTATCTACGTAAGTCTTTAATACCGCAAACCAATTCAGCGATTCTGTTCGAATACACTCATCTACTGCAAGCTCCACTGCGCTATTAAAATCTTCTTGCTCTTCATAAAATCTTCGCGCAATCGCCGTGACGTTTGGATAATCCGGCTGAGAAGCAACCAGCTCGTTAATAACTTCATAAGCTCGTTCAATATTGTTATGGTCCGTATAAAGCGAAAACAGCTTTAGCGCTATTTCAGCTTTTAATACTTTTGAATCCGTTTCGATGGATAGGTAAAGCTCTTCAGCGAGCGTAGACAACCCCAATTCATAATGTGCGTCGGCTGTATTTTTCTTCGCCCACAGCTTAAACTCGCCATTTACATTCTCCCACTTAAAAATCGCGGATTCAAAATCTTGATTGTGGAAGTACACTTCTCCCTGAGCTAAGCGAATGAGCGATAAGTCGTACCACTCTTTTTGCTGCTCTTCGTAATAAGCTTGTCCAAGGACTTTTACAGGCGGCTGATTTTCATTTTCTTGCATAAACGTTTCGTAATATTTCTTTTTCGTTAACTGATATTCTACCGTCATATAGTCTCTCCTTTTTGATGTCAATATTTTATGTACTCTATCAAATTCCCTTTTTTATACTTTTCATACACGATATTTTCTTACTCATATTTTACGCAAAAAAAGCCTCAAGAACTACTCTTAAGGCTTTTTTTATAACTTTTATACTATAAAAATGGCTATTTATCATAAATCGGCGCTGAAATAACAAATATATTAATAGGCATCCCGTCGAAACAGCCCCATTACTTCTACCGTTTCCGTAATATTTACGAAAGCTTCAGGATCCACAGATTGAATTAACTGCTTGAGGTTTGCAAGCTCATAGCGTGAAATCACCGTCATTAATATTTTACGGTCTTCTCTTGAATAAGCTCCTTCACCGTTCATTAACGTCACACCGCGCACCAAATTCGTAAGAAGCTGCTGCTTCATTTCTTCGCCTTTTCTCGTAATAATGGTTAACGTGAGCTTAATGTGGCGAGTATGAATCGCATCCACTACTTTTCCTGTGACGAAAATCGAAAGCATCGTATATAAAGCCGCGTCCCAATTCACAAAGAAACCTGAAACAAATACGACCACGGCATTCATCGCTGATAATATAGCGCCAAGCGGAAATTCTTTTTTATGCGTAAGAAGCATCGCAATAATATCAAATCCACCTGTTGAGGCTGACTGACGAAAAACAAACCCTACGCCAATTCCAGTTAAAACTCCTCCAAAAACAGCTGACAGAATAGGATCTGTACTAACAGCTCTCAAGGGAATCACGTATAAAGCAATTGATAAAGCCACAACGGACAGCAGCGTATGTAAAACAAACCGCTTTCCTAACTTCATAAAACCAATAATTAAAAGGGGTAAATTCAACAAAAAATTCATTGTTCCCGTGCTTGCAGGCGTTAAAATTCCTATAATCATAGCAATACCGCTAATGCCGCTGCTTAGCACTTTATGGGGGATTAAAAACCAATTGTATGCAAATCCAATTAACACAGAACCCGCTATAATAGCAATTGCTCTATACATGATGTCCCTTCACCTCTTACCACAAATATAATGTTTTCATTTATTGCTTCTTTATTATAATTCCTAAAATATTGAAAACCTTAAAAAAAGTATATTCAGAAATTTGCTGTGTTGGTGGGGTGGACAAACGGCAAAATAAAACGGACATACAAGCGGATAATGCTTTTATATCAAGCTTTTGCTGCTTTTGTTATAGAAATGCTACCTTTACCTTTTCCGTACTTATTTAACCTAAAAGAGGTTGAGACATCATAATGAAATGAATGTATTTTAAAGGCGAACAACTAGTATAGATGAGCTTGTATGGAACCGCAGTTGATTTCCGTGCAAGACTTCGCTTTCCGCGGGCGGCCGCTGAGCCTCCTCGTCGCTTGCGCTCCTGCGGGGTCTCACCTATTCCGCTTTTCCCGCAGGAGTCTTCGTCTTGCCCTCCAATCAACTGCTAAAAGGAACGAAACAGACGACACTTATTTGCCCTAACAAAAAAATAAACCACGAATCAAACATGTTAATTAATGGTTCGTTTTTTACTTGGGTTAAAATACTTTTGTCCCAGCCTCTTGGTGGAAAGTTATTTTAATTTTATTCTTCTTCATATAGACCATTAATAAATTCTTCAAATGAATGGGCGACGAAAAAAATACTGCTTTCAGGATTCTCATATGCTAGTTCATGATTTATAAAAACGATAAGAGGCCGCTGAGAGTTAGAACGGTAGTCAAAACATACATGGTTATCCGCTATGTCATCTCCAAATGGGTAAATACCATCAACTAGCTGGCATTTAAGATCATGGTACACGTTTAAAATGTAATCCTTTTTCTCCTGATTAAAACTTAGTAATTGGTAAAAAGAACATTCTCTCTTTCCAACATTAAATCCATCAGCTGAAGGTTCTCCACCATGATACTTTGTTACACATTCCATAAAGTAAATTGGAAATAATACATCCCATGCTTTTTCTACATCTAAAATGGTTTCTAAACTTACCTCTTTTTCATCCGTTTCCCACGTAATCAATTTGCTTCATCCATTTTGCCTTATGTATATTTAGGAATCTTTTTACTCCCATTTATAATTGCTTTTATTTGTTTCTCTATAAATCTTTTAGTATATTCCGTACTGTATTAAAAATAAAAGCCAATATAAAATACCACTACCATTCCTAATGATAGTGGTGTTTTAAACAATTTTCTTATTTTAATGTAAGCACCGCCACATTCTCCACATGGGTCGTATGCGGGAACATATCAACAGGCTGAACTTCAACCGTCTCATAGCCGCCTTTTTCTAGAATAGCTAGATCACGCGCAAGAGTTGCTGGTCCGCATGAAACATAGACAACTTTTTTCGGCTTCATCTCGATGATGGTATTTAAAAGGGCTTCGTCGCATCCTTTTCGCGGTGGATCTACGACGATGACGTCCGCTTTGATGCCTTGTTTGTACCAGTTTGGAATGACGACCTCTGCTTCGCCTACTTCGAATTCAGCGTTGTGAATACCGTTTAGCTCAGCGTTGCGCTTTGCATCTTCAATCGCTTCAGGCACGATTTCAACGCCATATACTTTTTTCGCTTTTTGAGCGAGAAATAACGAGATTGTTCCGATTCCACAGTAGGCGTCAATGACCGTTTCTTCTCCTGTTAAATCTGCATACTCGAGCGCTTTGTCGTAAAGCACTTTCGTTTGCTCAGGGTTTACTTGGTAGAATGATTTTGCTGAAATGGCAAATTTAACGTCGCCGATATAGTCGTAAATATATTCTTCTCCCCAAAGTACGTTCGTTTGGTTCCCTAAAATGACGTTCGTGCGCTTGCTGTTGACGTTTTGAACAATTGATTTCACGTTCGGCACGGCTTCGATAATGTCTTCTATAATACGCTTTTTGTTTGGCAACTCAGCTGTACGAGTCACAATTACAACCATAATTTCACCCGTTACAAGTCCGTAGCGCGCCATGATATGACGAAGCGAGCCTTTATGCTTTTGTTCTTGGTAAGCAGAAACCCCATGCTTTTCACAGATTGATTTGACAGCTTGAACAACATCATCATTTGCCTGCTGCTGAATCAAACAGGCATCCATGTTAATGATATCGTGGCTTCGCTGCTGATAAAACCCAGCGACCAAACCGCCTTCTCGCTCTGCTACGGGAACTTGAGCTTTGTTTCGATAGCGCCAAGGATCGTTCATTCCTAGCGTCGAATGTACCGGAACGTCAGGTAAATGGCCAATTCGCGCCATGACGTCTTTTACTTGCTTTTGTTTAAATTGCAGCTGTCCTTCATAGCTTACATGCTGCAGCTGACAGCCTCCGCACTGCTTGTATACCGGACAGGGTGCTTCAACACGCTGCTCACTAATTGTATGGTGCTTGATAAGCTTGCCAAACGCATAGCCTTTTTTTACTTTAATGACTTTTACTTGGCCGCTTTCGCCGGGCAGCGCATTTTGAACGAAAATAGGAAATCCGTTCACTTTCGCTACACCCGCTCCGTCATGCGTTAAATCTTCAAACGCAACATCTATATATTCATTTTTTTCTACAGGTGGTTTTAATTTTTCCATTTATCGTTACATCCTTTTAGTCATTTGAAAATGCTGAACTGATTGTACCATAAGAGCGAAAGCCAAACAAAGGAAAGCATGAAAAAAGATCGCAATTAGGCGATCTCATTTTTTTCCATCAATTCAGCTGTTGCTTTTGGAACAAAGATTTCTACATGGCGATATAAGTTTACAAATTCCCCAGGCAATAACCCACCGTACTCGCCATCTAGATTTAGCTGCATTTTATCATTCGTATGAATTTTAACACGGTTCGCTTTTGTATAAATAATATGAGGATCATTGATATGTTCTCCTCGCAGCGCAAGTGTCGCAATTCGAATAAACTCAGCTAAATTTGCTTTCTTTAAAATAATTAAATCAAACATGCCGTCATCTAAAGAAGAGTCTGGTGCCAGCTTTTCAAAACCGCCGACTGAGTTCGTTAAGGAAACGAGGAAGAACATAATCTCGCCGCCAAAGAATTTTCCGTCATACTCAATTTCAACGGATGTTGGTTTAATAGAAGGAAGCATTTCCATGCCTTTTAAATAGTAAGCTAGCTGTCCAAGCATTGTTTTTAACTTGCTTGGCACTTCATACGTTAATTCAGTTAAACGGCCGCCTCCGGCGATATTTACAAAGTAATGCGTTTCTCCGTCGTTTGTTACACAGCCTAAATCAATTGGCTTCGTTACACCTTCTACAATAACATCAACAGCGCCTTCAATTGTACGCGGGACATTAATGGCACGAGCAAAGTCATTGGTTGTTCCAACAGGAATAATACCTAGCTGCGGACGATAGTCTTGTCCGGCAATACCGTTTACGACTTCATTGATGGTACCGTCTCCACCGGCTGCAATTACAACATCAAAGCGGCGCTCTACTGCTACTTTGGCAGCTTCTGTTGCATCGCCAGCGCAAGTTGTAGCATGACAAGATGTTTCGTAGCCTGCTTGCTCTAGCTTTTGCAAAACTTCCGGTAAGTTTTTCTTAAAAATTTCACGGCCCGATGTCGGGTTATAAATAATTCTCGCTCTTTTCATATTCATCATCCTAATAATGATAATTTGTCACAAATCTTTGCCTACTTTTATCAGTGAAAGAATGCCCCCTCACATTACATCATCAACAAGAGGGGGCATGAACAAACATATTATAAAGAAATTAACCTTGATATACAATATTCACGTTTCGGTTTTTATTCATACCTTCAGCGCGATCGCCCTTACTCATAATAAATGTGAGATGGATACCCACCTCACATTTAGTTATCAAATTTAGCGTTTATTAATTTCTTCTAAAAGAATTTTATTAACCATCGGTGGGTTCGCTTGACCTTTTGAAGCTTTCATAATTTGACCAACTAAGAAGCCGATTGCACGATCCTTACCGTTTTTGAAATCTTCAATAGATTGAGGGTTTGCATCTAATGCATCTGTTACGAATTTACGTAAAGTTGCATCATCAGAAATTTGTACAAGACCTTTTTCTTTTACAATTTTCTTTGCATCTCCGCCATTTTCAATTAATTCTTTGAATACTTTTTTCGCAATTTTAGACGAAATTGTACCTTCTTGAATTAATTGAATCATACCAGCTAGACCTTCAGGTGTTAATGCTACATCTGAAAGTTCTTTTTGATTTGAGTTTAAGTAAGCAGAAACTTCACCCATTAACCAGTTAGAAGATAGCTTAGCATCTCCGCCTGCAGCAAGTGTTGCTTCAAAGAAATCAGACATTTCTTTTGTTAGCGTTAATACCATTGCATCATAAGCAGGTAAGCCAAGCTCTTCTACATAGCGCTTTTTACGAGCATCTGGAAGTTCAGGAATCGAAGCACGAACGCGTTCTTTCCACTCTTCGTCGATGTGTAATTCTAATAAGTCAGGCTCTGGGAAGTAGCGGTAGTCGTCAGATCCTTCTTTTACACGCATCAGAATTGTTTCACCCGTAGACTCATCAAAACGGCGTGTTTCCTGCTCGATTAGGCCACCAGACAATAACACTTTTTCTTGACGAATTTCTTCGTGTTCAAGACCGCGGCGCACATAGTTAAATGAGTTTAAGTTCTTTAGCTCAGCTTTTGTACCAAACTCTTCTTGTCCAACTGGACGTAAAGAAATATTGGCATCACAGCGAAGTGAACCTTCTTCCATTTTACAGTCAGATACGCCTGTATATTGAATGATTGATTTTAGTTTTTCTAAATAAGCATATGCTTCTTCAGGAGAACGCATATCTGCTTCCGATACAATCTCAATTAGAGGTGTACCTTGACGGTTGAAGTCTACTAGTGAATAGCCATCGCCTGTATGCGTTAACTTACCAGCATCTTCTTCTAAATGAAGTCGGTTGATACGAATGCGCTTCGTTTCACCTTTAACTTCTACTTCAATCCAACCGTTCTCGCCAATTGGTTTATCAAATTGAGAGATTTGATAAGCTTTTGGGTTATCCGGATAGAAATAGTTTTTACGATCAAACTTTGTATCTGTTGCGATTTCACAGTTTAGCGCAAGCGCCGCTTTCATTGCAAAATCAACTGCTTCTTTGTTTAACACAGGTAGTACGCCAGGATAACCTAAGTCGATTACACTTGTGTTAGCATTTGGAGCCGCACCAAATGCGTTTGGACTTGCTGAGAAAATTTTAGATTTTGTCTTAAGCTCAACGTGTACTTCAAGACCAATAATCGTTTCAAAGTTCATCTTTATCTCACCCCTTACAGTGCTGGTTTCGCTTTATGATGCTCAGTTGCTTGTTCGAATGCATGAGCAACACGATAGATTGTGCTTTCGTCGAAATGCTTACCGATAATTTGTAACCCTAATGGCAATCCATTTGATAAGCCGCAAGGCACAGAAATACCAGGTACTCCAGCAAGGTTTACTGGGATTGTTAAAATATCGTTTGCATACATTGTTAATGGATCATCTGTTTTCTCACCAATTTTGAATGATGGAGTTGGTGTAGTTGGTCCAATGATAACGTCATAGTTTTCAAATACAGACTCAAAGTCTTGCTTAATTAACGTACGTACTTGCTGTGCTTTTTTGTAGTAAGCATCATAATAACCAGAGCTTAACGCAAATGTCCCAAGCATGATACGGCGTTTTACTTCGTTTCCAAAGCCTTCGCTTCGAGACTGCTTGTACATTTCGATTAAGTTCTCAGCATTATCTGTACGGTATCCGTAGCGAACGCCGTCAAAACGAGATAAGTTAGCAGACGCTTCAGAAGAAGATAATAGATAATACGTAGCTAATGCGTATTTAGAGTGTGGAAGCGATACTTCTTCCCAAGTTGCGCCTAGTCCTTCTAACACTTTTAGTGCATCTAAAACAGACTGGCGAGCTTCTTCGCCCACACCTTCGCCTAAGTATTCTTTTGGAACAGCAATTTTAAGGCCTTTTACGTCACCTGTTAAAGCAGATACATAATCCGGTACATCAACATTAGCAGAAGTAGAATCCATTGGGTCTACGCCTGAAATTGCTTGAAGTAAGTATGCATTATCTTCAACAGAATTTGTGATTGGTCCGATTTGATCTAAAGAAGATGCGAATGCCACTAATCCGTAACGAGATACGCGACCATACGTTGGTTTTAATCCAACAACACCGCAATAAGCAGCTGGCTGACGAATTGAACCACCTGTATCAGAACCTAAAGAGAACGGAACTTCTCCTGCTGCTACAGCTGCAGCTGAACCACCGCTAGATCCACCCGGTACGTAATCTAAATTCCATGGGTTGCGCGTTAACTGAAGACCTGAGTTTTCAGTTGAAGAACCCATTGCGAATTCATCCATATTTAATTTACCGATTGTTACTGCTTCAGCTGCCTGCAGTTTTTGAACAACTGTTGCATCATAAATCGGATCAAAGTTTGCTAGAATTTTACTAGAGCAAGTTGTACGTAAATCTTTTGTGACAATATTATCTTTTACACCGATCGGCATACCAAATAATAGGCCAAATTCATCTTTTGTTTGTAATGCTTCATCTAGCTCTTTTGCATAAGCACGAGCGTTGTCTTCATTAAGCGCTAAGAACGCACCTACTTTATCATCTACTTCATTAATACGTTTGTATGATTCGTCTACTAAATCTTGTACACGTACTTCTTTCTTGTGTAAAAGGCTATGTAGTTCTGAAAGTTTACGATCGAATAAAGACATCGTAAAGCCTCCTTCCTTATTCTAAAATAGTTGGTACTCGAATGTAGCCATCCTTGTGGTCTGGCGCGTTTTTTACTACGTCTTCAATTGGTAAGCCTTTAGCTGGCTTATCTTCACGCATCACGTTTTTCATATCCAATACGTGAGAAGTTGGTTTTACATTTGTAGTATCTAGCTCATCTAATTGTTCTGCATATGTAATAATAGCATCTAATTGTTTTGTAAATAGTTCTGCTTCGTCATCCGTCACCGCAAGTCTCGCTAAGTTTGCAACGTGTTTTACTTGATCAACAGAAATTCTTGACATGTTCCTTCACCTCCGAATATTCGTCCCACTACAATATACTGATAATACCAAACTTCACTAGCAACAGGCAACATTTCTGAGACTAGTTCCTAAAATATTAAAAACCCCGCCAGACAAGACAGGGCTTACATTTATCACTTCTATTTTATACCAAATCTATTTCATTCAAACAACATTCCATACTTTTCCTTCGTCATAAAATATTTCTCTCTTGCATAGGTATAAAATAACCTTCTTTTTAGAAAAGATAGATAGAAAGAGAAACATGCTTTAGAAGAACACACCACCATGTTTTAATTTCACTAGTCTTTGGGAAAGTAAAGAAAACGAATAACTACTTTACCGTAAAAGAGGTGCTATAAAAATTGAATAAAATACTTATACAGTCAGTCATCCACCAGCGCCCTGTGTATCAGCAAAGCGGAAGATGGTTTGTATTAGATGAAGAATTCAAGTGGGATTTGTCCACCTTGCAAAAAGATGTTTTTGCTTGTTTAAATAAAGCCTTTCATATTCCTATCATTTTTTGTGATTCATGTGAAGCCAATAAAATTGTCTCCGCTCTTGGAGAAGAAGAAGCAGAATACCTGCAGTTTGCCTCAGGTGTTTACTGGCGAGAAGTCGGCATTATATTTATTTTTAAATTTGATGACTACCTTCCGCTTGTTGAAACCATCTTTCACGAGCTGCGTCACTATATTCAAGATCACATCCCTTATTATCAGAAAGAATTTGAGCTGGATAAAAAACGCCCGTATGAAGAGCGGACAACCGAACAAGATGCATTTGCATTTGCTGCTTATTATCTTGCTAAGTTTACGAGACAAAATTCTCACGCCATTTCTTCATAGGAGGCAATTTCATAGAATTAAAAAAAGACACTGCTTGAGCAGTGTCTTTTTTTGCTTACTCTTCGTAAATATGAACGAACGGCTTGTCTTCATCTGCTTTTCTAACAATAAGAGCTTCCGGTCCGCTTACTGAGTTAATAGAGATACTCGTTTCCATATATGAAGGGAAATGATCAAGCATTAAACCAGCAACGTACTGAGTAAATCCTACAATTTCACCTTTTCCATAAAATTGTACGGGAATATCAATCGTCATTTTTTGAAGCTGTCCATCTTTGTAATACCCTTTCCCTACTACGCTTGTAAAGTTTGGGAAGTAGTCTTCGATTTGCGCTTTAAACTCATCAAACTTCATCGCATCATCTCGGTGATCTTTTGTTGCATCTGATGATGGGAATAAATAATATTGCTCGTCTAAATTATCCCAGCTGCCAACGGCCGTATCATTTGAACCTGCATTTCCGACAGCTATAAAGTTACCCGGTGTTAAAGAGGACTTAGCACTTTGTTTGAATAATGCTACTCGAACTGGCACATTTTCTAAGCCTTTGATGTTGCGCATACGCTTAACAATTTCATCTGCCATTTGCTTTCCTTGCGCTTCAATCTCTTTATTTGTAAGCTTCACTTCACGTGCATAACCATTTTCTTCTGTATAATAATGAACAGAATTCATCGCTAAGCCGATTGTGACGCCTCCAAGTTTTACCTTGTCGTCTCCGTCTTGAATAAGGTAGTCTTGTTCAGTAATGTTCGCTAAGTACATTGGACTTGTTTCGTTACGAGTTTTCAAATCGCCTTTTTCTGTATCAATTGGGTTTAACCCATTGTTTTTAAGCTTCTTTTTCGCCGTATCATCTTTTGTTTTGCTTTGAAGATCTTTAAACTGTTTATCACTCAGCTTACGGCTTAACCATGAGCGAATAGTATCTTTATCAAGGTACTGGCCTTCTTGATACACATATTTTTTCGGAGAATAGCTATCTGTCGATAAGCGCATTAAGCCTGTTTCAAATTCTTGCGCATCCAAGCGGTTATTTAAGTTTGCTGCTACTAAGCCTCTTGCCACTCCCGCTTTAAATGGAAGAATTGTTCGGTAATAATCGTCTGAAATACTATACTTCGGAATAACTGCTTTTTCTTTCTTGTTGTTGGTTTGTTGAACAGTCTCTTTATCGTCCGAAAGGTTCGGTGCACACGCTGAAGTTACAAGCATGACCGCAAGAGAAAGTAACAATATCTTTTTCAACTACACACACCTCTTATTTATTTAATTCCGTAAGTAGCCTTGCTTCATCCCATACTTCAATTTCAAGCTCGTTAGCTTTTGTCAGTTTGGAACCAGCCTCTTCCCCTGCCACAACAAGGTCTGTCTTTTTACTTACGCTTCCTGTGACTTTACCGCCAAGTGCTTCAATTTGTGCTTTTGCCTCATTGCGAGATAGCTGTTCAAGCTTACCTGTTAATACAACGGTTTTACCAGCAAAAACAGAATCTACATTTTCTACACTTACAAGCTTGGGTCCTTTGTATGTAAGGTTTACTCCATACTCTTTTAATTCATGTATAAGTTCTTGAACCTCTTCTTGTGTAAAGTAAGCGACAATAGCATCAGCCATTTTGGCACCAATTTCATTAATTGCCACTAATTCATCATACGTTGCTTTTGTTAACTTGTCTATGGTTTCAAAGTGCTGAGCTAACGTCTTTGCAGCTTTTGCTCCAACGTGGCGAATGCCCAAACCAAAAAGCAAACGCTCAAGTGAATTTTCTTTAGAAGCTTCGATGGCCGCAATCAAATTATCAGCAGATTTCTCACCCATGCGCTCAAGCTCGATTAACTGCTGTTTTGTCAGCGTATAAATATCTGCTACATCTTTAATTAACTGTTCACGAAATAATTGTGATATAACTTTTTCACCAAGTCCATCAATGTTCATCGCATTGCGGGACACGAAATGAATAAGTCCTTCACGAATTTGAGCAGGACAGCTTGGATTAATGCAGCGAAGCGCAACTTCTCCTTCTAAACGTACCAGTTCACTTTCACATTCAGGGCAGTGAGTGGGCATCGTAAACTCTTGCTCTTCTCCCGTTCGCTTCTCTTCAATCACATTCACTACTTCAGGAATAATATCTCCTGCTTTTTTCACCACGACATAATCTCCGATGCGAATGTCCTTTTCACGAATCAAATCTTCATTGTGAAGAGACGCACGCTGTACCGTCGTACCTGCTACTTGAACCGGCTCCAAAATAGCTGTTGGCGTAATGACACCTGTCCGGCCTACCGTCAGCTCAATATTTACAAGCTTGGTTACAACTTCTTCAGCAGGAAACTTATAAGCAATAGCCCAGCGTGGACTCTTGGCCGTTGTTCCAAGCTCAGCCTGCTGATCAAATGAATCTACTTTTACAACAATGCCATCAATATCATAAGATAGTTCTGGACGTTTCGTTTGCCAGCTTTCGATATAAGCAATCACATCATCAATGGTTTCACACGTCTGTCTTTCTTTATTTGTTTTAAAGCCAAGATCATCGAGTAAATTCAAACTTTCGCTGTGAGAGTCGATTTCTAATTCTCCTGTATCAGTCATGGCATAGACAAAGATATCTAAATTACGTTTTGCCGCAATTTTAGGATCTAGCTGACGCAGTGAGCCAGCAGCTGCGTTACGGGGGTTAGCAAACGGAACTTCATCTCTTTCCATTTTTGCTTCATTAAGTGCTTCGAATGATTTCCTCGGCATAAATGCTTCTCCGCGAACTTCCATTGATAACGGTTCTTTAATTCGCAGTGGAATCGAGCGAATTGTTTTTAAGTTTTCAGTAATATTTTCACCAGTCGTACCATCTCCGCGCGTAGCACCCAGCACTAAGTATCCATCTTCATAGCGAAGAGATACAGCAAGGCCATCAATTTTAAGTTCGCATACATAAGAAAACTCGTCTTCAACGGCTTGGCGCACTCGGCGATCAAAATCTCGAAGGTCTTCTTCATTAAATGCATTTCCTAAACTTAGCATAGACGTTTGATGCTGAACCTTCTCAAACGCATCGAGCACTTGGCCGCCGATGCGCTGAGTAGGTGAGTCAGCTGTTTTTAATTCTGGAAACGATTCTTCTATTTCAATTAACTCATTCATTAATTTATCGTATTCTGCATCTGGAACAGATGGCTGATCTAACACATAATATTCATAACCATATTGATTTAATAAGTCACGTAATTCTTGAACGCGTGATTTTGCTGTCTCAAACTCCATATTCTAGCTCCTTTTCACGATTACACTTTCGTAACCGGGGCAAATTTAGCAAGCAGTCTTTTTACACCTGTAGGACTAGGAAAAGCAATGTCTAATTCTTTTGAGTCTCCTTCTCCTTTTACACTTACAACTGTACCAATTCCCCATTTTTTATGCTCGGCCTTATCTCCAACGCTCCATCCAATCGATTCACTGCCCGTTGATACAAGCTTCGTTGTTGCCACGGCCGCTTGTCGGCGCGCTGCAAACGGCGAAGCTGAAGCCCCTGAACGACCAGCAGCAGGCTTGCGCATCGTTTCATTTAAAGATTCCACAAGCTCGCTTGGGATTTCTCCAATGAAGCGCGATTTTGGATTGACGTTTGTTTTACCAAATAGTGTACGCATTTGAGCATTTAATAAATACAATTCTTGTTCAGCACGTGTAATCCCTACGTAGGCTAAGCGTCGTTCTTCTTCCATTTCATTATCTTCGAATAACGATCGGCTATGAGGGAATACGCCTTCTTCCATACCCATTAGGAAAACAACCGGGAACTCTAGACCTTTTGCTGAGTGAAGCGTCATCAGAATCACTTGTTCGTTCTCTTCTTCTTCCTCGTCGTCAAGCTTATCGATATCAGCAACAAGCGCTAAATCGGTTAAAAATGCTACTAAGCTCTTATCTTCACTTGCTTCTTCAAACGTTTTTGTAACAGATAAAAACTCATCAATATTCTCTAAGCGACTTTGTGCTTCAATTGTTTTTTCTACTTTAAGCGCTTCACGGTACCCTGTTCTTTCTAATACTTGTTCCACAAGCTCTGTTACAGACATATAGTCTTGCATTTGAGCTAAGTTTGAAATCATGGATTGGAAATCACGAAGTGCTTTTGTTGCTTTACCCGTTAACCCCATCAATTCTACTTCATCAAGCGCTTTGAAAATAGAAATGTCATGAACGTTTCCGTAATTGGCTACTTTATCGACTGAAGTAGCTCCAACTCCGCGTTTTGGAACGTTCACAATACGAGCTAAGCTAATGTCATCATCTTGGTTGGCAATTAAGCGCAAGTACGCAAGCAAATCTTTAATCTCTTTGCGGTCGTAGAACTTAATCCCGCCGACAATTGTATAGTTAATATTGGATTTTAGCAGTACTTCCTCCATTACACGCGACTGTGCATTTGTACGATACAAAATGGCAAAATCGCTATATTTACGTTTGCCGCTGTCTACTGCTTCTTTGATTTTACGTGCTACAAACTGTGCCTCATCATGCTCACTCATTGCTTGGTAATGATAAAGCTTCTGGCCTTCATCGTTTTCCGTCCATAAGTTTTTCACTTTACGATTCATATTGTTTGCAATGACGCCGTTTGCCGCAGCCAAAATCGTTTTCGTTGAACGATAATTTTGTTCAAGCAAAATGGTTTTGGCTTTTGGGTAATCTTTTTCAAATGACAAGATATTTGTAATATCAGCCCCGCGCCAGCGGTAAATAGACTGATCTGAATCCCCTACTACGCATACATTTTCAAATCGTGCGGCTAGCAAGCGAACCAGCATATATTGTGCATGGTTTGTATCTTGATACTCGTCCACATGAATATATTGAAACTTGCGCTGATAGTACGTTAACACTTCAGGAACTCGTTTAAATAACTGAATCGTTGTCATAATCAAATCATCAAAATCGAGCGCTTGGTTTTTCTTTAAACGCTTTTCATACTCTTTATAGACTTTACTTACAACTTCTTCATATGGTCCTGCTGCTGTTTTATCAAATTCTTCCGCTACTTTCAGTTCATTTTTAGCTGAACTAATGCTTCCTAATAGCGAGCGCGGATCGAATTTTTTTGGGTCGATGTTTTGATCTTTTAAAATGTTTTTAATAACGGACAGCTGATCCGTTGAATCTAAAATCGTAAAGTTGCGATTAAAGCCAATACGATCAATATCTCTTCGTAAAATACGTACGCACATCGAGTGGAACGTTGAAATCCAGATATCTTCTGCCACTCCGCCAACGATACTTGCCACACGCTCTCTCATTTCACGAGCTGCTTTGTTTGTAAAGGTAATAGCTAAAATATTCCAAGGTGCAACTTCTTTTTCCGCCATTAAAAACGCAATTCGATGCGTTAATACGCGTGTTTTCCCACTTCCTGCACCGGCCATAAGTAATAATGGTCCGTCTGTTGTTTTAACTGCCTCTTGCTGCTGAGGGTTTAATCCTGTTAATAATTTTTCACTTAAAAAATTCACGTTTTCACCGCCTATATCGAACATATATTCTCTATTCTACTTTATTTATTTTTCACTGTGCAATATTCTTTTTTACCGCTTTTACCGTTTTTAATGCTTCCGATAAATTTGTATAAATAACATTTCCTACAATAACTGTATCAGCTAGCTCTCCCATCTCACTTGCTTGCTCTTTTGTCTCAATACCGCCGCCGTAAAATAACTTCGTCTCATTTAGCGAATTTTTCACTTCTGCCACTAATGCAGGGTCTCCATATGTTCCACTGTATTCTAGATAGAAAACGGGCAAATGAAACATGCGTTCAGCCATGCGAGCATACGCTACAACATCTTCTGCATCCAAATCGGTTTTCGCTTCCGTTAGCGCAGCTACTTTTGCTTCGGGGTTAAGTACGCAGTATCCTTCTACAAAAATTTCATCCCAGTCCATGATTTCACCGTATTCCTTCATCGCCGCATGATGTAAGTCAACAATCCACTTTGGATCCTTGCTGTTTAAAACGGTCGGAATGAAATAAGAATCAAAACCAGGCGTTACAGAGTCAATTGTTGATACTTCTAGCGCACATGGCACCGTATAGCGGCGAATACGCATTAACAGCTGCAGCACATTGTCTAAAGTTACTCCGTCTGATCCTCCAACAAGAACCGCATCCGTGCCGGATTCGCAAATTTTTTCTAAATCTGCATCTGAAATTTCTTTATTAGGATCTAATTTAAAGACATGTCTCCACTCTTTAATATCATACATATAGGTTCCTCCATTTCTTTACACTTAAAAGTTCGCGCTCGTCCATTTGTTCATTATAACAAAACTAAGAGGGTGAAATGAAAAGAAAACCGAACTTTTCATCACGTTTTTTGTTTTCAAAAAATATGGATAAAAGATATGGTTTTATCCTCAAATTCCGGAAGAAAACATCACAAAAAAAGCCCATTTTGCACAAGGTTATTGTTTCTCTGCATAGGATATGCTAATATATAGCTACTAAAATTCATATGATATACGCTGAAGGATCAATAGTACTTAAATCCTCTTCACAAAGCGAACTAGGGACGGTGGGAGCCTAGAGAATGGTTTAAGGAAAAGGCAATCTGGAGTATATACAGACGAAGGTGGATACATTTTGTATCAACCAGGGTGGAACCGCGGGAAAAACTCTCGTCCCTGGGCATATTGTTGATATGCCCAGGGACGAGAGTTTTTTTGTACCCGCTCTTTTTGTTTCGCTTGAATTACTACCATTTACAGGAGGAATTAGAATGTCAAAAACAATGGATCAAATCGTATCTCACGCCAAACATCGCGGCTTTGTATTTCAAGGTTCTGAAATTTACGGCGGTCTTGCAAATACATGGGATTACGGCCCGCTTGGCGTAGAATTAAAAAACAATATTAAAAAAGCATGGTGGAAAAAATTCATTCAAGAATCTCCATACAACGTTGGTTTAGACGCTGCGATTTTAATGAATCCAAAAACATGGGAAGCTTCTGGTCACTTAGGAAACTTTAATGACCCAATGATCGACTGTAAGGATTGTAAAGCTCGTCACCGTGCCGATAAATTAATTGAAGAAAAGCTTCAAGAAAAAGGCATTGAAATGATCGTAGACGGCCTTTCATTTGATGCAATGGCTGACTTAATTAAAGAACACGAAATTACATGTCCTGAGTGTGGTTCAGCTAACTTCACTGAAATTCGTCAATTTAACTTAATGTTCAAAACGCACCAAGGTGTAACTGAAACATCAACAAATGAAATTTATCTTCGTCCTGAAACGGCTCAAGGTATTTTCGTAAACTTTAAAAACGTTCAGCGCTCAATGCGTAAAAAGCTTCCATTCGGTATCGGCCAAGTGGGTAAAAGCTTCCGTAACGAAATTACACCTGGTAACTTCACATTCCGTACGCGTGAATTTGAACAAATGGAACTTGAGTTCTTCTGTAAACCAGGCACTGAATTAGAGTGGTTTAACTACTGGAAAGAAACATGTAACAAATGGCTTCTTTCTCTTGGTATGAAAGAAGAAAACGTTCGTCTTCGCGACCATGATGATGATGAACTTTCTCACTACAGTAATGCAACAACAGACTTTGAATACAAGTTCCCATTCGGCTGGGGCGAACTATGGGGCGTAGCTTCTCGTACTGACTACGACTTAAAACAGCACATGGAACACTCTGGAGAAGACTTCCAATATGTTGATCAAGAAACAAACGAACGCTATGTACCTTACTGCATCGAGCCTTCTTTAGGGGCTGACCGTGTAACACTAGCTTATATGATTGATGCATATGAAGAAGAAACGTTAGAAGACGGCTCTTCTCGTACAGTTATGCAGCTTCACCCTGCTTTAGCACCATTTAAAGCTGCTGTATTACCACTTTCTAAAAAGCTTTCTAACGAAGCTCGCGCTGTTTTTGAAGATTTAGCAAAATACTTTATGATTGACTATGATGATGCTGGTTCAATCGGTAAACGTTACCGTCGCCATGATGAAATCGGTACGCCGTTCTGTATTACATTCGACTTCGATTCATTAGAAGACAATCAAGTAACAATCCGTAACCGCGACACAATGGAACAAAAACGTGTAGCAATTAGCGACCTTAAAAATATCATTGAAGAAGCAACTCAATTTTAATAAAAAAAATAAGCGTATGGCTGCTTCAGCCATACGCTTTACTTTTGATTTGAATCTTCTTGAAGGCGTTCTAACACCATTTGATACGCATCGCTTCCATAATTCAAGCAGCGTTTAACACGGGAGATCGTCGCTGTGCTTGCTCCAGTTTCCGTCTCAATTTTATGGTACGTGTTGCCTTCTCTTAGCATTCTTGCTACTTCTAAGCGCTGTGCTAATGATTGAATTTCATTAACTGTACATAGGTCATCAAAAAATTGATAGCATTCTTCAATGTTTTCTAATGATAAAATCGCTTGAAATAGCTGATCTAATTCTTTTCCTCGTAGTTTGTTGATTTGCATCGTATCGAACTCCTTTATCATTGGCTTTCTTTACTAGTTGTTTCTATCTATAAAATACAGTTTCTATATTTATTTGCACATACATTCATTCTGTATGAAGACAGCCAATTTCATACAAATTTCAAATTCCTTTGATACTTTTATATTTTAACGCATTATAGACGGAAAAAGTACTTTTTTATTCATAACGTCATAAATTCCTACTGGCGTGATACGAATATAAGGCAAATGTGTAGACGAAAAGAACAGCAGTGAATAGACAGGATCATCGTGTTTGTATCCTCGCTCACCCAGCACTTTCTTGAGTTCCACCTCTCGTTTACTTAGCTCTTCCATCGGCAGATTCGACATGACTCCTTTTAACGGAAGATCCAGTTCATATACTACTTTCTCACCTTCTGTAATAACAATACCGCCGCCAATTTCTTTCATACGTTTGAATGCACACATCATATCTTTTTTCGATTTTCCAATTAAAATAAAATCACCTGTATTTGAAAACGAACTCGCCATTCCCGATACATTTGTCGCAAATCCTTTTAACAGCGTATTGATGCGCCACTTGCCTTCTCGGTCCACCAGCACTAAAAAGCTTTCATCATGATCAGAGGCTAATACATCTCCGCTCACATTTAAGTGAATTGAATACGGCTCCATAATAACAGCATTTTTCATTTTCACGCCTACTGGCATTGAAAATTGAAAATCGTCCATCGTTAAATCAAAGTCTAACTTTAACGGTGAAAAACCAAACTTTCCCCAAGGAAATTCTACCGAGGCTAATGCTTGTTCTTTGCCTTCTTTTTTCATCCACTTTCCTTTTGCTAAGACAGATACCGGAGTAGGCCGCATAGGATCTTCTAAAATATTAATATTAGCCACACAGCCTGTTGCTACATGCCCGTGCAAATGTTCCATGTTATAATAGCGAGCAATATTTACAGACACCATATTATAAGCATCTAACACAGGAACTCCTTCTGAAATAGCTAATGTAATTAACATATCTGACACGCCGTTTTGGTAAAAAGAAGGCGGAGAACCGTCTGTATTCATGGTAATATGGTCAAAATAATCTACCTGCAGCTCTTTTAACTCCTGCAGCAGTTTTGGCAAATCTGGCCGAATGGAAGAGTGGCGCAAAGCAACGTCATAGCCTTGCGTTAACCGAGCAACAACATCTTCCCCTGTCATAGACTCATGATCGCTGTCTGCCCCGAGCAATTTCATTTTTGCTAAGGTAAATGCTGACGCCCCCGGGAAATGTCCTTCAATATGCTTCCTCATCCGCTTTGTCTCTTGAACCCAGTGAAGCATTAAATCATCTCCGTCTAAAAGCTTCGGCCAACTTGTCAGTTCGCCTCCTTGTAAGACAGCTTCATTTTGTAGCCAAGAAGTAATGTTCGTATGTGAGAAGATATCAGCCTCTTCATCAATTTCTGTCTGCGAATCAAATCTGCACCACCAATACAGTGACTGTGGTAACGTTTTCATTTCTTCAATCAATGAAAATGCCGTTTTTTGTTCAAGCTGTAAAGCGAGAATTAAATTATCATTAAATAAAGTGGTTGTTCCGTGCTTGGCTGCATATTGGGAAAAAGTCTGGGGATTATATAACTGAAACGGGTGAACATGCGGCTCAATATACCCAGGAACCACATATTTCTCACTGCAGTCTATAATCTCTGTAGAAGCGTCTGTGTGCTTAGGCATCTCTGAGCCAACGTATACAATACGATCTTGGTAAACCCAAATATGTGCTTTTTTCCACTGCTTCATTCGAGCGTTCAAATATGTTGCATCTTTTAAGACAATAGTTGGTGCTTTTTGACCGTTTAATACTAAAAGCTGCTGTCTAATATGTTTGCTTTTCCAGCGGTATCTCTGTTCCGGCATGCTAAATTCCCCCTAATTTACTATGTATTTTTATCGTAACACATCCGTGATGTAAACGCATTCAGAAACTGTTATTAATTTTATGAATAAAGGTGATAAAACATGAAACCAAATATCGGTATTGTTAACGCATTAATTCGACTTACACTGGGCTTTACCCTTCTTTCTTGGACAACATCTCGTTTATCTCGCAGACCGTACAAAGATTCATACATCTTCTTAGGGTTAATGGGAGCTTTAAAAGTTGCAGAAGGCATCACGCGTTTTTGCCCCCTTACGTACGCATATGATTCGTGTCAAAAACACGATGAACATGAACACCATCCAAATGGAAACGAAGAAACGTATAATCCTTCATAAGGTAAAAAGGAGAGCCGGAGCTCTCCTTTTTTATTTTAAAGCTGCTTTTGCTAATGCACGATGGCCGATGTCTTTGCGATAGAAAAAGCCTTTTTCTACATCGATATGAGCCATTTGTTTGTATACTTCTTGCTGCGCTTCTTGAAGAGTTGCTCCTTTGGCACCTACTAATAGAACGCGGCCGCCGTTCGAAACGTATGTGTCGTTTTCTAAAGCCGTACCAGCGTGGAAAACAAGCGCGTCTTCACTGATCGCATCCAATCCGTTAATTGGCGCACCCTTTTGATAATCTTCTGGGTAACCCGCTGCTGCTAATACAATTCCAATAGCTGCTTCGTTATCCCATTCAATTTCTACTTTTTCTTCTTTCAAAATGCGAAGAAGCACATCGACTAAATCGCTTTTCATACGGGGCAGTACAACCTGTGTTTCAGGATCTCCAAAACGCGCATTAAATTCAATCACTTTTGGTCCTTTTTGTGTTTGAATCAGACCAGCATATAGAATTCCCGTATACTCACAGCCTTCTTCAGCTAATCCTTTAGCCATTGGAAGTAAGATGTTTTCTACAGCCTCTTGTACTTCTGCATCACTAATTTGCGGAACAGGAGAGTAAGCTCCCATGCCTCCTGTGTTCGGACCTTGATCGCCGTCAAAAGCACGCTTATGATCTTGTGCAATTACCATTGGATACACATTTGTCCCGCGTACGAATGCCATTAATGAAAATTCTTCACCATCCAAAAATTCTTCTACAACTACTTTGGCACTTGCTTCTTTAAATTTTTGGTCAACTAGAAAATCACGTAATGTATCTACAGCTTCTTCTACTGTTAAAGCAACAGTTACACCTTTACCAGCTGCTAAGCCGTCTGCTTTAATAACAATTGGAGCGCCTTGCTTTTCCACATATGCTTTTGCTTCCTCGTAAGACGTAAATGTTTCATACGCTGCGGTTGGAATATCATACTTTTTCATGAGCTCTTTTGCAAAGCTTTTGCTTCCTTCAATCATCGCTGCTTGTTTGCGCGGTCCAAAGACCGGAAGACCTTCTTGTTCGAATCGATCAACAATGCCTTCAATTAGCGGATTTTCTGGTCCAACAATTGTTAATCCAATCTTATTTTCTTTTGCAAACTGCACAAGCTCTTCTTGGCTGCTTTCATCGATTGGTACAATCGTTGCCACATCTCTCATGCCTGGGTTTCCTGGTGCTACAAACACTTCGTTAACAAGTGGACTTTTTGAAGCTTTCCATGCAATTGTATGCTCTCTTCCGCCTTTTCCAATAACTAAAACATTCACGTTCTTCACCTCATTAATGTTTAAAATGTCTTACGCCTGTAAATACCATTGCAATGCCGTATTCATCTGCTTTTGCAATTGACTCTTCATCACGAATTGATCCGCCTGGCTGAATAATAGCTGTGATTCCTGCTTTAGCTGCTGCTTCTACTGTATCGCCCATTGGGAAGAAAGCATCTGAACCTAAAGCTGAACCTTGTGCTTTTTCACCAGCTTGTTCAATTGCAATTTTTGCAGCGCCCACGCGATTCATTTGACCAGCACCTACGCCAATTGTCATGTCATCTTTTGCAAGTACAATAGCATTAGACTTAACATTTTTAACAACTTTCCATGCTAATTTTAAATCTGCCCACTCTTTTTCTGTTGGCTCGCGTTTCGTTGGAACAGTAATCGTTGCATCATCAAATCCGAATACGTCTTCATCCTGAACAAGCACGCCGCCTTTTACAGACGTTAAGAAAGCTTCTTTTTCTGCTTTTTCATCAAGCTCTATCGTTAGTAAACGAAGGTTTTTCTTAGCTGTTAATACATCTAATGCTTCTTGATCGAACGCAGGAGCAATGATAATTTCTAAGAAAATTTCTTTTAACTGAATAGCCGTTTCACGGTCGATAGGACGGTTAGCTGCTACGATGCCGCCAAAGATAGATGTAGGATCCGCTTCATATGCTTTTTGATAAGCTTGAGCAATTGTTTCACCCACACCTACACCGCAAGGGTTCATATGTTTGATCGCTACGATAGCCGGCTCTTTGAATTCTTTTACGATTTGAAGAGCTGCGTTTGCATCGTTGATATTATTGTATGATAACTCTTTTCCATGCAGCTGCGTAGCTGTTGCAATAGAACCTTTTTGTGTTAACGGCTTTTTATAAAAAGAAGCTTGTTGGTGAGGGTTTTCTCCGTATCGTAAGCCTTGAACGCGCTCATACGTTACTGTTAATTTCTCAGGAGTTGTTTCACCTGTAATGTTTGTTAAGTATTCAGCGATTAATGCATCATAAGCTGCCGTATGACGGAATACTTTTGCTGCTAATCGTTGGTTGGTTTCAAATGAAACATTGCCATCCGCTTTTAACTCTTCTACTACGGTTGCGTAATCGCTTGGATCTACTACAACTGAGACAGAACGATAGTTTTTCGCAGCTGAACGAAGCATTGTAGGTCCACCGATGTCAATATTCTCAATCGCTTCAGCAAGCGTTACATCCTCTTTTTCAATTGTCTTTTTAAATGGATATAAGTTTACAACTACAAAGTCGATTGGCGAGATATTATGCTCTTTCATTTGAGCTTGATGCTCTTCATTATCGCGTAACGCTAATAAAGCACCGTGAACGTTAGGATGCAATGTTTTTAAACGGCCGTCTAAAATTTCTGGGAAACCAGTTACTTCAGAGATTCCGATAACATCAATGCCGTTTTCTTCTAGGGTACGCTTTGTACCGCCAGTTGAAATAATTTCTACTCCTAAGTCCTTTAATTCTTGTGCAAATGAAACAATACCTTCTTTATCAGATACGCTAATAAGCGCGCGTTTTGCTGTCATTTTGTAAACTCCTCCTGATCCGATCTCTCATTTAAAATCTTCCTTTCACTACTACTCTACCATAGTAAAGGATTAAAACTTTTTTGACAAGGTTACATCCTATTTATTTAACTGCGGCTTGTTCAAATAATTCATTCAGTACCGCGGGATAAAATTGATGTTCAATTTCATGAATACGGGCCTCAACTGTTTCTCTTGTATCGCCTTTTTCAATGCGAATAGCCTGCTGGTCAATAATTGGTCCTGTATCCATGCCTTCATCTACAAAATGCACGGTAATTCCAATCACTTTTACTCCTGCATCAAAAGCTTGACCAATAGCATCAATCCCAGGAAATGCAGGTAAAAGCGAAGGGTGGATATTAACAATACGATTTTTGTATGGCTTAAGCAACGTCGAACCAACTAATCGCATATATCCTGCTAAAACAAGAAATTCTACTTTAGCTGATGTAAGCTCTGCAAGAATTGCTGCTTCATACGCTTCTTTATTTTCATAGTTTTTAGGCGAACAAACAAAGCATGGTATTCCACATGCTTTTGCTCGTTCAATTACGTATGCATCCGGTTTATTACAAACAACAAGCGCAATATTTGCTTTTAATCGACCTGACTGAGTTGCTTCGTAGATGGATTGAAAGTTACTGCCGTTTCCAGAAGCAAACACTGCAATATTTATCATGCAAACGTCCCTCCAGCAAATTCAACACCTGTTCCTTCTTTGACACGTCCGATAACAAATGCTTTTTCGCCTTCGTTTTCAATTGCTTCAATGACTTTATTCATATCTTCAGGTTCAACAGCTAAAACAAATCCGATTCCCATATTGAATACTTCGAACATTTCTTTACGGTCTAGCTTGCCTTGCTCTTCAAGGAAATCAAACACGTATGGAATTGGCCAAGAACCGTAATCGATTTCTACACCTAAACCTTCAGGAAGCATACGAGGGATATTTTCAACAAATCCGCCTCCAGTAATATGAGCCATACCTGCAATCTTAGCTGCATGTAATGCTTTTAGGACCGGCTTCACGTATATTTTTGTTGGCGTTAATAACTCAACTCCGAGCTTTTCATTAAAACCAGCGTAAGTTTCGTGAAGATTTAACCCTTGATCATCAACAATTTTACGTACAAGAGAGTAGCCGTTGCTGTGAATACCGCTAGATGAGATACCGATCAACAGCTGTCCAGCTTTAATCTCATCTCCAGTAATAATTTCTGACTTTTCTACCGCTCCTACTGTAAACCCTGCAAGATCATATTCATCTTCTTCGTATAAACCTGGCATTTCAGCTGTTTCTCCGCCAATTAACGCACAGTTGGACTGTTCACAGCCGTCTGCAATTCCTTTTACAATCGATTCAATTTTTTCAGGAACTGCTTTCCCGCAAGCAATATAATCTAAGAAGTAGAGAGGCTCTGCTCCTTGTGCTAAAACGTCGTTTACACACATGGCCACTGCATCCACACCGATTGTGTCATGCTTATCCATTTGAAAAGCAAGTTTCAATTTTGTTCCTACTCCATCTGTACCAGAAACAAGAACAGGCTCTTTTAAATTCAATGTAGATAAATCGAACATTCCGCCAAAGCCGCCGACTGTTCCCATAATACCTGCACGAGCAGTTCGTTCTACGTGCTTTTTAATACGTGAAACAGCTTCATATCCTGCTTCTAAGTCAACTCCAGCTTGTTTATATGAATATGACATGTTGTCACTCCTTTTTTACGTTAAAACTAACAAGTTACCTTTTCATGAGGGTGTACAGTATCTGGATAAATTTCAGTTGGATACTTTCCAGTAAAACATGCCATACACTGTCCGCCGTTGCCTTCATACTGTCTGCCGATTGCGTCTACTAAACCTTCGTTGCTTAAGAAAACAAGTGAATCAGCTTCAATCAATTCACGAATTTCTTCAACAGAGCGCGTAGCAGCAATTAACTCAGAGGATGACGATGTGTCAATTCCATAAAAACATGGATTTTTAATAGGAGGTGAACTGATGCGTACATGTACTTCAGTTGCTCCTGCTTCTCGAAGCATACGAACAATGCGACGGCTTGTTGTGCCGCGAACGATAGAATCATCTACCATGACAACACGTTTACCCTCTACAATTTTACGTACAGGAGACAGCTTCATTTTTACACCTTGTTCACGCAATTCTTGTGAAGGCTGAATGAATGTACGGCCTACGTATCGATTCTTAATTAAACCTAATTCGTATGGAATCCCTGACTGTTCTGCAAAACCAATCGCTGCTGAAATACTTGAATCCGGAACGCCTGTTACAACGTCTGCTTCAATCGGTGACTCAACTGCAAGTTGTTTCCCAAGGTTTTTACGAGCAGAGTGAACATTGATTCCATCAATATTACTATCTGGTCTTGAGAAATAAATATATTCCATACTGCAAATAGCACGGTTTACGTTTAGTGTGAATCGCTCTGATTGAATACCTTCATCATTAATAATAAGTAACTCACCAGGCTCTACATCACGCTCATGAACCGCTCCAACAATATCAAACGCACATGTTTCAGAAGCTACTACATAGGCATCACCTAATCGTCCAATTGATAATGGACGCAGTCCGTGAGGATCAAGTGCAACCATCATCGTATCTTCCGTTAAAATAACGAATGCGTATGCGCCTTTAACCATGGATAAAGCATTTTTCACTTTATCTTTCATATCTTCATAGCCGCTTCGTTTAATTAAATGAGCAAGTACTTCTGTATCAGATGTTGATTGGAAAATACTCCCTTGGTTTTCCAGCTGATGCTTTAATGCATTTGCATTAACCAAGTTTCCATTATGAGCTAACGCAAGGCTTCCGCTATGAGAGCGGAAGTGAAGGGGTTGAACATTTTCAAACCCTCCGCCTCCAGCTGTTGCATAACGAACGTGTCCAATTGCTGCTTTACCGTTTAGTTGCTCTAACTCTCCGTGGCCAAATACTTCGTTAACAAGACCGACGCCTTTCATCACTGTCACTTTTTCTCCGTCTGTTACAGCAATACCAGCGCCTTCTTGTCCGCGGTGTTGCAAGCTATGCAAACCGTAATAAGCAATCTGGCTTGCATTTTCATGTCCCCATACACCGAATACGCCACATTCTTCGTTTAAGCCTTTGATTTCAGCAAGCATGGAAGCGCTCCTTTCCAAGCAGTAGTTAATTCTTCAACTGATAATTGAACAAGAACATTTTCTTGATGTTTAACAGTTAATGTTGCGTCTTCTGTTACGCGTCCTACTAATGTTGCATCTTGTACAAGCATTTCGAATTTTTCTTTATTCTCTGGTGAAACCGTTACGACAAAGCGTGATTGTGTTTCACTGAATAGCTCTGCTGTTGCTTCACCGTCTACCGTTACGTTTACGCCTAACCCGCTGCCGTTCATCACTTTTTCAGCTAGGGCTACCGCGAATCCTCCTTCTGCAATATCGTGAGCAGATTGAACTGCACCTTCACGAATTGCTTGAAGAAGCTGATCTTGACGTGTTTTTTCAACCGCTAAATCTAATTTAGGTGACTGGCCGAATACCGTACCGTTTTCTAGTACTTTTTGAAGCTCAGTACCTGCGAATTCTGCTTCAGCTTTACCAATAACATAGATTAAGTCATCTTTTTGCTTCGCATATTGAGTTGTAATATGGTTGATATCGTCGATTAGACCAACCATTCCAATAACAGGAGTTGGGTAAATTGCTTCACCTTTTGTCTCATTGTACAGAGATACGTTACCGCCGATAACCGGAGTCGATAGCTCACGGCAAGCGTCGCTCATACCGTCTGTTGCTTTTTCAATTTGCCAGAAGATTTCTGGCTTTTCAGGGTTGCCGAAGTTTAAGCAGTCTGTAATCGCAAGAGGCTGTGCACCTGAACATACAAGGTTACGAGCAGCTTCTGCCACTGCGATACGGCCGCCTACTTCCGGGTCTAGGTATAAATAGCGAGAGTTACAGTCTGTTGTCATCGCTAATGCTTTATTTGTATCACGTACACGAACAACCGCCGCGTCAGATCCAGGAGATACAACTGTGTTTGTACGTACTTGGTAGTCATATTGGTTGTAAACCCACTCTTTGTTTGCAATCGTAGGCTGTTTTAAAAGCGTTACTAACATATCACTGTGATTTTCAACAGTAGGAGCGTATGCTGACTGCTCTTGGAACTCACGATAGTATGCTGGTTCTTGAGATGGTTTGTGGTATACCGGTGCATCTTCTGCTAATGCATCTACAGGAACATCTGCTACTACTTCTCCGTTATGAGTTAAACGAAGGCGCTTATCGTCGGTTACGTGACCGACTGAAACAGCTTCTAATCCGTATTTTTCAACGATTTCGACGATTTCATTTTCACGGCCTTTTTCAACAACGATGAGCATGCGCTCTTGAGATTCTGAAAGCATCATTTCATATGGTGTCATACCCGTTTCACGCTGAGGTACAAGATCAAGGTTCATTTCAATACCAGAACCTGCTTTACTTGCCATCTCTGCCGAAGAACTTGTTAAGCCCGCAGCACCCATATCTTGAATACCTACTAAAGCGTCACACTTGATAAGCTCTAAGCAAGCTTCAAGAAGAAGTTTTTCCATAAATGGATCTCCTACTTGTACAGCAGGACGTTTTTCATCTGACTGATCAGATAGCTCTTCAGAAGCAAATGTAGCGCCGTGGATACCGTCGCGTCCCGTTTTTGCTCCTACGTACATAACCGTGTTGCCAACGCCTTTAGCTTGACCTTTTTGAATATCTTCGTGGTTAATTAAACCAACACACATAGCGTTAACAAGCGGATTTCCTTCATATGAAGCTTCAAACTGAATTTCTCCACCTACTGTTGGGATTCCTACACAGTTACCGTAACCTGCGATTCCCGCTACTACTTCCTCAAACAAATGACGAACCTTTGGAGATGTTAATTCACCAAAACGTAAAGAGTTTAAAAGTGCAATCGGTCTTGCTCCCATTGAAAAGACGTCACGAATGATGCCACCTACACCAGTTGCTGCTCCTTGATAAGGTTCAATCGCTGATGGATGGTTATGACTTTCGATTTTAAATACAACGGCTTGGTTATCACCAATATCAACGATACCAGCTCCTTCACCAGGACCTTGTAATACTTTTTCACCCGTGATAGGGAATTTTTTCAGTACAGGCTTAGAGTTTTTATAGCTACAGTGCTCTGACCACATAACAGAGAATAAGCCTGTTTCTGTATAGTTAGGAGTACGACCAAGCAGTTGCTCTACATTCGCAAACTCTTCGTCTGTTAATCCCATATCTCGATATAACTTTTGTTCTTTAATTTGCTCTACATTTGGTTCAAGAAGTAACGACATTTTGTTCCCTCCACTGCTTTACGATTGATTGAAATAATTTAAGTCCGTCCGCGCTTCCTAAAAGATCGCTTACCGCTCTTTCTGGGTGAGGCATCATTCCTAATACGTTGCCTGTTTCGTTCGTAATCCCTGCAATATCTTGAAGACTTCCGTTTGGATTATCACCTGCGTATTGGAAAAGAATCTGGTTGTTTTCAATCAATTTTTGTAACGTATGTTCATCACAATAGTAGTTGCCTTCACCGTGTGCCACTGGAATAGCAATTACTTCATCTTTGCCATAAGCATTTGTAAACATTGTTTCGTTATTAGCTACTTTCAAATTCACTGTTTTACAGATGAATTTTAAGTTTTCATTACGGCGCATAGCACCTGGCAGTAATCCTGCTTCTAATAAAATTTGGAATCCATTACATACACCTAGTACTGGCTTTCCTTGGCTTGCTGCTTTTTTTACAGCATCCATTACATTTGAGAAGCGAGCGATAGCACCTGAACGAAGGTAATCTCCATATGAGAAACCACCTGGAAGCAAGATACCATCATATTGATCTAATGATTCTGTATCGTGCCAAACGTAATCTACTTCTTCACCAAGCTCATCTTTGATAGCATGATACATATCTACGTCACAGTTTGATCCTGGAAAAACAATTACAGCAAATTTCACTGTACGACAACCTCCTCAACCTCGTAACGGTAATCTTCAATTACTGTATTAACTAAAAGCTTTTCACACATTTCTTTTACGCGTTCATCTAATGAATCTGTGCTGTCGATTGTTAGCTCTAAAAATTTACCGATGCGTACTTCTTGAACTTCTTCATAAGACATACGGTGCAATGAATTTTTAACGGCTACTCCTTGAGGGTCTAATACACTTTCTCTTAATGTGACAAATACTTTTACTTTATACATGGTTGGGTTATCCTCCGATTCGCTGTAAGATTTTTTCGTATGCTTCTGTTAAACCGCCTAAGTCTCTGCGGAATACATCTTTATCTAATTTTTCGTTCGTATGAACATCCCAGAAGCGGCAAGTGTCAGGTGAAATTTCATCCGCTAAAATAATGTCGCCTTGAGAAGTACGGCCGAATTCTAATTTAAAATCCACTAAGAAAATGTCTTTATCTTTGAAAAATTTCGATAATACTTCGTTGATTTGAAGTGCTTGTGCCTTTAAACTATCAATCTCTTCTTGAGTTGCAGCCTTAAGGAAAATCGCATGTTCTGCAAGAATTAATGGATCACCAAGCGCATCATCTTTGTAGTAAAGTTCAACGATTGGCTGTTCAAAACGAATACCTTCTTCTACGCCAATTCGCTTCGCAAGGCTTCCTGCTGTAGCATTTCGTACAACGACTTCAAGCGGAACAATTTCTACTTTCTTAACCGCCTGTTCATGATCTGAAAGCTGCTTCACAAAGTGAGTTGTAATCCCTTGCTCATGTAACATTGAAAATAGTAAACTACTAATTTGATTGTTCAGCTGTGCTTTTCCGCTAATCTCTGCTTTTTTCTGACCGTTGAATGCTGTAGCTTCATTTTTATAAGCAACCCACAGTACATCTTGCTCATCAGTAGCGTAAATTTTTTTCGCTTTTCCTTCATAAAGTAACTCTTGCTTTTCCATGCTGTCACCTCTACATACAGAATATTCAGATACACTTTCTTAGATAAAGGCAAGGACGTGCCTTGCCTTTTTTATTAAAGACCTAAACGTTCAAAAATCATATCTACATTTTTTAAATGGTGCTTATGATCGAAGCAATCTTCAATCTCTTCTGGCGATAAGTGGCGAGTAATGCGCTCTTCGCCTTCAATTAAAGAACGGAAAGGAACTTGCGTTTCCCATGCTTCCATTGCTTTTGGCTGTACTAAGTCGTATGCTTCTTCACGTACCATACCTTTGTTAATTAATGTTAAAAGTACACGCTGTGAGTAAATTAGCCCTAGTGTACGATCCATGTTGCGCTTCATGTTGTCAGGGAATACTGTTAAGTTTTTAACAATATTTGCAAAACGATTTAACATGTAATTCAAAGCAATCGTTGCATCAGGTAAGATGACACGCTCTGCCGATGAATGAGAGATGTCACGCTCATGCCAAAGCGGTACATTATCATAAGCTGTAACCATATAGCCGCGAATTAAGCGAGCAAGTCCCGTTACGTTCTCAGAACCGATTGGATTACGTTTATGAGGCATTGCAGATGAGCCTTTTTGACCTTTTGCAAAATATTCTTCAACCTCACGTGTTTCACTTTTTTGAAGACCGCGAACTTCTACTGCAAATTTCTCAATAGATGTCGCAATTAACGCTAGTACTGACATATAGTGTGCATGACGGTCACGCTGTAATGTTTGCGTAGAGATTGGTGCTGGTGAAATTCCTAACTTCTCACATACGTATTTTTCAACGAAAGGATCGATGTTAGCGAACGTTCCAACTGCTCCTGACATTTTACCAAATTCCACTTCAGCTGCAGCACGTTTTAAACGCTCTAGGTTACGCTTCATTTCTTCATACCATAATCCCATTTTCAAACCAAATGTCGTTGGCTCAGCGTGTACACCGTGTGTACGTCCCATCATAACCGTATATTTATGTTCTTGAGCTTTTTCCTTTAGTACTTCTACAAAGCGCTCTACGTCACTTAGCAAGATTTCATTAGCTTGCTTTAATAAATAAGATAGAGCTGTATCAACTACGTCAGTTGAAGTCAAACCGTAGTGTACCCACTTGCGCTCTTCACCAAGCGTTTCAGATACTGCACGAGTGAAAGCTACTACGTCATGACGCGTTTCTAGTTCAATTTCATTGATGCGGTTAATATCAAAAGATGCATTTTGACGAATTAACTTCACATCTTCTTTCGGAATATGTCCTAATTCTGACCATGCTTCGCAAGCTAGAATTTCAACTTCTAACCAAGCTTTAAATTTATTTTCTTCTGTCCAAATAGCTGCCATTTCTGGTCTTGTATAACGTTCAATCATGTTGTTACTTCCTCCGTTCTTTCCCAAATTCCTAGAGATTCGGCTTTTTCTATCGCCTCATCTATCTTATCAGCTAATACCGTGATATGTCCCATTTTTCTCTTCTCTTTTGCAACTTTTTTTCCGTACAAATGTAAGTGCATATCATCTAAACATTCGATTTTTGCCATTGTGTTCTCAATATGTTCCCCTAATAGGTTAACCATCACAGCAGGTTTTAATAAAGTCGGCTGTGCTAGGGTCCAGTTACAAATGGCTCTTACATGCTGCTGAAATTGAGAAAGATCACAAGCATTGATTGAATAATGACCTGAGTTATGAGGTCTAGGTGCCATTTCATTTATATAAAGCTGACCTTCTTCAGTTAGGAACATCTCAACTGCTAATGTACCAACTAAATCTAATCCTTTTGCTATTTCTTGCGCATATTGAAGAGCTTTCGCTTCTTGATCTGCTGTAATACGTGCCGGAACAATCGTTTGGTGCAAAATATGATGCTTATGAATGTTCTCAGCTACTGGTAAACATACCGTTTCGCCTTTTGCATTTCGGTGTACAATAACTGATACTTCTTTATCTAAGTTCATCCACTGTTCTACAATGCATTCCGACTGTGCTAATAGCTCAGCTGCTTCACGAATATTATTCTCATTTTTCACTAGAACTTGCCCTTTACCGTCATATCCGCCTCGGCAAGTTTTTACGACACATGGATAACCAATTGTTTCGACAGCTTTTAAAAGTTCTTCTTCAGTCGTAACGATTGCGTAATCAGGAACGTCTAGATTAAGCTTTGTAATCATTTCTTTTTCTAAACGACGATTTTGTGTAACGGCTAGTAAATGACTGCCTTGTGGCACGTAGCATTTTGTTTCTAGCCATTTCATCATCTCAACATCAACGTTTTCAAATTCATAGGTGATGACATCTGACACTTCAGCAAGCTGTTCAACCGCTTTTCTATCATCATAGTTGCCAATGACTTTAATATCTGCTACTTGACCGCAAGGAGAATCTTCTGTTGGTTCAAGCACTGCAATGTAATAACCCATTTCTTTAGCAGATAGTGCAATCATTCTTCCTAGCTGTCCACCGCCTACGATTCCAATTGTTTTACCAGGAGGTATAAGTAAATTAGACAAGTTGATCACTACTTTCTAACACAGATGATTTGATAGACTCTCTACGATTTTCAAGTTGATCACTTAACGTTGGATCCTGTGTTGCTAAGATTTGTGCTGCTAGCAGGCCAGCGTTCGTAGAACCAGCTTTCCCAATAGCTACTGTAGCTACCGGTACGCCGCCTGGCATTTGAACAATCGATAAAAGTGAATCTAAACCGTTTAAGTTACTTGATTTAACGGGTACTCCTATTACAGGTAAAATTGTTTTTGCGGCAATCATACCAGGTAAGTGCGCAGCACCCCCAGCGCCAGCAATAATAACTTTAATCCCTCGTTCTTTCGCTGTTTCAGCATATTCAAACATATAATCCGGCGTTCGATGTGCTGATACAACTTTCTTTTCATATTGAATATTTAATTCATCTAAAATGTCACACGCATATTTCATAGTGCTCCAGTCTGACTGACTGCCCATTACAACAGCAACTTTTACATTCATGAATAAAAGCTCCTTTTTCACGTTATAAAAAAACCTAGGGTAAGTTATGGCTCACTAAAGGAAAGCCACAACTACCCTAGGTTTCATGTATCAACATTCCTTTTGAAAAGGAATCATGTTTACCTATTTAGTAATTGTACTCTCCTCATAGTCCAATGATTTACGGTCATCGGGTAGAAACTCGTGGGCCATATTCCCACTATTATATGAGGTTTCGGATATCTCAATTGACAACTTAATAATAACAGCCAAACTAGAAAAAAGTCAACCTAAAAATCGAATGTTTACTATTTTTATCATTAAAATGTTCGTATTTAGAGACTTTTCCCTTCGAAAACAATCTGTTGCTTTACCGGAACATAGTCCTTTTTACCATTTATTTCTTTTTCTTCAAAAATAGGCTTTTCCATTCGTCGAACAGGCATATACCCATCTTTTTTCATCCGATCTAAACAACTTGCGATTGTTTCATTTTCTTGTAATTCATACAGTACTTTTTTTGATTTCTTACCCAAAATGCAGCCTCCAGTTCGAAAAAAGTTTCTTACAGCGTCAAAAAGAGCTTTTATAACAAAAATTAAATGAATCCACTATAGTGTAACATAATTTAAAAGTTAAATTCATGCTGTAATTTTTAGAAACAAAAAAGACTAGTCATTGAATGACTAGTCTTTTTATTGGCCTGGCAACGTCCTACTCTCACAGGGACAAAGTCCCAACTACCATTGGCGCTAAAGAGCTTAACTTCCGTGTTCGGTATGGGAACGGGTGTGACCTCTTCGCTATCGCCACCAGACAAGAGATTGCTCTCTCAAAACTAGGTAACAGTTTGCTGAGTAAAGCTTACGCTTTTAAAGTTTGGTTAAGTCCTCGATCGATTAGTATCAGTCAGCTACACATGTCGCCACGCTTCCACCTCTGACCTATCAACCTG
>NZ_JBOZGM010000006.1:0-283345 GCF_050846875.1 Priestia sp. TRN 1309 | reverse complement strand
GTTATTGTTAGGTACTACATACCCGTTTTTTAACTTAAAGGTGTTTTTTATTTGTCTCACTCTAGGGGGTCAGTCCCTTTGGACACGAGCTTTTTTATGATGCTTTTCTTTGTATACTATCCGTGTGATGTGTACCTCTTGCAATGCTAATAATATAGCCTATGAAGGCAGCAGCAACTGTTGGAATAAGCCAGCCAAGGCCTTGGCTATAAAGGGGCAAATAGTTTTTGAAAAAATCGTCTATGCTTGTTAAGATAATTCCTGCTGCTTTTAACCCGTCAAAAATGCTCAGAATCGAGCTAATGATTACGGCTGTCACATATACTTCTCGACCGAACGAAATGGCTCTTTCAATTAATGATAAAGCAATTAGCGTAATGGCAATAGGGTATACAAAGGTCAAAATAGGTATGGAAATAGAAATTAATTGAGTAAGCCCTACATTTGAAATAACAGCACTAAACAGCATTAAAATGACAACAAATGTTTTATATGACATGCTTGGCACCAGCTGCGTGAAAAATCGTGCGCAAGCAGAAGTTAATCCGATGGCTGTCGTTAGACAAGCAAATGTAATAGCAAGTCCTAAAATAATGGTGCCAAACGAACCGAATAATGTTGTAGCTACAGCTGTTAAAATAGCTCCTCCATTTTCTTTCATACCAATTGCTTCTACGCTTGAAGCGCCGACATACGCGAGAGAAAGATAAACGATAGCTAACCCAGCAGCAGCAATCAACCCGGCTTTGATACATACCGAAGCGAGTGTTCGTTCGTCCGTTACGCCTTTTTCCTTAATACTGTTGATAACAACGATGCCAAATACGAGAGCTGCAATTGTATCCATTGTCAAATATCCATCAATAAAGCCGCCCGTAAATGGAGAGGCTATATATTTGGCGTGAGGTTCTTGAAAAGAACCCATAGGTGTCATTAAACTTTTGATAGCTAAAAGAGCTAATACTGCGAGCAGTAAAGGAGTTAGAATTTTTCCTATGCGATCAACAATTTTAGTTGGATTCAATGATAAATAAAGTGTTAGTCCAAAGAAAATAACGGTATAGACCATTAAAGGAATCTTGCTTGCAACCGCATTTTCTGATAAAAATGGGGTCACAC
The DNA here is from genome assembly GCF_050846875.1 of Priestia sp. TRN 1309. Taxonomy (NCBI): domain Bacteria; kingdom Bacillati; phylum Bacillota; class Bacilli; order Caryophanales; family Bacillaceae; genus Priestia; species Priestia sp. TRN 1309. The sequence continues at coordinate 282,226 of NZ_JBOZGM010000006.1, read as the reverse complement.
CGATTTCAAACGCTACTGTATCCGTTCTGGGTATACCAAAAAAAGGGCCAATTGCTAAGTAAAGCAATATAGTAAAAGAAATCCCGAAAATAGGGTGAACTTTTTTAGCTACTTCGGTAAAGTTTCCATTGCTTTTAGAAACAGCGATTATCCCCATAAGCGGAAGTCCTACACCTGTAATGAGAAAACCGATAATGGAACTCCAAGTGTGTGTTCCGGCTTGCTGTCCGAGCAAAGGAGGGAAAATCATATTTCCCGCTCCGAAAAAGAGAGCAAACAGCATAAGACCGATGGCGAGTATTTCTTTGTTAGTGAGTGCTTTGGTTTTCATAATGCCTCCTAGTGTTTCTTATGTTGATGATTAAATTTTCTGACTTTTTAAAAACTAAAAGTACGTGATACATACTACCACATTTATGGAATCATATATAGGTTTTTTTGAAAAAATCTAAATATTTTATTAATAATAAAAGGAACGCCTAATTTAAAAAAATACCAAGGTGTGGTATGATAATACGTTGTTCCGAAAAAATGAAGAAGGGGGCGCGCATCCTTGATTTATTTAGATAATAGCGCTACAACAAAACCCTATAATGAAGTCATAAAATCTTTTACCAAAGTAGCTACAACTTATTATGGCAATCCATCGTCCCTCCATCAATTTGGCGTACAGGCGGAGAATTTGTTGAGCCGTTCACGTGAGCAAGTAGCAGAATTGCTGCACGTATCGTCAAATGAAATTATCTTTACATCAGGAGGAACGGAAGGGAATAATTTAGCTATTAAAGGCGTAGCGATGCAATATAAAAGCCGAGGTCAGCATATTATTACGACAAATATTGAACATGATTCTGTTCATGAACCATTTAAGCAGTTAGAAGCACTAGGGTTTCATGTGACGTATGTTCCGGTAGATTCAAATGGATTTGTGTCACCTGCGGCTATTGAATCAGCTATTACGGATGAAACCATTTTAGTATCCGTTATGCATGTAAATAATGAAATTGGCACCATTCAGCCAATTGAAGAAATTGGACAGATGCTCACGAACTATTCGAAGGTGCTTTTTCATGTCGATCATGTGCAGGGGATTGGAAAAGTTCCGCTTTCTTTAGCAAATCATAAAATTGATTTATGCACATTATCAGGACACAAAATTCACGGCTTAAAAGGAACGGGGATTTTATATAAACGGAATGGAGTTCAGCTTCATCCGTTGCTTAGCGGAGGCTCTCAGGAAATGCAGCATCGATCAGGCACGGAAAATGTTCCGGGAATCGTAGCATTTGCTAAAGCACTTCGTTTAACACTTGAACATGCAGCTCAGAATCAGCAAAAAATGCAGAAAATAAAAGCAGAACTGATGGACAAACTTTCTGCTCACGAAAGAATCACGATTAATACGCCGAATGAGCATTCAGCTCCCCATATTATAAATTTTACAGCGCAAGGTATTAAAGGTGAGGTTTTTGTTCACGCTCTTGAAGAAAAAGGAGTGTTTGTATCAACTACATCTGCCTGCTCATCAAAACGAAAAAAGCCAAGTAAAACGCTTTTAGCTATCGGTAAAAATTACGAAGAAGCCGATCAGTCCATTCGTTTGAGCTTGTCAGGATTAAATGACTATAATGAAGTAACGCCCATTATAAATGCTATTTTCACAGTAATTGAAGATCTAAAGAAAGTAATGAGGTAAATAACTATGATATATAACCATATTTTAATTCGATACGGAGAAATTTCCACTAAAGGACAAAATAGAAAAAAATTTGTTGCGCAGCTAAGAAAAAATATTGTAACGGCTCTTAGTGCATTCCAAAACATTCACGTAAAATACACAAGAGACCGCATGTATATTCACTTAAATGGTGAAAATCACGAGCCTATCATTGAACGTCTTCAGCAAATCTTTGGTATTCAAAGTTTTAGTTTAGCATTAAAAGTTGAAAATGAACTTGAAGCCATTCAAGAAGCAGCGCTAGAAGCAATGAAAGAATTTGATATAGAAGGAAAAACGTTCAAAGTATCTACTCGAAGAGCGTACAAACAATTTCCTCTTGATACAAACGAATTAAATTATGCAGTAGGAAGTCATATTCTACGAAATACAGAGCATCTACAAGTAAATGTAAAAGAGCCAAGCGTAAATGTACGAGTAGAAGTGAGAAGTGAAGCAACGTATATTACATGTTTTGATTATCGCGGAGCAGGGGGTCTTCCAGTTGGTACGAGTGGAAAAGCGATGCTCATGCTTTCTGGAGGAATCGACAGCCCGGTTGCAGGATACTTAGCTATGAAGCGCGGTTTAGAAATAGAAGCGGTTCATTTTTATAGTCCGCCTTTTACAAGTGAACGTTCTAAGCAAAAAGTAATTGATTTAACGCAAAAATTAACGGCTTATCACGAAAAAGTAAAGCTGCACATTGTACCGTTTACAGCTGTGCAGCAAGCGATTCAAAAACAAATTCCAGAGAATTATACGATGACTTCTACACGTCGTATGATGCTTCGAATTACGGACCTCATTCGTGAAAAAAATGAATCGTTAGCTATCGTAACTGGAGACAGCTTAGGGCAAGTAGCTAGCCAAACTGTTGAGAGCATGTATGCGATTAATGAAGTGACGAATACGCCAATTTTGCGTCCGCTTGTGACAATGGATAAAACGGAGATTGTTGAAATTGCCCGTAAGATTGATACGCATGAAATTTCGAATCGTCCGTATGAAGACTGCTGTACCATTTTTACGCCAAGCTCACCTAAAACGAAGCCAAAGCGTGAAAAAATCAATCGATACGAACAATTTTATGATTTTGAAACATTAATTCAAGAAGCGGTAAATAATGTAGAAACGCTTGAAATGACTGCTTCTTCGGCTACAAATACGGCAGAGAACGTCGAAGATTTGTTTTAAAAGTAAAATTTCATAAAATTACCAAAAGAGATCATGTATGAAGCCATGTGTTTTGACACAATCTATATTCAACAAGGAGGTGAAAACACATGGCAAACACAAACAAATTAGTAGCTCCTGGTTCAGCAGCTGCTATCGACCAAATGAAATACGAAATCGCTTCTGAATTCGGTGTAAATCTTGGACCAGAAGCAACAGCTCGCGCTAACGGATCTGTTGGTGGAGAAATCACTAAACGCTTAGTTCAACTAGCTGAGCAACAACTTGGTGGTAAATAAGTCATATTAACTAAATAATGATGGCTAAAAAGAGTGGGGGAAACCCCACTCTTTTGTCTTGTTTGTTTTGTCACGTATAATAGAGAAAAGGTCAAGCTTTATAAAGTAAAGGAGATGTTGGCGATGGGAACTTTATTTTACGGCGGCAAAATATATACGATGCGAAAAGAAGATGAGCATGTAGAAAGCGTATATGTTGAAAACGGATTTATTGAAGATATAGGTGCAGAAGAAGAGTTAAGAATCAAATGGGGTCCTGCAATTAAAAACGAAGTACACCTCAAAGGATATACAATGTACCCTGGCTTTGTAGATAGCCATCTTCACTTAATTGGTCACGGTGAAAAGCTTCTTCGGCTTGATTTGTCTCAAGCTACTTCTCGGGAAGACGTGTTGAGGCGTGTTCGACAAAAAGTAGAGAGTACACCAAAAGGAGAATGGGTGATCGGGGAAGGCTGGGATGAAAATCAGTGGGAAGATTCCTCATTGATTCAGTATCAAGATCTTGATCAGCTTTCAACTGAACATCCTATTATGTTGAAGCGAGTTTGTCGTCACGGATTAGTAGCGAACGGAACAGCTCTTAAAATAGCCGGAATTACAGCTGAAACACGTGATCCGGAAGGAGGTATTATCCAGAGGGATGAAGCTGGAAATCCTACCGGTTTTTTGGCTGATCAAGCGCAAGAATTAGTAACGGCTCATATTCCTCAAGTATCAGAAGCATACATTCGACAAGCGCTTTCAGTGGCCATTAAAGATTGTGTTCGGCACGGATTAACGGGTGGACATACGGAAGATTTAAATTATTATGGAGGCTTTCTGCGTACATATCAAGCATTTCAAGACGTTATTCATAAAGAAAAGCAGCTGTTTCGTGCTCATTTACTTGTTCATCATGAAGTTGTAGATGATATGTATACATACTGTGAAGAAAAGAAAGACACATCCGATTTTATCGAAATAGGACCAATGAAGATTTTTGCTGATGGTTCGCTTGGCAGTCAATCTGCGCTTTTAAGCTTTCCCTACAAAAGCGACCCTTCTACAAGAGGTGTAGCTATTCAATCACTAGATGAATTAAAGCAGCTAGTGAGGAAAGCGAGAGAATTGGGCATGACCGTTGCAATTCATGCGATTGGTGATTTAGCGTTTCAATATGTAGTAGAAAGCATCGAGCAATATCCTCCTCAAACAGGGCAAAGAGATCGTATCATTCATGCGCAGATTTTACGAAAAGATTTAGTTGATCTTGTAAAAAATCTTCCTGTTGTATTGGATATTCAGCCTCGATTTTTAGCCAGTGATTTTCCATGGGTCATTGAAAAAATTGGAGAAGAGCATTTGGATTATTGCTATGCGTGGAAAACGTTATTGGACGAGGGCGTTATGTGTGCAGGGGGATCGGATGCGCCTATTGAACCTATCAATCCAATGTTAACGATTCATGCAGCGGTTTCAAGAAAAACTTCTCCAAACAGCTCGGTCGTTTACATACCTTCTGAGCGACTGACTGTATTTGAAGCTGTTCAGCTGTTTACGTTAGGAAGCGCGCAGGCCATTCATCAAGAGCATAAAAAAGGATACGTTCAAAAGGGTTATGTAGCTGATTTTACCGTATTAGAAAGAGATCTGTTTGAGATACCTGCAGATGATATTCCAGGGGTACGGGTGCAGATGACTGCTATTGATGGAGAAATTGTATATCAAAAATAAAAAGCGCCCAAGGGCGCTTTTTGTTATAGAAATGTACGCTTAACTCGTTGCCAGAAAGAGTTATCTTTCAGCTTAACCGTTTTAATTTGACGGTCGCTTAAACGAATTTGAACTTGATCAACTTGACGTGCATTTAATGCTTCGTTATCTATTCCAATAATTGGATTGTGGTTGTTGTCATTGGATAGTTTTAAAGTGAGCGTATGCTCAGCGCTTAGGATGAATGAAGATCCTAATGTACGATAGTTATTATTATTTAACGATGCCAATTCGCTGACTTGCATACAAGGAATTAACGGATCAACTACGGCTCCATTTACTGATTTATTATAAGCCGTACTGCCTGTTGGTGTTGAAATAATCATCCCATCCCCACGGAATGTTTCAAAGTGATTTTCGTTAATAAAAACATCTAGACTGAATGTTTTTATAACACCTGATCGAATGGAACATTCATTTAAGCAATAAAAAGAAGTTCCTTGATCAATTTGAGTTTGTAAAACGGGAAATCGACGTACTTCTATATTTTCTGTTGTAATAGCTTCAATCATTTTATCCGTTTCATCAATATGAAAATCGCAGTAAAAGCTTAGCTGATCTGAAGTTGTGACACCAGCATATAAGCAGTCATCTCGAAAGCCAGATTGACGGACAGCCTGCAAGAAAGCTCCGTCACCGCCAATACTTACAATGATGTTAGCGCTGTCGAAATGGTCTACTACATGAAAATCATATTGTTTTGCAAGTTCAATAAGTGGACTTACGAGCGCCTTTGTTTCCTGGTTTTTTGGATGAAAGAAATAAACGTTGCGACGATTTGGCATAGATAGTTCCCCCTTGTTTGTCTGATATGTAAAATATTAGCGATAAAGTAAACTTTTTAAAAAAAGTTTGTTACAATAATTATAGCATTATTGCTTTAAAAATTAAAAGAATAATCTTTTAATTCTGACACCTAAAAAGGAGGATTTTCATGAACAAAAAAAGGTGGATTGCTCTTTTGATTGCGGCCTGCTTATTCATTTTCTCTGCGATTGTTAATGTTGGTTTTTCAGTCAAAGAAGAAAAAGATGACGGTCTGGCAGGCATATTTGGAGGAGACGACAGTGAACTATCAGAAACAGTTATCGAAAAAGGGAATGCAGCTAAGAAAATTGCAGTACTAGAGGTCAATGGAACGATTCAAGATACAGGAAGCGGTTCCTCTCCGCTTATGTCTCAAAATGGTTATAACCACCAAGCATTTTTAAAGCAGCTAGAGGCTGCAAAAAATGATAAGGCAGTTAAAGGAGTCATTATTAAGGTGAATTCACCGGGCGGGGGCGTCGTTGAAAGTGCTGAAATACATAAAAAAATTGAAGAGCTGAAGAAAGACACGAAAAAGCCAGTTTATATTTCAATGGGATCAATGGCTGCTTCAGGAGGCTATTACATTTCAACAGCTGCTACTAAAATCTATGCAATCCCTGACACTTTAACAGGTTCACTAGGTGTAATTATGCAAAGCGTTAACTATGGCAAGCTGGCGGATAAACTAGGAGTAGAATCTGTTGTTATTAAAAGCGGGGCTCATAAAGATATTATGTCTCCAACAAGAGAAATGACCGGAGAAGAAAAAGAAATTATGCAAACACTTGTAGACAACTCGTATGATGGTTTCGTCAATGTTATCTCTGAAGGACGTCACCTTTCTAAAGAAAAAGTGCGTTCTATTGCAGATGGACGAGTGTACGATGGACGTCAGGCTAAAGAGCTGAAGCTGGTCGATCAACTAGGCTATTTTGAAGATACGGTAAAAGGAATGGAGAAAGATTACAAGTTAAAAGGTGCACAAGTAATTCAATACAATCAAGGATTCGGACTGCCTTCTTGGCTTTCAATGAGCATGCAAAAAGTAATTGGTGGAGATGAACAAGTTACCGCAATGTTAAAAACATTTGCGCAGCCAAGCTCTCCGCGCTTGATGTATTTATATGCAGAATAGAGGTGGGAACATGGAAAATCAATCTCATTCAACCGAATCAAACGACACTATAAAACATGAGCCAGCGGTAAGTGCTCCAATAGGTAGTGAATTCCATTATGCAGGCTTTTGGATGCGCTTTTGGGCATATCTTTTGGATCTAGCTGTAGTAGCTAGCTTGAACTCCCTGCTGATCAAACCCATTTTCCATTTAGCAGATATTCCTCAAGGGGATGGATTTTTTTCTCCCTATACGATTGTGACGGTGATTATCTTTTATGGTTATTTTGTTTTAATGACCAAGTATTTTGGACAAACGCTTGGAAAGATGGTGTTTGGGCTTAAAGTAGTATCACTGAAAGACTCCACTTTAACTTGGCCTGTTGTGCTGTTTCGTGAAGGAATTGGACGTTATATTTCTAAAACAGTTTTTTTACTTGGCTATTTGTTAGTTGCTTTTTTACCTAAAAAGCAAGGAGCGCATGATTACTATGCAGATACAACCGTTATACATGAAGGTACAATAAGCAGATAATAAAAAGAGGCTGGGGCAAAAGTATTTAGACAAATTGAAAAACGAACCATTGATCAAGGTGTTTGATTAGTGGTTCGTTTTTTTGGTTATGGTAAACGTAGGTTTCATGTGTGTAGGTCTTTCTTGCAGTTGATTGGAGGGAAAGCGAAGCCTTGCACGGAAATCAACTGCGGTGTCGCAAGCGGTTAAGCTCATGTATACTATTTGTTCGTCTTTAAATTGGATTCATTTCGTTATGTCTCAACCTCTTTTTATTGTTTTCATAAGGTTTAATATTCTGTGTGTTGGAGATAATGTGAAGCTAAGAAGGAGTGAAGGATGTGCTATGGCTTTTATGGATATTGCTAGCACTTTTAATTGTTATTGTACTTATTGTATGGACAAAAATCACGCTATTTGTAGAGCTTCATCATGTCCGAGATAACGATTATTACAGAGTGAGACTCAGGGCTTGGTTTGGTCTTATTCGCTATACATATGAAATTCCGGTAGTGAAAGTAAAAAAAGATTCTCCTCGTTTGCTTGTTGAAAAGAAGAAAGGAATGGGTGATCAAGGAAAAGAAGACGAGAATTCATGGAGTGATTATTCTGTAGAAGACGGATTAAGCATGTTAGAAAATGCGAAGCAATTCCTTGAACAGGTAGTCGGTTTTCATAAAATTTTTCGTCGTTTCTTACAGAAAGTGACGGTAAGGGATATTAAATGGCACAGCCGTTTCGGCTTAGGTGATGCTGCGTTAACAGGCGTACTTACCGGGGCTGTATGGTCTGCAAAGGGGGGCATAGTTGGTATAATCAGCCGTTATATGAAACTAAAAGATATGCCTGTAATGAGCGTTACCCCTGTATTTCAACATCTTTGGTCAGAAACGGTATTTGAGTGCATAATTTCTTTTCGAGTTGGTCAAGCTATTCTAGTAGGTTTACGGACCTTGAGATACTGGCGGCATACGTCCAAAAAGCGTCGCAAAAGATGGAAGTCGTCAAATAAGAACAAGACACACTCTGTGAAAACATAAGGAGGTTATCTTAATGGCAGAACATCCAATTAAAAGTTTAATGTCGACAGCTATGGAAAATTTAAAGGAAATGATTGATGTTAATACAATCATTGGTGATCCCGTAGAAACACCTGATGGCAGCGTTATTTTAACTGTCTCAAAAGTAGGTTTTGGCTTTGCAGCGGGCGGAAGCGAGTTTGGAGTAGAAGGGCATGCGCCATCTTCTCCAGGGCAGCATCAGCAAGAATCAGGTCATCCATTTGGCGGAGGTAGCGGTGGCGGTGTATCAATTACGCCAATTGCCTTTTTAATTGTGAGTGGAAGCGGAATTAAAATGCTTCACCTTAATGAAAGTACACATTTATATGAAAAGATTTTAGATACAGCACCTCAAGCAATTGAACGCGTGCAGCAAATGTTCAAGCGAAATAACCATCAGCAGGATCATCATAATCAACAAAATCAGCATCATGACGGTGCAAATGATTTTAATTTGTAGGGATAAAATAAAGCTTTGCTTGCTTCTTTGAACGATAAAAGAAGCAAGCAAAGCCTTTTTTTATTGGGCATGTTTTCTAGCATATAGCGTTATAGTATGTATGTCATTTAATTGCAATATAGAGACAGACAAGCTAATATGAACAGTGTACATACTTATTTAAAGGAGGAATTATTCGTGACTAAATTTAAAGGTAACGATGTAACATTATTAGGAAATCAAGTAAAGGTTGGAGACAAGGCGCCAAACTTTACCGTTTTAGCAAATGATTTATCAGAAGTAACGCTTGACAGTACAAAGGGTTCTGTTCGCCTAATCAGTGTAGTTCCTTCTATTGATACTGGAGTTTGTGATGCGCAAACTCGCCGCTTCAACGAAGAAGCAGCTAAATTAGATAACGTAAAAGTATTAACAGTGAGCGTAGATTTACCGTTTGCTCAAAAGCGCTGGTGTGGTGCTAATGGCATTGATAATGTTCAAACATTATCTGACCACCGCGACTTATCTTTCGGCGAAGCATATGGTGTAGCTATTCAAGAATTACGCTTATTGGCTCGTTCAATCTTTGTAGTAGACTCAAATGACAACGTAACGTATGTTGAGTACTTACCAGAAGTAACTGAGCATCCGAACTACGAAGCAGCAATCGAAGCAGCTAAAGCAGCTAAGTAAGATTGTCTATGGCGTTCGGCAGAAGGCGGAAAACAATGTTTTTCGCCTTCTTTGTGTTTTAAGAAGCTTTTATGATAAAATATGATGTTCCAAATAGGACGTTTACTCATTTATATAGATATCATTTCATTACACAGGAGGCAGAATATGAGTCAATTAGCTAGTATGGAAAAGCTATTTGGTGTAATTGATCAAACAGCTATTATTTTAAGAAAAGAACTAAACTGTGTATATTTAGAAGCAGTAGCTGAAACGGGAGAAAACTTGTTTCAAGGAACTATTTTGCAAGAAGAGCTAGATGAGGTAACCAAAAAACGTTTAAAAAAAGAATACGATTCAATCACGCTTGATCATTTTGAAAAAGAAACGATTCGAAAAGCATATCAGCTAGCTATTTTAAAAGGGATGAAAGAAGCAGTTCAGCCTAACCACCAAATGACCCCTGATGCTGTAGGACTATTTGTTAGCTACTTAGTTGGAAAATTCATGGCAGGAAAAGATAAGTATACGCTTTTAGATCCAGCAGTAGGAGCTGGAAACTTATTAACAACCATTTTAAATACACACGCTGCGTCAATTGAACATGTATACGGTGTAGATGTGGATGATTTATTACTTCAATTGACATATGTAAATGCAAACTTACAGAAGCACGGCGTTCAATTATTTAATCAAGACAGTTTACAGCCGCTTTTTATTGATCCTGTTGATTTAGTTGTCTGTGACCTGCCGGTTGGTTATTATCCAAACGATGAAGGGGCAAAAGACTATAAAGTAAGAGCTGAAGAAGGTCATACCTATGCTCATCACTTATTCATTGAACAAAGCTTGCGCCATGTAAAAGACGGAGGATACGTAGTAGCTCTTATTCCAAATAACTTGTTCGAATCTGAACAGTCTCATTTATTACAGCCGCTGCTAAAAGAGGAAGCAATCGTTCAAGGAATCGTTCAGCTGCCGCTTTCAATGTTCAAACAAGAGCAGGCTGCTAAGAGTATTATCATTCTTCAAAAGCAAGGAGAAGGGGTAACGGCACCTGAGAACGCGCTGCTTGTGAATTTGCCGAAGTTCAGTAATCGAGAAGCAATGAGTGATATTATGGCTCAAATGGACCAATGGTTTCGCGTTAATAAAAAGTAAGTCTTTTTCGAAAATAATGAATATTTGCCGGTAGCGTTTTCATGATGTATAGCTCTTGAAATCTATTGTCGTGAATGATTAAATGAATAAGGATAGAAATCGTGTCGAAATGCATAGAATATTGTAGAGATTACACTTTTATGTTCTGTTCGTTATGTTTATGATGCACGTATAATAAAGAAGGAGCTGTTTTTTTATGTCAAAAATCATGGCAATCAACGCCGGCAGTTCTTCACTTAAGTTTCAATTATTTGAAATGCCAAGTGAGACGGTATTAACAAAAGGTTTAGTAGAACGAATTGGTTTAGATAACGCTGTTTTCACGATCTCGGTAAATGGTGAAAAACAAACGGATATTACAGAAATCCCTGACCATGCTGTTGCAGTTAAAATTTTAGTTGAAAAGTTACTTTCTCAAAACATCATTCAATCATACGATGAAATCACTGGTGTAGGTCACCGTGTCGTACACGGCGGAGAGAAATTTGCTGACTCTGTTTTAATCACAGATGAAACACTAGCGGAAATTGAAGCTTTATCTGATTTAGCACCGCTTCACAACCCAGCAAACATTGTGGGAATTAAAGCGTTCCAAGATATTCTTCCAAATGTTCCAGCTGTAGCAGTCTTCGATACAGCATTCCATCAAACAATGCCAGAAAAATCATTCTTGTACAGCTTACCGTACGAGTACTATGAAAAGTATGGCGTTCGTAAATACGGTTTCCACGGCACATCTCATAAATATGTTTCTGAGCGTGCAGCTGAGCTTCTTGGACGCCCAATTGAACAATTACGCTTAATCTCTTGTCACTTAGGTAACGGTGCAAGTATCGCTGCAATTGAAGGCGGAAAGTCAATTGATACATCAATGGGCTTCACACCATTAGCTGGTGTAGCAATGGGAACTCGTTCAGGTAACATTGACCCTGCATTAATTCCATTTATTATGGAGAAAACAGGAAAAACTGCTGACGAAGTATTAAATGTATTAAATAAAGAAAGTGGTCTTTTAGGTGTATCTGGTATTTCTAGTGACCTACGCGATCTAATCAAAGCAAGCGCTGAAGGCAATGAACGCGCTGAAACAGCACTTGAAGTATTTGCTAGCCGTATTCATAAATATATCGGTTCTTATGCTGCTCGTATGTCTGGTGTAGATGCAATCATCTTCACAGCAGGTATTGGAGAAAACAGTGATGTTGTACGTGCTCGCGTTCTTCGTGGTTTAGAGTTCATGGGCGTTTATTGGGATCCAGCTTTAAATAGTGTACAAGGAGAAGAAGCATTTATTAGCTACCCTCATTCTCCAGTTAAAGTTATGGTTATTCCTACAGACGAAGAAGTTATGATTGCACGTGACGTTACTCGTTTAGCGAATATTTAAGTTCATAAAGTGCCTCTTCAATGCATGAATTCTCATAAATTGTCAGGCAAACTAACGAAAAGCTGATTTCCTTGTTAGGAAATCAGCTTTTTTATATAGCGTAAGGAGCTGACGGTTGAAAGAAGGTTTACAACGTATAGAAGAAAGAAATAATATAGGAAGCAAAATGTAACGGATGCATTATTTGTTATAATAAAAATAAAACTACTTATTTCTTGAAAGGGTGACATGATGATATTAACGAATCGCGAAGACCAGCTTTTAGAAGAAATCTATAAATGGGAAGAGAGCTTACAGAGCGTAGAAGCAACTGAGATGGAGTTATTGTACGAAGAATGGTTAGAAAAAGGGCTTAACTTAATTCCTGCTTCTGTTCGTGAGACCTATTTACATAAAATTGATGAGGGACTCTTTCAGTTAACTGCATTAATTCAAGGTACGGAAATGCAAACTCAAGCGACAAAACGAATTATTGAAACCGCCCGTGTATTCAAAGAAGATATCACAGATCTGTCAGAAATGAATTCCCTTCAAGTAGATCAGCTTTCTTATATATGCGAACAGCAAATGGCCAAGCTGCGGTTGTATGCGCTGAGTCAAGGAGCACTTTCAGGAACCGGCCAATCGCTGCTAGTCGGTATTGATATACCCGCTGTTTTATGCATGAATATTCAAGCGGTGCAACAGGCAGCAATGAGCTACGGCTATCATATCCAGACTCCTTCAGAGCTTATGCTAACGCTAAAAGTTTTTCATGCAGCAACGTTACCTAGACACCTTCAGGCTGAGGGGTGGCATCAATTAAAGAGTGAGCTAAGCCAAGAATTTGACCCGTATTTTTATGAAGGTGTTGATCAAATTGTAGATAAGACGTGGCTGCAAAAAATCGTTGTGCAAATTGGAAAAACGCTAGCTATATTTGCTGCGAAGCGAAAAGTTTATAATCGTTTGCCAATTGTGAGTATGATGGTTGGCGGAGGGATGAATTATCGAATGGCCAAACAAGTGACAGATTATGCGAAGCGCTTTTACCAATACCGCTATTTGCTGGATAAGAAAAACGAGTCTCATTAATTTTTCATGAGACTCGTTTTTTTGTCTATCCGTGAACTTTTTTTGATATTTCCTCATTTGTTCGATACCAAATCCACAAATCATTAATAATAGAAGCAAGTTCTCCTATCTCGCTATTTAATTCACAGGAGCGGATAAAATTAGTCTCATCTTCTAACGCCGCTTGTTTTTGATTAATCCTCTTTTCTACAGATTGAATTTTGTCTGGAATTTGCCCTCGAATGGATTCCCATGTTAGGAGGATATCCTGCTGAACTTTTTCAGAATAGAATGTCCATTCTCTTTCAAGAGCAGGAATTTTTATACCGAGTCTGTTGTCATAAGTAAAAAAGCGCTCCATTTTTTCACCTCTTCCCTTCCATTTTATACAATGACAAAAGCCAGAGCTACTTTAAGTGAAAAATAAATCATTTATACTTGATTTATGCATATAAATATACAATGCATTTAAGGCAGGAATATTCATTCACGTCTATTTTTACAGTATTTTAAAAGCTTTTATCCTATTAAATTAAAAAAAACGTGAATTTATATACTTTTTTTTGAATAACTATTGAAAATAGATTAAAAAGTTGTTAAAGTAATAGTAGATTAAATGAATAAAAATTAAAACGGTTGTATTAATATATATATAATTTGTAGGAGGAATAGATGATGAGTAATCCAAAAGTTGTTTTAGCATATTCCGGAGGTTTAGATACATCAGTTGCAATTAAATGGTTACAAGAAAAAGGGTACGATGTGGTAGCTTGCTGTTTAGACGTAGGCGAAGGAAAAGATTTAAAATTCGTTAAAGAAAAAGCCTTAACAGTTGGAGCGGTATCGTCATATGTGATTGATGCAAAAGAAGAATATGCTAATACATTTGCATTAGCAGCACTTCAAGCACACACGTTATATGAAGGAAAATATCCATTAGTATCTGCACTATCTAGACCGCTAATCGCTAAAAAGCTTGTAGAAGTAGCAGAACAAGAAAATGCAGTAGCTGTCGCACATGGATGTACGGGAAAAGGAAATGACCAAGTGCGTTTCGAAGTATCAATTAAAGCATTAAATCCACACTTAGAAGTTTTAGCTCCTGTTCGTGACTGGAAATGGTCTCGTGAAGAAGAAATCGAGTATGCAAAAGAAAAGAATATTCCAATTCCAATTAACTTAGACAGCCCATTTTCAATTGACCAAAACTTATGGGGAAGAAGTAACGAGTGCGGCGTTCTTGAAGATCCTTGGGCAGCTCCACCTGAAGAAGCATATGACCTAACGGCTTCTCTTGAAAATACTCCGGACACAGCCGATGTAGTAGAAATTGAATTCGTTGAAGGTGTTCCAGTAGCATTAAATGGTCAATCTTATACGCTAGCTCAGTTAATTCTAGAATTGAATGAAATTGCAGGTAAGCACGGAGTGGGACGTATTGATCATGTAGAAAACCGTCTTGTGGGAATCAAATCACGTGAAGTATATGAGTGTCCAGCTGCTATGACATTAATCAAAGCACACAAAGAGCTTGAAGATTTAACATTAGTGAAAGAAGTCGCGCACTTCAAACCAGTGATTGAGAAAAAATTAACAGAAGTTATCTATGAGGGTTTATGGTTCTCTCCATTAACAAATTCCCTGCTTGCATTCTTAAAAGACACGCAGCAATATGTGAACGGAACAGTGAGAGTAAAACTATTTAAAGGGCATGCTATCGTAGAGGGACGTAAATCTCCTAATTCTTTATACAATGAAAAACTTGCAACATATACAAAAGAAGATGAATTTGATCACAATGCAGCAGTTGGTTTTATCTCATTATGGGGTCTTCCAACACAAGTGAGTAGCATGGTAAATCAAAAGAAGGTGACAACGGTATGACCAAACTTTGGGGAGGGCGTTTTACGAAACGCCCTGAACAATGGATTGACGAGTTCGGTG
The DNA here is from genome assembly GCF_050846875.1 of Priestia sp. TRN 1309. Lineage (NCBI taxonomy): Bacteria > Bacillati > Bacillota > Bacilli > Caryophanales > Bacillaceae > Priestia > Priestia sp. TRN 1309. The sequence goes on along the minus strand of NZ_JBOZGM010000006.1, from coordinate 267,124 downwards.
CGTCCATTTCATTTGATCAGCATCTTGTAGAAGAAGATATTGAAGGCAGTTTAGCACATGTAACAATGCTTGAGAAATGCAGCATTCTTTCTGGAGATGAAGCGTCACAAATTAAAAAAGGCCTTCAAACACTGCTTGAAAAAGCTAAGAAGAAAGAATTAACATTTTCTGCTCAATATGAAGATATTCATTTGAATTTAGAAAAGCTATTAATTGATGAAATTGGTCCGGTTGGAGGTAAGCTTCATACGGGTCGAAGCCGTAATGATCAAGTTGCTACAGATATGCACTTATATTTAAAAAAGCATGTTCAGCAAATTGTAGGACTGATCGAAAATCTAGAAGATGTGCTGCTTACAAAAGCAGATCAGCATGTCGAAACTATTTTTCCAGGCTACACACATTTACAGCGCGCGCAGCCGGTTTCTTTTGCTCATCATCTAATGGCTTATGTTTCAATGTTTAAGCGTGATGCTGAGCGTTATGCGGAATCACTAAAGCGTATTGATTTATCTCCTTTAGGAGCAGGAGCTTTAGCTGGTACGACATTTCCAATTGATCGTCATTACAGCGCGGAGCTTCTAGGCTTTAATGGAATTTATCAAAACAGTATGGATGCTGTCAGCGACCGTGACTTTATTTTAGAGTTTTTAAGCAACAGTTCTATTTTAATGATGCATTTATCTCGTTTTTGTGAAGAGTTAATTTTATGGTCTAGTCAAGAGTTTCAATTTATTGAAATGGATGATACGTATGCAACTGGCAGCAGTATTATGCCTCAAAAGAAAAATCCTGATATGGCAGAGTTAATTCGTGGTAAAACAGGACGAGTATATGGTCATTTATTTAGCTTGTTGACTGTGTTAAAAGGCACGCCTTTAACATACAACAAAGACTTGCAAGAAGATAAAGAAGGCATGTTCGATACGGTTACAACGATTGAAGGCTGCTTAACAATCTTTGCTGGCATGATTGAAACAATGACAGTAAAAACAAATGTTATGGAAAAAGCTACGAAACAAGATTTTTCAAATGCAACGGAGTTAGCTGACTATCTTGCTGCAAAAGGTATGCCGTTTCGTGAAGCACATGAAGTGGTTGGGAAACTAGTTCTCGTTTGTATTCAGAAAAATATCTACCTAATGGATTTGCCGCTCGAGCAATATAAAGAAGCGTCAGATTTATTTGAGGAAGACATCTACCATGTATTAAGTCCAAAAACAGCTGTTAATCGCCGCAATAGCGCGGGAGGAACAGGGTTTGAACAAGTGAAAAAAGCAATTCAGCTAGCTAAAGATGAATTGCATGAAAAAGCTTCAATATAAAACAGTTTTCAAAACGTCCGCAGAAAATTCTGCGGGCGTTTTTTGATGTGAGATAAATGGTATAACTAGAGCAATTAAGAAGAAAATAGAAAAGATCATGTAAGGGATTATGAAATAAAGTTCACATTCGTAAAGAAAATAGAGTGAAAAAGGAGAAGTGACATATGAAAGACAAAAAACATCCGCAGCATGTATATGAATATGATTTTGAAGGAGAAAAAGAGACATCAAGACAGCTAATGGATTCTTATTCAAGCGGCGTTATTGGCGATGCTATGGCTTCTGTAGTTGAAAATCCAGAAGCACAGAGTGATAACGAACTATATGAATAACTACATGCATATACTGTATATAGACTAAGAAAAGCAGGATTATGCTGAGCTCTATCGAAAGGTAACGTCATAGTAAATCCGGTTTTCTAAAGGATTTGGTGTGGCGTTCTTTTTTCAGTTAATCACTGATATAAGAAAAGAGGGATAAAGGTGAAAATTGGAGTGCCGAAAGAAGTAAAAAATAATGAAAATCGCGTGGCTATTACTCCAGCTGGTGTTACAGCTTTAGTTAACGGTGGGCATGATGTATATATTGAAACACAGGCAGGAGAAGGCTCTGGATTCCATGATGAAGATTACACAAATGCAGGAGCTTCTATTGTAAATACTGCAAAAGAAGCATGGGATGCTGAAATGGTTATGAAAGTAAAAGAACCGATTTCAGAAGAATACGGATATTTTCGTGAAGGACTTATTTTGTTTACGTATTTACATTTGGCAGCTGAAGAAGCGTTAACGAAAGCATTGATTGATAAAAAGGTAGTGGGTATCGCTTATGAAACGGTACAGCTCCCAAATAAAAGCTTGCCTCTGTTAACACCGATGAGCGAAGTTGCAGGAAGAATGTCTTCTCAAATTGGAGCTCAATTTTTAGAAAAAACCAAAGGTGGCAAAGGGATTTTGTTAAGTGGAGTGCCAGGCGTGCAAAGAGGAAAAGTAACAATTATTGGAGGAGGAGTAGCGGGAACCAACGCTGCTAAAATTGCGGTCGGATTAGGGGCTGATGTCACAATAATTGATTTAAACGCTGATCGCCTTCGCCAGCTGGATGATTTGTTTGGTAAAGAAGTGACAACATTAATGTCAAATCACTACAATATCGCACAATCTGTAAAAGAGTCAGATTTAGTGATAGGAGCGGTTCTCATACCGGGAGCTAAAGCGCCAAAGCTTGTCACCGAGGAAATGGTTCAAACGATGTCAAAAGGGTCAGTTGTGGTTGATATTGCCATTGACCAAGGCGGAATTTTTGAAACAACTGATCGTATTACTACTCACGATAACCCGACTTACTCGAAGCATGAGGTCTTGCATTATGCTGTTGCTAATATGCCAGGGGCTGTTCCCCGCACGTCGACCTTAGCGCTGACCAACGTAACGGTTCCTTATGCTCTGCAAATAGCAAATCAGGGATATAAAAAAGCGTGCTTAAAAAACCCTTCCCTTCTTCAAGGCATCAACACCCTAAATGGGTTTGTCACTTACGCGGCTGTTGCAGATGCACACGGTCTAACTTACGCTGATGCAACAACTTTATTAGAGCAAGCATAATAAGGCATGTTTTTGCGCAGTTTGTGATATGATAGCCGCGTATTCACTTGTTTTGTAACCAAAACAGACGGGTAGAATATAGAAAAGGTTAGTGTAAAAGGAGAGAATATATGATGCACGTTTCTTATCATGGACATTCTGTTGTTAAAATTGAAACAAAAGGAAAAACAATTTTAATTGACCCGTTTATCACTGGAAATGAATTAACAGATTTAAATGCTGAAGATGTAAAAGCAGATGTGATTTTACTGACTCATGGCCATAATGATCATGTAGGCGACACGGTGGAAATTGCTAAGCGCAGCGGTGCACTTGTTGTGGCAGTAGCAGAATTAGCTACATATCTTAGCTGGCAAGGCTTAAACGTACATCCAATGAGCATAGGCGGAGCCTATACATTTGATTTTGGTACGGTAAAATTGACACAAGCTTTCCACGGTTCAAGTTATACAGAAAATAATGAGAAAATTATTTATACAGGAATGCCGGCTGGTTTGCTTTTAACGATTGAAGGAAAGACAATTTATCATGCTGGAGATACGGCTTTATTTTCTGATTTAAAGTTAATTGGTCGCCATGAGCCTGACGTAGCATTTCTTCCAATTGGAGATAACTTTACAATGGGACCTGAAGATGCGGCTATCGCAGCGGAATGGGTGCAGGCAAAGCTTGTTGTGCCAATTCACTACAATACATTTCCTGTAATTAAGCAAGATCCTCATCAATTTGTTGAGTCTTTATCTGGTATTGAAGGAAAAGTATTAAAAGTTGGAGAAGGATTGGATCTTTAATCATAGAGGATGGGACAAAACGATTTCAGTTAAAGTTAAAAAAGAACGAGTAATCGATAATATCGATCACTCGTTCTTTTTTTATTGTTAAGGTGAACGTAGGTTTCACATTTGTTCATCTTTAGATTGAATCGATGCAGTTATGTCTTAATCTCTTTTTATTTGCAAAGAAACGTTCTGCTTTTTTTACTTTCCCGCATACGATAGTAATAATAAGGAGGGAGAGTTATGGAAAAAAATCGAGTTATTTTATCGCTTTTACTATGCGGAGTGATGCTTTACTATGCAATGCCGCACTTAGTGTTAACAACTGCGAGTTTGCAAGGGATTTTTAGTATAAGCTGGCTTACCTTTGCTCTTTTTGTAGCCGGAGGCAATTTGTCATCACTACTTTATGCACCGCGCCGTAAAAAGACAGGTATTCAAAAAAATAGTGCGAGAAAGCCTTTGCGTCAAAGAGGTTAGATTGAATCCATTTCACTTCCCCCGTATAATAAAAGAAAAGACATATGAAACGTAAAAACGTTTTAGAAGGGTGAAGTACACGTGGCGACAAAACATGAGCAAATTTTACAGTATATCGATTCGCTTCCAATTGGTGAAAAAATTTCAGTGCGCCAAATTGCCAAAGAACTGACTGTCAGTGAAGGCACGGCGTACCGAGCAATAAAAGATGCGGAAAATAAAGGATATGTTTCAACGATTGAACGAGTAGGGACTATTCGAATTGAACGAAAGAAGAAAGAAAACATTGAAAAGCTCACGTTTGCCGAAGTAGTAAACATTGTAGATGGACAAGTGCTGGGCGGACGTGAAGGTTTGCATAAAACGTTAAATAAGTTTGTTATTGGAGCGATGAAGCTTGATGCTATGATGAGGTATACCGAGGCCGGAAACCTTCTTATCGTAGGGAATCGAGTAAACGCTCATGAATTAGCCCTTGAAGCAGGCGCAGCCGTTTTAATTACGGGCGGCTTTGATACGGAAGAATGGGTTAAGAAGCTTGCGGATGATCTGAAGCTTCCTATTATTTCAACGAGCTATGATACATTTACAGTTGCAACGATGATTAATCGGGCTATTTATGATCAGCTGATAAAAAAAGAAATTGTGCTTGTAGAGGATATTTTAACACCCGTCTCTGAAGCGGTTAGCTTGCAGTTAACCGATACGATTGAAAAATGGCACGAATGTAACGATCAAACGCACCACAGTCGTTTTCCTGTAGTAGATCAGCATATGAAAGTTCATGGTATGGTTACCTCAAAAGATGTTATTGGATATGATCTTTCCACTTCGATTGAAAAAGTGATGACGAAAAATCCGATGACCGTTCACGGGAAAACATCGGTCGCTTCTTCCGCTCATATGATGGTATGGGAAGGGATTGAAGTGCTGCCTGTAGTGGACGATTACCATCGACTAGAAGGCATTATCAGCCGTCAAGATGTCTTAAAAGCGCTGCAAATGATTCAGCGTCAACCACAGGTAGGAGAAACCATTGATGACATTGTAACGAATCAATTTATGGACGTACAAGAGACAAAGGAAGCACCTGTCTATCGCTGTGAAGTAACGCCACAAATGACAAATTATATGGGAACTATTTCATACGGAGTTTTTACTACTATTGTGACGGAAGCTGCTAATCGTGTTCTGCGCTTATATAAAAAAGGTGATTTGGTTATTGAAAACATTACCGTTTATTTTATTAAACCGGTTCAAATTGAAAGTGTAATTGAAATTCGCCCTAAGCTATTAGAACTGGGTCGGAAGTTTGCTAAATTAGATGTAGAAGTCTACAACGCCGGAGTTGTAGTAGGAAAAGCGATGATGATGGCTCAGTTATTGGACAGAGTATAAAAAAAGAAGCTGGGACAAAAGTATGTTAGACGAAGTGAAAAACGAACCATTTATCAACCATGTTGATGAGTGGTTCGTTTTTTTTTGTTAGGGTAAACGTAGGTTTCACCTGTTTAGATTCTTCTAGCCGTTGATTGGAGGGCAAGACGAAGACTCCAGCGGAAAGCGAAGTCTTGCACGGAAATCAACGGCGGTGTCTCAAGCGGTTCAGCTCATGTCTCCCATTTGTTCGTCTTTAGATTGGATTCCTCTCGTTATGCCTCAGCCTTTTTTACATTTGATCTGCTTCTTTTATTGCATAAGGCTGATAGTACTTATAAGCTTTGACACCTGCTATTATGCTACCTGAACCGAATAATATAAATAATATGCCGATGATAAGCGAAAGGTTTGTTTCGTAAATAAACCATTGATTGATCCCAAAAAATAATACAAAAGAGCCAAGACAAATACTCGACTTAGCGGAAATCCACTTTCGTTCCATTGGGCGTTTTGAACGTACGTATTTTACTTTTAAATACATGTAGAAAACAAAGGACACAACGATTAAAATCATAAAAAATGGCACAGACGCCCCTCCAGTCCGGTGTATTTCTATCCGTAATGTTTCTAGATGCTAGTAATGCGTAGTGTTGAAAGTGTTTACAGTAGTATCTATTATTTTACAGGTCAATAACAGAAAATTCTACTATTGATTGATTCTTCTTTTAAAAAGGAGAAGAGATATGATTTAATAAAGATTATGGATACAGCGCTGTGGAAATATAAGTGCATGTGGTACGTACATAAAACAAGAACAGTATTGACAGGAGAGAGAAAATGAAAGCACAAATATTAGAAGCTATTAAGCAGTTTGACACCATCATTATTCACAGGCACATTCGTCCAGATCCAGATGCATACGGATCTCAGTGCGGATTAGCGGAATTGTTAAAAACATCTTTTCCGGAAAAGAAGGTATACGTAACGGGAGAAGAAGCGGAGTCGTTAAAATTTTTATACCGTATGGATGATATCGCCGATGACACCTATGAAGATGCGCTTGTCATCGTTTGTGATACGGCGAATGAAGCGCGTGTATCAGATCAGCGCTACGCAAGTGGAAAAATGATCATTAAAATCGATCACCATCCGAATCAAACTCCTTACGGTGATTTACTTTGGGTTGAGACGTCTGCTTCTTCAACAAGTGAAATGATTTATGAATTTTACTTGGAAGGAAAAGAAAAGGGGTTAGCTCTTAATGATGAAGGAGCAAAGTTAATTTTCACTGGTATTGTCGGTGATACGGGCCGATTTTTATTTCCAAATACAAAGCCGAAAACGTTTTGCTATGCAAGTGAATTGATTCAATATGGCTTCAATTTTAAGGATGTATATGATCAGCTATACAAAACAAAAGAAAACGTCGCTCACTTACATGGATATGTGCTGCAAAACTTCACGATGTCTCCAGCGGGAGTTGCTCACATGAAAATTCCGAATGAAATTCTTCGCAAATATGATGTGACACCTGCTGATGCCTCTCAGCTAGTCGGCTCGTTAGGACAAATTGATGGAGTGAAAACGTGGGTATTTTTTGTAGAAGAAGAAAATCAGATTCGGGTCCGCCTGCGTTCAAAAGAGCTTGTGATTAATACAATTGCTAGAAAATACAACGGAGGAGGCCATCCTCTTGCGTCCGGCGCTTCCATTGACTCATGGGAAGAAGTAGAGCCTTTACTACTTGATTTAGAAGAGCTCTGCAGTCAGGAGTAATCTGTAAAATAAGCCGTTGATTTTAAATCAGCGGCTTTTTATAGTACTTTTTCCATCTTTTTAATTCGAACTTCAATCGAAAGCGTTGTATAAAAATAAATTTGATGAACTTCAACTTCATAAATCGTTTTATCGAATTCGTATTTTTTGTTTTCAATTGCTTTTTTTAAGATATCCCTGCTTCGATACGCACTTTCAATATCTTGGGCAATTAAGTGCTGAGCTTCTTCGTCGACGCTTTTTTGAATATTGTATTCCACCACAGAGTTTACTTTATAACGATGGCCGTTCACTAATTTTACTTTCACATTTTGAATAATCAAATGCTGCTTCATTTCCTTGTTTAATGCTTTTACATCTTCTTGCCATGCGCTAATTTGCAAATTTGCTTTTTTTAGCTTATCATTAGCAATTCGAATCTCCTCTAGCTCTCTATCTCTTGAAACGCCGTAAATTGTTAAAAACACTCCCCAGCTGACAATTGCTCCAATGACAATACCGGCAAAAAAACGCTGCCAGTCGGAGCGCTTGAACATTCGCTCGCTGGGTACTCTCATACAAAGTGCTCCTGCGTTAACCACTTGATGATCAGAGCCCCGGTCTGAGCTCCTCCCATAGCGGATAGAATTAAAAGAATTTGTTTGAATACATCTTTTGTCGCTCCTTCAAAGAGTCCTCGCTCAAAGCTGTAAAACGTATCAAATGTTCCTCCGATGGCTCCGACAATTGCCCAGATTTTTAAGCTATTGCTGAGGGTATGCATAACGTACAGGGGAGATTTTCCAATTAAGAACCCCGCAAATGCTCCGATTAATGAACCGCCTAAAATAATACCTAATGAAGTAAAGTAACTCCAAATGAAAAGAGACATAAAAGGCTCTTTTGTCATGACGCGTCCTCCTTTACTATTTTATTGATAACTCATGCTTCCTACATATATATGGACAAACGTTCAGAGTTATGTAATTTGTCTACGCCCGCAACAAAATTTATAATGAGAATAAAGAATTAAAGAAAGGTGGGAAGTCCTGTGCCTTTTGTTCACTTACAGCTTCAAAGTTCTTATAGCTTACTAAGCAGTTCCGTTCGTATTCATGAACTTGTAGAAACAGCTAAAAAAATGAACTATGAAGCGATTGCTTTGACCGATGAAAATGTAATGTACGGAGTCATTCCTTTTTATAAAGCCTGCGTGAAAGCGGGGATTAAGCCGATTATTGGGCTTACACTATCAATTTTGGAACATGAAGAAAGCGAGCAAGCGTATCCTTTAGTTTTGCTAGCAGAAAATGATAAAGGCTATGAAAATCTATTAAAACTAAGCAGTTTAGTTCAAACAAAGGAAAAACACGGTGTAAAGAAAAAATGGCTCCAGCATTATAGCAGCGGGCTGATTGCTATTACACCTGGCGTAAGGGGAGAAGTAGAAACTCTGCTAGCAGAAAACAAACTTCAAGATGCAAAGCGAGTGCTTCAATTCTTTAAAAAAGTATATTCTCAGTCTTTGTATATATCTATACAGCGCCACGGACAGGATGAAGCTTTGATAAATCAGCAGTTAACGGAGCTTGCTGCTGAAGAAAATGTCCCGCTCGTAGCAACGAATCAAGTGAAATATTTAAAAAAAGAAGATCGGGACGCATATGATTGCTTAGCGGCTATTCGAGACGGAGAGAAATTACATAGCGGTGAACAGGTGCAAGAAGAAAGCAGCGAGTACTATTTCAAATCACCTCATGAAATGGAAGTTCTCTTTCATGATCAGCATTTTTTAATAGAAGAAAGTATAAAAATCGCAAGACGATGCGAGCTTAAAATTTCTCTAGGCGTCATGTCTATTCCAAAATACCCTGTTCCTCCGTCCGTTACATCATCAACCTACTTACGCACTCTTTGCGAGAAAGGACTGCAAGAAAGAGTTCAAGTGATCACGGAACAATACCAGAAACGCTTAGATTATGAGCTGAACATTATTGAAAGTATGCGCTTTAGCGATTACTTCCTTATCGTGTGGGATTTTATGAATTATGCTCATGAACATGGTATTTTAACAGGTCCAGGTCGTGGCTCAGCGGCGGGCTCACTAGTTTCATACGCCTTACGAATTACAAATGTTGATCCAATTCAGCATCAGCTTCTCTTTGAGCGCTTTTTAAATCCTGAACGTATTTCGATGCCTGATATTGATATCGATTTTCCTGATAATAAACGGGATCAAGTCATTCAGTATGTGGCTCAAAAATATGGAGCGCTGCATGTAGCTCAAATTATTACATTTGGAACATTAGCGGCTAAAGCAGCCGTACGTGATGTAGGAAGAGTGATGGGATTTGATCAAGAGGCGTTAAATAAAATGTCTAAAGCGATTCCAACTAAACCAGGTACAACGTTAAAAAGCGCTCTTCGTGATTCAAGAGTTCTTCAAACTTATTTAGCAGAAAATGAAGCCAGAAAGCAATGGTATAACATTGCCATGAAGATAGAAGGACTGCCAAGGCATACTTCCACACACGCAGCAGGCGTTGTGATCAGTGAGAAGCCGCTGACGCAATCTATAGCTGTACAAGAAGGACATGATGATGTATATCTGACTCAATATCCAATGGAAGCTCTGCAAGACGTTGGGCTTTTGAAAATGGACTTTTTAGGTTTGCGTAACTTAACCATTTTAGATCACATTTTAAAGAAAATTGAGCGGGACATGAACCAAAAGCTGTCACTGTCTCGTATTCCATTTAACGATCAGAAAACTTTTGAACTGCTGAGCAAAGGAGATACGACAGGGATTTTTCAGCTAGAGTCAGATGGAATGAGAAGGGTTCTTCAGCAATTAAAACCTACAGAGCTAGAAGATATTGTAGCAGTTAACGCGCTGTATAGACCCGGTCCGATGGAAAATATTCCAACTTATATTAAGCGCAAGCACGGAGTGGAGAGCGTCATATATGACCATCCCACGCTTCAAGGCATTTTACAATCCACCCATGGCGTTATCGTGTATCAGGAGCAAATTATGCAGATTGCTTCAAAGATGGCCGGTTTTTCTCTTGGAGAAGCAGATTTATTGAGAAGAGCAGTTAGTAAAAAAGAACGATCCGTGCTTGATCGTGAACGAGCACATTTTGTTCAAGGAAGCGAGAAGAAAGGATATGACCTATCCGTTGCTAATCGGGTCTATGACCTTATTGTGCGCTTTGCTGATTATGGCTTCAACCGGAGCCATGCCGTTGCTTACAGTATGGTGGCCTATCAGTTAGCTTATTTAAAAACACATTATCCGCTACAGTTCTTTTCAGCGTTGTTAACGAGTGTTATTGGAAACGAAGGGAAAATTGCTCAATATATTAATGAACTCAAAAGAAAAAAAATACAAGTTCTCCCACCTTCTATTAACAAGAGCATGTATTCGTTTAATGTAGAAGGTGAAAGAATAAGATATAGCCTTGCAGCGATTAAACATATTGGTGCGGCAGCTATGCAGGAAATAACAGAAGAGAGAAAGAAAAAAAGATTTGAAGACTTATTTGATTTTTGTGCACGTGTTTCACCAAAAGCCGTGAATAAAAAAGCGCTTGAAGCTTTGATTTTGTCCGGAGGCTTTGATGAATTTGGAGAAAATCGAGCAACTTTATTAGCAACCATTGATGTAGCATTTGAACATGCAAGCTTGGTGCTCCCTGATGATGACTTTGGATTTGGAGCTGAATTTTCGTTAAAGCCTAAATATATGGAAAAAGAGGAACTGAAAATAGAAGATCGGCTTCAGTATGAAAAAGATATGCTAGGTTTTTATTTATCAAGCCACCCTGCTTCTCAGTATGAAGCACTGAATTCCTTTTATTCTGTTGTTTCTCTTCACGATATGAAAGAACACGCTTCAGGAAAAGCGGTCTCTCTTTTAGTATTTGTGTTGGAAATTCGCGTCATTCGCACGAAAAAAGGAGAGCAAATGGCCTTTTTGCGCATTACGGATGAAAGTGGAGAAGGAGAAGTTGTTGCGTTTCCCCGCGTATTTGAGCAGAATCGTCTGCTGTTTGAACAAGGTAAGGTTTTACTGATACATGGAAAGATAGATGAAAGAAATGGGCAGCAGCAAATTGTTTGTCAACGTGCTGAAGCTGCTAGCGAAGCGGTTCAAAAATTACCGTCAGAAGAATTGTACTTACGTATAGAAACAAAGCAAGGTACGGAAAAGCTGCTTCATACTATTTATCAGCATTTTCAGTCTCATAGAGGGAAAATCCCCGTGAAAATTTATTATGAGGCAGAACGTCAATTGGTCAAGCTTCCTGTTCACTATTCTGTTGAACGAAGCGATGAGTTGATCAAAACGTTAAAAGCAATGCTTGGAGAGAAGCACGTTGTGTTCAAGAAGATATAGTCTTTACAGATTTCATGTGATGTTATATGGTAAAATAGTTAAAAAAGTGGTCTGACCACCGTTTTTTTATAAAATATACGAATTAGATGCGTTTTTCTTGAAATGAAATGCAATTGGATTTATAACATCATATGAGTGTGGGAAAGAACATGGTTCAGGCGCAGTATTTGTTATCATTTTGTTTATTGGGAGTGAAATTCATTGTCTTTACGTGAAGAAGCATTGCATATGCACCGCATTAACAAAGGTAAACTAGAATCAAAGTCCAAAATTCCTGTTCGAAACGCAGAGGATTTAAGCCTTGCTTATTCCCCTGGTGTAGCAGAACCTTGCAAAGAAATATATGATGATGTAAACAATGTATATGAATATACGATGAAAGGAAATATGGTAGCTGTTGTATCTGACGGCACTGCCGTATTGGGCTTGGGCAATATAGGCCCTGAAGCTGCTCTGCCAGTAATGGAAGGGAAAGCTGTCCTTTTTAAAAGTTTTGCCGGCGTAGATGCATTCCCAATTTGTTTAAACACGACAGATGTGGACAAAATTATAGAAACTGTTAAATTGCTAGAACCAACTTTTGGAGGCGTTAATTTAGAAGATATTGCGGCTCCTAACTGTTTTGAAATTGAAGAGCGGTTGAAAAAGGAAACAAATATCCCGGTTTTTCATGATGATCAGCATGGGACGGCTATTGTTACGGTAGCGGGTCTTCTTAATGCCCTGAAGCTGACAGGAAGAAAAATGTCACAAATCAAAGTAGTAGCGAATGGAGCAGGAGCTGCTGGCATTGCTATTATTAAATTATTATACAGCTATGGAGTGCGCGATATTATTATGTGTGATTCCAAAGGAACGATTTATGACAAGCGTCCTCATGGCATGAACCGTATAAAAGATGAAGTTGCAGCCTATACAAATCGAAGCAAAGTAGAAGGTACGTTAGCCGATGCGTTAGAAGAAGCTGATGTATTTATTGGAGTTTCGGTTGAAGGAGCACTCACATCGGAAATGATTGGAAAGATGAATCCAGACCCAATCATTTTTGCAATGGCAAATCCAGTGCCTGAAATTATGCCAGAAGAAGCTAAAAAAGCTGGCGCGAAAGTAATCGGCACCGGACGTTCAGATTTTCCTAATCAAGTGAACAATGTCTTAGCGTTTCCGGGGATATTCCGAGGTGCACTGGATGTGCGTGCTACTCATATTAATGAAAAAATGAAAATGGCTGCAGTTGAGGCCATTGCTAATTTAATTACGGAAGAGGACTTGAATACAGACTATGTGATTCCAGGGCCATTTGATGCACGAGTGGCTCCGGCAGTAGCCGCAGCTGTTGCAAAAGCAGCTATGGAAACAGGCGTTGCCCGAATAAAAGTAAAGCCAGAAGCCGTAGCTGAAAATACACGCCGTTTAGCGATTATTGAATAAGGTTACATCAACTGTTCTTTGACAGGCATGATGCTTCAAGCATGCCTGTTAAAGTAATGTAAAGTGAGTGGTAATAAACTTGAAGAATGAACGTTCAAAAGTATATGTAGAAATTCTAAAACAAATTCGCCAGCTAATGGAAGATGATCGTTTAACTACGGGTGATAAAATCCCGTCAGAACGAGAGCTTTCTGAACGGTTAGGCGCAGGACGTTCTTCCGTTCGAGAAGCGCTCAGAGCGTTAGAGCTAATTGGATTGATTGAAACTAGAAGAGGTGAAGGTACGTTTATTAAAGAAGTGGGAGATCATCAATTTATTGATTTATTAGCTACTTTTTTAATACAAGACGGCAAAACAAAGTCAGACTTAATTCAGACGAGATATATTCTGGAAAAAAGCTGTTTGTTTTCTGTTTTAGCGGAACAGAACAAAATCAATGTTTCAAAAGTAATTCAAAAGCAGAATGACGATCGCTTAAAGAACTTGTTTGACTATTTGTTTTCTTTGCAGCCTAATCGGCTATTGCACCGAATTTGGCTGATTATTTGCCGTTTTTCTCAAACCTTTCAACAAAACTCAGCGCCAAGCGACACTCTTATAAATGAATTAGTAGAGGCGCTAGTTAAAAAAGATGAAGCAGCTGTATTAAATCTTCACCATCAGTGCTACAAACAAGTGTGAAAGAAGGAATTTGTCGAAAGAGACATGCCATCTTTCTACACAAAATCAAACCGTCATCTAGTAAAGTAAATAGCAACTAATAAAGTGAAGCGAATAATTCATCCAATTTTTTCTTATATGTCGCTTGTTTTTGCGTTTGAGACGGGCTTTCATAACGTGTAAAGTAGAAGAAGAGGAAGAAGAAAGGTTCTTATGTTAAAGAAAAGAACCAAAAGGAGGTTACACCTTGTTACGAGATTTATTTACAAAAAACACAAAAACTCCAAAAAAACGAAAATATGCTACGATTCCTTCTGAGCATATGAGACAAGATGTACCTGAAGGGATTATGACCAAGTGTAAAAAGTGTAAGAAAATCATGTATACAAAAGAGTTAAATAAAAACTTAAAAGTATGCTTAAACTGTGGATATCATCATCAAATGACAGCACCAGAGCGTATTGAAAGCTTGATTGACAGCGGTACGTTTGTTGAATACGACAAAGATATGACGTCAGAAAATCCTCTTGGATTCCCGGATTATCTTGAAAAGCTCGAAAAAGATCGTGAGAAAACTAATTTAAGTGAAGCGATTGTTACGGGTGAAGGAGATATTGAAGGAATTAAAGTAGTGGTTGCTGTTATGGATTCACATTTCCGTATGGGAAGCATGGGCTCTGTAGTAGGTGAGAAAATTACTCGCGCCATTGAAAAAGCAAAGGAAATGCATGTCCCATTCCTTATTTTCACAGCTTCAGGCGGTGCACGTATGCAAGAAGGTGTTCTGAGCTTGATGCAAATGGCTAAAACTAGCGCAGCCCTTAAAATGTTCAGTGACGAAGGCGGCTTAATCATTTCGATCATGACACATCCTACTACGGGAGGAGTGTCAGCAAGCTTTGCTTCGCTAGGCGATTATAATTTAGCCGAGCCGGGCGCGTTAATTGGCTTTGCTGGAAGACGTATTATTGAACAAACAATTAGAGAAGAGCTTCCAGAAGATTTTCAGACGTCTGAATTTCTGTTGAAGCATGGTCAATTAGATGGAGTTATTGACCGTCACGATTTAAAAGACACGTTAACAACTATTTTAGATATACACGTAGCAGGAGGTGACATCGAGTGGTAAGTGAATTAGAGTTTGAACGTCCAATTGTTGAGTTACGCGACAAGATTGCAGAACTGAAAGAGTTTGCTAAAAATACAGAAGTGGATTTATCTAGCGAAATTGATAAGTTGGAAAAGCGCTTAGAAAAAGTAGAAAACGATATTTACAATCATCTAAGCCCGTGGAACCGTGTTCAAATTGCTCGTCATCCTGAGCGTCCTACAACACTCGATTATATTACTCGCTTGTTTACAAACTTTTTAGAGTGTCATGGAGATCGCTTTTATGGAGATGATGAAGCAATCGTAGGAGGAATTGCCAAGTTTAATGGCGTGCCTGTTACCGTGATTGGACATCAGAGAGGTAAAGATACGAAAGAAAATATTCGCCGTAATTTTGGTATGCCTCATCCTGAAGGCTACCGTAAAGCACTGCGTCTAATGAAGCAAGCGGAGAAATTTAACCGCCCAATTATTTGCTTTATTGATACAAAAGGAGCTTATCCAGGAAAAGCGGCAGAAGAACGCGGACAAAGCGAAGCTATTGCGAAAAATCTTTTCGAAATGGCTGGCTTAACTGTACCTGTTATTTGTATTGTCATTGGAGAAGGAGGAAGCGGAGGAGCCTTGGCATTAGGTTTAGGAAATCACCTTCATATGCTTGAGAACTCGACGTATTCAGTTATTTCTCCAGAAGGAGCGGCTGCCATTCTTTGGAAAGATTCTTCTCTTGCTAAAAAAGCTGCTGAAACGATGAAGATTACAGCACCGGATTTGAAAGAACTGGGTATTGTAGATGAAATGGTTTCAGAGGTAAAAGGCGGAGCTCATCGAGATATCGATGCACAAGCTGGATACATGGAAAGCATTATTAAGAAGTCATTAAAAGAACTGATGAATTTATCAAAAGAAGAGCTAGTGGAAGAGCGTTATTTAAAATACAAAAAAATCGGACAATTTGCAGCTGAAAACGATGCCATTACTATAAAATAAAGAAACGTGCACTCTTGAAAAATAAGGGTGCGCGTTTTTGTGCGGTTTGTATAGCCCTTCTCTATTGTGTTTACAAGTTCTTCGTGGTATTTTATAGACAGCAAAAACCTTTAAGTAAAAGTAGAAAAAGAGTGTTTTTTAAAAAATTCCTATGGTTATTAGCAGCTGTGCGAGCGTTTGTCTTTTCTCTAAAACGTGAGATATATAAGACAAATCAGGCAGCAAGTATTGCTGTATGAATTGCAGGGAATAGTAAAACAAGAAGCAAACGATGAAGAAATTCATCGTTAAAGTGCTGTGTATTTGTTTGCTATTTGATTCAGCGCTATGTAGGTATTTCATAAGTTACACGTAAAGCAAGGTGAACAGGTTAAGGCAACAAAATATTTGTTCACAGCCTGCTTGTAAAAGGTTAGTAAAGGAAATAGCTGTTTGCTCTACCTAAAGAGTAAATAGTAAATATATAGGAGGAAATTTGAATGCGTAAAACTAAAATTGTATGTACTATTGGACCAGCGAGTGAAAGTGTAGAAAAATTAGTTGAACTAATTAACTCAGGCTTAAACGTTTGTCGCCTAAACTTCTCTCACGGTGACTTTGAAGAGCATGGTGCACGTATCGTTAACATTCGTGAAGCTGCGAAACAAACAGGTAAAACAGTAGGTATCTTACTTGATACAAAAGGACCTGAAATTCGTACAAACACAATGGAAAATGGTGCAATTGAGTTAGAAGAAGGCGCTGAAATCATTGTTTCTATGACAGAAGTAGTGGGAACAACTGAAAAATTCTCAATTACATATCCAGGTCTAATTGATGACGTACACGTAGGATCAAAAATCCTTTTAGATGACGGTTTAATCGGTCTTGAAGTACTAGATGTCAATAAAACTGATGGTGAAATCAAAACGAAAGTACTTAACCCTGGTACATTAAAAAATAAAAAAGGTGTAAACGTGCCAAACGTAAGTGTAAACCTTCCTGGTATCACTGAAAAAGATGCAAACGATATTGTATTTGGTATCGAACAAGGCATTGATTTTATCGCTGCTTCTTTTGTGCGTCGTGCATCTGATGTATTAGAAATTCGTGAACTACTAGAAAAACACAATGCAGCTCACATTCAAATCATCTCAAAAATCGAAAACCAAGAAGGCGTAGATAACATCAAAGAAATCCTTGAAGTTTCAGACGGCTTAATGGTTGCTCGTGGTGACTTAGGAGTAGAAATTCCTGCTGAAGAAGTACCATTAGTACAAAAAGATCTAATCAAACAATGTAATGCACTTGGCAAACCAGTTATTACAGCTACACAAATGCTTGATTCAATGCAACGCAACCCGCGCCCGACTCGTGCGGAAGCAAGTGACGTTGCCAATGCTATTTTTGATGGTACAGATGCAATTATGTTATCTGGTGAAACAGCTGCGGGTTCTTACCCAGTTGAAGCTGTACAAACAATGCATTCAATCGCTTCTCGTGCTGAGCAAGCTCTAAACTACTCTGAGATTTTACAACAGCGCAGCAAACAAGTTGGCCCATCTATTACAGATGCAATCGGACAATCTGTTGTACACACAGCGCTTAACTTAAACGCTAGTGCAATCGTAGCGCCAACAGAAAGTGGTTATACAGCGAAAATCGTTTCTAAATATCGTCCGCAATCTCCAATCGTAGCTGTTGCAGCAAACGATTCTGTTGCACGTCGTCTTTCTCTAGTATGGGGTGTTACACCAGTTGTTGGTGAGCGCGTAAGTACAATTGACGATATGTTAGATCACGCTGTAAATGACGCAGTAAAAACAGGCGTTGTAGCACACGGTGATTTAGTTGTTATTACTGCTGGTGTTCCAGTTGGAGAATCAGGTGCAACGAACTTAATGAAAGTTCAAGTTGTAGGTGACGTTCTGGCTAAAGGACAAGGAATTGGTCGTAAAGCAGCAGTTGGTAAAGTAGTTATTGCTAAAACTGCTGAAGAAGCAAATGCAAAAATGACTGAAGGTGCTATCCTTGTTACAAACAGCACAGATCGCGATATGATCAGTGCAATCGAAAAAGCAGGGGCTCTTATTACGGAAGAAGGCGGTCTAACAAGCCATGCAGCTGTAGTAGGATTAAACTTAAGCATTCCTGTCATTGTAGGTGTAGAAAACGCAACAAGCGTATTCTCAGAAGATCAAGATATTACAGTTGATGCTTCACGTGGTGTTGTATACAACGGACACGCAAGCGTACTGTAAGAAACACGTAGATGATTGAAAAAAAGAGAAGGGGAAATCCTTCTCTTTTTGTTTAGGCAATTCAATAAGCGAAGAGGTGATGATGGTGAGGAAGCTTCTTCCGCTCCTTCTTATTGTACCTGCTGTTGAGGTAATGATTTTGATTTATTCAAGTCATCTCATTGGTGTAATGTCAACATTTTTACTGATTATTGCTACCAGTTTTATTGGTGCGTTTCTAGCGAAAAAACAAGGAACATCTCTTTTTCAAAAAGCACAGCGTCAGATGAGCCAAGGACATGTTCCAAGCGGTGAAATCCTTGATGGTATGTGTGTACTATTTGGCGGTTTGTTTCTCCTGTTTCCAGGCTTCTTGACAGATGTTGTAGGCTTTATCTTTTTACTGCCGTTTACACGCAAAATCGTTAAGCCTTTCCTTTTAACGTGGCTAAGAAGATTTTTTCAAGGACGTAATCGAATGACGATTATACGTTAACTAGAAAGAGGCTGGAACAAAAGTACTTTAGTGCAAGGAAAATCCGAACGATAAACCGTTCGGATTTTTTTATTGTGTCTGACTCTCTTTCTTCATTTTCCTACAATAAACTGCCACGTTTCTTTAAAAACTCCCGTTGTATGAAGTGTTTTTAGAATAACAAGAATAACAGGGCCAACTATTAATCCAAAAAATCCAATCAATTGATATCCTACAAATAAAGCAATTAATGTAGCAAGAGGGTCAAGACCAATGCTCGATGACAGAATCTTGGGCTCCATAATTTGTCGCTGCACAAGTACTACAGCATATAGTACCGAAAGTCCTACAGCAAATGACACATTATCTGTTGCAAACGCATAAATCATCCAAGGAACAAAAACCAGTCCTGTTCCGAGGTAAGGAAGAATATCTACTAAGCCGATTAATAAAGCGACTGTAATAGCATAATCAACCTTAAGAACAAGTAAACCAAAAAGAACGATGATGGTGGTAATCGAAATAAGCGTAAGCTGAGCTTTAATAAAACCAAACAGTGCATTTTTAAGCTCCATAACAACTGTCTGTCCATTTTCTCTTACTTTTTTAGGAATAAACACGCTGCTTTTAGCCATCAGCTTGTACCAATCTTTACTAATAAAAAAAGTAGCCAG
The DNA here is from genome assembly GCF_050846875.1 of Priestia sp. TRN 1309. Classification (NCBI taxonomy): domain Bacteria; kingdom Bacillati; phylum Bacillota; class Bacilli; order Caryophanales; family Bacillaceae; genus Priestia; species Priestia sp. TRN 1309. The sequence continues at coordinate 247,842 of NZ_JBOZGM010000006.1, read as the reverse complement.
CAATGAAAAAATAATCACAGTAGCTGCATTAGGCAATACGGATAAAAATACTGGGATGCTTTGCAATACATTTTGCAGAAAATCGCCCACCGTTTGAGCGATATGGTTGCCTACCCCTTTAATGTTCGATAAAATAGTTGCTTGCTGACCGGTATTTAAGTTATTAAACATAGAAGTAATGCGTTCATAAAACGGAAGTATTTGTTCTGTAGCAATATTTTCAATAAATATGACCACTTCTTTGAAATTTGTGGGAACAACTTTCGCTAAATACGTACTTCCTGCAATAATTTCTGTGATAAGTAACGTAATAAGTCCAGCCAAAAGAGAGAAGATAAGAACCATTGACAGTAAAACAGCTAAGTAGCGTGGTAAGCGCAGCTTTAATTCAAATAGATTAACCATAGGATTTATAAAAAAAGCGATGCAGCAGGCGATAATAAATGGATAGAGGAGAGAAGAGACATAATAACTAAGAAATACAGCTGCTGCAATAATTACCAACACACAAGCTAAGCGAAATAGGCGATGTAAATGAAGCTTGTACACAATAAATAGAGGCCTCCTTGTAAACGATAGTCAACAAAAGAAAAAGCTACTCATAAAATAGTTACGTAATACGCTTTAGAATTATCACAATAAAAAAAGAAAGGATGAGTAAAATGTTTTCACAACCGATGCTTTTTTTAGCTGTTTTACTCGTAATTGGATTAGTGGCTAAAAATCAATCATTAATCATTGCAGTTGCATTTTTACTTATTTTAAAATTAATCGGGTTAGACAGTAAGGTTTTTCCTTTTCTACAATCAAAAGGAATTAATATTGGGGTAACGGTGATTACAATTGCCGTTCTTGTGCCAATTGCAACAGGAGACATAGGGTTTAAACAATTAGGAGAAGCTGTGAAATCTTCTTATGCCTGGATTGCTCTAGGAGCCGGCATTGCTGTAGCAATTATTGCCAAATATGGGCTTACGCTCTTGGAAGATGATCCGCATATTACGACCGCTTTAGTTTTTGGCACAATTCTTGCTGTGGCGCTGTTTCAAGGGGTAGCAGTAGGTCCGTTAATCGGTGCTGGAATTGCTTATTTATTTATGAAATTAACTGAACTTTTTTCGTAGAAATTTTTGTATAATAATAATTTTTTTAAAATTTCTTCTCTCTTTTGATTCACAAAAGTCAGATAATTGTTTATAATATATTTTGAGGCCGCATCTTTTTACATACAATTGTATGTTTTACCTATAGGGCTGTAACAAAGCAATGACACATGCAGATGTTTTAATTTTGTGTGTTATTGAAACAAATGGAAATGTAAGCATTTTCTTTACGTGGGGTGAAGGAATGTTCTTCCAAGATATATATTCAAAAGAGGCGCTTCGTATATCATTTAATGTCTAGTTGAGCAGAAGCTCAATTTTGTTTTTCACGTTTTACACAGAAAGGTATGGGGAATTTTTTCTGTAAAGGAGTGGAGATTTATGACAGCAACTCGAGGTCTAGAAGGGGTAGTCGCTACAACGTCAGCAGTAAGTTCAATTATTGATGACACTTTAACATATCAAGGCTACAATATTGATGATTTAGCGAATTATGCAACATTTGAAGAAGTGGTGTATTTACTATGGCACGGAAAATTACCTAATAAAGAAGAATTATCTGTGTTTTCTAGATTACTAGCAGAAAACGCTAAATTACCCCAAGAAGTCTTAAATCATTTCAAAACTTATCCAATTCAAGATGTTCATCCAATGGCAGCTTTAAGAACAGTCGTATCACTATTGGGGTTGTACGATCCTGAAGCTGATTTAATGGATGAAGAAGCAAATTATCGCAAAGCTGTTCGTTTGCAAGCACAATTACCAACAGTGGTGACGGCTTTTTCAAGAGTTCGCAACGGATTAGAGCCAATTGAGCCAAACGAAAATTATAGCATTGCCGCTAACTTTTTATATATGTTAACCGGCGAAGAGCCAACTGATATCCAAGTAGAAGCGTTTGATAAAGCACTTGTCTTACACGCTGACCATGAGCTAAATGCTTCAACTTTTACAGCGCGTGTCTGTGTGGCAACGTTATCCGATATTTATTCAGGGATTACAGCCGCTATTGGGGCGTTAAAGGGTCCTCTTCACGGGGGAGCGAATGAAGCTGTTATGAAAATGTTGTCTGACATTCAAACAGTTGAAAACGCAGAACCTTACATTCGCGAAAAGCTCGCGAAAAAAGAAAAGATTATGGGATTTGGACATCGTGTGTATCAGCAGGGTGATCCTCGTGCCAAGCACTTGAAAGAAATGTCTGAAAAACTTACAAAACAAGCAGGAGATACAACGCTATACGATATGTCAGTGAAAATTGAGGAAATCGTAACAGGCGAGAAGAAGCTTCCGCCAAACGTTGATTTCTATTCAGCTTCTGTATACCACAGCTTAGGTATTGATCACGATTTATTTACTCCGATTTTTGCCGTAAGCCGCGTATCAGGATGGATTGCTCACATTTTAGAGCAGTATTCAAACAATCGTTTGATTCGTCCAAGAGCTGATTATATCGGTCCTGGAAAACAAACGTACATTCCGCTTGAAGAGCGCAGCTAAACAATGTGACGAAGGTGCTCACGTTCGTTGAGCACTTTTCCATAAGTGAAAGTAGACAATTTTTTAAGGAGGTCATTCTCATGACAAAAGGTGAACAAATTTCTGTAGCAAACGGCGTTTTAAACGTACCAAATAACCCAATTATTCCATTTATCGAAGGTGACGGAATTGGTCCGGATATCTGGGCAGCAGCTTCCCGCGTATTAGAAGCAGCAGTTGCAAAAGCATACAATGGTGAAAAAGAAATCGTTTGGAAAGAAGTATTAGCAGGTGAAAAAGCATTTAATCAAACTGGCGAATGGTTACCGGAAGAAACGTTAGATGCAATTCGCGAATACATAATTGCAATCAAAGGACCATTAACGACACCAGTAGGCGGTGGAATTCGTTCTCTAAACGTGGCATTGCGTCAAGAATTAGACTTATTCACATGCTTACGTCCTGTTCGCTACTTTGACGGCGTACCTTCTCCAATTAAGCGCCCAGAAGATACAGATATGGTTATCTTCCGTGAAAATACTGAAGATATTTATGCTGGTATTGAATATGCGAAGGGTTCTGAAGAAGTACAAAAACTTGTTTCATTCCTACAAACGGAATTAGGCGTAAATAAAATCCGTTTCCCTGAAACTTCTGGATTAGGTATTAAGCCTATTTCTTCTGAAGGAACAGAGCGTCTTGTGCGTGCAGCAATCAACTATGCGATTGAACAGGGCCGCAAGTCTGTTACGCTTGTACACAAAGGTAACATTATGAAATATACAGAAGGCGCATTTAAAAATTGGGGCTATGAGCTAGCTGAAAAAGAATTCGGCGATAAAGTATTTACTTGGGCTCAATATGACCGCATCGTTGAAAAAGAAGGTGCACAAGCTGCAAACAAAGCTCAAGCAGAAGCGGAAGTAGCAGGAAAAATTATTGTAAAAGATTCTATTGCAGATATCTTCTTACAACAAATTTTAACTCGTCCACGTGAATTCGATGTAGTAGCAACAATGAACTTAAATGGAGATTACATTTCAGATGCATTAGCAGCACAAGTTGGCGGTATCGGAATTGCTCCAGGAGCAAACATCAACTATGAAACTGGACATGCTATCTTTGAAGCAACTCACGGTACAGCACCTAAATATGCTGGTTTAGATAAAGTAAACCCATCTTCTGTATTATTATCAGGTGTGTTAATGCTTGAACACCTTGGCTGGAATGAAGCAGCGGATCTAATCATGAAATCAATGGAAAAAACAATTGCTTCAAAAGTAGTAACATATGATTTCGCACGTTTAATGGACGGCGCAACAGAAGTGAAGTGTTCAGAGTTTGCTGATGAATTAATTAGCAATCTAGGAAAACAAGTAACAGTTTAATAGCTATTCATTTAGGGGAGGAATTATAATGGCAAATATGCGTAAAAAAGTATCTGTTATCGGAGCGGGCTTTACAGGAGCTACAACTGCTTTTTTAATTGGTCAAAAAGAATTAGCTGATGTTGTATTAGTTGATATTCCGCAATTAGAAAATCCAGCTAAAGGTAAAGCGCTGGATATGTTAGAAGCAAGTCCTGTACAAGGCTTTGACGCTAACATTACAGGAACAGCCAACTACGAAGACACAGCTGATTCTGACATTGTCATTATTACAGCTGGTATCGCGCGTAAGCCAGGTATGAGTCGCGATGATTTAGTCACAACGAACCAAAAAATTATGAAGTCTGTTACTCAAGAAGTTGTTAAATACTCGCCAAACTGTCACATTATCGTGTTAACAAACCCGGTAGATGCTATGACGTACACAGTATTTAAAGAATCTGGTTTTCCTAAAAACCGCGTAATCGGTCAATCAGGCGTATTAGATTCTGCACGTTTCCGTACGTTCGTAGCGCAGGAGTTAAACATTTCAGTGAAAGATATCACAGGTTTTGTACTTGGTGGACATGGCGACGATATGGTACCTCTTGTACGCTACTCATATGCTGGCGGTATTCCTCTTGAAACGCTTATTCCAAAAGCGCGTCTTGAAGCAATTGTTGAAAGAACACGCAAAGGCGGCGGCGAGATCGTTAACTTATTAGGCAACGGAAGTGCGTACTACGCTCCTGCTGCTTCTTTAGTGGAAATGACAGAAGCGATCTTAAAAGATCAGCGTCGTATTTTACCAGCGATTGCTTACCTAGAGGGTGAATATGGTTATAACGGCATCTACTTAGGTGTTCCGACCGTATTAGGAGCTGCAGGAATTGAGCAAGTAATTGAATTAGAACTTACTGATTCTGAAAAAGCTGCGTTAGATCAATCAGCAAAATCAGTCAAAACTGTCATGGGTGTATTAGCTTAATACAATAAAGTAGGTTTGAGTATAGGTTTTTATAGATATTCAAACAATAGTCACAAGGAAAATTCGAGGGAAACCTCGAATTTTTCTTGTATATAAAGAAAAACTATTACTTTATACAAAAGGTGGAATGATGATGGTATTAGGTAAAAAACAAAAAATAGGTCGAAGTCTTGAAGATATAAAAGTTGGAGAAAAATTAACGCTAACTGAACGAATTGAAGATAAAGATATCTTATTGTACTTAGGGCTGACAAATGATTCTAACCCTTTATACATTCAGCATGATTATGCATCTCAGACACCTTTTAAGAAACCTATTGTGCCAAGCATTATGATTACCGGTATTATGACAGCAGCCATTTCAAAGTACTTGCCCGGACCTGGAAGCCATGTTGCAGAACATACGGTTGCCTTTCCCAAAAAAATTCATCATTATAGTACGATTGAATTTTTATTTGAAGTCACAGAGGTAGATGTTTCTTCTAAAACTGTTACGATTGAAGTAGAAGCGGTCAATGAACAAAAAGAGAAAGTAGTAACGGCTCGGTTTCTTGTGTATCCGCCGCTTAGACTTCCATCAGTAGAGACACATGACTTTGAAAATTTTTAAAACGCCCTAAATATTGATAAATATAGAAGAAGCTCTTTAGCCATATTTTCTGAAAATGTTGAAATGTATTGGAGAACGAGGCTAAAACATTGTATGATAAGAGAAGATAAATAGAAAATAATATCATTTGGGTGAAGCTGCGGTTTAATTTAACTAGATGGAGGCTTATATCGTTAATATGAGTAAGAAATTATTAGTCGTAGATGATGAACAATCAATTTCAACATTATTACAATATAATTTACAACAAGCTGGCTTTACAGTAGAAACAGCTGAAGATGGGGAAGAAGGATACAACAAGGCATTAGAAGGAAAACCTGATTTAATTGTGTTAGACTTGATGCTTCCTAAAATGGATGGAATTGAAGTTTGTAAAAAGCTTCGTCAGCAAAAAGTGATGACGCCTATTTTAATGTTAACTGCAAAAGACGATGAGTTTGACAAGGTATTAGGGCTAGAACTTGGCGCAGATGACTACATGACGAAACCATTTAGTCCTCGAGAAGTAGTAGCCCGTGTAAAAGCCATTTTACGCAGAACACAAATTATTGCTCAGGAAAATGAACAGGAGGAAGATGGCGAACGCATCATGATTGGTGATTTAAAAATTCTTCCAGATCATTATGAGGCCTACTTTAATCAAGAGCAGCTTGAGCTTACTCCGAAAGAATTCGAGTTATTATTATATTTGGCAAAATACAAAGGACGGGTATTAACTCGTGATCAGCTGCTGAGTGCAGTGTGGAATTATGATTTTGCCGGAGATACGCGAATTGTAGATGTGCACATCAGCCATCTGCGTGAGAAAATTGAACATAATACGAGAAAACCGGTTTATATAAAAACGATTAGAGGATTAGGATATAAGCTGGAGGAACCAAAGGTAGATGAATAAATTTCGTTCAAGGCTACTTTTGGCTCTATTAGTACTTATTATTATTGTATTAGTAGGTCTTGGCCTGCTGCTGGGGCAGTTGTTTAAAAACTTTTATTTTCAAACGTTTCAAGAGCGAATGGAAAAAGAAGCAAAGCTTGTGGAAATGTACATTAGTGAAGAAGGCATCACAAGTCCTGCTTTAAAATCTAAAGTTGATCAAATCAGTCATTCGCTAAGTGTACGAACGACTGTCGTTCAAAAAGATGGAAAAATATTAGTTGACTCAAATCCAGGTAGCAAGCAGCAAAGAATCGAAAAAAGTATTGTAATCCAACAAGTATTAAAAAAGCAGTTAAACAGCAAAAAAAGCTTTGATCAAATTAAAGAAGATTACGACTTATATTACTATGGTATCCCGCTTATTATAGAAGGTAAGCAAGAGGGATTTGTTGTTTTGAGTACATCGTTTGATTCATTAAAACAAGTAAATCAGCAAATCTGGGGGCTTCTTATTGGAAGCTTAGGTCTAGCTTTGATTGTGATTTTACTCTTAGGTGTAAAGATTATGGGGCGCTATACCCGTCCTATTGAATCGGCAACCAAGGTGGCTATGGAACTTGCAAAAGGGAATTATAAAGCTCGTACATATGAAGATTATGTAGATGAAACAGGGATGCTGAGTCAGTCTATTAACGCACTTGCTCGTAATCTGCAAGAGTCTATCACTAATCAAGAAATGCAGCAGGACAGGCTGCGCACGCTAATTGAAAATATGGGAAGCGGTATGCTTCTTATCGATAGTCGAGGCTATATAAACTTAGTGAACCGAGCTTATAAAGAGCAGTTTCATATACATCCGGACGACTTCCTTTATCACTTGTATTATGAGGTATTTGAGCACAAAGAAATCATTAAACTTGTGGAAAAAATATTTATGACCGAAGTAAAGGTTCGAAAACAAGTCGTTTTGCCTTTAAATATTGAACGAAGATATTTTGATGTTTACGGAGCGCCGATTATTGGCTTAAACGATGAATGGAAAGGCATTGTGCTTGTTTTCCATGATATTACCGAGCTGAAAAAACTAGAACAAGTGCGCCGTGACTTTGTAGCGAATGTGTCTCATGAACTAAAAACACCTATTACGTCCATTAAAGGGTTTAGTGAGACATTGTTAGACGGTGCCATGGAAGATCCAAAGCTGCGAGAGCAGTTTCTATCTATTATTCTAACGGAAAGCCAGCGCATGGAGAGCCTGATTCAAGATCTTTTGGATTTATCTAAAGTTGAACAGCAAGGTTTTAAACTAAGCATTCATTCAGTAGATTTGAATACCCTTCTCTATGAGGTCATAACAGTGCTATCGAACCGAGCGAATGAAAAAGAAATCACTCTAACGTTAGATACGCTTCCTGAAGAAGCGTGGATTGATGGTGACAGTCAGCGCCTTATGCAAGTGTTCGTTAACTTAATTGGCAATGCGCTCATGTATACAATGCCTGGAGGAACCGTTCACGTTTCGCTTGAAGAGGAAGAAGAAACGATTACGGTTCATGTTCAAGATACAGGTATCGGTATTGATTCTGATGAAATTTCACGTATTTTTGAGCGTTTTTACAGAGTAGATAAAGCAAGAAGCCGCAATTCCGGAGGAACAGGTCTTGGATTAGCAATTGTTAAACATCTTGTTGAAGCTCATAAAGGGGAAATTGAAGTGAAAAGTGAAGTCAATAAAGGGACAACTTTTTCGGTGAAGCTGCACAAGTATTTGCCGCAGATGTAAAATGTTTACGTTCCTTTTACAATTTATTTAATGTAGCTTAATAATTAATTGATACAATTTTTCATGGAAACCCCTTCATCCAAGGAGCCAATATGTAAGGCGAAAATAGCTTTAACCGTGCTATTTTCGCCGATTCTTTTTGACAATTTCTATCCATTCACATGCTACACCGCCTAAAATAACCAGGCGGTGTTTTTTATTTTATGATGTATAGATCTTATCACCATATGAAAATAAAACGTTGAATTCAAGAGTACTTTTTGTCCTTAAAGCTTATTGTTTGCTAAAATAAAGGTAAGATAAGAAGAGAGCGAAATGGAGGAACATGAATGACACAAAAACTAGTATTAATTGACGGGAATAGTATTGCCTACCGTGCATTTTTTGCTTTGCCGCTTTTAAACAATGATAAAGGAATACATACAAATGCCATATACGGCTTTACTACAATGCTGACACGTATTTTAGAGGAAGAGAAGCCAACGCATTTACTGGTGGCTTTTGATGCAGGGAAAACAACGTTTCGTCACAAAACATTTACAGAATATAAAGGAGGCAGACAAAAGACGCCTCCTGAACTTTCAGAGCAGTTTCCCTTTATTCGTGAGTTATTAGATGCATATGGAATTAAGCGCTATGAACTGCCTGAGTACGAAGCAGATGATATTATCGGTACACTTTCAAAACAAGCAGAACAAAAAGGAATGGCCGTGAAAGTCATTTCCGGTGATAAAGATTTACTTCAGCTTGTGTCAGAGCATGTAACCGTAGATATTACGAGAAAAGGAATTACGGATGTGGATTCCTATACGCCTGCAGCCATTGATGAAAAATATGGAATCACGGCTGCGCAAATCATTGATATGAAGGGTCTTATGGGAGACAGCTCAGATAATATCCCAGGTGTGCCTGGAGTTGGAGAAAAAACAGCCTTAAAGCTATTAAAAGAGTTTGAAACCGTTGAAAATGTATTGCAATCTATCGATCAAGTCAGCGGTAAAAAATTAAAAGAAAAGCTAGAAGATAATCGTGAATCAGCCATCATGAGTAAAAAGCTTGCAACTATTTATTGCGAAGCGCCTCTTGAAGTATCTGTAGAAGATGCGAAATATGACGGGTTTGAATCTTCAAAGGTCATCTCTTTATTTAAAGAGCTTGGGTTTAATTCTCTGCTTGCTAAATTTGGTGAATCAGCAGAAGAGGAAGCAGATTTTGAAGAACTGACGTTTGAAATAGTGCAGGAAGTTCACGATGATATGTTAACAAGCGAAGCAGCTCTGATCGTAGAAGGTTATGAAGAAAACTATCATCACAATCAGCTGCTCGGTTTTGGAATCAGCAACAAAAACGGCCACTATTTTATTGATAAAGACACAGCTCTTTCATCTTCCAAGTTTACAGCATGGCTAGAAGATGAAGATGTAAAAAAGACGGTATTTAATGGAAAACGTACGATTGTATCGTTAAAATGGGCGGGGCATGAAATTAAAGGAATTGAACATGATGTAATGATTGCTTCTTACATCTTAAATCCCGCTGAAGCAAATGATGACCTAGCGACAATTGCAAAATTAAAAGGATATCATCAAGTGCAATCAGATGAAGCTGTGTATGGAAAAGGAGCTAAGCGAAGCATTGCGGAAGCTGCTCAGCTAGCTGAGCATGTTATAAGAAAAGCAGCCGCCGTAGCTTATTTAAAAGAAGTGTTGGAAAAAGAATTGGTTGAAAATGAACAGTTTGAGCTGTTTGAAAAGCTTGAAATGCCTCTTGCCATTGTCCTTGCCGATATGGAATATCAAGGGGTGAAAATTGATCGGGCGCGTTTGGATGAAATGGGCGAAGATCTTCGAGAACAGCTTGAAAAAATTGAAGCGAAAATCTACGAATACGCTGGACAAGAATTCAATATTAATTCACCAAAGCAGCTAGGAGTTGTTCTTTTTGAAAAAATGCAGCTTCCAGTCATAAAGAAAACAAAAACAGGCTATTCCACATCAGCTGATGTATTAGAGCAATTAGCTAGCGCCCATGATATTATCCCAGAGATTTTACAATACCGTCAGCTAGGAAAATTACAGTCTACGTATATCGAAGGGTTAAAAAAGGTTATTCATGAAAGCGATGGAAAAGTTCATACCCGCTTTAATCAAACGTTAACTCAAACGGGAAGGTTAAGCTCAGTAGATCCTAACTTGCAAAACATCCCGATTCGTCTTGAAGAAGGTAAAAAAATAAGAGGTGCGTTCGTGCCTTCACAGCCTGATTGGTTAATATTTGCGGCGGATTATTCACAAATTGAGCTGCGCGTACTGGCTCATATTGCAAATGATGAAAAGCTAATTGATGCGTTTAAGCATGACTTAGATATTCATACGAAAACAGCGATGGATGTGTTCCACGTCGAAAGAGAAGAAGTAACGTCGAATATGCGCCGTCAGGCTAAAGCAGTTAATTTTGGAATCGTCTATGGCATCAGTGATTACGGTTTATCGCAAAGTTTAGGAATTACAAGAAAAGCAGCGGCTACTTTTATTGAACGCTATTTAAAAAGCTTCCCGGGTGTACAGGAGTATATGGATACGATTGTGCGCGATGCAAAAGAAAAGGGATACGTAACAACGCTCTTGCACCGCCGCCGTTACTTGCCTGAAATCACGAGCCGAAACTTTAACCTCCGCAGCTTTGCTGAGCGTACAGCTATGAATACGCCTATTCAAGGGACAGCAGCTGACATTATTAAAAAAGCAATGATTGAAATGAATAAGCGCTTAAAAGATGAAAATCTTCAGGCTAAGCTGCTGCTTCAAGTACACGATGAGCTGATTTTTGAAGCCCCAGAAGAAGAAATTAAAATTTTAGAGAAAATCGTACCAGAAGTAATGGAGCATGCTTTAGAGCTAGAAGTTCCGTTGAAAGTAGATTATTCTTACGGAAAGACTTGGTACGAAGCAAAGTAGTGGAAAAAGGATGTGACAAACGTGCCAGAATTACCAGAAGTTGAGACCGTCAGACGTACGTTGATTGAATTAGCCAGTGGTAAGACCATTGAGCGTGTAACCGTTAAATGGCCTAATATTATCAAACGTCCTGAGCAAGTTGAGCAGTTTTGTGACGCGCTTGTTGGACAAACCATTCGAGATGTTGAACGCAGAGGTAAGTTTTTGAAAATTGTACTCGATGATTATACGATGGTTTCTCATCTGCGTATGGAAGGAAAATATGCTCTCCATGAAAATGCAGACGAACCAGATAAGCATGTACACGTCTTTTTTCACTTCACCGACGGAACAGAATTACGATACCGGGATGTAAGGAAATTTGGTACCATGCACTTATTTAAAAAGGGAGAGGAAGATCTGTTTCCTCCTCTTATTGGCCTTGGACCTGAACCGTTTGACGAAACATTTAATCCAAGTCAGTTAAAAATGCGAATCGGCAAAACCTCTCGAAAAATCAAGCCGGTTTTACTCGATCAAAATGTCGTGGTTGGGCTAGGGAATATTTATGTAGATGAAGCACTATTTCGCGCAGGGATTCACCCTGAACGAGTGGCCAGCCAATTAACAGACGAAGAGTATGAAAAATTGTACGAAGAAATTGTAGCGACCCTTCAAGAAGCGGTGAAACAAGGGGGCAGCACAATTCGCACGTATGTAAACACACAGGGGCAAATAGGCATGTTTCAGCAGCAGCTTTACGTGTACGGAAGAAAAGGCGAATCCTGTAAAATTTGCGGTACCCCAATTGAAAAATTTGTTGTAGGCGGTAGAGGAACACATATCTGCCCAAATTGTCAGCCGGCTAAAAAATAACAATGGATGGGCTCCTTTCATATACTACGTATAGACAGAAAGGAAAGGAGTCCTCTCATCATGATAACATTTTCTTTACTTATTCTTGCTTTTGCCGTAAGTCTTGACAGCTTTAGCGTTGGCCTGACATACGGACTTCGAAAGGTGAAAATCCCGCTGAAATCCATTTTTATTATTTCATGTTGCTCAGCATTTTCTTTAATGTTTTCTATGTTTTTAGGAAAGGTACTTACGCATCTATTTTCAGTGGATGTACTAAATAAAGTAGGCGGAGGTATTCTTGTTCTACTTGGAATGTGGATTTTATACCAGTTTTTTTGTCCGGCAGATTCATCTCGAGTGAAAGAAGAAAAAACATTAGTGAAAATTGAAATTAAGTCAATTGGCTTAGTCATTAACGTATTGAAAAAACCAACGGCAGCAGATTTAGATAATTCAGGTTCCATCACTGGGATTGAAGCATTTATACTTGGAATTGCATTATCTCTTGATGCATTTGGAGCAGGGTTTGGAGCAGCTTTATTAGGTTATTCGCCGTATGCTTTAGCAATTGCTGTAGCTCTTATGAGTTCACTTTTTTTAAGTGCTGGCATACAGTTTGGCAAAGTTTTTTCACGTTTATCATGGATGAAAATGTTTTCCTTTTTACCGGGAGTTCTGCTTATTATTTTAGGTATTTTTAGATTTTAAATAAAGCGATAAAGGAGAGGCCAATGTCAATTGTAATTGGATTAACGGGCGGAATTGCTAGTGGAAAAAGTACGGTAACCGGAATGCTGAGAGATATTAATATTCCAGTAATCGATGCTGACCACATTGCAAAAGAAGTCGTCGAACCAGGAAAAGAAGCATATAACCAAATTGTAGAGACGTTCGGCCGTGCCATTCTTCACGAAAATGCGGAGATCAATCGAGCGGCTTTAGGGGGAATTGTGTTTTCTCAAGAGGAAGAACGTAAAAAGTTGAATGCAATTGTACACCCTGCGGTAAGAAAAGAAATGCTTTCTCAAAAGGAAAGGTATATCGAGGAAGGATACGATGCTGTGGTATTAGATATTCCGCTGCTGTTTGAAAGTGATTTGACGCATTTAGTCGATAAAGTAGTGGTTGTATATGTCGATGAGCCTGTGCAGCTAGAAAGGTTAAAATCTCGTAATGATCTCTCGACGAAAGATGCCTATGCACGTATCCACGCACAGCTGCCTTTGATTCAAAAAGTAGCCTTAGCCGATGCGGTGATCAATAACAACGGACCTGTAGAGGAAACAAAACAACAGCTTTTAAGTATATTAGCCCTATGGCTAGATTAAAGAGGCTGAGATAAACGTATGTTAGCTGAAGGGAAATCCGAACGAGCTTGATTCTTGAGGTAGAATCAAGCTCGTTCGGATTTTTTTATTGAGAATATTTACGAGCTTCTAAAAAAGAATGTGTTAAATATCTGTTCTCGCTATATACATATAGTAAAACTTAATTAAAATAATTTATTAAAAAAAATTAATATTATTCACTTTTTAAATATTTATGTTATACTATTCAATATAAAAAGTTAAATAGTATAACACATATAGAGAGGGGTATAGCCATGAAAGCACGTATTGCCATTAATGGTTTTGGGAGAATAGGAAGAATGGTTTTTCGCACAGCGATTATAGAGGAGAATTTAGATATTATTGCTATAAATGCATCTTATCCAGCAGAAACATTAGCACATTTAATCAAATATGACTCTATACACGGACCATTTAATGGAGATGTTAAATGTGATGATGATGCGCTAATTGTTAACGGTAAAAGAATCCAGCTATTAAATTCACGCGATCCGCTGAATTTGCCTTGGAAAGAGCTTGGGATTGATTTAGTTGTTGAAGCAACAGGGAAATTTAATTCAAGAGAAAAAGCGCAGTTACATATTGAAGCAGGTGCTAAAAAAGTTGTCTTAACGGCACCGGGTAAACAAGAAGATATTACTATTGTGATGGGCGTAAACGAACGAGAGTTTGATGTGAATCAGCATAACATTATCTCTAATGCCTCTTGTACGACAAATTGTCTAGCTCCAGTTGTCAAGGTGTTAGACGAAGCGTTCACAATTGAAAACGGTTTAATGACGACCGTTCACGCATATACAAATGATCAAAAGAATATTGATAACCCGCATAAAGACTTGCGAAGAGCCCGTGCGTGTGCTCAATCAATTATTCCTACAACAACTGGAGCAGCCAAGGCGCTTTCATTAGTTCTTCCTCATTTAAAAGGAAAGCTTCATGGAATGGCGCTGCGCGTTCCTACGCCTAACGTATCGCTTGTCGATTTAGTTGTGGATGTAAGGAAACCTGTGACGATGGAAGATGTTAATCTAGCGTTCATTAAAGCTGCTGAAGGACCATTAAAGAATATTTTAAATTTAACAATGGAACCACTCGTATCAATTGACTTTAATACAAATCCTCATTCAGCGATTGTAGATGGACTATCGACTATCGTAATGGAAGATCATAAAATTAAAGTGTTAGCTTGGTACGATAACGAGTGGGGCTACTCTCAGCGCGTAGTCGATTTGGTAAGATATATTGCTGCAGAAATGCGTAATGGATCAAAGATAAGAGTAAGCTAAGAAAGCTATAGATTGCTTTTTAAAAAAAACAGGGAGCTATCGCCCTGTTTTTTTTGTTTTTATTCAAAAGAATAGGGAAAAGCAATAAGATAATCATGCAAAGGAGTGTTTCTTTTCCTCAATTTTAATAAAAAAATGAATAGTCGTTTAGCAGCTTTTACACACTGTCTCACGAGAATACAGGGGTAATTTGTATAGGTCTATCTGCGGGAACAATCTTTAATAAAATCAAAACACGTATTGCAAAATAAATGTAAACAAAGTATACTATGTTTCGTGAACTTCTTGTGTACCTTTCGGTGATGTGGCTACTTAAAGGGTTAGGACCTCTTTGGACTAACTTTCCCCCGTGGTAGTTAACATGCTATATGGCGAAAGAACTTCATGTTTAACGATTAAAAATTGTTAAAGGGGGAAATATCATTATGGAAACAATGGGTCGTCATGTCATCTCAGAATTATGGGGATGCGATTTCGATAAGTTAAATGATATTGATTATATTGAAAAAACGTTTGTTGATGCAGCTTTAAAATCTGGTGCGGAAGTTCGCGAAGTAGCGTTCCATAAATTTGCACCTCAAGGTGTAAGTGGCGTTGTTATTATTTCAGAATCACATTTAACGATTCACAGCTTCCCAGAGCATGGTTATGCAAGTATCGATGTTTATACTTGTGGTCATTTAGATCCTACAATCGCAGCAGATTATATTGCAGATGCTCTAAGTGCACAGACACGTGAAACAATTGAATTACCACGTGGAATGGGTCCTGTTCAGGTAAAACAAACTAAAGCGAATGCACTTTAATAGTGTCGATTGATTACGTAAGTTAAGAGGTGTATTACACACCTCTTTTTAGTATATAAATTTTTAATATGCAAAAACAAAGGGGATAACAACATGGGGGTAGTACAAGTAGTTAAATCTTTATTTTCTAATCATGTAGAAACAAGCGATCGTCATTCAGATCCGACTCTAAAAACGCATTATTACAAAACAACGGCTGGGAATGCATTTAAGCAAGTTCATGAAATGTTGAAGCATATGCAAGGGATAGAGATACTTGCTGCGTATGAAGAGCGAGGAGAAATTAGCTTAAACGTTGTAAAAGGAAGAAAAGCTTTTGTTGTGATTACCATTATTAGCGTACGTCCTCTTGAAACCGCTATCGATTTTTCTGCTACAACAGAGTCAAAAGTGGTGCCAGTTGATTTTGGTTTTAGCAAAGAACTTGTACGTACGCTTTATAAGAGCTTTGATCAAAAACTTATTCCTCTTTCTTCGTAAGTTCCTTATCATTTTTGAATTTCAGGAAATAAAATGGGGAAATTCCTTTTCCTTTACTTGTATTCAAGCCTTGTTTTCTATAAGATGGAATAAAGTAAATCCTTTAATATAGCATCGTGTTTGATAAAGGAAATGATGATGACAATCATAATAAATGGCGAATAGCCGGCTAACATAGATGAAAATTAACTTATATGAGAGAAAATAAAAAGAAAAACAAGGTTTATTATTGGAGCTGAGAATATGAAGTGCCCATCCTGTCATTACAATGGAACGAGAGTGCTGGACTCGCGCCCTGTAGAAGAAGGCCGCTCTATTCGTAGAAGACGTGAATGCGAAGAGTGTCACTATCGTTTTACAACTTTTGAGAAAGTAGAAGAACTTCCGTTAATTGTTGTAAAAAAAGATGGAGCGAGAGAAGAGTTCAGCAAAGACAAAATCCTTCGAGGGTTAATTAAGGCGTGTGAAAAACGCCAAGTAAGCTTAAAACAACTGGAAGATACCGTACACGATATTGAAACAGAGCTGCGCAGTCAGGGTACATCAGAGGTGCAGTCAGATGTGGTAGGAGAAATGGTGATGGAGCGATTAGCTGCTATCGATGAAGTCTCTTATGTTCGATTTGCTTCGGTATACCGACAATTTAAAGACATCAATGTATTTATTGATGAATTAAAAGATTTAATTAAGAAGGAACGACTGTAAAAGAGCTATTGAAGTATTCTTTAGGCTCTTTTTTTGTCATTTCTATTACTTTAAAAGTAGGTAGGGAACGACATGAAAGAACAACATTGGAAAGAAATGATACCGGTCGATCGTTATGTTGTTCGTTCGAGCGGCATACTGCAGGAATACGACCGAAAGATTTTAACAATGCTCTATCAGCCGTTGGTGGGTACGACGTGTTTTGGTTTGTATATGACGCTATGGAGCGAGCTGGAACAAGATCGTTTATGGGGAAAAGAGTCTACGCATCATCACCTAATGTCAATGATGCAAATTAATTTGAAAGCTATTTACCATGAGCGGTTAAAATTAGAAGGTATTGGTTTGTTAAAAACATATATTAAGGAAGAAGATGATGTTCGTGTGTTCATTTATGAGCTCATTCCTCCTCTTACGCCCCATCAGTTCTTTAACGATGGCGTGTTAAATGTATATTTATATAACCGACTAGGAAAATCCATCTTTCAAAAAATAAAAAATTATTTTTCGGATTCACTCGTGGATGATCAATCGTTCAAAGATGTGACGCATTCATTTAACGATGTATTTAAATCAGTTAAAGCAACGGAGCTGGCTCCAAGTTTTCAGTCTGAAAGCAAGGATGTATTTTCTCCTGATGCTCAAACGGACTTTATAGATTCTTCAAACCGTGCTTCTATTGAGATGAGCCCGGATTCCTTTGATTTTGATTTATTTTTAGCAGGCCTAACAGATTCAATGATTTCGAAAAGGTCCATTACATCTAAAGTAAAACAAGCGATTGAAAAGTTAGCTTTTTTATACGGCATTGATCCTCTTCAAATGAAAAATGTAGTGCTCGATTCGCTAAATGAGAATGATCAAGTTGATATTGAATTGCTTAGAAAAGCAGCACAGTCCTTTTACCAATTTGAAAATGGAGAAGCACTTCCCAATCTAAGCGAACAAATTCAGCCTCCTATGCTTCGTACCATGCAGGAAAAGCAGCCTCAGACTAAGGAAGAGCAGCTCATTCAACAGCTAGAAGTCACCTCTCCTCGGCAGCTATTGATCGAGTTTTCAGGGGGGGCAGAGCCATCAAAAGCAGATTTGCAAATGATTGAAGAAGTGATGTTTAATCAAAAGCTTTCACCAGGGGTAGTAAATGTTCTGATTTACTATGTTATGCTAAGATCCGATATGAAATTATCTAAGAGCTATGTAGAGAAAATTGCTGGACACTGGGCGCGCAAAAAGGTACAAACTGTTCAAGATGCCATGAATTTAGCTAAAAATGAACAGAAAGAATATCAGAACTGGACCGAGGCAAAGCAAAATAAAAAAACGGCCGGACGAAAAATTGTGCGTAAAGAAATGGTGCCGGAATGGTTCAAAAATAAAGAGCACCTAGAGAAGAAAGAAGAGCCGGCATATGATGCAGATTTTGAAGAAGAAAAGCGTAAATTAGAAAAAGAGTTAAAAGAACTCGATCAAGAGCTTAAACAAAAGCGTAAACAATAAAAAATTGGTATGATGGAATGGAGGTGAAAAAGATGAAGCCTATTAACGACTCATTAAATCAGTTGATTAATAAAAAAGATTTTAAAGCGCGATTAGAAGCATTAAAAAATAGTGTTATGTCAAACCAAGATGTAAAAGCATTTATGCAAGAACATCGCTATGAGTTAGATGAGCAAATGGTTGACCGAGGTTTAATGAAGATGTATGAATTTATCGACCAAAGCAAATGCTGCGATAAATGTCCTTCTTTACAAAGCTGCGTCAATATGGTAAAGGGATACCACCCTCAGCTGGTTGTAAAAGGCCGTAATATTGATGTGCAGTATGAACGCTGTCCTAGGAAAGTACAAGCAGATGAGCGAAAAGAACAAGAATCTCTTATTCAGTGTATGTATGTGCCGAAAGAAATTTTACAGGCAACTATCAAGGATATCGAAATTGAAAAAGGAAGATTGGAAGCAATTAATTTAGTTAAAAATTTTGTTCGCGAATATGAACCGAACAAGAAAATGAAAGCACTGTACTTACATGGATTGTTCGGGGTTGGAAAAACGTATTTTCTAGGAGCTATTGCAAATGCCTTGGCTGAGCGGAAAGTGAGATCAACAATTTTATACGTCCCAGAGTTTTTGCGTGAGTTAAAAGGCTCGTTTCAAGATCAAAGCTTTAATGAGAAAATAGAGTATGTTAAAAAAGTACCGGTTCTGATGCTTGATGATCTCGGAGCTGAATCCGTAACGAGCTGGATGAGAGACGACGTGCTTGGCACAATTTTGCAGTTCCGTATGCTTGAAAATTTGCCGACATTTTTCAGTTCAAATTTAAATTTAGATGAGCTTCAACATCATTTCACTTATACCCAAAGAGGCGAGCAGGAAGAGATTAAAGCAGCTCGTGTCATGGAGCGAATTAAGTCTTTAGCAACTCCTGTTGAAGTGAAAGGAGAGAATAAACGAAATAAATGAGCAGGTCGTTTTACATTTCTTGTAGCGACTTGCTCATTTTTTTGCATGTTGCCCCATATACATTAATAAAGCGTGTCCAAAGGGGGGCTATGAGGAATGAAAATATTCTTTAAATATGTAGAAGACGCAGTCATTGTATATGAGTCTTTATGCGCGAAGCGAAGCGCTTTATCATATGGTTCACAGTGCTTGAAGTTGGTGAATAATCAGCTTTTAGTTATTGATGAGACATACAATCGAGAGGCCATTTTACAAGACATGGTGATACCGGTATTAACGCACGTGATTTTAAAAAAGAAAGAAAAAAAGATGATGGTAAACATATTAAAAGAACAATTTTTCTATTCAGAAGAGGAAGAACAAGATTTGCTGCTTCAAATTATGGGGGGGATTATGGAAGGAGAGAGAGGCGAAATTCCGCAAAAAACATTTTCCCTTCCAAGAGAATTACTTATCCGCCAGGCTCTTCAAGACTTCTTCATTCATAATGTAACATTCACCTTTGAGTCTTTTCTCCAATTCCGTTTAAAAGAATATCAAGAGCGGCTGCGCTATTATGCTGAGCTGGCGATTGATGAATATAAGCTTGAACAAGACTATCAAATTCTTATTCATCAGCTGCGTCAAGCAGCTAATGAAAGACAGTCATCTACAGGCGATGTGTATGTAATGCATTTGAATAAAAACAAGTTTGTATTGTACGACCAAAGCAGTAGATATGTTCCGGAGCGTGAATGTGCAGCCCTAGCAGAGGCCTTTCTATCTGAACAAGAATCAGTATACATAGACTCAACTATCATCGCGCCTTTGCTGAGTTTATCTCCAGCTGCTATTCATCTGTATAGCGACCAGCATGATCATGATTTTGTTTATACCATTCAAAATATTTTTCAAGAAAAAGTGATGTTATACGAAAAAAATGAATTTCCGTTTGATCAAAAGCAAAATATAACGTGAAAGGTTGATTTCTATTTTGAAAATGAATATAATAAATGCATATTGAAAAACAGCTATATGTCACAAGTTATGATGAGGACATGAGTGTATATTTACGGTTTATAGAGAGGGAGATCTAGGCTGAAAATCTCCTAACACGGAATATATTCTTACCACCTCTAAACTTCAGTAGTAAACGAGCAGCGTCTCTAGTAATTACTGACGGAATTTCCGTTATAAAACCTCGAGCCGCTTCGGGTTATTTGGGTTATCCAAGATACGAAGAGGAAACAAGGGTGGTACCGCGTGTATACACAACTCGTCCCTTTTTATAAGGGACGAGTTTTTTGTTTTTACAAAAAGTTTATTAGTTATGTTAAAGGAGTGGAAAGTTGTGTCAGAAGTAATCAAAATGACATTTCCTGATGGAGCTGTTAAAGAGTATCCAAAAGGATCATCAACAGAAGATATTGCGGCTTCTATTAGCCCGGGATTAAAGAAAAAAGCATTAGCAGGTAAAGTAAACGGCGAGCTGCTGGATTTACGTACGCCAATCGAACAAGATGGCAGTCTTGAAATCATTACGCAAGATGCTCCTGAAGCGCTTGAAATTATGCGCCATAGTACAGCGCATTTAATGGCTCAAGCAATCAAACGTTTATACAAAGATGTAAAAGTACAGCTAGGTGTAGGCCCGGTTATCGAAAATGGGTTTTACTATGACATCGATATGGAAGAATCAATTACTCCTGAAGATTTAGGTAAAATTGAAAAAGAAATGAAAAAAATCGTTAATTCAAATATTGAAATTGAACGAAAAGAAGTTTCTCGTGAAGAAGCCATTCAACTTTTTAAAGAAGTTGGCGATGAACTAAAGCTTGAATTGATCGATGCGATTCCAGCAGGTGAAAAGGTGACGATTTACCAACAAGGCGAATTCTTTGATCTTTGCCGAGGTGTGCACGTGCCGTCAACAGGCAAAATTAAAGAGTTTAAACTATTAAGCGTAGCAGGTGCTTATTGGCGCGGAGACAGCGACAATCAAATGCTGCAGCGTATTTACGGTACAGCATTCTTTACAAAAGCAGATTTAGACGAGCATCTTCGTCTTCTTGAAGAAGCAAAAGAACGTGACCACCGTAAACTTGGTAAAGAGTTAAACTTATTTACAAATTCTCAAAAAGTAGGACAAGGTCTGCCTTTATGGCTTCCAAAAGGTGCGACGATCCGCCGTATTATCGAGCGTTATATCGTAGATAAAGAAGTAAGCCTTGGTTATCAGCACGTTTACACGCCGGTGCTTGGAAGTGTAGAACTTTACAAAACGTCTGGTCACTGGGAGCACTATCAAGATGACATGTTCCCTGCAATGGAAATGGATAACGAAGACCTGGTTCTTCGTCCAATGAACTGTCCTCATCACATGATGGTGTACAAACAAGGTATTCACAGCTATCGTGAGCTTCCAATCCGTATTGCTGAACTTGGAACAATGCACCGCTACGAAATGTCAGGAGCATTATCAGGACTTCAGCGCGTTCGAGGCATGACGTTAAATGATGCACATATCTTTGTACGTCCGGATCAAATCAAAGAAGAATTTATTCGTGTGGTTCGCTTAGTTGAAGCGGTTTATAAAGATTTTGGATTTGAAAATTATTCATTCCGTCTATCTTATCGTGATCCTGAAGATACAGAAAAATACTTCGATGATGATGCAATGTGGGAAAAAGCACAAAGCATGTTAAAAGATGCAATGGATGAGCTTGACCTTGATTATTATGAAGCTGAAGGCGAAGCGGCATTCTACGGTCCAAAACTAGATGTTCAAGTTAAAACAGCTCTTGGTAAAGAAGAGACGCTATCTACGGTTCAATTGGATTTCTTACTTCCTGAACGCTTTGATTTAACGTATGTAGGGGAAGACGGAAAACAGCATCGACCTGTTGTTATTCACCGCGGCGTGGTGTCAACAATGGAACGTTTTGTCGCTTTCTTAATCGAAGAATACAAAGGAGCTTTCCCAACGTGGTTAGCACCTGTACAAGTTCAAGTGATTCCAGTATCACCTACGGTTCATCTTGAGTATGCAAAAGAAGTGCAAGAACAGCTTCAGCTTGCGGGTATTCGTGTGGAACTTGATTCTCGCGATGAGAAAATTGGCTATAAAATTCGTGAGGCTCAAATGCAAAAAATTCCTTACATGCTTGTTGTAGGGGATAAAGAAGTAGAAGATAAAGCAGTAAACGTACGTAAATATGGTGAGCAGAATTCAGAAACAGTGGATTTCCAAGCCTTTTTACAAAATGTAAAAGCAGAAGCATCTCGTTAATGAAAAAAGCAGAGAATTGAAATTCTCTGCTTTTTTATCTAACATTTATAAAAAACTGTTGCATAAATGGTTTTCCTTTGATACAATAATTTTTGTTGTGAAAAAAGAACGAAATCATTGACTTTTGTCTTTGTTGATACTATAATAGCTTAAGTAATTGAATACTTGTTTATACAGAAGAAGAAGCACCCGCTTCTCACCTGAGTGACGCATAAAGCAGTTAGCAGGTACATCGTATCTTAATTAAAACGATAGAAGTGTGGGTGCAGTATGTACTCACACTTTTTTGTGTGAGTTAATAATCGGTCTAAGCAAGCGTATTCGCTCATTAAACCTTGGAGGTGGCTACTTATTAGCAAGGACATGATGGTAAACGAGGGCATTCGAGCTCGCGAAGTTCGTCTAATTGATCAAAATGGTGAACAATTAGGAATTAAATCAAAAAATGAAGCATTAGAAATTGCTTCACGAGTAAATCTTGACTTAGTAATGGTTGCTGCAAATGCGAAACCGCCGGTATGTCGTATTATGGACTACGGTAAATTCCGCTATGAGCAACAACGTAAAGAAAGAGAAGCTCGTAAAAACCAAAAAGTTGTAAACTTAAAAGAAGTTCGTTTAAGTCCAACAATTGATGAACATGATTTTAACACTAAACTTCGTAACGCACGCAAGTTCCTTGAAAAAGGTGACAAAGTGAAAGCGTCTATTCGCTTTAAAGGTCGTGCCATTACTCATAAAGGGATTGGCCAAAAAGTACTTGAACGTTTTTCACAAGCTTGCGAAGATGTAAGTTCAGTTGAATCGGCTCCTAAAATGGAAGGCCGCAGCATGTTCTTAGTCTTGGCACCTAAAAACGAAAAGTAATAGAACGAGGAGGAACACCCCATGCCAAAAATGAAAACACATCGTGGCGCTGCAAAGCGTTTCAAAAAGACTGGAAGCGGTAAATTAAAACGTGCTCGTGCTTACACAAGCCATTTATTCGCTAACAAATCTACAAAACAAAAGCGTAAATTACGTAAAGGTTCTTTAGTAAGCAAAGGTGACTTCAAACGTATCCGTCACTTATTAGATAACATTAAGTAATTTGGGTTGAGATAGAAACAATACAGGAGGTAAACAATTATGCCACGCGTAAAAGGCGGTACAGTAACACGCAAACGTCGTAAAAAAGTTTTAAAATTAGCTAAAGGTTTCTTCGGTTCGAAGCATAGATTATATAAAGTTGCTAATCAGCAAGTTATGAAATCTCACATGTATGCTTATCGTGACCGTCGTCAGAAAAAACGTGACTTCCGTAAATTATGGATCACACGTATTAATGCAGCTGCTCGTATGAACGGTCTTTCTTACAGCCGTTTAATGCACGGTTTAAAATTAGCAGGTATTGAAGTTAACCGCAAAATGCTTGCTGACTTAGCTGTAGCTGATGAAAAAGCATTTGCTGAATTAGCAACTGCTGCTAAAAAAGGCTTAGATAAGTAATGAATATAAAGTCTCGTCATCTTTAGATGATGAGGCTTTTTTGCTATCGGAGGACATATCATGAATGAACTGCTGCTTACCTATTTTATTGTTATTAATATAATAGGGATAGGAATGATGTATAGAGATAAACAAAGAGCGAAAAGACATGAGTGGAGAATTGCCGAAAGCACACTGTGGACGGTAGCTGCTATCGGAGGAGCCATTGGAGGACTGATTGGTATGTATTGCTATCGTCATAAAACGAAGCACACATCGTTTACAGTAGGTTTTCCTATTCTTGCCGCTCTTGATTTACTTTTCTTTTTTGTTATCAGCTGAGCACAAATGATTTTGTGCTCAGTGTAAAAATTCTCGAACGGGGCTTTTCCAGCGAATAGGAGCATTTGGATACATGTTGTGTACGTGATTTTCCAGCAGCTTGAAATCTTGTTTTTGCAGTTCATGCAATCGAGATGGATCTGTTAACACCATTGTAATCGACAAAGACTCTGGTTCATTGGGATTGCTGTATTTTTCTCCTTCAAATAAAATACCTTTATACGTTAGTAGAAAATTTTTGCGGATATTCGTTTTTTCGTCAACGACAAAAAATTGCTGATGTTCCTGAGCTGCTACAAGCTTCCGCTTTGGACTGCGAAAATGCTGAACCAGCTTTAATAGTGTGTAAGCAACAAGCGCGAAAATGAACACGCGAACGATAACAATAACAAACATAACGCTCCCTCCTTTACAAGGCACAGTTTTCTTACTTTACGTTTCAGTCTCTAAAAAGTTTCACGATTTTTGATATAATTTCTTTATTGGTTTAAAAAGAAGAAGATATACATAATTACAGGAGTGATTACATTGAATTTACAACAGCTATTTACCATGCAGCGCCAGCTGGATCAGCATATAGAGGACAAGCATCAGCTTCATAAGGAAGACTTGGTTCCAAGAAAACTTTTAGCTCTGCTTGTTGAAATGGGAGAGCTGGCAAACGAAACGCGCTGCTTCAAATTTTGGAGCGTTAAACCTCCGGCTGAAGATGCTGTTATTTTAGAAGAATTTGTGGACGGCGTACATTTCATTCTTTCTTTAGGTATTGAAAAAGGATACGATGATTTAACTGAGCTGCCAAAAGTAAAAGCAGCTGATTCAAAAACAGCACAATTTTTACAGGTATTTGCACAAGTTTCTGCTTTCGAGCAGGACCTGTCAAAAGAAAACTATGTGAACATGTTTGCATCTTACATGACGCTTGGCGATATGTTTGGTTTTTCTGCTGAACATATTGAAGAGGCGTACATGTCAAAAAATGAAGTGAATTTTAAACGGCAAGAACAAGGATACTAGACATAAAGGGATGGGAAATTTTACTTCAACCTCTTTTTAGCTATAATAGAGGTATACATATGAAAGGGGTAATCCATATGACAAAGTTAGATGAAACATTGACGATGCTTAAAGCACTAACAGATGCAAAAGGAATTCCTGGAAATGAGCGTGAACCGCGTGAGGTTATGAAGAAATATATTGCACCTCATGCAGATGAAGTAACGACGGATGGGCTAGGCAGTTTGATTGCAAAAAAAGTAGGCAACGAACAAGGGCCTAAAATTATGGTAGCCGGTCACTTGGATGAAGTTGGTTTTATGGTGACTCAAATTGATGAACGCGGCTTTATTCGTTTTCAAACGGTAGGCGGATGGTGGTCTCAAGTTATGCTTGCTCAACGCGTAACCATCGTGACATCTAAAGGAGAGGTAACGGGGATTATTGGCTCAAAGCCACCTCATATCTTGCCTCCAGAAGTTCGCAAAAAGCCAGTTGACATTAAAGATATGTTCATCGATATTGGTGCTTCTAGCAGAGAAGAAGTAGCGGAGTGGGGAGTAAAACCTGGTGATCAGGTTGTACCTTATTTCGAATTTACGGTTATGAACAATGAAAAGATGCTGCTAGCGAAAGCCTGGGATAACCGTATTGGTTGTGCAATCGCTATCGATGTATTAAAAGCTTTAAAAAATGAAAAACATGAAAATGTTGTGTATGGTGTAGGAACGGTGCAAGAAGAAGTTGGACTCCGAGGTGCAAAAACATCTGCTAACTTTATTGAACCGGATATTGCATTTGCTGTTGATGTCGGTATCGCTGGAGATACACCTGGTGTTTCTGATAAAGAAGCCTCTTCTAAAATGGGGCAGGGTCCGCAAATCATTTTATATGATGCTTCCATGGTCTCTCATAAAGGACTTCGAGATACAGTGGTAGATGTGGCAGATGAATTAAATATTCCGTATCAATTTGATGCAATTGCTGGAGGCGGTACGGACTCGGGTTCTATCCATATTTCAGCTAACGGGGTGCCAGCACTTTCGATTACAATTGCAACTCGTTATATCCATTCTCATGCAGCAATGCTTCATCGTGATGATTATGAAAACGCAGTTAAATTAATTGCGGAAGTCATTAAGCGCTTAGACCGAGATACGGTTAACGCCATTACGTATAATTGAAAAAAGCTCATTCTCCTAGGAGAATGAGCTTTTTGTTGTACATAGGAAAAGGTTATTTATTTTAAACCGTTTTCAAGCGTTGTCAGAATTTCTTCTTTTTCTGATTCCGGAGACTTTTCCCAAAGCACTTCAAATAAAACACCAAGTCCAGGGAGCATTTTTTCTTCACCGCTTTGAATAGCGTCAGAAATTGTAGCCTCAAGCTCTTCTTTTGAGTTTCCTGAAACGTTTGCAATAACAGCATTTCGTAAATTAAGATCCATCATTTTCACCTCAGCTATCGTAAAGTTACCAATAGTTTTTGTTTTCTTTGCGATTTCTATGTACAATAAAGTGAAACTTATCTAATGATTATTGAACAAAATGTAATCGAACTATTTATTTTTGTATAGATAAAGGAGTTATGTTTGTGAAACAAATTGATTCAGTTAAAAATCCGCAGGTAAAAGCGTGGAAAAAACTGCATAATAAAAAAGACCGTGATAAGCAGGGCCTTTTTATGGTAGAAGGCTTTCATTTAGTCGAAGAGGCTATCAAAAATAAGGATTGTGTAAAGGAACTAATTATACGCGAATCGACCGAAGTGCCCGCACAGTGGGATATAGACGGTATCGAAATAATCGTTGTAAACGAAGCAATTAGTAAGTTATTATCTGACACAGAAACACCTCAAGGAATTATTGCCGTGTGTTTTCAAACAAAGCATGCGGAAATTATTCATACAGCACAGAAAGTATTGCTTTTAGATGCCGTGCAAGATCCAGGTAACCTAGGCACCATTATCCGAACCGCTGATGCTGCGGGAGTGGAGGCTATTATCATTGGAGAGGGCAGCGTGGATGTGTACAACCCAAAAGTCGTTCGTTCAACGCAAGGAGCTATTTTTCACCTTCCAATTGTAAAAGGCGATTTACTCGAAATAATTTCATTGTTAAAAGAAAGAGGAATAGCAGTTTACGGCACGTCGTTACAAAATGGAAAGGTCTACACACACGTAAAACCTTCAAACGAATTTGCGCTGATTGTGGGAAATGAAGGAAACGGCGTAAGCGAGAAAGTGTTGGAACAAACGGATCAGAATCTGTACATTCCCATCTATGGAAAGAGCGAGTCGTTAAATGTTGCCATCGCTTCTGGAATCTTACTTTATTATTTACGCGGAATGTAGTTGCATCGAGAACGTGTTTTCACTATAATAATACAATAGTTACATATGTAAAAAACGATGAAAGAGAGCAGTAGCTTATGTCCGTTTATGCAGGGAGAAAATGCCATGACTGAAAGCATTTTTATAAATGTAATAAGTGAATTCACCTCTTGAGTTGACACTTAGACCATCTTACATAGATGTAAAGGTGTTCCGGAGATTCCGTTAACTTGAATGAAGTGAACTGTATACGTCTGTGTATATAGTTAACAAGGGTGGTAACGCGACTAATCCTCGTCCCTTTTTTGGGAGGAGGTTTTTTTATTTGTCATTTTTTACGTTAAAAGGAGGAATAAGTGATGAAAGAACGTTTACAAGAACTTCAACAAGAAGCAATTGCAAAAGTCGAAGCAGCAAGTGCTTTAAAAGAATTAAACGACGTACGCGTAGCTTATTTAGGAAAGAAAGGCCCTATCACAGAAGTACTTCGCGGTATGGGAAAACTTTCAGCTGAAGAGCGTCCTGTAATGGGAGCACTTGCAAATGAAGTACGTGAAGCGATTGCATCTAAAATTGAAGAAAAACAAACGGCGTTAGAAGCAGCCGAGGTAGAGCGTAAACTTGCTTCAGAAACAATTGACGTAACGCTGCCGGGACGCCCGGTTAAAGCAGGTACGCATCACCCGCTCACAAGCGTGGTTGAAGAAGTAGAAGATTTATTCTTAGGAATGGGCTATGAAGTAGCAGAAGGACCAGAAGTAGAGCAGGACTACTATAATTTCGAAGCGCTGAACTTGCCAAAAGGTCACCCAGCACGTGATATGCAAGATACGTTCTATATTACGGAAGAAACGCTTCTTCGTACGCATACATCAACTGTTCAAGCTCGTGTTATGAACAAGAATGAAGGCAAAGGACCTGTTAAAATTATTTGCCCAGGTAAAGTGTACCGCCGCGATGACGATGATGCTACGCATTCACATCAATTTATGCAAATTGAAGGTCTTGTAGTAGACGAAAACATTCGTATGAGCGATTTAAAAGGCACGCTTGAAGTATTTGTGAAAAAGATGTTCGGTGCAGACCGTGAAATTCGTCTTCGTCCAAGTTTCTTCCCATTCACTGAGCCGTCTGTAGAAGTAGACGTATCGTGTGCAAAATGTGGAGGTAAAGGCTGTAATGTATGTAAACAAACAGGCTGGATTGAAATTTTAGGAGCCGGTATGGTTCATCCAAATGTTCTTGAAATGGCTGGATACGATTCAACTAAATATCGTGGTTTTGCTTTTGGAATCGGTGTAGAGCGTATTGCTATGTTAAAACACGGCGTGGATGATATTCGTCATTTCTATACAAATGATGTTCGTTTCTTAGATCAATTTAAACAAGTATAAAGGAGGGACTACGATGTTTGTATCTTATCGTTGGTTACAAGAGTATGTTGACTTATCAGGCGTAACGGCAGAAGAGTTAGCTGATAAAATCACAAAAAGTGGAATTGAAGTTGAAGGTGTAGAAAACTTAAATAAAGGCATCAGCGGAGTGGTAATTGGTCACGTTGTAGAACGTGAACAGCATCCAAATGCGGATAAATTAAGCCGCTGTCAAGTAGATCTTGGCGGAGGAGAAATCGTTCAAATCGTGTGCGGAGCACCTAACGTGGCACAAGGTCAAAAAGTAGCGGTTGCAAAAGTGGGAGCTGTACTTCCAGGTAACTTTAAAATCAAGCGTGCTAAGCTTCGCGGTGAAGAATCGAACGGTATGATTTGTTCTCTTCAAGAGCTTGGCATTGAAAGCAAGCTTGTGGCAAAAGATTATCAAGAAGGCATCTTCGTCTTCCCAAGTGATGCTGAAGTAGGAGCGGATGCGCTAGATGCATTAAACTTAAACGATGAAGTATTAGAACTAGGGCTAACACCAAATCGTTCAGACTGCTTAAGTATGTTAGGTGTAGCACATGAGGTGGCTGCTATTTTACGTCGTGAAGTGAAGTATCCGTCAGTAAACGTGCAAACGTCTGATGAGCAAGCAGCTGATTATATTTCCGTTAAAGTAGAGGCAAAAGAAGACAATCCCCTTTACGTAGCGCGCGTTGTGAAAAACGTAAAAATTGCTCCGTCACCATTATGGATGCAAACGCGTTTAATGGCAGCTGGTATTCGACCTCATAACAACGTTGTTGATATTACCAACTATATTTTGCTTGAATACGGCCAGCCGCTGCATGCTTTTGACTATGATCGTCTTGGTTCAAAAGAAATTGTTGTACGTCACGCGTCAGAAGGCGAGAAGTTTGTAACGCTTGACGATCAAGAGCGCGTATTAAAAGGCAATCAGCTTGTTATTACAAACGGCAGTGAACCGGTAGCCCTTGCAGGTGTAATGGGGGGAGCAAACTCTGAAGTAAAAGACGATACGGTAAATGTTCTTATTGAATCAGCTTACTTCAAAGGTTTAACAGTTCGTCAAGCTTCCAAAGACCACGGTCTTCGCAGTGAGGCAAGTGCTCGTTTTGAAAAAGGAATTGATCCTAACCGTACGCGTGTAGCTGCTGACCGCGCAGCAGAATTAATGGCTGAATACGCTTCAGGTGAAGTGGTAAGCGGTACTGTAGAAGTAGATACACTAACTGTGGAACCTGCTGTTGTAGCTGTGTCACTTGGACGTATTAACAATGTGCTTGGTACAGAACTGTCGATGGAAGAAGTACAAGATATTATGAACCGTCTTCAATTTGAAAGCAAAGTCGAAGATGAAACAATCGTTGTAACGGTACCGACTCGTCGAGGCGATATTACAATTGAAGAAGATATCGTGGAGGAAGTAGCGCGCATGTATGGCTATGACAACCTTCCTACAACGCTTCCTGTAACAGTGGCAACTCCAGGAAAATTAACAGAGTATCAGCTTGGACGCCGTAAAGTTCGCCGTTTCTTAGAGGGAGCAGGGCTAGCGCAAACAACAACCTATTCGTTAACGAGCGCTGAAAAAGCTACTCAGTTTGCACTCAATGCAACAAGTACGATTGGTTTAGCAATGCCGATGAGTGAAGATCGCAGCATCCTTCGTCAAAGCTTAGTGCCTCATTTACTTGAAGCAGTGAAGCACAATAATGCTCGTCAATCGGATTCTATTGCGCTATACGAAACAGGCTCAGTGTTCTTATCTAAAGGTGAAGGGGAATTACCGGATGAGCAGGAGCGCGTAGCTGGTGCAATCACGGGTCTATGGCATGCTCACGGCTGGCAAGGTGAAAAGAAAGTCGTTGATTTCTATGTGATTAAAGGTGTACTAGAAGGGTTATTTGCACAGCTTGGTTTAGAGAAACGAATCTCATATGCTCCCGTTAAAAAAGACGGTATGCACCCTGGACGTACAGCGGCTGTATGGTTAGATGAAAAAGAAATTGGATACGTGGGTCAAGTTCATCCTGTTGCTCAGAAACAGTATGGCCTTCGTGAAACATACGTGTTTGAATTACACCTTCAAGAGCTATTAGCTGCAGATGTCGAAGAAGTTCGTTATTCAGCTATTCCAAGATTCCCATCTATTACACGTGATATTGCACTTGTTGTAGATAAAAACGTTCTTGCAGGAGAAGTTCAGCGCGTCATCTATACGACGGGCGGAGAACTTTTAAAAGACGTGACAGTATTTGATCTATATGAAGGCGAGCGTATGGAAGAAGGCAAGAAATCTGTAGCTTTCTCTTTACGTTACTTAGATCCTGAACGTACATTAACAGATGAAGAAGTAGCAAAAGCACATGGTGCAGTTTTAGAAGCTGTTGAAAAAGAATTTGGTGCAACGCTTCGTTCATAAGAATAAAAAAAGAGATGTGGATTTCCACATCTCTTATTTTTTAGCTAATTTTAAAGCTTTTTCTGTATTAGCAAAATGGATTTTAGCTAAAGAGTTCAGCGCATTGACGCCATGTTTTTTAATAATTTTAGCAGCGGCGATATCAACTTGTGCTCCAGCTCCGCGAGGAATGACCATCCCCGTCTTTTCCGTTAGTAAATCCATTTGTTTTAAAAATGCGTATCTGGCAATAATGGAAGCAGCGGCTACAGATAAATGAACGCTTTCTCCTTTTGTACTGAAAAAGACATTTTCTTTGATAATCTCTTTTTCCTTTACGATGTGTTTATAATAGGTGTTTTTTTCAACAAACTGGTCAATTAAAATCGCATCAGGTTTTTCAGAATCCAATTTTTTTAACACGTTGGATAAAGCTTTGTTGTGCAACAGAGCTTTCATTTTACCTTGTGACATGCCTTTTTCTTGAAATGCATTATACTTTTCGTTATGTAAGACAAGCAAACTGTAAGGAATAAACGAAACAAGCTGCTTGGCAATTTCAATGATTTTAGCATCCGTTAACTCTTTTGAATCTCGTACTCCTAATTCTTTTAACAAAGGAAGCTGCTCTTTTTGAACATAGGCAGCAACTACGGTCATGGGACCAAAATAATCTCCCGTTCCTACTTCATCAGAACCAATGACCGATAGTGAACTGAAGTTTGATGGGAGATGTGAGACGGGAGCCTTTTTAGAAGCATCTAAAGGACCTCCCCACTTAGCTGCTTCTGTTTCAGCTTCTTTTCCTTGAAAAAGTACTTTTCCAGAGCGGTATGCAGTGATAGAACAGCCGGGAGTTTTAGCCGAAAAAATACTTCCCTGCGGCAATTTAGGCTGCAAATAGGATGTGTAATGAAGCTTCATTTTAGCTATCTGATCAGCTGATACCTTAATAACAGCATGTGACATAATGCTTCACTCCTTTCGGGGTATTTTAGTTTACTTTATAAGCACTATCCCTTATGATAGCTTAAATATAGATATGTTTCCATTGAAGTCTTCTTCGTGGTATGATAGGGATTAGGATTTTTCGTGGAACGGAGGATTTTCTCGTGTCAAGACAAGATAAAACACGTGCGACAGTTGACATCTTTGGTCAGCAGTACAGCATCGTCGGTAGCGAAAGTACAAGCCATATTCGACTTGTCGCCTCTATAGTGGATGAAAAAATGCGTGAAATCAGTACTAAAAACCCTTCTTTAGATATCAATAAATTAGCAGTATTAACAGCTGTGAATGCTGTACACGAATATATAAAACTGAAAGAAGACTATGAGAGACTTGAACAAAAACTTTATGGAAAAGAGGAATGACTGAGTCAATGCTTAATATCATTTTAATTATATTGCTTCTTTTAGGCTTTGTAACAGGTCTTAAAAGAGGATTTATTTTGCAACTCATTCATATTGTCAGTTTTGCGGTTTCGTTTATCGTCGCTTATATGTTTAGTGGAGATTTGGCAAGTCGACTTCGCTTGTTGATTCCGTTTCCAGACAATATTCAGCAGCAAAGTGTCGCATCGTTTGTATTTGATTCTGGAACGATAGAAGACGCTTTTTATCGAATGATTGCATTTGCGATTTTATTTTTTGCTACTCACATTGTACTTCGCCTTGCAGGCTCTGTTTTAACGGCTTTAACGGAACTGCCAATTCTGCGCCAGTTAAATAAATGGGGCGGAGGTGCACTTGGATTCGTTGAAGTGTATATCATCGTTTTTATTTTGTTATACATTGGAGCCGTGATTCCTGTAAGTGAAATTCAAACGCCAATTCAACAGTCTTCAATTGCAATCAATATCGTACAAAATACTCCATACTTATCGTCTGCCATTCAAGATTTGTGGACTCAGTATGGTGTAATGTAATGAAATTACAATAGCTTGTTGAGAGGGTGTGTCGAAAGTGTCATAATACTTTTGAGATACCCTCTTTTTTTATCGCAGTCTGTTCTGCGGTTTTCACGGAGATAAAAGTATGTCTAGATAAAAATTTGAGAGAGTACATATGTCACTCATCATGTTTTGAAAGTTTCGTTATTATGATAATAGGCTGGTGAAAAGAGATGAATAAAAAGGATATTATTAAATTGTTAGAAACAATTGCTACATATATGGAATTAAAAGGAGATAACCCTTTTAAAATTTCTGCTTTTCGAAAAGCAGCTGCAGCGCTAGAAACGGACGAGAGAACGCTGACAGAGATTGAGGATTTTACCAAGCTCCAAGGGATTGGTAAAGGAACGGCTGCAGTTATTACAGAGTATATGGAAACAAATGAGTCAAGCGTACTAGAAGAACTAAAGCAAGAAGTTCCTGAAGGACTTATTCCTCTGCTTAAGCTGCCGGGGCTTGGAGGTAAAAAAATCGCTAAATTATATAAAGAGCTAGATATTAAAGACATGGAATCACTGCATCAGGCCTGTATGGAAAATCGAGTGCAGGGACTAAGCGGTTTTGGTAAAAAGACGGAAGAGAAAATTATCGCTGCTATTGAAGAGTTTGGGAAACGTCCTGATCGTTTGCCTCTTGCTTTTATGCTTCCAATAGCGGAAGAAATTTTAGAAGCCCTTAAACATATGCATAGCATTGAGCGTTTTTCTCAAGCAGGGAGCATTCGCCGCATGAGAGAAACTGTAAAAGATCTTGATTTTATTATTTCAACAGCTGAGCCTCATGCTGTCCGTGAACAGCTAGTATCGTTGCCAAATGTGAAGGATGTCATTGCAAATGGAGATACAAAAGTATCGGTAACGTTAGCCTATGAGTACGATGTGTCCGTGGATTTTCGTCTTGTAGAAGATAAAGCGTTTGCCACGACGCTTCATCATTTTACAGGATCAAAAGATCATAATGTGCGCATGCGTCAATTAGCAAAAGAACGCGGTGAAAAAATTAGCGAGTATGGCGTTGAAAATGCGGAGACAGGCGAAGTTATGACATTTGAGTCTGAACAAGCATTCTATGAACATTTTGGGCTGTCTTTTATTCCGCCGGAACTTCGTGAAGATGGAACGGAAGTAGATGCATTTATAAAACCTCAAACGCTTGTGACCTACGGTGCGGTAAAAGGTGATTTGCATATGCACTCCACGTGGAGCGACGGAGCGTATTCAATTGAAGAAATGGCGGAAGCATGTCGCGCGCGAGGCTATGAATACATGGCGATTACAGACCACTCTCAGTATTTAAAAGTAGCTAACGGTCTAACGCCTGAACGCATTCGCAAACAGCGTGAAGAAATTAATCGTTTAAACGCACAGTTCGATGATTTTACAATACTAGCAGGAATTGAAATGGATATTTTGCCCGATGCAACACTTGATTATGATGATGAAATGCTAGCTGAGCTAGATTTTGTTATTGCGTCCATTCACTCTAGTTTTTCACAATCACGCGAAGAAATTATGAATCGTTTAAAGCAAGCGTTAAATAATGTTCATGTAGATTTAATCGCTCATCCGACCGGTCGTTTGATTGGTCGCCGCAACGGATATGATGTAGATATTGATATGCTAATTGAATTAGCTAAGGAAACAAAAACGGCTCTTGAACTAAACGCGAATCCAAACCGTTTAGATTTAGCCGCTGAGCACATAAAAAAAGCACAAGAGGCAGGAGTTAAAATTGCAATTAATACAGATGCTCACAATCTAGACATGCTAGAGCATATGGAAATTGGAATATCTACGGGAATTAAAGGCTGGCTTAAACCAGAAACGGTATTAAATACGTATAGCCTCAAAGAATTAACCGCCTTTTTAAATCGACATAAATAAGCAACAGGAGGAATCAGTTTTGCAATCACGTATTTTCCATGTACTAGAGTTTAATAAAGTTAAGGAACAGCTTCAGAAAAAAGTAGCTTCTTCTTTAGGCCGAGAAAAAGTAGCGAATTTGATTCCCTCGACTCAGTATGAAGAAGTAGTCAAATGGCAGGAAGCAACAGATGAAGCTACAACCGTGCTGCGATTGCGTGGCAACGTACCGCTAGGAGGCATCTTTGACGTTCGACCTAGCGTAAAGCGCGCTGAAATTGGAGGAACGCTAAGCTCTAATGAACTTCTTGATGTAGCAAGTACTATTTATGCTGCAAGACAAGTCAAGCAATTTATCGAGCAAGTAGTAGAAGACGAAGATTTACAGCTTCCAATTATAACTGAACATATCGAAAAACTAATGCCTCTTCCTGAGGTAGAACAAACAATTAAAATGAGCATTGATGAGAATGGCACAGTACTAGACGGTGCAAGCGACCAGCTAAGAGGCATTCGTCAAAAACTTCGCTCGACGGAGTCTCGTATTCGCGAAAAGCTAGAAAGTCTTATTCGCTCCTCGTCTGCTCAGAAAATGTTGTCAGATGCGATTGTTACCATTCGAAACGAACGTTTCGTTATTCCTGTTAAGCAAGAATATCGCAGTGCGTATGGAGGCATTGTGCACGATCAGTCTTCATCTGGAGCAACGTTATTTATTGAGCCACAGGCGATTGTGACGTTAAATAATGAGCTTCAAGAAGCAAAAGTAAAAGAAAAACAAGAAATTGAGCGTATTCTTATTGCTCTAACCGTTCAGGTAGCGGAAGTGGCAAATGAACTCCGTCAAAACGTTTATTTGTTAGGTGAGCTGGACTTCATGTTTGCTAAAGGGCGCTATAGCCATGAGCTAAAAGCTTCAAAACCTAAAATGAACGATCGAGGCTATATTAAGTTAGTGAAGGCAAAACATCCTCTTATTGCACAGGAAGATGTCGTTGCAAATGATATTGAGCTAGGTGATCAATATACGTCTATCGTTATTACAGGACCAAATACCGGCGGTAAAACCGTAACGTTAAAAACACTTGGGTTATTCACATTAATGGCTCAAGCAGGTTTGCAGATTCCTGCGCTGGATGGATCGGAAATGGCTGTGTTTAAACACGTATTTGCTGATATTGGAGATGAGCAGTCCATTGAACAAAGTCTGAGTACCTTTTCATCTCATATGGTCAACATTGTAGATATTTTACAAAAAGTAGATCATGAAAGTCTGGTCTTGTTCGATGAATTGGGAGCCGGAACAGATCCCCAAGAAGGTGCAGCGCTTGCGATTTCGATTTTAGATCAAGTATATGAAAGAGGCGCTCGCGTAGTTGCGACTACTCACTATCCTGAATTAAAAGCGTACGGCTATAACCGTGAAGGAGTGGTCAATGCTAGCGTAGAGTTCGATATTGAAACATTGAGCCCTACTTACAAGCTGCTGATTGGTGTACCGGGTCGAAGCAATGCTTTTGAAATTTCAAAACGTTTAGGTTTAAGTGCAGAAGTAATTGAACGTGCCAAAGGCTATATTGGCTCAGAAACAAATAAAGTAGAAAATATGATCGCTTCTCTTGAAGATAGCCGCCGTCAATCTGAACATGAGCTAGAAGAAGCTGAACAGCTAAGAAAAGAGGCTCAGAAGCTTCATAAAGAATTACAGAGTCAGATTATTGAGTTTAATGAAAAACGAGATAAGCTGTACGAAAAAGCTGAAGAAAAAGCTCAAGCCACAGTTCAAGCAGCATCTGAAGAAGCAGAGAAAATCATTAGCGATTTGCGTAAAATGAGTCAAAAAAATCATGCGCTTGTAAAAGAGCATGAATTGATTGAAGCACGTAAGCGTCTAGAAGATGCAGTTCCAACTCTTGAAAAAAGTAAAAAGAAACCGGCTGTGCTGAAAAAACAAGAGCGCACTCTTCAAGCTGGAGATGAAGTGAAAGTCTTAAGCTGGGGACAAAAAGGAACGCTTGTGGAACGAGTAAGTAATAATGAATGGCAAGTGCAAATGGGAATCATGAAAATGAAGGTGAAAGAAAAAGATCTCGAATATATTAGTTCCCCAAAACCTGTAGAAACAAAGCCGCTTGCTACGGTAAAAGGAAAAGATTATCATGTAAATCTAGAACTGGATTTAAGAGGAGAGCGCTATGAAAATGCGCTGATTCGAGTTGAAAAATATATTGATGATGCTTTGTTAGCCAACTATCCGCGCGTTTCGATTATCCACGGTAAAGGAACCGGAGCTCTTCGTAAAGGTGTACAGGAATATTTGAAAAATCATCGTTCTGTTAAAAATATTCGTTTCGGAGAAGCTTCTGAAGGAGGTTCTGGCGTTACGGTTGTGGAATTTAAGTAAAAGAATGCTGAGATAAAGGTGTCAGTGGATGCGCTGAACAAGCATATATGAAGATGGAAAATCCGACATGGCTCATGAACTATGTTGGGTTTTCTATCTCTTTTAAGAACGATGCAAGTAAAGGAAAGAGACCTGTCAGTTCATTACGTGGAGTGTAATATAAATTAGGAGTGATGCAAAAATGAGGGATTTTTGGAAAGACCCGTATATTGAATCCGCCGCTTATTACAGCGTGGTTGTCTTGAGCATTGTCGTCTTTCTTGTTGTGTTTGAGCTCGTTACTAAATATAAGAATTGGGAAGAGATTCAAAAAGGAAATATGGCTGTTGCGATGGCAACAGGTGGGAAAATATTTGGATTAGCTAATATTTTTCGCTATTCAATTGAGCATAACGACAATTTGTTAAGAATGCTTGGATGGGGAATATATGGGTTTGTTCTTTTACTAGTCAGCTATTTTATTTTCGAATTTTTGACGCCGAAATTTCGAATCGATGATGAAATTGAACAAGATAACAGAGCCGTTGGGTTTATTTCACTTGTTATTTCAATCGGTATGTCCTATGTAATAGGAGCAGGGATAGGATAGGAGAGAGTCATGGAGAAGTTAGCGAAAATTTTACTCATTTTATGCGGAGTGTTTATGCTTATTGGTCTTATCTATTTATCTATATAGCTTTTCCTAACATTGTGATGACAGCAAAAAAGCTGGCCTTAAAGCAGGTCAGCTTTTTTAATGATTACTTCCATACTTCTTCAGCAATTGAAATCACGTGCTTTACTTTATCCCACTGCTGTTCTTCAGTTAGTAAATTTCCTTCTTCTGTAGAAGCAAATCCGCACTGGGGACTCAAACAAATTTGATCAAGAGAAACAAATTCTGCCGCTTCAGCAATTCGTTTTTTCACTGCTTCAGGATCTTCTAAATCTCCAAATTTTGATGTGATAAGACCAAGGACAATCTGAAGGTCATTTCGCTTTACATGTCGAAGAGGTTGGAATCCTCCTGAGCGTTCATCATCAAATTCTAAAAATAGTCCATCTACGTTTAACTGACTGAAAATAGCTTTTGACGCATTTTCATATCCGCCGCTTGCTGTATAAGTAGACTGGAAATTCCCTCTGCAAATATGCATTGTAATAACCATATCATCTGGCTTATGCGCAATGGATTCATTGATCGCATCCGTAAAACGTTTCAGTAATTCTTGGGGCGTAAATCCTTTTGACGCGATTTGTTCTTGTCCTTTTTCTGAGAAAAAGACCGCCCACGCAGTATCATCTAACTGTAAATAGCGGCATCCAGCATCATAAAATGCTTGAATGGCTTTTTGGTATGTTTTAACTAAATCAGCAAAAAATACATCCGTATCCGAGTAAGCAGACTCTTCAATATGACCTCTGAAAAACAGCATATTGGGACTTGGAATGGTGAACTTAGCCACGTGTTCTTTTCCAGCCGCTTGATGAAGAAATTTATAATCTTCAATCATAGGGTGGTGATTAAAATCTAGTTTTCCAGTAACTTTTATACCGTGAGCTTTTGTTTGGACCCCGTGAAACTGAATTCCCGACTCTGCTTCGTAAAGTTCTACGCCCACAAGTTCTGATAGAAAATCAAAGTGCCACCACGCACGGCGAAACTCACCGTCTGTTATGGCTTTTAATCCAATTTGTTTTTGCTTTTCTACGAGCTTACTAATTTCTTCATCTTCAATTGCTCGAAGCTGTTTCTTTGTCATTTCACCGTTTTCTACCTGTAATCGTGCTTGCTTGATACGCTCAGGACGCAAAAAGCTTCCAACGTGATCTGCTTTGAACGGTCCTTTAGTCAATGTTGTTATCAATTCATACAGCTCCTTAAAAAAAATCTAATTTTTATTATATACAAAAAATTCGGATAATGTACAGGGATAAATCCAATTTTTATTTATTACGCTGCAGGATGAAAGAGTGATTAGACAGGAAAGAGAACATTCAATAACGATTGCATCTAAAAAAAGAATGAACTATAATTTTAATTAGAAAATTCTAATTTTTTATTTTTTTGAGGGAGAGGATACGTGTGGAATCCACCGAAAAGATATGGCTTTCTCAATACCCAGAGGAAATATCTGCTACGCTTCATTATGAGCAAAAAAATTTAGCACAGCTTTTTGAAGAAGCAGTTCAAAAAGCCCCTAAAAAAAACGCAATCTATTTTCTAGGGAAAAAAATGACGTTTTCCCAACTGCATCAAGATTCTTTGAAACTGTCATCTTACCTTATTGAACTGGGATTAAAAAAAGGGGATAGAGTAGCCATTATGCTTCCAAATTGCCCTCAAGCTGTCATTTCCTTTTATGCTGTTCTTCTTGCCGGAGGAGTAGTCGTTCAAACAAACCCTTTGTATACGGAAAGGGAGTTAGAGTATCAGCTGAATGATTCAGAAGCGACCATGATTATTGCACTCGATTTGCTATATCCGCGTGTAGTAAAAATGAAAGCGTTAACAAGTGTAAAACACGTAGTCATCACCTCTATTCAAGACTATCTCCCATTTCCCAAAAACATAATCTATCCATTTATTCAGCGCAAACAGCAGAAGATAAGCGTGGATGTGAGTCATACGGAGACTACTCATTTATTTAAACGCATTATAAGTGAATCCTCTCCAGCAGTATGTAATGCTGAGGGAATTTCAGACGAAGATATCGCGATTTTGCAATACACCGGGGGAACAACAGGTTTTCCAAAAGGAGTCATGCTTACTCATAAAAACTTGGTAGCCAATGCAACGATGTGTTCACATTGGTTATACCGCTGCAAGCATGGAGAAGAAAAAGTGCTTGGAATTATCCCGTTTTTTCATGTGTATGGTTTAACAACGGTTCTGGTTCTATCGGTTTTGCAAAACTACGAGATGGTGCTTCTGCCTAAATTTGATGCAAAAACGACGCTCAAAACCATTCATAAGCAGCAGCCTACTTTATTTCCAGGTGCTCCGACAATTTACATCGCATTATTAAACCATCCTGATTTAGCAAAATACGACCTATCTTCTATTGATTCATGTATGAGCGGTTCGGCTCCTCTTCCTGTGGAAGTGCAGGAGCAGTTTGAAAAGCTCACTGGAGGTAAACTAGTGGAAGGATATGGATTGACGGAAACCTCTCCTGTTACTCATGCTAATTTTCTTTGGAAAGAGAGAATACCAGGAAGCATTGGAGTGCCTTGGCCAGACACAGATGCCAAAATTCTCTCGTTTGAAACAGGTAAAGAAGCTGCTGTAAGCGAAGTAGGAGAAATTGCGGTTAAAGGTCCTCAGGTCATGAAAGGATATTGGAAGCAGCCTGAAGAAACGGAGGCTGTTATGCGAGACGGGTGGTTGCTAACAGGTGATGTTGGCTATATGGATGATAAAGGTTATTTTTATGTAGTAGATCGAAAGAAAGATATTATTATTGCCGGGGGATATAATATCTATCCTCGAGAAGTTGAAGAAGTATTATATGAGCATGAAAAAATTCAAGAAGCTGTAGTGGTAGGTGTTCCTGACCCATATAGAGGAGAAACAGTGAAGGCTTACATTGTATTAAAAAATGGTGTAAGATGTACTGAAGAAGAGTTAAATGAGTTTTCTAGAAAGTATTTAGCTGCTTATAAAGTTCCGCGCCTTTATGAATTTCGAAATGAGCTTCCAAAAACAGCGGTCGGGAAGATTCTGCGACGAGCGCTGATTGAAGAAGAAAATGAAAAGCATAAAAAGGCGACGTAATCGATCGTCGCCTTTGATTTTTTTGCTGAAACATAATTGACAGATACTTGCGGTTTCTTTATTATAAAGATATGAATGAATAATCATTCATATTTTAAAGGAGCGTATAAGATTGAGAAGAAATAAGCCAAAGTATAAGCAGATTATCGATGCAGCTGTAGTAGTAATAGCAGAAAACGGATACCACAATGCTCAGGTTTCTAAAATTGCTAAGCAGGCTGGAGTTGCAGACGGTACGATATATTTATATTTTAAAAACAAAGAAGATGTCTTGATTTCCTTATTTCAAGAGAAGATGGGACAGTTTGTAGAAAAAATTTATGAAGAACTGGCGGGAATTGAAACTGCGGCAGAAAAACTTCACGTATTAATTGACAAGCATTTTTCGTTTCTAGCGGAGGATCATCATTTAGCTACAGTGACACAGCTTGAACTGCGTCAATCGAACAAAGATTTAAGATTGAAAATTAACGATGTATTAAAAGATTATCTGACTCTCATTGATTCTATTTTACAGACAGGAATCGAAACGGGTGAGTTTTCTGAAAATATAGATATTCGTCTTGCGCGACAGATGATTTTTGGAACGATTGATGAAACTGTCACAACATGGGTAATGAACGATCATCGATATGGTCTAA
This sequence comes from Priestia sp. TRN 1309, assembly GCF_050846875.1. Taxonomy (NCBI): domain Bacteria; kingdom Bacillati; phylum Bacillota; class Bacilli; order Caryophanales; family Bacillaceae; genus Priestia; species Priestia sp. TRN 1309. The sequence continues at coordinate 205,927 of NZ_JBOZGM010000006.1, read as the reverse complement.
TAGAATCGGTAGATAAAGTCCATTCCCTGCTGTTAAACGGCTGCAGCGGCTCATAATCGTAAGTGAGCCTGCTGCTCCCTTGCGAGGGGAGAAGCGCAAGGTAATGAAAATAGAAAGAAAGGGTGGGGGAAACAAATGGAGATTATCCAGGTTGAAACTGTTGATGCAATAAGCTTCATTACGTTGAATAGACAACCTGCTAACGCTTTGTCTCAAGATTTATTAAAAGATCTTTCAAGTGTTTTAAAACATTTAGAAGATAGCAAAGAGACAAGGGTTATCGTCATTAAAGGCGAAGGGAAATTCTTTTGTGCTGGAGCTGATATAAAAGAGTTTACATCACTGCAGCAGGAAAAAGATTACGAGAAACTTGCTGTTAACGGCCAAGAGCTCTTTGAGTATATTGAAAATTACCCAAAACCAGTTATTGCAGCTATTCATGGAGCTGCTTTAGGCGGAGGATTAGAGCTTGCTATGAGCTGCCATATCCGTTTGGTAACAGAAAATGCTAAGCTGGGCTTGCCTGAACTTCAGTTAGGAATTATACCAGGGTTTGGAGGAACTCAGCGATTGCCTCGTTATGTAGGGGTTCATAAGGCTTGTGAGATGATGCTGACAAGTGATCCAATATCGGGCAGCGAGGCAGTGGAGTTAGGATTGGCAAACGCAGCTTTTGAAGAAAGTCAGCTTATCAATGAAACATTTTTACTTGCTAGAAAAATTGCCAAAAAAAGCCCAATCTCTGTTAAAGCTACCTTGCAGCTGCTTCAACATGTAAAAACAGATGCTTATTACAGCGGCATCAAAAAAGAAGCACAGTTTTTTGGAAGCGTATTCAAAAGCCGTGATGCTCAAGAAGGCGTAGCCGCTTTTATTGAAAAGCGCCAGCCTAAATTTTTAGGAAAATAAGCTTAGGAGGGGAATTGAATGAATATTTATGTGTTAGTAAAAAGAACGTTCGATACAGAGGAGAAACTTTCACTAAAAAATGGTCAAATTGTTGAAGATGGAGCTGAATTTATTATTAATCCTTACGATGAGTATGCAGTTGAAGAGGCTATTCAGCTAAAGGAAAAGCATGGCGGAGAGATTACGGTCGTGAGTGTAGGAGGGGAAGAATCAGAAAAAGAACTCCGAACAGCTTTGGCTATGGGAGCAGATAAAGCGGTTTTAATCAATACGGAAGATGACATAGAAGATGGCGATCAGTACACGACTTCTAGGCTGCTGGCACAGTACTTAAAAGAGCAATCTCCTGATTTAATCTTAGCAGGAAACGTAGCGATTGACGGAGGTTCAGGCCAGGTGGGACCGCGCGTAGCAGAACAGTTAGAAATCCCTTATATTACAACGATTACAAAGCTGGATATTGAAGGTGAAAAAGTGACGGTTGTACGCGATGTGGAAGGAGATTCGGAAGTTATTGAAACGTCGCTTCCTCTTTTAGTAACAGCTCAGCAGGGACTTAATGAGCCTCGCTATCCATCTCTTCCAGGGATTATGAAAGCGAAGAAGAAACCGTTGGTTGAAGTGGAATTAGACGATTTAGATTTAGATGAAGATGATGTAGAAGCAAAAACAAAGACAATTGAAATTTATTTACCTCCGAAAAAAGACGCGGGGCGCGTATTACAAGGAGATATAAAAGATCAAGTAACAGAGCTGGTCAATTTACTGCATAAGGAAGCAAAAGTCATTTAATAAGTCAAAAGTCAAAACAATGGGGGTATTGTAATGGGACGCAAAGTGTTAGTTCTTGGAGAAGCACGTGATGGGGGATTACGAAACGTATCGTTTGAAGCGATTTCCGCAGCGTCTACTGTAGCTGACGGGGGAGAAATTATTGCAGCGTTAGTAGGAAAGGACGTAAAATCTTTAAGTGAAGAACTTATTGCATACGGAGCAGATAAAGTTGTTGTGACGGAGCATGAAGATTTAGCTGCTTACACATCGGATGGTTACGCTCAGGCATTATTAGCCATCATTGAAAGTGAACAGCCTGAAGCTATCGTATTTGGGCATACGGCTCTTGGCAAAGATCTAGCGCCAAAACTGGCAGCTCGCTTAGATAAAGGACTTATCTCGGATGTGACGGATGTAGAAGTGGGAGGGGATCAAGTAGTCTTCACTCGCCCAATTTATTCTGGTAAAGCATTTGAGAAGAAAATCATGACCGATGCTTTTACGTTTGTCACGATTCGTCCAAATAATATTTCACCGCTTGCAAAAGATGAGGGGCGTACAGGTGATGTAGAGGATTTAAATGTTGAAATCAAAAACCTGCGTACTGTTGTAAAAGAAGTCGTACGCAAAGCAACGCAAGGGGTTGATTTGTCCGAAGCAAAAGTCGTGATTGCAGGTGGTCGAGGTGTAAAAAGTACGGAAGGTTTTGGACCTCTCCAAGAACTAGCGGACGTGTTAAATGGAGCTGTTGGAGCGTCTCGCGGAGCGTGCGATGCAGATTACTGCGACTATTCTCTTCAAATCGGTCAGACGGGCAAAGTAGTCACACCAGATTTATACATTGCCTGCGGAATTTCAGGTGCTATTCAGCATTTGGCAGGTATGTCAAATTCAAAAATTATTGTTGCAATCAATAAAGATCCTGAAGCGAATATTTTTAAAGTAGCTGACTACGGAATCGTTGGAGATTTATTTGAAGTAGTGCCTCTGCTAACGGAAGAATTTAAAAAGCTGAAAGTACAGTCTGCGTAAGATTCTCGGACAAAAGTATTTGAGACGAAGTGAAGAACGAACCGTTGATCAAGATTTTTGATTAGTGGTTCGTTTTTTTGTTAGGGTAAACGCAGGGTAGGTCTTTCTAGCAGGTGATTGGAGGGCAAGGCGAAGACTCCTGCTAGAAAAGCGAAGTCTTGCATGGAAATCAACTGCGGTGTCGCAAGCGGTTCAACCCATGTATACTATTTGTTCGTCTTTGGATTCATTTAGTCAGGTCTCAGCCTCATGGGAAACGAAATTTTCTACGCATATTTTTAGGCAAATTGTACAAACTAGAGCGGAGAATAAACAGTATAAATGTAAGCAAAAAGTTAGCAAACCTTATTTGAAGGTGATATACTGTGAGTAGAATTTGGATATTGCATATATTTAGGAGGAATTAAAATGGCTATTGCACATGCTACAGATAAAAACTTTACAGATGAAATTAAATCAGGCCTAGTGCTTGTTGACTTTTGGGCACCATGGTGTGGCCCTTGTAAAATGATTGCTCCAGTTCTTGAAGAAATTGATGGCGAACTTAACGATAAAGTTAAAATCGTAAAAGTAGACGTTGATGAAAATCAAGAAACAGCTGGAAAATTTGGTGTTATGAGTATCCCAACTTTAGTATTATTCAAAGATGGAGAGAAAGTTGATCAAGTAGTTGGTTTCCAACCAAAAGAAGCATTAACAGAATTAATTAATAAACACGCGTAAGTCAAAACCTAGCTCAGGCTAGGTTTTTTTCTTTTTCTCCACTTTTTCTCTTTTGGGAATACTTTTATTTAGCGAATATGCGTTCGTTTGTTTTATACTAGATGTAAGGAACACCGCCATAAATCCAGCTTATGTACATGTATTAAGACAGGAAAGAATGTAGGTTACGCTTCATAAGCGATTGTATAGATGGACAGAGTAAGAGAAGAGGAAGGAGAAAAGTATGAACGATTATTTAAAAGAAAAGCTGGCTATTTTACCGGATCAGCCCGGCTGTTACTTGATGAAAGATAAATATGGAACGGTCATTTACGTAGGAAAAGCAAAAGTATTAAAAAATCGAGTACGTTCCTACTTTACCGGATCTCATGACGGAAAGACGCTTCGACTTGTAAACGACATTGTCGACTTTGAATATATCGTCACATCTTCTAATTTAGAAGCGCTTATTTTAGAAATGAATTTAATTAAAAAGCATGACCCAAAATACAATATTATGCTTAAAGATGATAAGGGCTATCCGTTTATTAAGATTACAGCTGAAAAACAGCCCCGACTTGTTATTACAAGAAAAATAAAAAAAGATAAAGGGAAATACTTCGGTCCTTATCCTAATGTTCAAGCAGCAAATGAAACAAAGCGGCTTCTTGATCGCATTTATCCGTTAAGAAAGTGCTCCACTATGCCAGATAGGCCTTGTTTGTATTACCATATCGGGCAATGTCTAGCTCCTTGCGTAAAAGAGGTAAAAGAAGAGCAAAACAAACAAATTATTGAAAATATCACGCGGTTTTTAAATGGTGGATATGAGCATGTCAAAACAGAGTTAACTGAAAAAATGTTAAAAGCTTCAGAAGAACTTGACTTTGAACGGGCTAAAGAATACCGAGATCAAATTGCTCATATCGAAGCGACAATGGAAAAGCAAAAAGTAACGTTTAATGATTTTGTTAATCGAGATGTGTTTGGCTATTCTTACGATAAAGGCTGGATGTGTGTTCAAGTTTTCTTTATTCGCCAAGGGAAATTAATTGAGCGAGAAGTTTCTATGTTTCCTTTTTATAAAGAGCCAGAAGAAGATTTCTTAACTTTTATCGGTCAGTTTTATGCCAAAAATATTAAGCCAAAAGAAGTGATGGTTCCAGCAACGATTGATGCAGAGTTAGCTGAGAAGTTAGTAGAAGTAGAGGTTCAGCATCCAAAGCGAGGCAAAAAGAAAGAATTAGTAGAACTTGCGTGTAAAAATGCAAAAATTGCGCTCGGTGAAAAATTCTATTTAATTGAACGAGATGAAGAGCGTACAGTTGGCGCAGTTGAACGGTTAGGAGAAGAGCTTGGAATTGCCGCTCCTTATCGGATTGAAGCATTTGATAACTCAAATATTCAAGGAACAGACCCAGTTTCTGCGATGATTGTTTTTGTTGATGGGAAACCGGAAAAGAAAGAATATCGCAAATATAAAATTAAGACCGTAAAGGGACCAGATGATTACAGTTCCATGAGGGAAGTCGTTCGCAGACGGTATTCCAGAGCGTTAAAAGAAGGCCTTCCGCTTCCGGATTTAATTGTTGTAGATGGAGGCAAAGGGCATTTAGCTGCAGTCCAGGACGTTCTCGAAAATGAATTGGGACTTTTAGTGCCTACAGCAGGTCTTGTTAAAGATGATAAACACAGAACCTCCAACCTGATGATTGGTGAGCCTCCTCAAATCATACCGCTTGAACGCAATAGTCAAGAATTTTATTTGCTTCAGCGAATTCAAGATGAAGTTCACCGCTTTGCAATCACCTTCCACCGTCAAGTGCGCTCTAAGTCCGCTTTTCAGTCAGTTCTAGACGACATTCCGGGAGTGGGAGAAAAGCGTAAGAAAGCTTTGTTAAAGCATTTTGGTTCGGTGAAAAAATTGAAAGAAGCAACGGTTGAAGATATACGAAATTCAGGTGTTCCTCAAAACATTGCTGAAAAAATTTATGAAACATTACAAAAATAGTCTTGAAATAATAGAAAATATTTGATAAGCTATTAACTAATTTCATACGACACTTCATCAAATGAAGTGAAGATAGAGGTGCAAATTTAATCAGTACGCATCAGGAAGGGTATGAGCCCTTATGAACGATGCGGAAAGGGAAATTTGCCGAAGTGAACATTACCTCATAGTAATGATTGCTGGTTCTGCGTTGAATAAACGTAGGATTGTCAAGATGTAGATTCTTGGAGAGCTATCTCACGGCAGTGGACGGTTATGTTTTATAATTTTCGTTCGTTAAGCAATGAGAGCTCATCTCATTGCTTTTTTTATTGTCTGAGTAAAAAAATTTAGCTTCTCATCATCCTGCATATGCAAATTTATTGAAAAGGAATGAACAAAATTATGGCATTAATCGTTCAAAAATTTGGTGGAACATCTGTTGGTTCTGTTGAACGTATTCAACATGTAGCAAACCGTGTTATTCAAGAAGCAGAGCGCGGTAACCAAGTAGTAGTTGTTGTATCGGCAATGGGCAAAACCACAGATGCACTGGTGAAATTAGCAAGTGATATTACGGACAGTCCAAGTAAACGCGAAATGGATATGCTTCTTACAACTGGAGAACAAGTAACGATTTCCCTGTTAACAATGGCTCTTCAATGCAAAGGTCATGAAGCCACTTCGCTAACAGGTTGGCAAGCTGGTATCCAGACGGAAGCAGTTCACAGCAATGCACGAATCCAGCACATTGACACGACTCGTATTCAAAGCCAATTAGATAGAGGTCGAATCGTAGTAGTAGCTGGATTCCAAGGCTGTTCAGAAGATGGAAGCATTACAACATTAGGTCGAGGCGGCTCTGACACGACGGCAGTAGCTCTTGCCGCGGCACTAAAAGCTGCAAAATGTGATATTTATACAGACGTAACAGGAGTGTTTACGACGGATCCGCGCTACGTAGAAGAGGCTCGTAAACTTCATTCTATTTCATATGACGAAATGTTAGAATTAGCCAATTTAGGAGCAGGGGTGCTGCATCCGCGCGCTGTTGAGTTTGCAAAAAATTATCAGGTACCGCTAGAAGTGCGTTCAAGCTTAGAAAACGAGAATGGAACGATTGTTGAGGAGGAAGTTTCAATGGAACAAAACTTAGTCGTAAGAGGAATTGCGTTTGAAGATAATATTTCACGGGTGACAATTGAAGGGTTAAACAACGAGTTACAAACTCTTTCTACTATTTTTACAGCATTAGCAAAAGAACAGTTAAATGTGGATATTATTATTCAAAACGTAACGGCTAATAATCGCCTCTCTATCTCATTTTCTATTAAAACTGTAGATGTAGAAGCTGCTCTTGCCGTCTTAAAAGAGTATAAATCTACCTTGGGGTATACGCGTATTGAACATGAAAGCAGTCTGGCTAAAGTATCGATTGTGGGATCTGGCATGATATCTAATCCAGGTGTTGCAGCCGAAATGTTTGAAGTGCTGGCAGGAGAGAAAATTGAAGTGAAGATGGTCAGCACGTCTGAAATTAAAGTATCTACAGTTGTACCGCATGCTGATATGGTAAAAGCTGTTGAGACGCTTCACGTAGCATTTGAATTAGAAGAGCAGCAGGCAGTGCAAGTATAAAGAAAAGAAAAAAGACGTGGTATCTCCACGTCTTTTATATATACGTATTTCTTACTTTTTATAACGCTCCGCACGGGTTTCGGTAGGTAAGATATCTTTTCGGTCCCACTGCACGGAAATCAGCACTTTTCCGTTCTTTTCTTTAGGTGTTAAGTAGGCTTCTGTTAGGCAGTTGTTTTGACGCTGAATCTGTTCAGCCACAAACCCTGACTCAAGATGAAATGAACAAGTTTCCTGCTGAAATCTTTTGCTGACCACATCACCTGATAACTCAAGCTCTAGTGAATATTTATCTTTTTTGGCAAGCGTCAGTGTTCCCCAGGAAGCTGCTTTAAAAAATGCGACGATTTCATCCATTGTATTTAATGGATATTTACGCGCAAGGTGTTTTCCTGCCCAGTATGAGATGGTATTCGTTTCGTCTCCAAGAAGCTCTGGAATTAACACGTCACGCAAAAGGCTGTATCCGAAATATGGAACGTGATCAAGAGCTCTCTCTGTTTCAGCTGCGGCATTAGGTTCTAATGTTTCCATCGTCTCTTCAAGTTCTTGCTGTGATTCTGTTTGTAAATTGCTCATGCTTTCCCCTCTTTCTTTACTACTATTATATACAAATCTAAAAAACCTCTCACGCATTTTTTTGATAAAATGTAAGAGGATCTTTATTATGGTAAAAAGAGTTAGATGTAAAGATAAAAAATCCATAAAATTACTTTTAAAAGGGTACTTTTACCTGTGTAAATGTTTTGTGAACTTGTTTACAATAAAAGTATAAAGTAAACGCTTACTTAACTGTGGCAAGCGATATTATAATAGAAAGAAAAAATCTTTAACATCAATGCAGTAAGCGTTAACAAATATAAAATTTTATAAATTTATATTTTATAGAAGATTTAAACATCTTGCCTTGACGCTCTTAATCGATGGGAGTAAAATTAACCTGTCACATACTTTATTAGGAAATGCAAAGGTTTTCATTTCCTGTATTCACGATTAATCTATTTGTCTAGTGGGAGTAAGAAAGTTCTTCACAAACTATGTTCATTTAACTAAGGGGGGTCTACGCAGATGGCGGCAAACAGAGAGTTTCAATATCGGAGAATCCATTCACTACTTGGAGTAATACCAATCGGGATTTTCTTAACACAGCATTTAGTTGTGAATCATTTCGCGACAAAGGGAGAAGAATCATTTAATCAAGCAGCTCACTTCATGGAGAGCTTACCTTTCCGCTATGCTCTAGAAATTTTCATTATTTTCTTACCAATCGTTTTTCACGCAATATACGGTCTTTACATCGCATTCACTGCTAAAACAAACGTTAACAACTATGGATTTTTCCGTAACTGGATGTTTATCCTTCAGCGTGTTTCAGGTGTAATCACACTTATCTTCATCACATGGCACGTATGGGAAACCAGAATACAAGCTGCGCTTGGAAAAGAAGTAGATTTTCAAATGATGGAACGAATTTTAAGCAACCCAGCAATGTTTGCATTCTACATAGTTGGTGTTGTATCTACGATCTTCCACTTTGCAAACGGTCTATGGTCATTTGGAGTTAGCTGGGGGTTAACTGTAACACCACGTTCTCAAAGAATTTCAACTTATGTGACATTAGCAATCTTCTTAGCACTTACATTCGTAGGTGTTCGTACATTATTCGCATTTGCATAAAATTAAGGTTTTGAAGGAGTGGGGTTCCGATGAGTAACGGAAAAATCATCGTAGTCGGTGGCGGTTTAGCTGGCTTGATGGCAACAATAAAAATTGCTGAGTCTGGCAAGCAAGTAGATTTATTTTCACTAGTTCCGGTAAAAAGATCTCACTCAGTTTGCGCGCAAGGTGGAATCAACGGAGCCGTAAATACGAAAGGTGAAGGAGATTCACCATGGGAACACTTTGATGACACAGTGTATGGCGGAGACTTTTTAGCCAACCAGCCACCTGTAAAAGCAATGTGTGAAGCAGCTCCTGGTATTATTCACTTACTTGACCGTATGGGTGTTATGTTTAACCGTACTCCTGAGGGTTTGTTAGACTTCAGACGATTTGGCGGAACGCAGCATCACCGTACGGCTTTTGCTGGAGCAACAACGGGTCAACAGTTATTGTACGCATTAGATGAGCAGGTTCGTCGCTATGAAGTTGCCGGACTTGTGACAAAGTACGAAGGATGGGAATTCTTAGGTGCTGTTCTTGATGATGAGCGCAGCTGTCGCGGAATTTCTGCACAGAATTTAAAATCAATGGAAATTAAAACGTTCCCAGCTGATGCGGTTATTATGGCTACAGGTGGACCTGGTATTGTCTTTGGAAAATCGACGAACTCAGTTATTAATACAGGTTCAGCGGCATCTATCGTGTATCAGCAAGGTGCATACTATTCAAACGGAGAGTTTATTCAAATTCATCCAACTGCTATCCCGGGAGATGATAAGCTTCGTCTTATGAGTGAATCTGCTCGTGGAGAAGGCGGACGCGTTTGGACATATAAAGACGGTAAACCTTGGTATTTCTTAGAGGAAAAATATCCGGCATACGGTAACTTAGTACCTCGTGATATTGCAACTCGTGAAATTTTTGACGTCTGCGTAGCGCAGAAGTTAGGAATTAACGGAGAGAACATGGTTTATCTGGACCTTTCACATAAAGATCCAAAAGAGCTAGACATTAAACTTGGAGGTATCATCGAAATCTATGAAAAATTCATGGGCGATGATCCGCGCAAAGTACCAATGAAGATTTTCCCAGCCGTACACTATTCAATGGGCGGTTTATGGGTGGATTACGATCAAATGACAAATATCCCTGGCTTGTTCGCAGCTGGTGAGTGTGATTATTCGCAGCACGGAGCGAACCGTTTAGGAGCAAACTCATTATTGTCAGCTATTTATGGCGGTATGGTTGCTGGTCCTAAAGCCGTTGAATACATCAATGGTTTAGAAAAGAGCGCAGATGCTATTTCTTCAAGCGTATATGATCGTCATGTGAAAGAAGAAGAAGAGAAATGGAACAATATCATGAATCTTCAAGGTACAGAAAATGCATACGTTCTTCATAAAGAGCTAGGGGAATGGATGACTGACAACGTGACAGTCGTACGATACAATGACAAACTGTTAAAAACAGATGAAAAGATTCAAGAATTAATTGAACGCTATGATCGTATTAACATTAATGACACGGCTAAATGGAGTAATCAAGCGGCAACATTTACTCGTCAGCTTCAAAACATGCTCCAACTTTCACGTGTTGTAACGCTTGGAGCTTACAACCGTAACGAAAGTCGCGGTGCTCATTATAAGCCGGATTTCCCAGATCGTAACGATGAAGAATTCTTAAAAACAACAATGGCATCTTTCGTTGATAAGAAAACGGCTCCTTCTTTCCATTATGAAGAGGTAGACGTATCGTTAATCAAACCGCGTAAGCGCGACTACACAAAGAAAAAAGATGAAAAACCAAAAAAACAACAAGAGGGGGTTCGTTAATCAATGAGTGAACAACAAACAGTCCAAAAGACAGTGCGCTTCATTATTACACGTCAAGATTCAGCTGAATCTGCTCCTTACAATCAGGAGTTTGAAATTCCGTATCGTCCGAATATGAACGTTATTTCAGCACTGATGGAAATCAGACGTAACCCTGTTGATGCTTCAGGTAAAGAGGTTGCTCCGATAAACTGGGAAATGAACTGTTTAGAGGAAGTATGCGGAGCCTGTTCAATGGTTATCAACGGTAAACCTCGTCAGTCATGTACAGCTCTTGTTGATAAACTAGAACAGCCGATTCGCTTGCAGCCAATGAAAACATTCCCTGTTGTTCGTGACTTGCAGGTAGACCGCAGCCGTATGTTTGATTCACTGAAAAAAGTAAAAGCCTGGGTTCCGATCGATGGCACATACGATTTAGGACCAGGACCGCGTATGCCTGAAAAGAAACGTCAGTGGGCGTATGAGTTATCCAAGTGTATGACATGCGGCGTTTGCTTAGAAGCTTGTCCAAACGTAAACGACAAGTCAAACTTCATCGGTCCAGCACCGCTTTCTCAAGTTCGCTTGTTTAATGCCCATCCAACCGGTGCGTTAAATAAAGGAGAACGTTTAGAGACGATTATGGGTGATGGAGGGCTAGCGAACTGCGGGAACTCTCAAAACTGCGTTCAATCATGTCCAAAAGGAATTCCATTGACTACTTCAATCGCAGCTTTGAACCGCGACACAACAATTCAAGCATTCAGAAGTTTCTTTGGTAGCGATCAAGTATAACCACTCAAAACCTCTCCACGTGGAGAGGTTTTATTTTGTCTATGACGAACGGAGGAAACACAGATGAATAATATTTCGTATATTGAAGACATGGATCACTGGAAAGAGTCATTTTCGTTTAAGCAGAAAATCAAGGTAAGATTTTCGGAAACAGATATGTTTGGGCACTTAAATAATACGGTTCCTTTTGTTTATTTTGAACAAATACGTACGGAATTCTTTCACCATATTGGCTTTATGCAAAAGTGGACGAGTGAGTATGAGGGAACGATACCGGTGGTGGCTGATTTGCAGTGCGACTATGTCAAACAAGTGTATTTTGGTAACGTGCTAGCTGTTTTTGTAAAGGCCCATAAAATCGGACGTTCTTCGGTTGATTTACACTATATGATTCAAAATGAGCAAGGAGAGGTTGTACTCACGGGGAGAGGAACAATGGTGCAAATTTCTAAAGAAACAGGAAAAAGCGTGCCTTGGAATGAAGAGATGAAAAGGTATTTATCGACTATATAAAAATGGCTTGAAGGCTCTTTCTTCAGGCTTTTTTTCTTTTTCAAAGGTAAAAAAGAGTTTTTTGCATATTTTTTCTAAAACTAGTAACCGCGTAGGCATACCGCACATAAGATATGTTGACTAAATTTACACCCATCCGATAGTTCAACTCAGGATCAGGCAAGGAGGGTTACATTGAAAGAAAAAGAGTTTCAACCTAAACCGCTACTTACAAAGCGTGAACGAGAAGTATTCGAGCTTTTAGTACAGGACAAAACAACAAAAGAAATCGCGAGTGAACTATTCATTAGCGAAAAAACAGTTCGAAATCATATTTCTAATGCGATGCAAAAGCTTGGAGTCAAGGGGCGTTCTCAAGCAGTCGTAGAACTCCTTCGAATGGGAGAACTTGAACTATAACATGAGCTGGCTTTCTTTTTAGAAAGCCAGCTTTTTGTATATTTTTTTAAGTATCGCATATGTATCTAAAAAGAATATCATTAAGAAAATATTATAAAAAAGGTAAATCTTTATAAAAGAAACTTATTGCTTGAAATTGAATTTCAGAGTACGTATACTTTTAAGTAAGGAGATACTACTTCAAAAGAAAGAGAGGTGAGATGATGAAAAATGTATGGTTAGGGGTATTATTATGCATGATATTCTGCTTGCCTTTTGCGAGTTTGCCAGATAAATTTATTGATAATGACTTTGAAAAAGTAAAGGTCACAAAAAGTTCGGTACAGCATTACACGGATATCGTGCACATGTCTCCAGGAGCTAAGCACAGCGTCAAACAAATAGGATCTCTAATACAAAGTGTGATAGTAACTTTTGCTTTAGTATGGGTGAGTACCAAGCTCATCATTCCGACGCATCAAATTGCGTATTTTTTCCTCAAGAAAACACTTTTTTATCCAAAAATCTTTCAATCAAGTTACCTCAATTAAATAAAAAAGGTTGAAATTTCAGCAGCCTTTTCTTCAAACCTAAAATTACCTACTATTCTTAGGCTTATTTGTCATGGGGATTTTCTATACAAATAATGCAATGAAAATTTAATATTCTTCTTAAAAACTTTATAGGAGTGATCATTCAATGATGATTAAAGAAACGGAATTACCAGGAATCGGCCGTAAATTTGAAATTGAGACAAGCGGAGGAAACCGTGTGGTCGTTATTATTCATGATGATGGACGACGTGAAATCTACCACTTCGATCAAAAAGATTTAGAAGAAAGCATTTTTGACATTACGTTAACAGATACGGAATCAAGACAGCTAGCTGCAATTTTAGGCGGCATGATTTACAAGCCAAAAGCAATGGAAACCATTGAAGTGGCATTCAATGACTTAGTGATTGAATGGTACAAAGTTGAAAAACAGGCGAAAGCTCACAGTAAAACAATTGGCGAAATTGACGTTCGCAGCAACTATGATGTCACAATCATCGCTGTCATTAAAAACACGCAAAAAAAATTATCCACCCCAGGACCAGATACGTTAATTGAAGAAGGAGATACGCTTGTCATCTCTGGTGAAAGAGGAAATTTAAAAACGCTCATTAAAGAATTGCTTTCACAAGGAGGTAGTTCATAATTGGATCATTTAGTATTTGAAGTTGGGACAGCTTTGTTACTAGTCGCTTTAGCGGCTATACTAGCACATAAATTTAAATTTACGATTATTCCATTCCTCATTCTGCTGGGCATGGCGGTTGGTCCCCATGCTCCTGAGTTTGGCTCATTCAGTTTAAAGTTTATTGAAAGCCAAGAGATTATTGAATTTATGGGGAGAATTGGAGTTCTCTTTTTACTCTTTTATTTAGGGTTAGAATTTTCAGTTGGAAAGTTAATTAAATCAGGTAAGTCCATCGCGGTGGGAGGATCTATTTATATTTTAATTAACTTTACCTTAGGATTATTGTATGGATACCTGACAGGAAATCCTCTTCTTGAAGTGCTGATTATCGCTGGAATTATTACGATTTCGTCCAGCGCAATTGTCGCAAAAGTATTGGTTGATTTAAAACGAACGGCAAATCCAGAAACGGAATTGATATTAGGGATCATCATGTTTGAAGATATTTTCTTAGCGGTTTATCTTTCTGTCGTTTCAGGGTTGGTGCTTGGAGACCACGGATCGCTTGCTGGATCTTTAACATCTATTTTAATTGCGTTTGGCTATATGATGCTGTTCTTTATCATTGCTCGAAAAGCTACGCCTCTACTAAATAAACTTTTAAATATTTCATCGAATGAAATCTTTATAATCGTCGTTTTTGCGGTATTGTTTTTTGTGGCAGGCTTCTCAGAAACAATTCACGTGGCAGAAGCAATTGGAGCATTATTGCTTGGGCTTGTATTTTCTGAAACAGAACATCGCGACCGGATTGAACATCTTGTCGTACCGTTTCGTGATTTCTTTGGAGCCATCTTTTTCTTCAGCTTCGGATTAAGTATTGATCCTCTCACGCTCTGGGATGCAGGCTGGCTTGCCCTTGGAGCAGTTGCGCTTACGATTATTGGTAACTTTACAGCCGGTATGATTTCAGGAAGAAAAAGCGGGCTGTCACACAAGGCTTCGACCAATATTGGATTAACAATCATGTCACGAGGTGAGTTTTCAATCATTATGGCTAACATCGGAATTGAAGGAGGATTATCGGCCATCCTTCAGCCATTCGCTGCGCTTTATGTATTGATTTTAGCTATTATTGGTCCTTTGTTAACGAAGGAGTCTAAGCATATATACGGATTTTTAAACTCAATATTTAAATGGAAAAAACCAAATCCTCAAGAATCTAATGGATAAAATATATAAAACACAGTTGACAAATCGGATTAATATGATAAAATTCAAAATAATCCAATAACAAATCAGTTAACTATAGCAACGGGCTGATCGGTCAACCGAAAGCTCCTACCTTTTTTAGGTAGGAGCTTTTATGTTTTTAGGTGAAATAGCTTTTGATTTAAAAATTCAAGGAGGAGGAATTGCTGTGAGTGTCGTGATTCAATCGGTTAACCGCTCATTTCAAAAAGGAGAACAAGTAACTCAAGCATTGCGAAATGTAAATCTTACGATTAATAAAGGTGAATTTATTACCATTATTGGTCCGAGCGGATGCGGAAAAAGTACGCTGCTTAAAATGATCGCTGGACTTGATATAGATTATGAAGGGCGCATTGAAATAAACGGGAAGCACATAGCCGGACCTAGCATTAAACAAGGAATGATCTTTCAAGAACACCGCTTGTTCCCGTGGCTTAATGTGGAGCAAAATATAGCGGCTGACTTATCGCTGAAAGATTCGAAAGTTCGGCGCCGCGTAGATGAGCTAATTGATATTGTCAGGCTGAAAGGATTTGAAAAAGCTTATCCTCGAGAACTATCTGGGGGGATGTCTCAACGAGTTGCGATTGCGCGTGCTCTTTTAAGAAATCCCGAGGTTTTATTGTTAGATGAACCGTTTGGTGCGTTGGATGCTTTTACTCGCACTCATCTGCAAGATGTGCTGTTAGACATATGGAAAAAAGAAAAAACAACCATGATTTTTGTTACCCACGATTTAGATGAATCCATTTACTTAGGAACTAAAATTGTGATTATGAGTGCCAGACCAGGAGAAATTAGTCGGGTTGTTCCAGTAGAAATTAGTCATCCGCGAAAAAAGACAGAACTACCTTTTCAGCAGCTAAGGCAGCAAGTGCTGAAAGAATTTGAAGAAGCAGGAGAACATTAAAGATTCAATCAGACAGAGAAGGAGACAGAACAGATGAAAAAGCTACTTTTAACTGCAGCTATTGTACTTGTTCTCGCATTGGCTGGGTGCGGGACGAAAGAAAAAGCGAGCGGCGAAGATTCGAAAAACGTTACGATCAATATTGGCATTCAACAAAGCCTAGGACCTTTAATGCTGGCACAAAACCAAAAATGGTTTGAAAAAGAATTTAAAAAAATAGGTGTAAACGTTAAATGGACAGAGTTTCAAAGCGGTCCTCCGCAATTTGAAGGGTTAGCATCTGGACACTTGGATTTCGGCCAAGTTGGAAACTCACCGGTTATTTCTGGTCAAGGGGCAGATATTCCATTTTTAGAAATTGCTAATTCGAGCGACGGATTAAAAGGAAATGCTATTTTAGTAGGAAAAAACAGCAAGATTAAAAGCGTAAAAGATTTAAAAGGTAAAAAGATTGCGGTTGCGAAAGGCAGCAGCGGTTTTAACTTATTGTACAGAGCTCTTGATCAAAATGGGTTGAAGCCAAGTGACGTAAAGATTATTCAGCTTCAGCCAGACGAAGCTCAGCCAGCATTTGAAAATGGGTCAGTGGATGCATGGTCAATTTGGGAACCGTTTATCTCCCTGCAAAACTTAAAAAATGAAGCTCGTATTTTAGCAGACGGCGATTCGTTAAAGGTTGCTTCACCAGGCTTTACTATTGTAAGAGAAGGCTTTGCAAAAGATCATCCAGAGTTAGTCGTTAAGTTTTTACAAGTTTATCAAAAAGCACTTGAATGGCAAAACGAACATTTTGAAGAATCTGTGGATATTCTAGCAAAACAAAAAAATCTAGATAAAGATGTAGTAAGACAAGTGTTAAAAAATAATCCTGCCTATAATCGCCCAACCTCTAAAGAAATTATTGCAGAACAACAGCGAACAGCTGATTTTCAACAATCTTTAGGCGTTATTAAAAAGAAAATTGATACAGGAGATGTCGTTGATAATTCATTTATTGAAAAAGCATTAAAAGAAAAATGAGGTGATGAAAATGAGTAAAACATCCGTGGTTTCAGGACATGTCCAGTCTTCAGCAGCTCACTTGCAACAAGTGAAAAAAAGAAAGGAAGAAGCGAAAAATAAGCAGGGAATTTTCCTTCGTTCTCTCGTCGTGCCAATTTTGCTTATCGTCGTGTGGCAAATCATTGGTTCTGCGGGCTATGTATCTAAAACCGTTCTTCCTACACCTGTTGATATTGTACTTTCTTTCAAACAGCTCATCGTATCGGGAGAACTCGGAGCTAATCTTCAAATCAGTATTTTACGTGCTGCCATAGGTTTTGCCGTTGGAGCTGGTCTAGGTTTACTATTTGGTGTTATTGTCGGTTTCTCAAAGAAAACGGAGCACTATATGGATCCATCCATTCAAATGCTTAGAACTGTTCCTCACCTTGCCTTGGCTCCTTTATTTATCTTATGGTTTGGCTTTGGGGAAATTTCAAAGATATTGCTAATTGCAAACGGTGCGTTTTTCCCAATCTATGTTAATACGTATTTAGGCATTCGCGGCGTTGATTCGAAATTATTTGATGTTGCGCGTGTTCTGCAATTTAGTAAATGGAAACAAATCACGAAACTCATTTTACCAGCCGCTCTTCCTAATATTTTACTTGGTGTCCGATTGTCTTTAGGTATTGCATGGCTCGGACTGGTAGTAGCTGAATTAATGGGAGCAAGTGAAGGTGTAGGATATATGATTATGGATGCTAGGCAGTTTTCTCAAACAGATGTAGTTTTTGTCGGAATTATCATTTTTGCTGTTGTAGGCAAATTAACTGATTCATTTGTCCGAGTATTAGAAAAGCGTCTTCTTAAATGGAGAGACAGCTACGCAGGTGAAAAATAAAAGAAGGATTTATATACTTATTAATCCTTGTAAATCTATCAGTTTTATAAGTTAAAAGGAGAGATGATAATGAGTCAGTTTACAATTATTACGGGAAGCCCTTCAAAACAATCAAGGTCAGCTGCTTTAAGTGAGTATATTGCAGCATATCTGCAAAATGAAAAACATGAAGTAAAAACCGTGCATGTCCGCGATCTACCAGCTGAAGACTTACTATATGCTAACTTTTCTAGCCCTGCGATTCAAGAAGCTCAAAAGAAAGTGGCAGATGCTGATGCCGTTATTATTGTCAGCCCAATCTATAAAGCTAGCTACACAGGAATCTTAAAAACATTTTTAGATTTAATACCTGAAAAAGGTTTGCACAATAAAACCGTGCTGCCGATAGCTACAGGGGGAACCATTGCTCATCTACTGGCTCTTGATTATGTATTTAAGCCGACATTATCCGTTTTAGGAGCTACTGCTCTTATTCATGGAGTTTATATTGTTGATTCTGAGGTGGCCTATACGAAAGAAAATGAAATTGAGTTTATTGCGGAAGAAGCAGAAGCGAGAATTAAACGTTCATTAAAAGAGCTTGAATATCATCTAGAACAAACGAAAAGGAGTGTTGAATCATGAAAATGTTATGGTTTATTCCTTCCCATGGAGATGGAAGATATCTAGGGACAAATCGAGGAGGTCGTTCAGCAGACTATTCATATTTTCGACAAGTTGCTCAAGCAGCTGACCGGTTAGGATTTGAAGGAGTTCTGATTCCAACGGGGAAATCATGCGAAGACCCGTGGCTATTGGCTGCTTCACTTATACCTGAAACAGAGCGTTTGAAATTTTTAGTAGCTGTACGTCCGGGCATTATGGCTCCTTCCGTGGCAGCGCGCATGACTTCGACTCTTGATCGAATTTCAAACGGTCGTTTACTAGTTAACGTAGTAGCAGGAGGAGATCCAGCAGAATTAGCCGGAGACGGCCTTTTCTTATCACATGATGAACGTTATGAAGCTGCGGATGAATTTTTAGATGTGTGGAAAGGGTTATTGGCTGGAGATACGGTTAATTATGAAGGAAAACATATTCATGTAGAGAACAGTGAGCTGTTGTATCCACCTGTTCAAAAACCTTCTCCACCTATTTATTTTGGCGGATCTTCACCCGCAGGACAAAAAGTTGCAGCAAAACATTCTGACGTGTATTTAACGTGGGGAGAGCCTCCTGAACAAGTAAGAGAAAAAATAACGGCTGTGAGAAAGCAAGCAGAAGCAGAAGGCAGAACCGTTAAGTTTGGGATTCGTTTGCATATTATTGTACGGGAAACGGAAGAAGAAGCTTGGGAAGCAGCCGATCGATTAATTCAGCATTTGGACGACGACACAATTCAAGCTGCACAGCGTACTTTTGCAAGGTATGACTCAGTTGGGCAGCAGCGAATGGCGAGCCTTCATAGAGGAACCCGAGAGGAACTTACGATTAGCCCTAACTTATGGGCAGGTGTGGGGCTCGTCCGGGGAGGTGCAGGAACTGCCCTGGTAGGCAGTGCTGAAAATATAGCGAAACGAATAAAAGAATATGAAGCTTTAGGAATTGAATCTTTTATTTTATCAGGCTATCCGCATTTAGAAGAAGCTTATCACGTAGGAGAGTTATTGTTCCCGCTTTTAAATATTGATGAGGGTGAAGGAAAGAGTGAAAGCATCGGTGAGATTATTGCAAACGATAGGTTTCCAAAAGCTTCAACCTCGTAAAAGAAGAACCGGTGAATTTTTCACCGGTTCTTCTTTTACATTCATCTCAGCCGAGAGACGAGTCCGTTAAATTGTTGGTTTTGGTTTTTCAGGTGCAGCTTGTTTATCTTTTCGACTTTCTTGAATATATACTTTAAAGAGAAAAATATTTAAACAGCCCAGTGTGAGGAATAACGGTGCAAAATAATATTCTTGAGACATAAGTAGGACGAAAACGCTTCCAAAACAGAACAGAGAACTAAACATAAAGTAAAACTGTAAGAATCTTCTCATTTTAGTCGCCTCCTATTCTTTTTCTTCTTACACTTATTATATCAAATACTTTCCAAAAAAGACACAAAATATTCACAAAATGTTCAATTTTTTTCTTATTTACCTATTGATTTTTTTGTCGATATGTAAATTAAGTGGGTTGTAATACCAATTAATTCCTGGGTGTAACTTTCTGATGGAAAGTTTATGTAAAATTTTATATGATAGAAATGGTATTGAAAAAAGGGGGAAAATCATCATGAGACGAATTGGGTGGCTATTTTTTACTATGGCAATTCTCTTACTCATAACTGCCGGTTGCTCAAATGATCAACAGAAAGCACAGGATCGATTTGATAAATATGTAGCCATGTGGAATAAAGAAGATTTTGAAGGTATGTATGGATACTTGTCTAAAGATGCTAAAAAGACGATTTCAGAAAAAGACTTTGTAAATCGATATAAAAATATCTATGATGCAATTGAAGCGGACAAGCTTAAAGTGAAGGCAAGTAAAATAGAAGACTTAGAAATAAAAGACCATAAAGCTGTTTTACCTTTTGAAGTAAACATGAACTCTGTAGCCGGTGAAATCTCATTTAAAGAAAATGCTGCTGTGGTTCAAGAAAAACAAGGGGATACAGAGAATTGGTATATTAATTGGAAGCCTAATATGCTTTTTAAAGGACTTAAGCAAGGAGAGCAAGTAAGAGTAGCTACTCAGTCAGCTGTGCGTGGAGAAATTATGGATCGTTCAGGGAAATATTTAGCTCAAAACGGAGAAGCGATTCAAGTTGGAGTTGTTCCCCAGCAGTTTTCTAAAGGCGGCGAGCAAGCGATACGACAATTAAGCAAGACTCTTGCTCTTTCAGAAAAAAGTATTAATCAAGCACTGAGCGCTTCTTGGGTGAAAGAGAATCAATTTGTTCCTATTAAAACAGTTAGTCAAAAAGACGCCTCTAATTTAGAGAATTCTTTGAAAAAAGTAGAAGGCATTCAACAAAAAAAGGTGAATGCGCGCGTATATCCTTGTGAAGAAGCGTGTGCTCATTTAGTTGGATACGTTGCGCCTGTCACAGCTGAATATTTAAAAGAGCATAAAGATGAAGGTTATAATGCTCAGTCTAAAGCTGGAATGATTGGCTTAGAATCTTTGTATGAAGATAAGCTTCGTGCTCGAGACGGCGTCACGATTTATACTGTAGATAAAGATGGTAATAAAAAGAATGAAATTGCAAAAGTGAATCCAAAAGACGGGGAAAGCATTCAGGTTACGGTAGACACGAATGTTCAAAAATCCCTTTATGAACAGTTAAAAGATGAAAAAGGAGTAGCTACTGCTCTTCAACCTAAAACGGGAGAAATATTAGGTCTTGTAAGCACGCCAGCTTTTGATCCGAATTCTTTTTCTTTTGGAATCGATGCTAATACGTATCAATCCCTTTCAACGAATCCTAATAAGCCGTTAATGAATCGTTTTACCAAAACGTATTCTCCGGGATCTACATTTAAGTTAGTCACTGGAGCTTTAGCGGTTGATGAAGACGTGCTAAATCCAAATGAAAGTATATCAATCAGCGGGAAGAAATGGCAGAAAGATAAAAGCTGGGGAAATTTCTACGTAACACGAGTGGGCAGCAAACCGAATGTTAATTTACGTGATGCTTATGTTACATCTGATAATATTTATTTTGCGCAGACTGCTTTGAAGCTAGGTTTAGACAAATTTAACAGTGGTTTAAAACAGTTTGGGTTTAATCAAAAATTGCCTGTTAATTATCCTTTTGAAACGTCTAAAATTGCAGGTGATCAAGATATTAAAGATGAGGGAGTATTAGCAAACTCTGGCTATGGCCAGGGGAAACTGCAAGTGAATCCTCTCCACTTGGCATTGATGTATACATCGATTGTAAACGATGGAAATATAGTAAAGCCTATTCTTATGAACGGTGATGAGAGTGGAATATGGAAAAAACAAGTAATATCTAAAGAAACGGCGCAATTAATTCAAAATGATTTAGTTGATGTCATTGAAGATAAAAACGGTACGGGTCATGCAGCAAAGATAGATGGGTTAACCTTGGCTGGAAAAACGGGAACAGCAGAGCTAAAGAAAACTCAAGGTGAAAAAGGGCAGGAAAACGGATGGTTTGTAGCTGTGGACACAAAACAGAAAAACTTACTCGTTTCAATGATGGTTGAAGGGGTAGAGGATAAAGGCGGAAGTCATTACGTCGTGCCGAAAGTAAAAAATGTATTTCAGCAATATAATAAGTAAATAATAAAAGCCAGTTCTAAAAGAGCTGGCTTTTATTATTTACACAAGGGGAGTAATGTTAAGTTTTTGTAAATCCCAATTTTATACAAACTCTGAAAACCCTTATTTTAAAAGGAATCAACGTATTATTGTTAATGTATTGTAAAGAAGCCTAAAAAAATGTGTTTGAAAAGTTATTGACAATTAACAATAATAGGAGTAATTTTTGACTTGGCGTAAAAAAATGAATCGCATAACCTATAGGTGAAAGAACCACATTTTGGGACTTTTGCTCTGGTAAACGTTTGTTTTTTTAGAATTTTTTGATACACAAGAGAGGTGGTTTCTCTCGTTATAGTAATGAACAGCTAGGTTTTATCCATTACTTTAAATGAAAAAAGAAACTAGAACACATATAAAAAGATAGAGAGAAAAAACGAGTGGTAAAGTTTCGATAAATTGGATGGAGGATTGCAACGTGATCAAAAGAAAAAAAGACAAGTTTTCTGAAATGTTAATGGACATTGCCCAAAATATTAAGGACTCAGCGGAGTTTTTAGGCAGCTTTGAACTTCAAAATGTATCTGACCTAAAGGAATTTGCCAACGTTTTAAAAGCGTATGAATCAAAAGGCGATAAATACGTGCATACAGTGATTACTGAGTTGAACAAAGCATTTATTACTCCAATTGAGCGTGAAGATATTTTACAGCTAGCGATGAGCATGGATGATGTACTTGATGGCATCGATAGCTTTGCTGCTTTAATGGAAATTCATTCAATTACGACATTTGATGAATATGTAGCTGAATTTGTTAAAAATATTCAAGGCTGTGCTGAAGAAATTTTAATTACTATTAATTTGTTGTCTGAGAAAAAGCTTCTTCAAATTAGTGAGCATGCAATTAAAATTAAAGAGTATGAGTCACATTGTGATACATTATATCGTCGTGCACTAAAACAATTATTTGCAACATGTAAAGATCCAATTAAAGTTATTCAATATAAAGAAATTTATGAAACGCTAGAAGAAATCGCGGATTATTGTCAAACGGTTGCGAACAACTTAGAATCAGTTATTATGAAGAATGCGTAACGGGGCTATAGTATAATGGATTCAATGCTAATATTAACCATTCTAATTGTAGTTGGTGCACTTGGTTTTGACTTTATCAACGGATTTCACGATACAGCTAATGCCATTGCGACTTCTGTTTCAACCAAAGCTTTAAAACCGCGACATGCAATTCTTTTAGCCGCAACCATGAACTTTGTCGGGGCTATGACGTTTACGGGCGTAGCCAAAACGATTACAAAGGATATCGTTGATCCTTATACGCTTCAAAATGGTTCTGTCGTTATTTTAGCAGCATTAATTTCTGCTATCGCGTGGAACCTAATCACATGGTATTTCGGTATCCCGAGTAGTTCTTCTCATGCAATTATTGGATCGATTGCAGGAGCAGCTATTGCAGCTGCTGGATTTGGTGCTTTAAATTACAAAGGTTTCATCAAAATCATTGAAGCCCTTCTAATTTCACCAGTTCTAGCCTTTGTAGTAGGTTATATTGTCTATACGATTATCAAACTAACGTTTAAAAACCATAACTTGACGAAAACGAATAAGCGTTTTCGCCGCGTTCAAATCCTGACTGCAGCCCTACAATCTTACACACACGGTACGAATGATGCGCAAAAAGCAATGGGTATCATTACGCTGGCGCTTATTGCTAACAATATGCAAAGCGGTACTGATATTCAGTGGTGGGTACAGCTGGCTTGTGCGGTCGCAATGGGGCTTGGAACGTCAATTGGTGGATGGAAAATCATTAAAACCGTCGGCGGTAAAATTATGAAAATTCGTCCTGTTAATGGAGTAGCTGCGGACTTAACGGGTGCTGCCATTATCTTTGGAGCAACGTTTATTCATCTACCTGTCAGTACTACTCATGTTATTTCATCTTCTATCTTAGGTGTAGGTTCTGCTCACCGAGTGAAAGGTGTAAAATGGGGAACTGCACAGCGCATGGTGATTACATGGGTTATCACGTTGCCAATTTCAGCTTCATTAGCTGCACTTATCTATATGATTTTAAATTTGTTGTTTTAATAAATGTGGAGCTTCTTTTAAAGAAGCTCCTTTTTTTATTTACATCCCCTCATTTGCACAGTACACTTAAAGCATGAAAATAACACAATCGTTTTTAAAAGGGAGATGGGGAAATGTTTGGAAAAGTAGCTGCTGATGTATTGGGGCTAAGTGATATTGGTTCTGTTATTAAGCCAGTTGATTATGACAAGGTAGATGCAGACGATTACGTTATGCATGAAGAACAAGAAAAAATTTATTTTCTAATCAAATCAAAGTCAGATGAATATTGCTTTACCAATAAAGCGCTCATTCACCTTGATGGAACAAGTGCTACAAGTAAAAAGCGAATGCTTCGCCGCTATAACTACAGCACAAATCACATTTCAAACGTGATGCTAGAAACGGCTGGAACTGTCGATTTAGATGTGGAAATTAAATTTAAAATTGGCTCGGAGACTTTTTCTATTGATGTACACAAAAAGCATATAGAAGAGGTAAAAGATTTATATAAAGCGCTGTTTAAAATGTCTGAAATAACGCGTGAAAATGAAATTGCGCTCGATTTTGCTAAACAAAGTATTCAGCTAGCTTCTTCTACGCTAAGCAGTACAAGAAACACAAGTGGAAGTGTTGCCAGTGAATTTAAAGAAATTAACGAAGCCGCTTTTTCTTGGTTATTAGATAAAAAAACAGCCTACACGACAAAAGATTTTAGCTCAGTTTTCGAGCTGTATATCAATAATTAATAGAAACAGCTGCTCCTTTTATGGAGCAGCTGTTTTTTAATGCTGAACGTTGTAGAATCCTCATGTTAACCTTGAAAAATCACCGAAAAAAGAGCACAATATAAAATAGAAAAGAGAAACAATAGAGACGGGTTTAACTGAAAGAAATAATAGAAAATAAGACTTATAGGTGGAAAGGATTACGGTATGACAGCAAAAAATAATGAGGATACAGTGGCAGAATTAGAAAAGTCACTTCGACATATTGCAGCTATTGTGAAGCAAAAAGGAAGAGAAATTTTAGAAGACTATACGATTACGCCACCTCAGTTTATTGCTTTGCAGTGGCTGTTTGAACGTGGAGATATGACGATTGGCGATTTATCAAATCGGATTTTTCTCGCTTGTAGTACAACGACAGATTTAGTAGATCGTATGGAAAAAAATAAGTTGGTGGTTAGGGTCAAAGATCCGAAAGACCGCCGCGTAGTGCGTATTCATTTGCTTCCTGAAGGAGCACGTGTTATCGAAGAAGTAATTGAAAAGCGACAAACGTATTTAAATGGCGTACTGGCAAACTTCTCTCCTAGTGAAACAGAAGTTTTACGAGTAACGTTACGAAAATTACATGATGAAATGAAAGAAAAATGAGGCGATTGTTTTGAGTAGACCAATTGGTGTTATAGATTCAGGTGTGGGCGGATTAACGGTAGCAAAGGAAATTATGAGACAGCTTCCGAAAGAACAAATTATGTACATTGGAGATACAGCCCGCTGCCCATACGGTCCTCGTCCCAGTGAAGAAGTACGAGCTTTCACATGGGAGATGACTAATTATTTAGTAGATAAAGATATTAAAATGCTTGTTATTGCGTGCAACACGGCTACGGCAGTTGTACTAGATGAAATTCAAGAACAGCTCGATATTCCGGTTATAGGCGTCATTGAACCAGGATCACGAGCTGCGCTTAAAGTAACTAAAAATCATAAAATAGGCGTAATCGGCACAAACGGAACCGTTAAAAGCCAAGCCTATACACATGCACTCCGCGCTCTTCATACGAGAGTGGAAGTGGAAAATTTAGCATGCCCTTTGTTTGTACCTCTTGTAGAGAGCGGTAATTATGAAGGACCGGAAGCGCAGCGAATTGTAAAAGAAACATTAAAACCTTTTTATCATACAGATATGGATACCCTTATTTTAGGATGTACGCATTATCCGTTATTAAAGCCAGTTATTCAAGAAGCAATTGGGCCTCGAGTTCAGTTAATCAGTTCTGGTGAAGAAACGGCAATAGAGGTAAGTGCCATTCTTTCTTATAGCAATTTACTAGCTCCTAGAAGCATGGAGCCCGAACACTACTTCTATACAACAGGCTCAACAGAACTGTTTCAATCTATTGCATCTAAATGGTTTGAACACCCTGTATATAATGTTGAGCATATCAAGCTTTAAAACCGAGCATATTAAGCTCGGTTTTTTTTGTGGCCAAAAACTTGTTTGAGCTGGTCTAAAATGCAAATAAGCTCGTATACATAGTAGTACAAACAGTCTGAGGAGGGAAAGGAATGTCCAAAAAGACCAAATTTGTTCTCATATCCGCCGTGGTGACCACATCTGTGTTGTTATCCGGCTGTGGACTTTTCGGAGGGGATAACGCAGCAAAGGAAATTGATCCGCCAAAGGATGTCACCTATGTGAAAGATGAAAAATCATTAGCGACTGAAGCGAAAGTAACGGAAGCTAATAAAAAACAAAGTAAAGCGGCAGAAACATCTGCGCCTACCAAAAGAGAAATTTACTTAATTGATAAAAACGGGTACGTTGTTCCCCAGACGCTTGAAATTCCTAAATCAAAAGGTGTCGCTAAACAGTCTCTTGAATATTTAGTAGAGGGTGGACCAGTCACAAACTTATTGCCAAATAATTTCCGAGCGGTTCTTCCTGCTGATACAAGAGTTTTAGGGACAAAGCTGGAAAGTGACGGCACGATGGTAGCAGATTTTTCACCTGAATTTGCTGAATATAAAAAAGAAGATGAACTCCGTATCCTGCAGGCCGTAACGTGGACGCTGACGCAGTTTGAAGGCGTAAATAAAGTTAAAATTCGCATTAACGGCTATGATAAAGATGAGATGCCTGTAAATCATACACCAATCAGTAAAGGGTTGAGCAGAGCAGATGGTATTAACTTTGATAATACTGGAGTAGTTGACGTAACCCAAACGAAGCC
Source organism: Priestia sp. TRN 1309 (assembly GCF_050846875.1). NCBI lineage: Bacteria > Bacillati > Bacillota > Bacilli > Caryophanales > Bacillaceae > Priestia > Priestia sp. TRN 1309. Next base: position 179,184 of record NZ_JBOZGM010000006.1, on the reverse strand, counting down.
AGTTACGATCTATTACTTAGCTCAAGAGGGCAAACAAACTTACTATGTTCCTGTTACAAAACGAATTGCTTCTGATGACAAAGATATGTACACTGCAATTGTGAACGAGCTTGTAGAAGGACCTGCGCCTGCATCAGGTTTAGTGACAGATTTTAATCCTGATGCAAAGCTCGTAGCAGCTCCAAAGTATGCGGACGGTCAGTTAACGCTGAACTTTAATAAAAACATCTTTGGAAATTTAAAAGGAACGGAAATTTCTCAGTATGTTCTCGACTCCTTGGTGTTATCGCTGACGGAACAAAAAGCCGTAGACAGCGTTGCCATTAAGGTGAATGGCAAAAAAACGCTAAAAGATGAAAAAGGGAAAAAGCTAACGGAGCCAGTTTCAAGACCTAAAAATGTGAACACAGGTAGTTTTTAAAAACAAATTTTTGTTATACTAGTAAAGGACTAAGTAGAAAGAGGTCTGCTGAAATAGCGACCTCTTTCCGCTGTTTTATAGTTAAAATGGAAGAAGCTATTACATATAAATGAATTAATAGGAGGACATGCTTAATGCGTTTGGACGGTAGGGAATTTAATGAATTGAGACCTGTATCTCTTCATACTTCATACTTAAAGCATCCAGAAGGATCTGTATTAATCTCGGTGGGAGACACAAAGGTTATTTGTACAGCAAGCATAGACGACAGAGTGCCTCCTTTTATGCGTGGACAAGGAAAAGGATGGATTACAGCTGAATATTCTATGCTGCCTCGAGCTACGGCACAAAGAAATATACGCGAATCAACAAAAGGTAAAGTCACAGGACGAACAATGGAAATTCAGCGTCTGATCGGACGAGCTCTTCGTTCTGTAGTCGACCTGGAAAAGGTCGGAGAAAAAACCATTTGGATTGATTGTGATGTTATTCAAGCAGATGGCGGAACAAGAACAGCATCGATTACAGGTGCATTTGTGGCTATGGTTTTAGCGTTTGGAAAGCTGGTTGAAGAGAACAAGCTGACAGAAATTCCTATTCGTGACTATTTAGCTGCGACTTCAGTAGGTATCCATGGAGAAAATTCGATTTTAGATTTAAATTATGAAGAAGATTCGACAGCGGAAGTTGACATGAATATTGTGATGACAGGAAGCGGACAGTTTGTAGAATTACAGGGAACGGGAGAGGAATCGACGTTTTCGAGAGAACAGTTAAACCATCTTCTGGATTTAGGGGAAAAGGGTGTTTATCAATTGATTGAACAGCAAAAGGAAGTTCTTGATCATCTGGCTGCTTACATTCCGGTTAAAGAAAGGTAAGGGATTAACGTGCGTGAAATCATTATTGCAACTAAAAATGCAGGCAAAGTAAAGGATTTTGAAACACTATTCTCACCGAAGGGATTTAAAGTAACATCGCTTCTTGATTTTCCTGAAATTGAGGACGTGGAAGAAACGGGCGTTACATTTGCAGAAAACGCCACGCTAAAGGCAGAAACCATTTCATCAGCATTAAATAAGCCGGTTATTGCCGATGATTCTGGGCTTGCTATTGATGCCTTAAACGGAGAGCCAGGCGTTTATTCCGCGCGTTATGCTGGTGAAAATAAAGATGATAATGCTAATATAGAGAAGGTACTTCAAAAATTACATGACGTGCCGTTTGAAAAGCGCACGGCACGTTTTCATTGTACGCTTGCTATTGCAGTGCCTGGAAAGAGAACAGAGCTTGTAGAAGGCACGTGTGAAGGGCGCATCTTGGAAGAAAAAAGAGGCGAGAACGGCTTTGGATACGATCCTATTTTCTTTGTAGAAAAATGGAACTGCTCCATGGCAGAATTGTCTAAAGAACAAAAAAATCAAATTAGTCACCGAGCAAATGCGTTAGAAAAACTAGCACCGCTAATTGATGCGCAATTTTAGAAGGAGTGATGACGTGTGAAACTATTAATTGTAAGCGATAGCCACGGGTTACAAGAAGAACTGCTCACTATCAGAGAAAGACATGCTGATGTAGATAAGATGATTCATTGTGGTGACTCTGAGCTGCCACAAGACAGCAAAGAAATGTCTTCGTTTTTAGGCGTTCGAGGAAATTGTGATTATGATGCATCTTACGTCAATGATCGAGTAGAGTCACTTGGAGAAGCCACGTGTCTGGTTACACACGGTCACTTATATAATGTTAAAATGTCTATGATGAATCTGCATTACAAAGCGAGAGAAGTGGGGGCAAACGTTGTTTGTTTTGGGCATTCTCACATAGCGGGAGCTGAGCTCATGGACGGAGTTTTATTTATCAATCCAGGAAGTATGTTACTTCCTCGTATGAGAAAAGAACGTACGTATGCTATACTAGTAATGGATGGTACAGAAGCTACCGTGCAGTTTTACGATATAAGCGGTAAACATATTCCTAGCATGCAGTTAACCTGTACACTTTCAGCATAATATAGCCAAATATAGGGAGAAGAGAAGGTTTTTTACCTCTCTTCTCATAAAATTTCAAAAAAACGTTGACTTTTAAATTATATTTGAATATAATAAGTATTGTCTTTGATACAGTTTAACATTATGTCCCAGTAGCTCAGCAGGATAGAGCAACGGCCTTCTAAGCCGTCGGTCGGGAGTTCGAATCTCTCCTGGGACGTCTAGAAAAAAATCCCGGCTTTTACTTTTTAGTAAAAGACGGGATTTTTTTATTTATCTTAAAAGTGAATGTTTGTTCATTCAGTGTGTACAAATGAACGTTTCAGAAAAACTTTTTGAGTGGCTATAAACCCTTATTGCATCAATAATGAAAACGCATTCAAATATTCTGTTTAGTCTAAATTGTCTAAAAAAATCTTGAAAAGTGGTTGACTATGCATAGAAATGGGCGTAAGATAGTCCTCAAATATAAGTTTTCTAAAAATTTTAATTAATTGTAATTAATTTAAAATATGATGTGTAAAGCATTGTTCAAAAAGCATATAGCGTTTTAAAACGTTGAAGAGGATAAGTAGTTTTGATGTTTAGGTATCAACAGAGAGTCGGGTTGCTGGAAGCCGGCGTTACCAAGTCAAAATGAACTCACCTCAGAGTGTCACCCTGAAATTCAGTAAGGGCGACCGAGTGTACTTCCAAAGCACTCGTTATCAAAAAGAATGTACAGTATACATTCATAAGGTAATCATTACGATTACAAACGAGGGTGGTACCGCGTAAAGTACAAAAGACTTTTCGCCCCTTGACCTATATCATTTGATAGGGTCTATTTAGGGGTGAGAAGTCTTTTTTCTTTTATCTAGAAAACGAAAGGATGAGAAAAGTGGGAGCCAATATGCAAACGAAAGAACCTGTAAGCGCTGGGGCACAAATGAATGGAGCTGACATGTTGATTGAATCTCTAAGAAGAGAAAACGTTGACGTCATCTTCGGTTACCCAGGGGGAGCCGTTTTACCGATTTACGATAAGCTATACGGTTCAGGAATGTTTCACGTACTTGCTCGTCACGAACAAGGTGGAATTCACGCAGCAGAAGGGTACGCAAGAATTTCAGGTAAACCCGGTGTAGTTATCGCAACAAGTGGTCCTGGTGCAACAAATATCGTAACAGGTTTGGCAGATGCGATGATTGACTCACTTCCTTTAGTTGTTTTTACTGGTCAAGTAGCTTCAAGTGTAATTGGTTCTGACGCGTTCCAAGAAGCAGATGTATTAGGAATCACAATGCCAATTACAAAACATAGCTATCAAGTACGCAATATCAGCGACATGCCGAGAATCATCAAAGAGGCATTTCATATTGCGACAACAGGAAGACCTGGTCCAGTCTTAATCGACATTCCAAAAGATATGGCACAGGGTGATGGAACATTTAATTACGAAGGAGAAATTGATTTACCTGGCTATCAGCCAACTTATTTTCCAAATCAGCTGCAGGTTAAAAAGTTAACAGACGCAGTAGCAGCTGCAAAGAAACCTGTTATTCTAGCAGGTGCGGGAGTATTATTGAGTAAAGGTTCAGAAGAATTAAAAAATTATGCTGAGCGTCAAAATATTCCGGTTATTAATACGCTTTTAGGGTTAGGTTGTTTTCCTGCAGATCATCCGCTTCATTTAGGAATGGCTGGCATGCACGGAACGTACACAGCAAACATGGCAATTTATGAGAGTGATCTTCTCATTAGTATCGGGGCGCGCTTTGATGACCGAGTAACAGGTAACTTAAAGCATTTTGCACCAAATGCAAAAATTGCTCACATTGACATCGACCCAGCGGAAATTGGAAAGAATGTTCCAACCAAGATTCCAATTGTTGGAGATGCAAAAGAAGTATTAAAGCAATTGCTTCTGCAAGAAGGAGAAGTTGGAGATTATACGAAATGGCATGAGAAATTAGCGGCGTGGAAACAAGAATATCCATTATGGTATCAGAACTCAGCGGACGTGTTGAAACCACAAAAAGTAGTTGAGTTGCTTCACAAATATACAAATGGAGATGCCGTTGTTACAACGGACGTTGGGCAACATCAGATGTGGGTAGCTCAATACTACACATTTAATAATCCAGATCGATGGGTAACTTCAGGTGGCCTTGGCACCATGGGCTTTGGATTACCTTCTGCAATCGGCGCTCAGCTGGCAAATAAAGATAAAACAGTTGTAGCAGTCGTTGGTGACGGTGGATTTCAAATGACGCTTCAAGAATTAGGGGTTATTAGAGAATTAAACTTACCTGTTAAAGTGGTTGTGCTTAACAATCAGTCGCTTGGAATGGTTCGTCAGTGGCAGGAAATCTTCTATGAAGAACGCTACTCGCACTCTTTAATTCCGAATCAGCCTAATTTAATGAAGCTTGCAGAAGCCTATGATATCAAAGGTTTACAAGCTTCTACTGAAGAAGAAGCGCATGCGGCTCTGAAAGAAGCAATGGAAACAGATGGACCTGTTTTACTAAACTTCTTTGTCGCACCTAAAGAAAACGTATATCCAATGGTTGCACCTGGAAAAGGATTACATGAAATGGTAGGGGTGAAACCATGAAGCGAATCATTACAGCAACTGTATTAAACCGTGCGGGCGTTTTAAATCGCGTAACGGGGTTATTTACAAAAAGAAATTTCAATATTGAGAGTATTTCGGTAGGACACACTGAATCTGAAGATGTATCACGCATGACGTTTGTCGTAAACGTAGAGCATGACAATGCTGCTGAACAAGTGATTAAGCAGTTAAACAAGCAGATTGACGTGTTGAAAGTTCAAGATATTACGGATCAAGCCGTGGTGTCAAGAGAGCTTGCTTTAATGAAAGTAGCATCTACACCTGCGAGCCGTAACGAACTTTATGCAGTAATTGAGCCTTTCCGTGCAACCATCATTGATGTAAGCCGCGACAGCTTAATTATTCAAGTAACAGGTGAATCCAGCAAGATTGAAGCGATGATTGATTTACTTCAGCCTTATGGATTAAAAGAAGTAACGCGCACAGGGACAGTAGCTGTTCCGCGCGGTACGCAAAAAGCAGCAGCCAAACTTTCATCAATCATTTAATTCTAGCTAGTTACTAAAAAAGTAAACTATATAAAACTATATAAACTAAGAGGAGAGATTTATTATGACAAAGGTATATTACAACGGAGATGCAAAGGATCAATTATTACAAGGTAAAACAGTAGCAATCGTAGGTTATGGTTCACAAGGTCACGCTCACGCACAAAACTTACGCGACAGCGGAGTAAACGTGGTAGTAGGATTACGTAAAGGTAAATCATGGGATCAAGCAGAACAAGACGGCTTCACTGTATTATCTGTAAAAGAAGCAGTTCAACAAGCAGAAGTAGTAATGGTATTACTTCCAGATGAGCATCAGCCAAAAGTTTATAACGAAGAAATTCTTCCAGGATTAAAACCAGGAAAATCTTTAGTATTTGCTCACGGTTTTAACATTCACTTTAATCAAATCGTAGCACCTGAATTCGTTGACGTATTCTTAGTAGCTCCAAAAGGTCCTGGTCACCTTGTAAGAAGAACGTATGAAGAAGGAGCTGGCGTACCGGCGTTATTCGCAGTATTCCAAGACGTAACTGGCGAAGCAAAAGACGTAGCATTAGCTTATGCTAAAGCAATTGGCTCAGCTCGTGCGGGTGTATTAGAAACAACGTTTAAAGAAGAAACAGAAACAGATCTTTTCGGTGAGCAAGCAGTACTTTGCGGCGGTTTAACTTCATTAGTTAAAGCTGGTTTTGAAACGCTTGTAGAAGCTGGCTACCAACCGGAAGTTGCATATTTTGAGTGTTTACACGAATTAAAATTAATTGTTGACCTTATGTATGAAGGCGGAATGGAAGGCATGCGTTATTCAATCTCTGATACAGCTCAATGGGGTGACTTCGTTTCAGGACCACGCGTTGTAGATGAGCGTTCAAAAGAACAAATGAAAAAGGTGCTTGAAGATATCCAAACAGGTAAATTTGCAAAAGGCTGGATCCTAGAAAACCAAGCAAATCGTCCAGAATTTACAGCTATCAATAACCGTGAAAACGAACATTTAATTGAAAAAGTTGGCGCTCAATTACGTGAAATGATGCCATTTGTTAAAAAACAAAAGAAAGAAGCGGTGATCGCTAGTGCAAAAAATTAAACTATTTGACACGACGCTACGCGATGGTGAACAGTCACCTGGAGTCAATTTGAACCTACAAGAAAAGCTTGAAATTGCTAAGCAGTTAGAGCGATTAGGTATCGACATTATTGAAGCCGGATTTCCAGCTTCTTCAAAAGGTGATTTTCAATCCGTAAAAGAAATTGCGTCTATTGTCAAAAATTCTTCTGTAACAGGCCTTGCAAGGTCTGTTACAAAAGATATTGACATTGCATGGGAAGCGTTAAAAGAAAGTGCAGAACCAAGACTGCATGTTTTTATCGCTACTTCCGAAATTCATATGCAGCATAAATTGAAAAAAACACCTGATGAAGTACTTGAAACAGCAGTGGAAATGGTGAAATACGCAAGTAAAAAATTCCCGGTTGTTCAATGGTCTGCTGAAGATGCATGTCGCACAGATTTACCGTTTTTAGCTAGAATTGTAGAAGCTGTTATCGATGCTGGTGCAAAAGTCGTTAATATTCCAGATACGGTAGGATTTATCACGCCTGGTGACTATCAATCCGTATTTAATTACTTAAAAGAACATGTATCAAATATTCATAAGGTCGATTTGTCAGCTCACTGCCACGATGACTTAGGGCTAGCTGTTGCTAATTCAATGGCTGCTATTGAAGCAGGAGCTACTCAAATTGAAGGAACGATTAACGGAATCGGAGAACGTGCCGGTAACGCTGCTCTTGAAGAAGTAGCACTTGCGCTTCATGTCCGTCAAGACTTCTATCAAGCGAGCACAGGTTTGATCTTGCCCGAAATCAAGCGTACGAGTGACATTATCAGTAAGCTTACCGGAATGAATATTGCGCCAAATAAAGCAATTGTCGGAAAAAATGCTTTTGCTCATGAATCAGGTATTCACCAAGATGGCGTCTTAAAAAATCCGTTAACATATGAGATTATTTCCCCAGAACTTGTGGGTGTTAAACAAAATCCGATTGTGCTGGGTAAACACTCAGGCCGTCATGCGTTCCGTACACGCTTAGTAGAGCTTGGGTTCACATTGGAAGATACAGAAGCAAACGTGCTTTTTGAGAAGTTTAAAGACTTAGCAGATAAGAAAAAAGACATTACCGACGATGATTTATTGGCATTAGTCATTCAAAAGCAAGTTAGCAAAGACAGTGAATATAAGCTTGAAAGTCTGCAAGTTCAGTATGGTACGAACAATATTCCTACGGCTACGATTACGCTTCGCAAAGAAAACGGCGAAGAGATTCAAGAAGCAGCTACGGGATCTGGAAGCGTGGAAGCTATCTATAATACGCTGCAGCGCTGTGTTGAGCAAGATGTCAAACTATTAGACTATCGTATTCAGTCTATTAACGGCGGTCCGGATGCACTGGCTGAAGTATTTGTGAAGGTTGAAAGCGAAGGAACTGAAGCAAGCGGACGCGGAGTAGCATTTGACGTATTAGAATCGTCAGCGAAAGCCTATTTAAATGCCATTAATCGATTAATCGCTATTCAGCAGCATCGTACAAAGCAAGAAGTAATGTGAACTGAAGGGAGAGACCACCATGACAAAAAAAGTCGCTGTATTACCAGGTGACGGCGTAGGAACAGAAGTAACCAAAGGCGCTGTTGCCGTTTTAAAAGCAATTGGAGAGCGCTTTGATCATCAATTCGAGTTTACGTATGGATTAATTGGCGGAGCTGCAATTGATGAGGCTGGCACACCTCTTCCAGAAAGTGCAATTGAGATTTGTAAGCAGGCGGATGCCGTCTTACTTGGATCCGTTGGAGGGCCAAAATGGGATCGTAATCCTTCACATTTGCGACCAGAAAAAGGTTTGCTAGCTATTCGAAAAGAATTGGATTTATATGCTAACCTTCGTCCAGTGACGTTTTATGATAGCTTAGCAGATGCCTCTCCTTTGAAAAAAGAATACATTGAAGGTGTTGACTTCATTATCGTTCGTGAGCTAACAGGGGGCTTATATTTTGGTCAGCCTAGCGAGCGTCGAACAGAAGGAAATGAAGAGACAGTTGTCGACACGTTATTTTATAAGCGTACAGAAATAGAAAGGATTATTCGCCAAGCGTTTGAAACGGCTGTAAATCGACGTAAAAAGGTAACGTCGGTTGATAAAGCGAATGTGCTTGAGTCTAGTCGAGTGTGGCGTGAAGTAGCTGAAGAAGTAGCAAAAGACTACCCGGATGTAGAGCTTGAGCATATGCTTGTAGATTCAGCTGCTATGCAGTTAATTCGCAATCCGAAATATTTTGATGTAGTGGTAACTGAAAATATGTTTGGTGATATTTTGAGTGATGAGGCTTCTATGCTGACAGGATCGTTAGGGATGCTTCCATCTGCGAGTTTAACGGTTGATGGTCCATCTTTATACGAACCGGTTCACGGTTCTGCACCAGACATTGCTGGACAAAACAAAGCTAATCCGATTGCTGCTATTTTATCTGCAGCAATGTTGCTTAGACATTCATTTGGATTAGAAACAGAAGCAGCGGTGATTGAACAAGCGGTTGAAAGTGTATTACATGCAGGTCATCGAACAGCTGACTTAGCAGACGGTAATCATTATTTAGGTACCGATAAAATGGTGGATGCAATAACTGCGGTTATTGCCAACGATTCTGCCATTTCAAGCATTATGACAGCTTACAGTTAATCATGCGTTTCTCACGTTTTGTGAGAAACGTTTTTCATAATCAGAAAGGAGGAGCAGTATGAAACCAAAAACAATTATTGATAAGCTTTGGGAACAACATGTTGTACGTCGAGAAGAGGGGAAGCCGGACTTATTATATATCGATCTTCATCTTATTCATGAAGTAACGTCTCCTCAAGCATTCGAAGGTCTTCGCGTGGCAAATCGTCAAGTGAAGCGTCCGGACTTAACGTTTGCTACAATGGATCACAATATTCCAACGGTTGACCGTTTTAATATTAAAGATCCGATTGCAAAGAAACAAGTAGACAAACTATCTGAAAACTGTCATGAGTTTGGTGTGAAGCTTTTAGATTTAACAAGCGAAGAGCAAGGAATTGTGCATATCATTGGACCGGAATTAGGATTGACGCAGCCTGGAAAAACCATTGTGTGCGGAGATAGCCATACATCTACTCACGGTGCATTTGGAGCGCTTGCTTTTGGTATAGGAACGAGTGAGGTAGAACATGTTTTAGCAACGCAAACGCTATGGCAAGCGAAACCAAAAACGCTACAAGTGAAAGTAAATGGCAAAAAACAGCCTGGTGTTTATGCTAAGGACATTGTATTAGCAATTATTCAAAAATTCGGCGTGAATTTTGGAACGGGTTCAATCGTAGAATTTACGGGCGAATGTATTCGCGACCTTTCAATGGAAGAGCGCATGACTATTTGTAATATGTCTATTGAAGCCGGTGCAAAAGCTGGTTTAATCAGTCCAGATGATGTTACTTTCTCTTATATTAAAGGGCGTCAGTATGCTCCTAAAGGAGAACAGTTTGAAAAAGCAGTGGAAGCTTGGGCAGCTTTAGCAACAGATGAAGGTGCAACATACGATGAAACTCTAGAAATTGATGCAGATACAATTGAGCCTGTTGTAACATGGGGAACAAACCCGGCGATGAGTTCTTATGTTAGCAAGCAAGTTCCTACATTAGAAGAGTGTACAACAGAAGCTGAGAAAAAGTCTTTGTCACGAGCACTTGAGTATATGGGCTTACAGCCCGGCATGGCAATAGAAGAGATCCCAGTTCAGCATGTATTTATCGGTTCATGTACAAATGCTCGTTTGTCTGATCTTCGTGACGTGGCAGCCTTTATTAAAGGAAAGAAAGTGTCACCAGATGTGCGAGCGATGATTGTACCAGGTTCTCAAAAAGTAAAGCGAGTGGCTGAAGAAGAAGGGTTATCTGCTATTTTTATTGAAGCAGGCTTTGAATGGAGAGACTCGGGCTGCAGCATGTGTCTAGGCATGAACTCTGACTTAGTTCCACAAGGCGAACACTGTGCGTCCACTTCTAATCGAAACTTTGAAGGACGTCAAGGAAAAGGTGCCAGAACGCATTTAGTAAGCCCGGTAATGGCAGCAGCGGCAGCGGTATATGGACATTTTGTTGATGTACGCAAACTACAAGAACAAGCGGTGCGATAAGGAGGAGAACACAGATGAATGCTTTTACGATCCATACAGGAAAAGTAGCAGGTCTCGACCGAGCAAACGTAGATACTGATCAAATTATCCCAAAGCAATTTTTGAAAAGAATTGAGCGTACTGGCTTTGGCCAATTTCTCTTTTTTGATTGGCGATATAATGAAGATGAAACGTTAAATGAAACGTTTGAACTAAATCAGCCTCAAAATCAAGGAGCAACAATTCTTGTAGCTGACGAGAACTTCGGGTGTGGTTCGTCACGTGAACACGCTCCATGGGCGCTTTTAGACTATGGGTTCCGTGCCATTATCGCACCGTCATTTGCGGATATTTTTAAACAAAACTGTCTGAAAAATGGTATTTTACCTATTATTTTACCAAAAGAAGATGTTTCCTATTTAATGAAAGAGTCTCAAAGTGCTTCTTACGCCTGTACAATCGATCTTCATCAGCAAAAAATTACCGATGAAGCAGGTTTTGAACGTACGTTTGAGATCAATGGCCATTGGAAATATATGCTTGTTAACGGATATGATGAAATTGGCTATACGCTTTCTTTTGAAGACGACATTTCTGCTTATGAAGCAAAAACGGTAAGATATTAACCAAAAATCGAGCAAAATGATGATTTTGCTCGATTTTTTTGCGTTCCGTTAATTCAATTGCTAAACTGTAAAGCAAATGGACCGCGAAGTGGGGAGAAAACATGTCGAATGAACAACAAAACAAAATTGTAGCTTTTCCTCTATTAAAAGAACGGTTGGTTGAAAAAGCTACAGAACATATGCAGCACAAGCAATTTCAAGAAGCACTTCCTTTATTTGAGCAGGCCTACGAACTTGATAATAAGCATCATGAAATTTTGCTTGGCCTTGTTATTTGTCACGTGGAGCTCGGTGATGCAGGCATAGCTAAGGAATTATGTGAGCAAATGCTGAAAGAAGATATTGGCGATTATTATCATAATTTGCAAATGTACCTCATGGTGTTAATTCAGCTTGGTCATTATCATGAAGGATATGTCACTCTACAAGCAGTTATTCAAGAACACAAACTCCCTTCTGAACATGCTGAACAGCTTTATCAGCTATTGGAGTTCTGCAAAAATAGAATGAATCAAGAACAAGTCATAGAAGAACAAACAGAAGAAGAACAGATAGAGCAGTTTAAATCATTCACAGCTCTAGACAATATTCAAGATCAGCTTGAATGGGTTCATTCATTAAAGACAAAGAGAATTGAAAAGCAGCGCTTCTTTCTGGAACAGCTATTTTCATCTGAAGCTATTCACCCTATCGTAAAAACAGTCGCTTTAAAAACAGTCATGGAAGAAGAAGTAGACATTGATTTTATGATTAGTAAGTTTGGAGAGACGAAAAAAGTAAATGCGCTTCAGCTTCAACGAACAACACCGTATTTGTTTGCCGAGCAAGTAGAAGCGCAGCTGACGGAAAAGCTGGAGCATGAAAATCCTACATTGCTGCAGGTTGCCGTTGAAATATGGCAGCGTCATTTATTTATAACATTTCCGTTTTTACCGGGTGATAATGTAAAACTTTGGACAGAAGCGGTGTATGCTGTTAGTCTGATGATGCAAGGAGAAGAGTCAGATGCAGCTGTAGCAGAGGAAGACGGAAGTTTCTCCCCAGCTGAATTACGAAAGGCAATTAAAGAGCTAAAAGAAATTGAAGAAATTTCTTTTATATAAAATGTGGTGTTTAGTTGAAACGTCATTGTTGTATGTTATAATATAATGGTTGTAAAATGCACTTAAATACGTATAGTAGAATTTCATCTTTACATTACATTCCTACTTACTTTAAAGTAGTAGGGAGTTAAATAGATAATGATTGAGGTTTGAACTGATAGGCTATCTGCATTATCTAATTTAGAAATCACTACTTAAAATGATTTTGGAGGGAAACATTCATGTCTGCAAAATGGGAAAAACAAGAAGGAAATCAAGGCGTTTTAACAGTAGAAGTTGAAGCTGCTGAGTTTGATAAAGCCTTAGATAAAGCATTCACAAAAGTTGTAAAACAAGTAAACGTACCAGGGTTCCGTAAAGGTAAAATGCCTCGTCCACTTTTCGAAAAACGTTTTGGCGTAGAATCTTTATACCAAGATGCACTAGACATCTTATTACCTGAAGCTTACAGCAATGCAATTGTTGAAGCTGGTATCGAGCCGGTTGATCGTCCAGAAATCGATGTTGAAACAATCGAAAAAGGACAACCTCTAGTTTTCACTGCTAAAGTAACTGTTAAGCCTGAAGTTAAATTAGGCGAATACAAAAACTTAGAAGTAGAAAAAGTAGATACAACTGTAACAGATGAAGACGTTGAAGCTGAATTAAAAACACTTCAAGAGCGTCACGCTGAACTAGTTGTTAAAGAAGAAGGAACAGTAGCTGAAGGCGATACAGCTGTAATCGACTTTGAAGGTTTCGTTGATGGCGAAGCATTTGAAGGCGGAAAAGGCGAAAACTATTCTTTAGAAATCGGTTCTAACACATTCATCCCTGGCTTTGAAGAGCAACTAGTTGGTCTTGAAGTAGGCGCTGAAAAAGAAGTGGAAGTAACATTCCCTGAAGAGTATCACGCTGAAGAGCTAGCTGGTAAAGCTGCTAAATTCAAAGTGAAATTACACGAAATCAAATCTAAAGAGCTTCCAGCTTTAGACGATGAGTTTGCAAAAGACGTAGATGAAGAAGTAGAAACTTTAGAAGCGTTAAAAGCAAAAACAAAAGAAAAATTACAAAGCGATAAAGAAAACCAAGCAGAATCAGCTCTTCGCGACACTTTAGTAGAAAAAGCTGCTGAAAATGCTGAAGTAGAAATTCCAGAAGCAATGTTCAACACTGAAATGGATCGTATGATGCAAGAGTTTGAACAACGTTTACAAATGCAAGGTCTTAACCTTGAACTTTACTTCCAATTCTCAGGTCAAGATGAAAAAGCTCTTCGCGACCAAATGCGTCCGGATGCTGAAAAGCGTGTGAAAATCAACTTAACGCTAGAAGCTATTTCAAAAGCTGAAAATCTTGAAGTAAGCGAAGAAGAAGTAGAAAAAGAATTAGAAAACATGGCAGGAATGTACAACATGCCTGTCGAAGAAATTAAGAAAGTGCTTGGCAGTCTTGATAGCATTAAAGAAGACATGAAAGTACGTAAAGCAGTTGAATTTCTTGTAGAAAACAGCAAAGCTGTTGCATAATAGTAAGTAAGAAACAAGGCGCGACTTGATCGTGCCTTGTTTTATAAACTTCAATAGTTTTTTTATATCATAACCAACACCGTAGAAGCAGCTTTAACCCATTGTTTGAAATCCGTGGTTATGAAATAGGCCCAATAAGAGGACACTATATAATAGCAGATCTTCATTCTGTTATGCTCATCAACAACATATACATAAAACGTTTTAGTATCTATTCAAGAAAATGTATGGTAAAATGCAATACAAATCTTTTCATAGCGCTTTTACTATGTGATAAAGAGGGGCATTTACCTACAAATAGATGAGTTGTTCATGTTGTTGGGCTATAGCGCGGATAGAAATCAGCTTCGAGCACTTTAGTAAATACTACAAGGGGTGAAAATTATGTTTAAATTTAACGATGAAAAAGGGCAGTTAAAATGCTCATTTTGTGGTAAAACACAAGAACAAGTACGCAAGTTAGTTGCGGGTCCAGGTGTTTACATATGCGATGAATGTATTGAACTTTGCACGGAAATCGTAGAAGAAGAGTTAGGTACAGAAGAAGAAGTAGAATTTAAAGATGTACCAAAACCAAAAGAAATTCGTGACATTTTAGATGAGTATGTAATTGGTCAAGAGGATGCGAAAAAATCGTTATCTGTTGCAGTATACAACCATTACAAACGAATCAATTCAAACAGTAAAATTGATGACGTTGAGTTATCAAAAAGTAATATTGCATTAATTGGACCTACAGGAAGCGGTAAAACTTTACTAGCTCAAACATTGGCTCGTATTTTAAACGTACCGTTTGCGATTGCAGATGCAACATCTCTAACAGAAGCGGGTTATGTAGGAGAAGATGTTGAAAACATCTTATTAAAATTAATTCAATCAGCTGATTACGATGTGGAGAAAGCTGAAAAAGGTATCATCTACATCGATGAAATTGATAAAGTAGCGCGTAAGTCTGAAAACCCATCTATTACACGTGATGTATCAGGTGAAGGTGTGCAGCAGGCTCTTCTTAAAATCTTAGAAGGTACTGTAGCAAGTGTTCCTCCTCAAGGTGGACGCAAACACCCTCATCAAGAATTTATTCAAATTGATACAACAAATATCTTATTTATTTGCGGTGGTGCGTTTGACGGAATCGAACCTATTATTAAGCGCCGTCTAGGTAAAAAAGTAATTGGTTTCGGTTCAGAAACAAAACAACAAGACTTTACAGAAAAAGAGTTACTAGCAAAAGTATTACCGGAAGATTTATTAAAATTTGGTTTAATTCCAGAGTTTATTGGTCGTTTACCGGTTACTGCTAGCTTAGTGCCTCTTGATGAAGAAGCGCTAGTTGAGATTTTAACAAAACCGAAAAATGCACTAGTGAAACAATATCAAAAAATGCTTGAACTTGATGACGTTGAACTTGAGTTCGAAGACGAGGCTTTAGTAGAAATTTCTAAAAAAGCAATCGAGCGTAAAACAGGTGCTCGTGGTCTACGTTCAATCATTGAAGGTATTATGTTAGATGTAATGTTTGATCTTCCTTCACGTGATGATATTACAAAATGTATTATCACAGGTGAAACAGTTCGTGATCAAGCGGCTCCTAAGTTCGTATTAGAAGACGGATCTACTATTCAAGAAGGCAGCAAAACATCAGCATAAAAAAAGCCGGGTACTCAATTTGAGTACCCGGCTTTTTTCTGTTGATGAAGGACAACTAAATTTTACTTTTTACTAGAATCTTGTTTATTCCTACTGCTGCAGGGAGATAATAACTGATAATTATCTTACTAAACTGCGCAGGAGGTTTATCTATGAACTGGACGAATATTGCCTTAATGGTCCAACTCTTTTTTGGTATCATCATTGGCTTATATTTTTGGAATTTATTACGCAATCAGCGTACGCAAAAAGTCTCAATTGACCGGGATTCAAAGAAAGAAATGGAGCAACTGCAGAAGATGAGAGCCATCTCTTTAACTGAGCCGCTTGCCGAACGTGTGAGGCCGTCTAGCTTCTCCGATATTGTCGGACAAGAAGATGGAATTCGGTCACTAAAGGCTGCCCTTTGCGGTCCTAATCCACAGCACGTTATTGTATACGGGCCGCCTGGAGTAGGAAAAACAGCAGCAGCACGTTTAGTGTTAGAAGAAGCAAAGAAAAATAAAAAATCACCTTTTAAACAAGCAGCTGTATTTGTAGAGTTAGATGCAACTACGGCGCGTTTTGATGAGCGAGGCATTGCAGATCCTTTAATTGGATCAGTGCATGACCCCATTTACCAAGGCGCAGGCGCTATGGGCCAAGCTGGAATTCCGCAGCCAAAACAAGGAGCAGTTACAGATGCACACGGGGGAATTTTATTTATTGATGAAATTGGAGAACTCCATCCTATTCAGATGAATAAGCTGTTAAAGGTTCTAGAAGATCGAAAAGTGTTTATGGAAAGCGCCTATTACAGCGAAGAAAATACACAAATTCCAACACATATTCACGATATTTTTCAAAATGGTTTACCAGCCGACTTTCGCTTGATTGGTGCGACGACTAGAACGCCTAATGAAATTCCGCCTGCCATTCGTTCCAGATGCGTAGAGGTATTTTTCCGTGAGCTTGATCGCGACGAAATTATTACAGTTGCAAAAAAAGCAGCAAATAAAGTCAGAATGGATATATCAGAAGAAGGTTTATCTCTGTTTTCTACATATGCACGCAATGGACGTGAAACGGTTAATATGATGCAAATTGCGGCTGGACTAGCGATATCAGAGGAACGAACGGACATTAAAAATGAAGATATTGAATGGATTGTTCATTCTAGTCAACTATCTCCAAGACACGATCCGAAAATTGCAGATGAGGAAAAAGTGGGGCTTATTAATGGATTAGCCGTGTACGGGCCCAACTCTGGAGCACTTTTAGAAATTGAGGTCAAAGCGATTCCTGCAAAAGAGAAAGGGAACATTATTATTACGGGTATCGTTGAAGAGGAAAGTATAGGGACTCAAGGGAAGTCTATTCGTCGTAAAAGTATGGCTAAAAGCTCAATTGAAAATGTCATAACGGTTCTTCGCTCAATGGATGTGCCAGCCGATGAGTATGATATCCACGTGAATTTTCCGGGAGGTGTGCCAATCGATGGACCTTCTGCTGGTATTGCTATGGCAACAGGGATCTACTCAGCAATTTATGAAGTCCCAATCAAACACACGGTAGCAATGACAGGAGAAATTGGTCTGCACGGCAACGTAAAGCCAATTGGCGGCGTAATTCCAAAAATCAAGGCAGCAAAACAAGCAGGCGTTCAGACGGTGATTGTGCCAAAAGAAAATATGAATGCAATGGTAGAAAAGGTAAAAGGTATCGATATTATTCCTGTCCATCATTTAACAGAGGTGTTTGAACAAGCACTATTGTCTGTACATGAGCATGTTGCACATTTGTCGGTAGATCCAGCTATTCCAAATAGAGAATCTAGCTAATTCTATCATGATAATTAAAAATTAATGGTCAGATGAATATTCATCGCCTTTTTCGCGTATAAAACCTTTATACACAGCCAACGAAAAAGGCGTTTTTTTATGAAAAGAGCTTAAAAAGATATATTTTGCCTTTTAATTCTTTCTCATGATACAATTAGTAATTACTATTGTTAGACAATGTGTATACAAATGAGATAAAATTGTTAAAAGAATTCACACTTTACATACTTTAATTGACGAGCATTGGAGGTGTTCATTGCATGGCAGAAAAAGAAAAATTGACAATGCCGCTACTGCCTTTACGAGGTTTGATCGTCTATCCGACAATGGTGCTTCATTTAGATGTTGGGCGAGACAAATCTGTGCAAGCATTAGAAAAAGCAATGATGGATGATCACTTAGTTTGTTTAGTATCACAAAAAGATATGGGTATCGATGAACCAACAAAAGAGGATTTATATAGAACCGGTACGTTGGCAAAAATTAAACAAATGCTAAAGCTGCCGAATGGAACGATGCGCGTCTTAGTAGAAGGACTAAATCGCATAACCGTTACAGAATTTGAAGACAGCGAAGAATATTTTGTTGTACACGTGGAAAAGCAAAATGAAGAACATCAGGTTGATGTAGAAGATAAAGCGCTGATGCGCACGCTTTTAGACTATTTCGAACAATACATAAAACTTTCCAAAAAGGTGTCCGTTGAAACTCTTTCAACCGTAAGTGACATTGAAGAACCAGGAAGATTAGCAGATATTGTAGCCTCTCATTTACCAATAAAAATTCAGCTTAAACAAGAAATTTTAGAAACAACTGATGTGAAAGAAAGATTAAATACGATCATTTCTCATATTCAAGATGAGCAAGAAGTTTTGCAGCTGGAGAAAAAAATTGGACAGCGTGTAAAGAAATCAATGGAACGCACTCAGAAAGAGTATTATCTTCGTGAGCAAATGAAGGCGATTCAAAAAGAGCTTGGAGACAAAGAAGGAAAGACAGGAGAAGTAGCAACGCTTCGCGAAAAAATTGAAGCAAGTGGGATGACGGACCATGTCAAACAAGTGGCGTTTAAAGAATTGGATCGCTATGAAAAAATTCCTGCTACCTCCGCTGAAAGCTCAGTCATTCGAAATTATATCGAGTGGTTGATTGCGCTACCTTGGACAAACGAAACGGAAGATACGCTCAATATTCATAATGCTGAACAAGTGCTGAACGATGAGCACTATGGCCTTGAAAAAGTGAAGGAACGCGTATTAGAATATCTAGCCGTGCAGCAGTTGACAAAATCTCTTAAAGGCCCTATTTTATGTTTAGCAGGACCTCCTGGCGTAGGGAAAACATCCCTAGCCCGCTCAATTGCTACGTCTCTAGATCGTCATTTTGTACGAGTATCTCTAGGCGGTGTGAGAGATGAGTCGGAAATCCGCGGTCATCGTCGCACGTACGTGGGAGCTATGCCTGGACGCATTATTCAAGGAATGAAAAAAGCAGGAACGATTAACCCTGTATTTCTGCTTGATGAAATCGATAAAATGTCAAATGATTTCCGAGGAGACCCGTCTTCTGCTTTGTTAGAAGTATTGGATCCTGAACAAAATCATAATTTCAGCGATCACTATATAGAAGAAACGTATGATTTATCAAAAGTGATGTTCGTGGCTACAGCTAATAACTTAGCTACGATTCCGGGGCCGCTGCGCGATCGAATGGAAATTATTCAAATTGCTGGTTACACGGAGCTGGAAAAGCTTGAAATCGCGAAGCGTCACCTATTGCTGCGCCAGCTAGAAAATCACGGATTGCAAAAGGGCAATTTGCAGATTCGCGATGACGCCTTAACAGCAATCATACGTTTATATACGAGAGAAGCTGGTGTTCGTAACCTTGAACGCGAAATTGCTTCCATTTGTCGAAAAGCAGCTCGTATCGTAGTCTCTGGTGAGAAAAAGCGCGTGGTGGTGACGGCCAAAACGCTTGAAGAATTCCTTGGTAAGCCTAGGTTCCGCTACGGACAGGCTGAGACGGAAGATCAAGTTGGCGTTGCTACAGGTCTTGCTTACACAACTGTAGGAGGAGACACGCTGGCCATTGAAGTAAGCTTATCCCCTGGTAAAGGAAGACTAGTGCTAACCGGAAAGCTTGGAGACGTGATGAAAGAATCAGCTCAGGCGGCATTTAGCTACGTGCGTTCAAATGCAGAGAAACTAGGAATTGATGAGAAGTTTTATGAAAAACATGATATTCATATCCATGTTCCAGAAGGAGCTGTACCAAAGGATGGACCTTCTGCAGGAATTACCATTGCCACTGCTCTAGTATCAGCACTAACGGGTAAACCAGTGCGTAGAGAAGTAGGAATGACAGGAGAAATTACACTAAGAGGTCGCGTATTACCAATCGGTGGTTTAAAAGAAAAGTCACTTAGTGCACACCGTGCCGGATTAACTAAAATATTAATCCCTCACGATAATGAACGTGATATTGAAGATATCCCTGACAGTGTACAAGAGGAATTAGACATCGTTCTTGTGTCACATGTGGACCAAGTATTGGAACATGCGCTAGTAGGAGAGGTAAAATGAAAGTAACTCAAGCCGATATTGTTATCAGTGCCGTACGCCCTGAACAATATCCTAAAGAAAACCTGCCAGAATTTGCGTTAGCAGGCCGTTCAAATGTAGGAAAATCATCTTTTATTAATAAGATGCTCAATCGCAAAAGCTTAGCGCGTACGTCGTCTAAGCCTGGAAAAACTCAAACGCTTAACTTCTTTTTAATTAATGAAATCCTTCACTTTGTAGACGTACCTGGCTACGGATTTGCAAAAGTGTCTAAAAAAGAGCGTGAAGCATGGGGGAAAATGATTGAAACGTATTTAACAAATCGTGAGCAGCTTAAAGCTGTGTTAATGATTGTTGATCTACGCCATGCTCCTTCAAAGGATGACGTTATGATGTATGAGTTTTTGAAGCACCATGACCTTCCCGTTATGGTTATTGCGACGAAAGCCGATAAAATTCCTAAAGGAAAATGGCAGAAGCACTTAAAAGTAGTGAGAGAAACGCTGGATTTAGATCCAAATGATGAATTAATTCATTTCTCATCTGAAACAGGTGAAGGAAAAGATAAAGCGTGGAAATCTTTGCAGTATCGCATGACTCACTAAACAAAGGAATAGAAGCTAAAAAAATGGAACGTTTATCATCACTCTACCAGGAAGTGAGTCAAACGTTCCATTTTTTTAACTTGTTTACATAGATTACTTTCGTTTGAAAAATAATAAATATAGCCCAACTAGTAACAATAAAATAGGCCAGAAGGTTGTTAAATAATTTACGCCGTCTTCAACTTTTGGCAAAAATAGTTTAAGACGGTCTGAAAACATCATTAAAATGGCAATAATTAAAAGGGTGCCGCCTTGGAAAAAGCCCGATTTGGCTTTTCTAGCACTGAGTAAAAAGCTAATGGCCACCATAAAAACGACCATGCTAATATTCGTAGGCCAAAAGGGAATTTGTTCACTTACATAGAAATGAATACCTAAAGTGATTAATATGTAACTTGCAAGCAAGTTTGAATGATCTTGAGATAAAGCAGACTCAGTTAACAGTGCCGCTCCTATTAAAATTAACAGTACAGGCCACGTGTATACCTTTGCTGCAATGCTCATATGTAGTTCATTCAGTAAGAAAAAGATTCCAAATCCAACTAGTAAGACACCAAAAAACATTGATTGCTTTTTCATAGTAACCTCCAGGTGTTTCAAAACAGAAAACGTGATAAAACGCTGCTTTTTTGATACAATTTATTACGGAATAACAGTTAATATCTTAACACATGTTTTCAAAGACTGTTCACATTTTTTTTTCGAATGACTTATAGAACATGTTATAATAGTTAGAGATAAGGCGAAGATTACATCTGTGTAATGTCCGCCGGATTTTACGAATAGTAGAATGAAGAACGCCGGATTTTACGGGCAGTTATCTCACTGTAGCTCTTTGGAAATTTAGGGGTTACTGCCCGTCAAATTCGGATAAATAAGCACATTTCAATTATAGGGGGTATGTACAAATGCATATTATAGCAGTCGGCTTAAACTTTCGAACAGCCCCTGTTGAAATAAGAGAAAAGCTTAGTTTTAATGAGCAAGAATTAGCATCTGCCATGAAAACGTTAAGCGGCCAAAAAAGCATTTTGGAGAACATCATTGTTTCAACATGCAATCGTACGGAAATTTATGCTGTTGTTGATCAATTACACACGGGCCGTTATTATGTAAAAGCATTTTTAGCTGAATGGTTCGGAATAGATAAAGAAGAGTTTTCGCCTTATTTAACGATCTATGAAAATGATGGAGCCATCGAACACTTATACCGAGTAGCATGTGGATTAGATTCAATGGTGATTGGTGAAACACAAATTCTTGGACAAGTGCGTTCAAGCTTTTTGCTTGCTCAAGAAGAAACAATTGGAACGGTTTTTAATCAGCTGTTTAAACAAGCTGTGACATTAGCCAAAAAAGCTCATCATGAAACAGAAATTGGTGCGAATGCAGTTTCTGTCAGCTATGCAGCCGTAGAGCTTGCTAAAAAGATTTTTGGAGACTTATCATCTAAACACGTATTGATTCTTGGTGCGGGAAAAATGGGTCAGCTGGCCGTGCAGAATTTATATGGCAGCGGAGCTAAAAAAGTAACGGTAGTGAATCGAACATTTGAAAAGGCACAGGAGCTAGCAAACCGTTTTTCTGGAGAAGCCAAACCATTTGCTGATCTTCAACATGCTTTAAGCGAAGCAGATATTTTAATTAGTTCAACAGGAGCTAATGACTATGTAGTAACGAAACGAATGATGAGTGAAGCAGAGCGTACGCGTAAAGGTCGTCCATTGTTTATGGTAGACATCGCCGTTCCGCGTGACTTAGATCCAGAACTAGATGAGCTAGAGACGGTCTTTTTATACGATATCGACGATTTAAACGGGATTGTAGAATCTAATTTGCAAGAGCGTCAAAAAGCTGCGGATGAAATTGAAATTATGCTTGAAGCTGAAATTGTTGCTTTCAAGTCTTGGCTTGGTACATTAGGCGTTGTACCTGTTATTTCTGCACTTCGTCAAAAAGCACTTACCATTCAAGCTGAAACGATGAAAAGCATTGATCGTAAGCTCCCAGATTTATCTGAGCGTGAGCGCAAAGTGTTAAATAAACATACAAAAAGTATAATTAATCAACTTCTTCGCGATCCAATTTTACACGCGAAAGAATTGGCTGGAGAGAAACATGCTGAAGAGTCTTTAGAGCTGTTCATGAAGATTTTTAATATTGAACAGGAAGTTGCTTTGCAAAAAGAAAAAGAAGAGCAGCTTCATACATCGATTACGTCTCATTCAGTAGCTTATCAGTCTTAAGTGAGGATTGAATAATGGTTGATATGGAATTAACCAGAATCTATGAATTGATTGTGATTTTATACGCGGTGAGCGTTTTATTATATTTTATTGATTTTGTACAAAATAACCGGAAGGCAAACTCGATAGCCTTCTGGTTACTTTCTATTGTATGGGTTTTGCAAACAGCCTTTTTAATTTTACGAATGTTTGAGACGGGAAGGTTTCCTATTCTTACTGTTTCTGAAGGGCTGTATTTTTACGCGTGGGTGTTAATTACTCTTTCACTTGTGATTAATCGCCTGTTCCGCGTTGATTTTATGGTGTTTTTTACAAATGTGATTGGTTTCTTAATTATGGCTATTCATACGTTTGCTCCACTTGAAACATACACAGCTGTCCAGTCGGAGCGCCTTGTGTCAGAATTATTAATCATCCATATTACCATGGCTATTTTATCTTACGGCGCTTTTTCAGTTTCTTTTGTTTTTTCTGCTCTGTATCTTGTTCAGTATAATTTATTGAAAAAGAAGAAATGGGGCAAGCGCTTGCTAAGAATTGAAGATTTAACAAAGCTAGATTACATGTCCTATGTATTAATTTTAATTGGTGTACCGCTGTTATTGCTTTCGTTAATCTTAGGAATCATATGGGCTTATATTAAATACGTAGATTTTCATTGGTACGATACAAAAGTGTTAGGTTCATTTTTAATGTTTGTTGCATACAGCGCTTACTTGTATGCTAGACTGCGTAGAGGTATTCAAGGAAAGGCAATCGCGATGTGGAATATTGGATTGTTCTTAGTCTTACTTATTAATTTCTTTTTATTTGGCAGTTTATCGAATTTTCACTTTTGGGGTTCGTAATTAGGAGGACAACATGCGAAAAATTATTGTCGGCTCTCGTCGAAGCAAACTTGCGTTAACACAGACCAAGTGGGTCATTGAACAGTTAAAAAAACAAGGTCTTCCTTTTGAGTTTGAAATTAAAGAAATGGTGACAAAAGGGGACAAAATTTTAAATGTAACGCTGTCCAAAGTAGGCGGTAAAGGTCTTTTTGTAAAAGAAATTGAACAAGCCATGTTAGATAAAGAAATTGATATGGCCGTTCATAGTATGAAAGATATGCCGGCTGTTTTGCCAGAAGGATTAACGATTGGATGTATTCCTTTACGAGAAGATCACCGTGATGCGCTTATTTCAAAAAATGGTGAGCGATTTGAGGAGCTGCCAAGCGGTGCTGTGATTGGGACAAGCAGCTTGCGTCGAGGGGCACAGCTTCTATCTATGCGTTCAGATATCGAAATTAAATGGATTCGAGGAAATATCGATACACGCCTAGAAAAATTAAAAAATGAAGATTACGATGCGATTATCTTGGCCGCTGCAGGACTATCTCGTATGGGCTGGTCGAGAGATACGGTCACTCAGTACCTAGAGCCAGAAATAAGTGTTCCTGCTGTAGGACAAGGAGCTTTAGCTATCGAATGCCGAGAAAATGACGATGAATTATTATCGCTTCTTCAAACTTTAAATCATGATGAAACGGCTCGTGCTGTTAGAGCTGAACGCGTATTTTTAAAAGAGATGGAAGGCGGATGCCAAGTGCCGATTGCGGGATATGGGCGTATAGTAGACGGTGGAAATATTGAGCTAACGTCGCTAGTCGCATCTCCTGATGGCAAAACGATTTATAAAGAGCACATTACGGGAAAAGACCCCGTTGCTATCGGTTCAGAAGCTGCTAGTCGCTTAACATCTCAAGGAGCTAAGCTTTTAATTGACCGCGTAAAAGAGGAGCTGGACAAATAATGAGTCATGAGGCTCCTCTTTTTTTGAAAAAAGTTTTGATTACAAGAGAAGCGAAGCAGGCTCATTCATTTGCAGCACAGATTAAAAAGCTTGGAGGCATACCTTTAAGCTTACCAGTCCTCACGTTTGCACGCTCTAACAATGAAAAAGAAGTGGAAGATGTCCTGCTGTCGATTGACTGTTTTGATTGGATTGTTTTTACAAGTCAAAACGGCATTTCTTTTTTCTTTGAATGGCTAAAAGAGTTAAATATCAGTCGGAGTGCTTTAAAAAGATTAAAAGTGGCTGCGGTTGGAGAAAAAACCGCAAAATTGCTGGAAAAATACGATGTTAACGTGCAACTTGTTCCAAAAGAATACGTTGCCGAATCACTTCTTGAGTCGTTAAAAGCAAATGTGTTACATCACGAGCGAGTTCTCCTTGTACGAGGACAATTAGCCCGCTCTGTTTTAAAAGATGGGTTAAAAGAGTGTGAGGTAACGGATTTAGTTGTATATCAGACCATTCGAAATCAAGGCTCTGAACGCTTGGTTAAGCAACATTTAGAAACAGGAATTGATGCCATTACTTTTACAAGTTCTTCTACAGTGAGATTTTTTGTCGAGTCAGTTAAAGATATTCCGAATTGGCTTGAGCTTATAAATGAAACCAAAGTTGTTTGCATCGGTCCTATTACGAGTCAGACAGCGAGCGAATATGGAATTAAGCATCTTGTTCCTAACACATACACAATAAATGGTATGATAGATATGTTGGTTAGTTGTTTTGAATAATAAAGGAGGATTTTAACATGAAAGATTTACAATTTACACGTCATCGTCGTCTTCGTAATTCTGTAAATATGCGTGCGCTTGTACGTGAAACACATTTACATCCGGAAGACTTTATATATCCTATTTTTATTGTAGAAGGTGAACAAAAAAGAAATGCTGTAAAATCAATGCCAGGTGTGGATCAAATTTCTTTAGACTACTTGAATGATGAAATCCAAGAGTTAGTCGATTTAGGAATCAAGTCAGCTATGGTATTTGGTGTTCCCGCTGAAAAAGATGCGGTCGGCTCACAGGCATACCATGACCACGGAATTGTCCAAAAAGGTATTCGTCAAATTAAAGAAAATTTTCCAGATTTTGTTGTTATCGCAGATACATGCTTGTGTCAATACACAGATCATGGCCACTGTGGTGTAATTGAAGACGGAAAAATCTTAAACGATCCTAGCCTTGACTTATTAGCGCGTACAGCGGTTAGTCAAGCTAAAGCAGGAGCGGATATTATTGCGCCTTCAAACATGATGGACGGTTTCGTGGCAGCTATTCGCCACGGTCTAGACGAAGCTGGATTTGAAGATGTGCCGGTGATGTCTTATGCTGTTAAATATGCATCTGCTTTTTACGGACCATTCCGTGATGCAGCGCATTCTTCTCCTCAATTTGGAGACCGTAAAACATATCAAATGGACCCAGCTAATCGCTTAGAGGCACTTCGAGAAGCGGAATCTGATGTCGAAGAAGGAGCAGATTTCTTAATTGTAAAACCAGCTCTATCATATTTAGATATTATGCGCGATGTGAAAAATACGTTTAATTTACCTGTAGTGGCTTATAATGTGAGCGGTGAATATTCAATGATTAAAGCGGCAGCTCAAAACGGCTGGGTAAATGAAAAAGAGATTGTTCTTGAAAAATTAATTAGCATGAAGCGTGCAGGAGCGGATTTAATTGTAACGTATCATGCTAAAGACGCAGCACGCTGGTTATCTGACAAGTAATTAAGGAGGCTTACACATGAGAAGTTATGAAAAGTCAAAAGCAGCTTTTTTAGAAGCGCAGCAACTAATGCCGGGTGGAGTAAACAGTCCTGTTCGTGCATTTAAATCAGTAGATATGGATCCTATTTTTATGGAACGAGGAAAAGGCGCTACGATTTACGATATTGACGGCAACAAATATATTGACTACGTCTTATCATGGGGACCTTTAATTCACGGACATTCCAACGATCAAGTAGTTGAAGCAGTAAAAAAAGTAACGGAATCTGGTACAAGCTTTGGTGCACCAACATTAATTGAAAATGAGCTCGCTAAAGTTGTGATTGAGCGCGTTCCTTCAATCGAAATCGTCCGTATGGTGAGTTCAGGTACGGAAGCAACGATGAGCGCACTGCGTTTAGCGCGTGGCTATACGGGCCGCAACAAAATTTTAAAATTTGAAGGCTGTTACCATGGACACGGTGACTCTCTTCTCATTAAAGCTGGCTCAGGCGTTGCAACGTTAGGCCTACCAGATAGCCCGGGAGTGCCTGAAGGAATCGCTAAAAACACGATTACAGTGCCGTACAATGATTTAGAAAGCGTACAATATGCTTTTAAAGAATTCGGAGATGACATTGCCGGAGTAATCGTTGAACCGGTAGCAGGAAATATGGGTGTGGTACCACCTCAGCCCGGTTTCTTACAAGGGCTTCGTGATATCACATCAGAATATGGCTCACTGCTCATTTTTGATGAAGTAATGACAGGGTTCCGCGTAGCGTACAACTGTGCACAGGGCTACTACAACATTACGCCTGACTTAACTTGCTTAGGAAAAGTAATCGGTGGTGGTTTACCAGTAGGTGCTTACGGTGGTAAAGCTGAAATTATGGAGCGAGTTGCACCAAGCGGCCCGATTTATCAAGCAGGTACATTATCAGGTAATCCGCTTGCGATGACAGCTGGATACGAGACATTAACACAGCTGACACCTCAATCCTACGATGAGTTCATTCGTAAAGCAGATCGCTTAGAAGAAGGATTGATGGCAGCAGCTGAAAAATATGATGTGCCGTTTACCGTAAACCGAGCTGGTTCAATGATCGGTTTCTTCTTCACAAACGAACAGGTCATAAATTACGAAACAGCGAAAACATCGAATTTAGATTATTTTGCAGCTTACTATCGTGAAATGGCTAATGAAGGCGTGTTTTTACCTCCTTCTCAATTCGAAGGAATGTTTTTATCAACTTCTCATACAGATGCAGACATTGAACATACAATTGCAGCAGCTGAAAAAGCTTTTTCAAAGTTGCGTGGATAAACAGCTAAATAGAAATAACTTTTATAAAGAAGCTTACGGAGGATTCCGTAAGCTTTTTTAGTTTTCAAGACATATTTTAATTTATTTGTTCATACATCTTTAATGACCGCGCTATTACCTGGCGGGTGTTGGAAGGGGGAGAACAATTTGTCGCAGGATAATTTATCATGTCTGCGTTTTTCCGTAGAAGAATCAGTATGGTTTCAAAAAGGACAGGAAGTCTCACAACTTTTGTCTATCTCCTTAGAGCCTCAAGTATCTATTCAAGAATATGACCAATATGTGTCTATTCGAGGAGCATTACAATTAACAGGTGAATACGAAACGTACGAGGGAGAGCACTCGTTACGCGAATATACAAATGAGAATCAAGTGCAATCTATCTCTGTCCGTGAAGACGGAACGGCTGAATTATCACATCAATTTCCTGTTGATATTACCATTCCTAAAAATCGTATTCAAAGTATTGAAGATGTATATGTATCTATTGATTTATTTGATTATGAATTACCAGGCACAAATCAGCTGCAGCTAATGGCTGACTTGTCCATCACAGGATTGTACGGGGAACAGCATGAAGAACAAGAACGAGAAGAAGAGGAAGAGTTTGCGGAAGAACAGCACATCGTCTCCTATGAAGAAGCAGACGATGCTGAAGAGGTATATACTGAAAACTTTGCTCAAGAAGAAGAGAAACAAGAGGAGCAAGAGTTTGACGTAAGCTATCGTGAAGCTCCCGCACTTTTAGAGGCAGAGGCTATTGAAGAAGATCATTCAGAAAAGCCTCCTAGTTATTTTTCATCTGTATTTAAAAAAGAATCTCGTGCTGAGCCGGTCGTGGAATATGAAGAGGAAGCATATGAACCATTTGAAGTCGAAGTGAAAAAAGAGGCACCAATCGAGGAAGAAAGAGAAGACAACGTGATTGAGCTCTTTCAGCTTCGTCAAGAGCAAGAAAGCTTCGAAGAATCGCAAGCTAGTGAATTAAATACGTATGCTGACGTTCAACAAGAGGCTGAGCAAGAAAAGGAAAAGATTATTGTTGAATTTCGGAAAGAAGAAAATGAAAGCGGCCGAAATGAAAACGCCCTTTATTTAACAAAGCTCTTTTCGCGGGAAGAAGAAGCTTTTTCAACGTGGAAGCTTTGTATTGTTCAAGACGGAGATTCGCTTGATACGATAGCAAACCGCTATAATACGAATGTACAAAACATTTTACGAGTGAATAATTTAGGAGATGAATATGAGCTGGAAGAAGGAAGCATCTTAAATATTCCCGTTCGTTAAAGTCGGAAAGAAAACAGTTTTGACGCATATAATGTCTTAACTGTTTTCTTTATTTTTTACGAGGAAGGAGAATATAGATGCAGCGGACAGTAGCAGACTACAAAGTATTGTTAAAAGAATATGACTTAGATGTTGACTTTATCGAAGACTACGGAAAAGTAAAAAAAGTCTATACAAAAACTGGCGTATTTGCGCTTAAAGAAATGGCGAATCATCAAGAGCGAAATCAGAACTTCATTCAAAAGTTGCAGAACGTGTATCAAAAAGGGTGGATGGGCTTTGTCCCTATTTATCAAACGAAGCGTTCTCAGCCCATTGTTTCAGATGAAAGCGGCTCGTATTACTTAATGCCGTGGCTCCCAAATAACCCAACCGAAGAGCGTGATATTCGATATCATAAATTATTTCAAGAGCTTGCTAAGCTTCACGGTGCTTCGGCGCAGGAAGTAGAAGTAAAAAAAGAAGATATAGAAAATCATTATACATCGATGAAAGAAACGTGGGAAAAACGTCAGGAAGAGCTGAAGCAGTACGTAGTAGAATGCGAGAAGAAAGTGTATATGTCCCCGTTTGAATTGCATTACTGTACATTTTATTATGAAATGACAAGAGCGCTTGAGTTTGGTTTTGGAAAGCTCGATCAGTGGAACGATGAAATGGAAGAAAAGGAAAAGATCCGGCTGGTTACGTCTCATGGAAAGCTATCGGCTAAACATTTTATCTATGACGAACGGGGAAATGGTTTTTTTATTAACTTTGAACATGCAAAAGATGCTTCACCGATTTATGATTTGGTCTCATTTTATTTCCGTACTCTTCGCACGTACCCAGTAACTACCTATGACAGCTATGAGTGGTTTAGTACGTATGAAAAACATTTTGCTCTCAGAGAAGAGGAAAGACTGCTTTTGCACAGTTATTTAGCGTTTCCAGAACCCTTGTATCAGTGTATCGTTCAATATAGGCAGCATAAAGAAAGTAAAACGGAGCTTGAACATATGCAGTCATTTATTCGAGCATACTGGCTGACGAAAAACATTGAACAGCTCAATATTAAAATATTTGAAGTAGATCAGCAAAAAAAAATGGCAGCGGAAGCAGCTGCACAAGCCCAAGCGAACGAATAGCGCTTGGGTTTTTAAATCCAGTCCGAATATAAAGCAACCGCTAGTATGGCAAGAAGTGCCAACAACAGTACATCAAAGGTTGTGGGGAAGAATAGTGTACGTATACCTTGAAAAATTGTTAAAGGAACAATAAACTGTCCACAAGCCGCTCCTGCTGTTTTGAGCCACCGCTGCAGCTGATACGAATTTACATTTATTCGTTTCTTCATTTGTACATGCCCCTTTCAATCCACGTGCCCAGGTTAAAGTAAGTATATGAAAAAAGAAAGAAATGGTGCCATTTTTTTGAGCGGACTTTTCATTTTATTTCCAAAATTAGCGAGTGAATGAAAAAATAAAGAGCAGAACAAAAAAATTATGAATATAATCATAAAAAAATGGAGAAGATTATTGACGATTCAACATTTTTTCATATAGTATAATTAAGAGAAATTCATACATAAATACAGTGAATAGGAAGAGTACGGGATGTTCGTCTTTCAGAGAGAGAAATCAGCTGCTGTGAGATTTCTTAAGAATGTGCACTCGGAATGTCGCCTATGAGTAGCTTTTTTGAACAGCTGCATAGCTCAGTAGAAAAAGCCGGTTAATCAACCGTTATGAAATGAAGTGTATAGGCTTATCAAACGGGATACGTCTATAAAAAAAGGTGGTACCGCGAAATCAACTCCTTTCGTCCTTTTATTAGGAAAGGAGTTTTTTTATGTTTATAAAAGCTTTACACAGTTTCTAAAGACTGAAACTTTATATTATGGAGGTATACATTATGTCTGAAAAAGAAGTGACTCTTCCAACGAAGTATGATCCAAAAGCCGTTGAAGAAAATCGTTATCAGTATTGGTTAGACGGGAAGTTTTTTGAAGCAACAAATGACCCTGAAAAAGAGCCATATACAATTGTAATTCCACCCCCAAACGTAACGGGCAAGCTGCATTTAGGCCACGCTTGGGATACAACGTTACAAGACATCTTAACGCGTATGAAGCGCATGCAAGGCTATGACGTTTTATGGCTTCCCGGCATGGACCATGCGGGGATTGCAACGCAGGCAAAAGTAGAAGAAAAGCTTCGCAGCGAAGGGAAAAGCCGCTACGATCTAGGCCGCGAAAATTTTGTAGCCGAAACGTGGAAATGGAAAGAAGAATATGCAAGCTTTATTCGCCAGCAGTGGTCGAAGCTAGGACTTGGCTTAGACTATTCACGCGAGCGCTTCACGCTTGATGAAGGCCTTTCTAAAGCAGTGCGCGAAGTATTCGTAACGCTTTACAAAAAAGGGTTAATCTATCGCGGAGAATATATTATTAACTGGGATCCAGCTACAAAAACAGCTCTTTCAGACATCGAGGTTATTTACAAAGATGTACAAGGTGCGTTTTATCATATGCGCTATCCGTTGGCAGATGGTTCTGGACATATTGAAATCGCAACAACTCGTCCTGAAACAATGCTAGGAGATACGGCTGTAGCTGTTCACCCTGAAGATGATCGCTATAAGCACTTAATCGGCAAAAAGGTTGTCCTTCCGATTGTAGGTCGTGAAATTCCAATCGTAGGCGATGATTATGTAGATATGGAATTCGGTTCTGGTGCGGTAAAAATTACGCCTGCTCATGACCCGAACGATTTTGAAATTGGAAACCGTCATAATTTAGAGCGTATTTTAGTGATGAATCAAGACGGCACGATGAATGACAAAGCAGGTAAATATGAAGGAATGGATCGTTTTGCTTGCCGTAAGCAAATTGTTAAAGACCTTCAAGAAGACGGCGTATTGTTCAACATTGAAGACCACATGCATTCAGTAGGTCACAGTGAACGAAGCGGTGCCGTTGTTGAACCTTATTTATCAACTCAGTGGTTTGTAAAAATGCAGCCGTTAGCAGATAAAGCAGTAGATCTTCAAAAACAAGAAGAAAAAGTAAACTTTGTGCCTGATCGTTTTGAAAAGACATACTTACACTGGATGGAAAATATTCGCGACTGGTGTATTTCGCGTCAGCTTTGGTGGGGACATCGCATTCCAGCTTGGTATCATAAAGAAACTGGAGAAGTATACGTAGATCATGAGGCTCCAGCAGATATCGAAAACTGGGAACAGGATTCAGATGTATTAGACACATGGTTCAGTTCAGCGCTATGGCCGTTCTCAACAATGGGCTGGCCGGATGTGGATGCAGCTGATTTCAAACGCTACTACCCAACAAATGTTCTTGTAACGGGCTACGACATTATTTTCTTCTGGGTATCTCGTATGATTTTCCAAGGTCTTGAATTTACGGGTAAACGTCCGTTTGACGATGTACTTATTCACGGTCTTGTACGAGATGCTGAAGGTCGTAAGATGAGTAAATCACTTGGTAACGGCGTAGATCCAATGGAAGTAATCGAGAAATACGGTGCAGATTCTCTTCGCTATTTCTTATCTACAGGAAGCTCACCGGGACAAGATTTACGCTTCAGCTTTGAAAAAGTCGAAGCGACGTGGAACTTTGCAAATAAAATTTGGAATGCTTCTCGTTTTGCATTAATGAACATGGACGGCATCACATTTGAAGAGCTTGATTTATCAGGCGAAAAGTCAGTTGCGGATAAATGGATTTTAACGCGCTTAAATGAAACGATTGAGCACGTAACAAAATTAGCTGACAAATATGAATTTGGTGAAGTTGGACGCATTCTTTATAACTTTATTTGGGATGACTTCTGCGATTGGTACATTGAAATGGCTAAACTTCCTCTTTACGGAGAAGATGAAGCAGCTAAAAAGACCACTCGCTCAATTTTAGCTTATGTACTTGATAACACAATGCGACTTTTACATCCATTCATGCCGTTTATTACTGAAGAAATTTGGCAAAGCTTGCCGCATGAAGGTGAATCAATTACAGTAGCTAAATGGCCGGAAGTACGCGCTGAGCTTTCGGATAAAGAAGCTGCTAACGATATGCGTTTACTTGTAGATATTATCCGTGCTGTTCGTAACATTCGTGCTGAAGTGAACACGCCGATGAGCAAACAAGTAAAATTATTTATTAAAGCTAAAGATGAAAATATTCAAAGTCAGCTTGAAAAGAATCGTGCGTATGTAGAACGTTTCTGTAATCCAAGTGAGCTTGTGATTTCAACCGATGTTTCATTAGATGAAAAAGCGATGACTGCTGTTGTAACAGGCGCAGAATTAATTTTACCTCTTGAAGGTTTAATTAATATCGAAGAAGAAATCGCCCGTTTAGAAAAAGAATACGATAAGTTAAACAAAGAAGTAGAACGTGTACAAAAGAAATTAAACAACCAAGGCTTTATTGCAAAAGCGCCTGCTAAAGTAGTAGAAGAAGAGCGTGCAAAAGAGCAAGATTACGTTGAAAAACGTGAAGCTGTTCAGTCTCGTATTGCTGAATTACGCGGATAATCAATGGGTTAATAAACTAACAGAAAAAGCGTGGCTTGTATAGCGACGCTTTTTCTTTACATAATAATAGCGATGGAAAAGAAAGGTGAATAAAAGATGATAACGACATATGAAGAAGCGCTTGATTGGATTCATAACAGACTTCGCTTTGGAATCAAGCCGGGGTTAGAACGAATGGAATGGATGCTAGAGCAGCTTGATTTTCCGCAGCAAAATATAAATGCTATTCACGTTGCTGGGACGAATGGTAAAGGTTCTACTGTTTCGTATTTGCGAAATATGTTAGAAGAAGCAGGGTATAAAGTTGGAACGTTTACTTCCCCTTATATCGAAACATTTAATGAGCGGATTAGCGTGAATGGACAGCCTATTTCAAATGAAGCAATGACCGCTCTTGTTCAGGAAGTAAAGCCTGTAGTGGAGCGACTAGAACATACGGACTTAGGGTCAGCAACGGAATTTGAAGTGATTACAATCATGGCTTTTCTTTATTTCGGCTATCATGATTCAGTTGACTATGTTGTGTTTGAAACAGGTCTTGGGGGACGATATGATTCAACAAACGTTGTGAATCCTATGGTGAGTATTATTACAAACATTGGATTTGATCACATGGCGATACTAGGTGATACGGTAGAAGAAATTGCAGCAGAAAAAGCGGGGATTATTAAAAAAGAAGTCCCTATTATTACTGGTGCAGAGCAAGTAAAGGCGCTTGACGTCATTACAGAAGAGGCAAATTTGAAGCAGGCTTCGTTATTTGTGTTAGGAAAAGAATTTAAAATTGAAAACTATGAGCCCTTAGCAAATGGAGAAGGCTTTACGTTAAAAACGCCGTATGGTACATTTGAACACTTGCAATTAAATATGCTTGGCTATCATCAAGTTAAAAATGCAGCTTTGGCTGTGATGGCCGTTTGTTATTTAAAAGAAAAGAAAAAGCTTTCTATCTCCAATGAGCAAATGATAAAAGGGATTCAGCATACAAAGTGGAACGGCCGCTTTGAGATAGTAAATGAGCATCCTTTAACGATTATTGACGGGGCTCATAATGCAGAAGGCATTGATAGCTTGTTATCTACTTTACGCCTTCATTATGAAGATCGAAACATTCATTTAATCTTCAGCTGCTTAAATGATAAAAGCGCTGATCGAATGGTCCAAGAACTTGAAACAATCGCTGCAAGTATTACATTTACGTCGTTTGACTTTCCTCGTGCTCGCGCAGCTGGAGAGCTTTATGAGATGAGTACTCATCGTAATAAGCATATGGACGAGGAGTGGAAAAAAGCAATTGCTTACGTAAAGGAAAAGGCGACAGGTGAACAAGACATGGTCGTGATTACAGGGTCTCTGTATTTTATATCAGAAGTGCGGGCCTTTCTTCTCAAATGAGCAGAAGCAGCAAGTGAAATCTTGCTGCTTTTAACATAATGTAAGAAAGGGATACAAATAATAAGGAAGCACTAAGTTCAAAGTATTGTCACTTTCACCCCCTAGGTAAGTGATATATAATAAACATGTACATCACTAAATAAGGAGATTGTTAACATGAGTAAGAATAATGAAAAAATTGTACCGAAAAGTAATAAAAACTTTACCGGTATTATTCTTACCTTTTCAGTGATAGCGAATGTTATTATCTTACTGCTATTCTTTTCGAATATTGGCTATCAAGGAAAAGTAAGTTTTGATTTGACTATCTTTCCACGGTTAAATGCTATTTTGAATAGTTTTACGTTTATTTTTTTAGTTGCAGCGTTGATTTCAATCTTTAGAAAAAACATCAATGCTCATAGAGGGTTTATCTTAGCGGCATTCACTTCTACACTGCTCTTTTTAGTTTCATATTTAACGTTCCACTATATCTCAACGGAAACAGCTACGTTTGGTGGAGAAGGAATTGTTCGTCCCATTTACTTCTTTATTTTGATCACACACAGTTTCTTAGCAGCGATTATCGTTCCGCTGGCACTGTTTGCACTTGTGTGGGGCTGGACAATGCAAGTTGAAAAACATAAAAAAATTGTGCGATGGACAATGCCAATCTGGCTTTATGTAAGCCTTACAGGTGTAATTGTCTACTTATTTATGGCTCCTTACTATTAAAAAACGTCTGCTTTTGCAGACGTTTTTTTATGCTGTTTTTGTTTTTTAGTGGTATAATCCTTATTACCTATAAAAGGTGTGTTTTAAGGAAGGAGGCATACAGAATATGACTTTTATGGGTATTAAGATTCAGTTTATTAATGAAGGAGCTGTTTGATACTAATCAATAAAAGAGAGGTGTGGAAATGGATAAACTGTCAAAAGAGAATAAAGGACTTTCTCTCACGCAAGTGATCATACTGGTTATCGTAATAGGTCTTCTAGCAGCTTTTCTCATACCGTTTATTGGCAGCTATTTAAAAGGAAAAGATACATTGCCCCATTCAAAAGAAAATCTACAGTTAGTATTCTATACCCCTGAAATGGAAGGAGTCGTATGAGTATAATTTACCTTTATCTATTCGTTTCAGGTATCACTCTAGGTTCATTTTACAACGTAGCAGGCCTTAGAATTCCTCAGGGAAAATCTATTTTATCTCCAAGATCTCATTGTCCACACTGTTTATACGTTCTTTCTCCACAACAGTTAATCCCCGTAGTCTCCTACATTAAAAATGCAGGAAAATGTAGTATGTGTCGCAAAAAAATCTCCTTCATCTACCCGTTCGTAGAATTTTCGACAGGAAGTTTATTTGTATATGCTTTTTTAAGATTGAATATGACGTTAGAACTGATTGTCATATTAACTTTTGTTTCTTTTTTAACAATTATCGTTGTCTCAGATATAGCCTATATGATTGTCCCAAATAAGGTGCTGCTTTTCTTTTTGCCTATCTTTCTTCTTGAGCGTCTTTTCATTCCATTAACTTCGTGGAGTGATTCTTTAATGGGAGGAGGAATCGCATTTTTTCTCCTCTTTCTAATCGCATTTCTCAGCAGAGGAGGCCTTGGAGAAGGAGATATTAAATTGTATGGTTTGATTGGTATTGTGCTTGGAGTAAAGCTTGTTTTGCTATCACTTTTTTTAGCTATATTAATAGGCGGAACCGTTAGTATAGGAGCATTATTAATGAAAAAGGCAAAGGTAGGTGTACCAATTCCTTTCGTTCCTTTTATTTTTATAGGGACAATCGCTGCTTATTTTCATGGAAACGAATTGATAGATTGGTATGTTAGCAACTATTTTTATTGAGCTTCAAGTCTTCGACAAAGTTAAAATTTCTGTAACTAAATAGCGAAAACCTTTTGTAACAAGACGACAAATGTCTTGTTATTTTTTTTTTCTTCTATGATAGCATGGAAAAAAGTGTATGTTTTATGTCGGTTTACCTCAGCTTACAACCGGTACTAAGACTACGTTAACTAAAGGCGGTGGGGCAGTGGACAAGCAGGAACGAAAAATTTCAATTAAAATCAATGGTCAATCTAAGGATGAGAAGGAAGAACAAGCGCCGGAAAAAGACGAATTTACGTGGGTTCTTCCGGAACCGGCATCCAAAGATTCTCATGTGGAAGAAAATAAAGTGGTGTTTATTGAAGATGTAAGAAATGAAAAGAAGAAAAAGCCGCGATTACACCCTAAAAATGTTTCGATTAAAACAGTAAACGGCGGTGTGATCAAACGAACGGCTGTGATTGTATTACTAGCAGTCGGAATAGGCAGCGGCATCGGTATGGTTGGTGTGAAAATGATGACAGGAAGCGAACAGCCTGTAGGAAAAGCACAAACAAGTGAGCGAGCGAAAGAAGAAAAAGCTGCTCAAACAGCGTCTGCCACTGAAAGTGTTGGTAAAGCTGAAAAGAAAAGCGAACAGGAATCGAAGGATACGTCAGCTGCTGCTTCTACTTTAGACCCTTTTTCCTTTTACATTGTGCAAGCAGGTGCTTTTTCATCAAAAACTGCTGCAAATAAAGCAATGGATAAATGGAAAGAAGAGAACGAAGCAGGCGAGATTTTTTCACCTAAAACCTATTCTCTTGTCGTTGGTGCTGCCACTGGAGAAGAAAAAGCAAAGGCACTTAGTAAAACGTATAAACAACAAGGTAAAGATGTATATGTAAAGTCTTATGAAATTAAGCCCACCAGCGAATTAGGGAAAAAAGATCAAACGGTTATAACAACAGCGCAGCCGTTTATGGCTAATCTCTTAGATCAATCTGTTAAAGCGATTGAGGGAGAGCGGGTAGCCGATATCAAATCTTTGAAAAAAGAGCTGACAAAAGTTCAGAAAGAAGCGTCAAATGAAGACATTAAAACCATGGTGAGAACCCTTCAAAAGGCTGCGGCTTCTCTTTCTTCATATGAAGACAATAAAAGCAGTAAAGACGCTTGGCTTGCTCAGGGATACGTGTTAAAAGCTCTTCAGCAGTATGAAAGCCTTGTAACGTCTTAACAGGTGAGGTAGTGTAATGCTGCCTCACTTGTTTATTGTCATTTAGAGATGAAATTGCTAAAATAACGGTGTGTCCTTCTTTTTTTAAATCAAAATGCAAAGGTGAGATGTATGAAACAAACATTAATTTTAGCCTCAGGCTCTCCTCGTCGAAAAGAATTACTTCAGCAGCTTCACATTCCCTTTACCGTTCACGTTAGTACAATTGAAGAAATCGTCAATCCATCATACACTCCGTCCGAGGTAGTAATGGATTTAGCTAGGCAAAAAGCAGTGGACGTCGCTTCGCATTATAAAGAGGATATGGTCCTAGGCGCCGATACAGTTGTCGTATATGGCAATCGTATTTTAGGAAAGCCAAAAACGAAACAAGAAGCGATTGAAACACTTACGATGCTGTCAGGTCAAAAACATCAGGTGTTAACTGGAGTAGCGTTCGTATCAAATGCAAAAGTTCATACGTTTTATGAACAAACTGATGTAGAGTTTTGGCCGATTGAACAAGATGAAATCGTACAGTACGTAGAGTCAGGAGAGCCTATGGATAAGGCTGGTTCTTATGGAATTCAAGGTCTCGGTGCTGCGCTAGTTAAAAAAATTGAAGGAGACTATTTCTCCGTGGTGGGCTTGCCGCTCTCCCGAACAATACGTGAGCTAAAACAATACGGTTTCGTCTACTAAAAAGGAGTGACGAAATTGGATCAATCATTGCTAATTAAAGATTTTCCTCAAGATGAAAGACCTCGAGAGCGCCTTGTGGCAATGGGTGCTTCTAGTCTTTCTAACCACGAGCTTATTGCTATTTTGCTGCGCACCGGAACCAAAGATGAATCTGTTCTTCAGCTGTCCAATCGCATATTAACGCATTTTGAAGGTCTTCAACTTTTACAGCATGCATCGCTTGATGAAATGATGAATATTAAAGGTATCGGACCTGCAAAAGCGATTCAAATTATAGCGGCTATTGAAATAGGTAAGAGGATTGTACAGCGGAAATCTAGTGAGCGATATACCATTCATGGCCCTGAAGACGGAGCTAATTATGTGATGGAAGAAATGCGCGTGCTGTCCCAAGAGCATTTCGTCTGTTTATACCTCAACACGAAAAATCAAGTTCTCCACAAGCAAACCATTTTTATCGGAAGCCTCAATTCATCTATTGTCCATCCAAGAGAAGTATTTAAAGAAGCCTTTCGCCGTTCAGCTGCATCTCTTATTTGTATTCATAATCATCCCTCCGGCGACCCTACTCCCAGCAGAGAAGATATAGAGGTAACGAAGCGCTTAAAAGAGTGCGGATTTATCATAGGAATTGAATTGTTAGATCATTTAATTATCGGAGATCGAAAATATATTAGTTTAAAAGAAAAAGGATACATGTAAGGCTATGCTTTTTAAAATCCTTGGGTTATAATAGTAGTCATGATTTTAAATGACAAGTTCTTTACAATCATTCGTTATTAATAGACAAAGTATGACTTTTTATCATACAATATTTGGCGTTGACATCTATGAAAAAAGTATAGAAAATAAAAAATGTTACTTATGAAATGAAGAAATTGAATTATGGAATTTTTACCTTTGCATTTTGGTAAGAGAAAGGAAGAGACACATGTTTGGAATCGGTACTAGAGACCTTGGAATAGATTTGGGTACTGCAAATACGCTCGTTTATGTAAAAGGAAAAGGAATTGTTGTGCGTGAGCCGTCTGTTGTGGCTTTGCAAACTGATACAAAACAAATCGTTGCGGTAGGTAACGATGCAAAAAATATGATTGGTCGTACACCTGGGAACGTAGTAGCCCTTCGTCCAATGAAAGATGGAGTTATTGCAGATTACGAAACAACTGCGACGATGATGAAATATTACATCAATCAAGCTCAAAAAACAAAAAGTTTGTTTGCGGGTAAGCCGTATGTAATGGTTTGTGTACCTTCTGGCATTACAGCTGTTGAGAAGCGTGCCGTTATTGATGCGACTCGTCAGGCTGGCGCGCGTGATGCGTATACAATTGAAGAACCGTTTGCTGCAGCAATCGGCGCCAATCTACCGGTTTGGGAGCCAACGGGAAGTATGGTAGTAGATATTGGTGGAGGAACAACAGAAGTTGCGATTATTTCTTTAGGCGGAATCGTAACATGTCAGTCAATCCGTATCGCTGGGGACGAGATGGATGAAGCGATTATTCAATATATTCGCAAGAATTACAATTTAATGATCGGTGAGCGTACGTCAGAAGCATTAAAAGTAGAAGTCGGTTCTGCCGGAATTCCAGAAGGTATTGAAAACATGGAAATTCGCGGACGTGACTTACTAACAGGTCTACCGAAAACAATCGAAATTTCAGCAGAAGAAATTGCAGAAGCGCTAAAAGATACAGTGGCTTCTATTGTCGATTCAGTAAAAAGTACATTAGAAAAAACACCACCTGAACTTGCGGCAGATATTATGGATCGCGGTATTGTATTAACAGGCGGTGGCGCATTGCTACGTAATTTAGATAAAGTTATTAGTGAAGAAACAAATATGCCGGTTGTCATCGCAGAAGATCCGCTTGACTGTGTTGCAATTGGAACTGGGAAAGCGTTAGAACACATTGATTTATTTAAAAATCGTACAAGCGATTCATATCGCTAAATATTAAGAGGTGTAGATCGTGCCACAATTTTTCTTAAATAAACGTTTAGTTATTTTATTGGTCAGTATTATTGTATTAGTGGCATTGATTGGTTTTTCGTTAAATGGTCGTAAAAATGTAACGTGGCCTGAACAGTTTGTCAAAGATACGGTTGGTCTTGTTCAGGCTACCTTTAATGAACCCGCACAATTTGTAGCGGGTTTCTTTCAGAATGTAGGTGACTTAAAGCGTACATACGAAGAAAACGAGGTA
The DNA here is from genome assembly GCF_050846875.1 of Priestia sp. TRN 1309. Classification (NCBI taxonomy): domain Bacteria; kingdom Bacillati; phylum Bacillota; class Bacilli; order Caryophanales; family Bacillaceae; genus Priestia; species Priestia sp. TRN 1309. Next base: position 138,321 of record NZ_JBOZGM010000006.1, on the reverse strand, counting down.
TTAAAAGCCCGTTTAGACGAACGCATGCAATTAGAAACGAAAGCCAACGCTTTGCAGCAAGAAAATAAAAAATTAAGAGCACAGCTCGACAAAAAAACGGATTTAAGTCAATACAATCCAATCGAAGCAACAGTTATTGCTCGTAATCCAGACCGTTGGCATGAGGTAATTGCCATTGATAAAGGGACGGTTCATAATGTACAGGAAAATATGGCTGTTATGACTCCTGAAGGGCTGATTGGTAAAGTGAAGCATGCATCTAAGTTCACATCTACTGTGCAGTTAATTAGTTCATCAGATCGTACAAACCGTGTATCTGCTAAAATTCAGGCTAAAAAAGAAGTGTTTGGTTTAATTGAAGGCTATGATGATAAAGAACAGGCGCTTGTTATGCGTCGTATTCCTTTTGATGCTGATATTAAAGAAAAGCAAAAAGTAGTAACGTCCGGTCTAGGACAAGAAGACGGCATTTTTCCTAGCAATCTTCCAATTGGCGTTATCACAAAAATTGAGCCTGATGAATATGGATTAACGAAAAAAGCTTATATCAAACCTGCTGCTGACTTGTATGACTTAGATAACGTAGTTGTAGCTAAAAGAAGTGCGCCCGCTGCTGAAGACGATTTAGGGGCGGAGGAGGCTAACTGATGAAGCGGTTTGTCCTTCCTATTCTCGTGCTTGTCGTTTTTATGTTTGAAAGTATCTTTGTTAATTTTGTCGCCATGGCATCACCATGGCGAGACTGGATTCTATCGCCTCACTTTGTTGTAGTGGTACTGGCTTTTATGGCAGTGTATTATCACCCAAAGCAAGCGATGCTATATGGGGTAATCCTTGGATTCATGTACGATATTGCCTTTACGGATGTCTTAGGAGTATACGCGCTTGGATTGCCGGCCGTATGCTATATCGTATCAAAACTAATGAAGATTTTTCAGCAAAATACGCTTATCGTAATCTGCATGTCGCTATTAGCTGTAGCCATTATTGAGTTTTATGTATATGGAATTAATAGCATTATTAATATATCCGATATGACCATTGGTCGCTTCTTGCAAGAGCGATTTTACGCAACCATCATTTTAAATGCCATATTTGCACTCATTTTTGCATTTCCGCTTCAAAGATGTTTTCAATATTTCGCTAAATTTATCGATGAACGCTGATCCGAAAATATATTACGCTTCTCGTTCGTGATGTGATAAAAATGCTGATTGAAGAAACGAAAAAAAGGAATTGAGTAAGTCTCTGTCGAAATTATATATTCGTTGAGGTGAGCGTCTTGAATAAACAAAAGCAACAAAATGTGACAATTAAAGGAACAAAAGATGGATTAACGTTGCATCTCAATGATACATGTTCATTTGCAGAGCTTTTGACGGAACTTAAGACGAAGCTTTTGACAAATAAGCATGGCGATGCCGATCAAATCGTCACAGTGTATGTCAAAATCGGAAATCGTTATTTAACTACAGAGCAGGAAACCGAATTGAAGGCGCTCATAGAAGAAAATCAGTATTTAGTAGTTAAACAAATTGATAGTAACGTTATTTTAAAGCAAGATGCAGTCCGAGTAAGAGAAGAAAGTGAATTAGTATCTGTTACAAAGGTAGTTCGTTCAGGACAGGTTCTCCATGTAGAAGGCGATTTGCTTCTAGTCGGAGACGTAAATCCCGGAGGAACCGTTGTAGCTGGAGGAAATTTATTTGTATTAGGTGCTTTAAAAGGGATTGCTCATGCAGGATATCGCGGCAATAAAAACGCCGTTATTGCTGCATCGTTAATGAAACCTTCACAGCTGCGCATTGCTGATATCATTACCCGATCAGAAGAAGAGCGCAGTGAGAAGGAAGAGAATATAATGGAATGTGCATACTTAGATGATAATGATCAAATGGTGATAGATCGCGTGCAAGCTTTACCGCATCTAAGACCGAATTTGACCAGGGTAGAAAGGAGAATTTGACAGTGGGAGAGGCTATTGTTGTTACGTCTGGTAAAGGTGGAGTTGGAAAAACAACGACATCAGCCAATTTAGGTACTGCTCTAGCATTAGCTGGAAAGCGCGTGTGTCTAGTAGACACTGATATCGGCTTACGCAACTTGGATGTTGTAATGGGGCTTGAAAATCGTATTATTTATGATCTTGTAGACGTGGTAGAAGGTCGATGCCAACCGCAAAAAGCCTTGATTAAGGACAAGCGTTTTGAATGTTTGTACTTACTTCCTGCTGCTCAAACGAGTGACAAAACAGCTGTTCAACCAGAACAAATGCGAGAGTTAGTTCTTCAGTTAAAGCAAGACTATGACTATGTGGTTATTGATTGCCCAGCTGGTATTGAACAAGGCTATAAGAATGCCGTAGCTGGCGCTGATAAGGCACTCGTTGTGACAACACCGGAAGTTTCAGCTGTTCGTGATGCTGACCGTATTATTGGATTATTGGAGCAAGAGGATATCGAATCTCCAAAACTGGTTATTAACCGAATCCGTAGTCATATGATGAAAAATGGAGACATGCTGGACGTGGAAGAAATTTCTCAGCTTCTGGCTGTTGATTTAATTGGAATCGTTGCTGACGATGAAAATGTTATTCGTGCTTCTAACAACGGTGAACCAATTGTCATGGATCCATCAAGCAAAGCATCAATTGCATATCGTAATATTGCAAGACGTATTCTAGGTGAAACGGTTCCTCTTCAATCGTTAGATGAAGAAGATAAGGGAATGTTTGCACGTATTAAACGATTCTTTGGTGTTCGTTCTTAAAAAGCTTCCGATAGAGGAAGCTTTTTTTATTTGTGTGATTTTGTAGAGTCAAGCTGTCATAAGCTCCACGGACAAGTCATATAGTTGATTATACGATAAGAACAAGGAGAATGATGAATCATGAATCGACGTGCTGATGAAATCCGTAAACGAATTGCTGAGCGCAAGCGAAAACAATTAAATACAACGAAGCGTCTTCCTCAAGAACCTCTTCATACGTCCTTAATGAGTGAAGAAGAAAAATATGGATCGATGGATTATTCTGCGGTTGAATACACACCATCAGCAAAGGAATATCACCCGTTATTTCGAAAAGAACGCTTTTTATTTAAAATTTTAGCTTCGGCCTGCTTAGTGTTAATTGTAGGGATTATGTTCAAGAACGCTTCTCCTGCTTTTGAACAGGCCAGAGTGGTGGTTCAACAAACAATGGATAAAGAATTTCAGTTTGCAGCTGTTTCCTCTTGGTATGAAGATAAGTTTGGGAAGCCGTTAACGCTCCTGCCGAATAAGGAGTCTAGCAAAACGGAGCAAAGTGTAAGCGGAGAATACGCTACTCCAGCTTCAGGGAAAGTAACGGAAACATTTGCTCAAAGTAAGCAAGGGGTGACGGTTCAAACAGGAGTGGATTCTGTTGTAGAAGCAATGAGTGAAGGTATTGTAAGGTATGTAGGAAAACGTGATGATACTGGGAATACCGTTATTATTCAACATGCCGATGGAACTGAAACTTGGTATGGACAGCTCAAAAAAATCAATGTTAGCATGTATGATTTTGTGAATAAAGGCAAAGAAGTAGGAATTGTGGAAAACAGTAAAAAAGGCGATGCTGGAACGTTCTATTTTGCTATTAAAAAAGGCGATAAGTTTGTGGATCCTAGTCAGGTGATTCAATTTGAATAGTGCTTTTTCGTTATTGATGAAAATTCACATTCATCCATTGTTTTGGGGGATTTTCGTAATTGGTATCTTAACGGCTACGGTAAAGCAGCTTTTTTTGTTATTTATTATTGTAATTATTCATGAACTGGGCCACGCCGTAGCGGCTCAGTGTTTTTCTTGGCGAATTCGTAGAATTATGCTCTTACCTTTTGGAGGAGTAGCAGAAGTAGATGAACATGGTAATCGTCCATTTCGAGAAGAGTTTATTGTGACAATAAGTGGACCTCTTCAGCATCTTTGGATGTTTGGAGCTGCTTTCTTATTAATGAAAATAAATGTGTTGTCTTTGGAAACGTATGAGCAATTTATGTTTCAATGCACAGTAATTTTACTATTTAACCTTTTGCCCATTTGGCCATTGGACGGAGGGAAGCTGCTTTTTTTAATGTGCAGTCGTTCTTTACCATTTTTAGAAGCGCATAAGCTTGCACTCCGGTTATCAACGTTTTTTTTAGCTATCGGTATTATCTACGCCGTCATTATGCATCCTTTTCAGCTGCACTTATGGATTGTTATTTCATTTTTAATTATATCCGGATATTTGGAATGGAAGAGCAGGCAATTTGTCTACATGCGCTTTTTGTTGGAGAGGTATCATGGAAAAGAGCATCCAATTGGAGCTTTAAAAACGCTAAGTGTATCAACCAGTGAGACGCTCCATCAAGTCCTGCAAAAATTCCAAAGAGGTTGTAAGCATATGATTATTGCTACATCTCAAACAGGCGAGCATGTACAAATTGATGAAAATGAACTTTTACACGCTTACTTTGTAGAAAAAAGAACAAATAGCCCACTAGATGAACTTGTAACAGTTTACTGATTTCTAGTAACATAGAATAGAATGAAAAAAGTTCGGTTGCACTGACCGAACTTTTTCCTATGAATTTAGATTAAAGTGAGGCAATGTATGTGAAGGCATGTATCATTAACGCGGCTACTTCTTCCAAACGTATAGCCGTGATAAACGATAAAACACTAGAAAAAATATATTTAGAAGAACAAAGCGAGAATCAAATTATTGGTGATATATATTGGGGTAAAGTCGTAAAAGTCCTGCCGCATATGCAAGCAGCCTTTATCGATATTGGTTTATCAATGAACGGATTTATTCATCGAAATGAACTTGTATCCTATCAGCAGTCAGATAATCCTCACAAGGATCAGCAGCCGATGTCTGCTTTTATTCGTGAAGGAGAAAAAGTATTGGTTCAAGTTGTAAAAGAAGGCATTGGAACAAAAGGGCCGAAGCTGACGGGTATTATTGAATTTTCTTCTGATGAGCTTGTATATTTACCGCACGGAAACTATGTCGCTGTATCCAAAAAAATAGATGAGCCAAAACGCCAACAGTGGAAACAGCTTGGCGAGCGGTTAAAACAGGGGATGGAAGGCTTTTTATTTCGAACAGCGATTGAGGAAAAATCAGAAGCTGCGGTCCAACACAAAATAAAAGAGCTACAGAAGAAATATGAGCGCCTTGAACGACAGACACAGGGAATGAAAGCTCCTGCCCTAGTCAGCAAAGGACAAGATTTTCTCGAAACAAGAGTGCAAGCTGCACTTCAACAAGGAATTGACGGGATAGTAGTAGATGACTTTGACCTATATCAGCATCTTCAAGCTGCCTACCCTAACTCGTCAATAGAGTACTATAAAGGAAATGAAAATATTTTCTCCTTTTATGATGTGGAACGGCAAATAGAGAAGCTTTTAAAGCGAATCGTGTGGCTCAAAAGTGGAGGTTATATCGTTATTGACGAAACGGAAGCGATGACGGTCGTAGACGTGAACACGGGGAAGTTTTCAGGAAAAGATAATATTCGAAAGACGATGTTTCAAACAAATATGGAAGCTGCGTATGAACTGTCCAAACAGATGCAATTACGTCACTTAGGCGGCATGATCTTAATTGATTTTATAAATATGTCTCATAAAGAAGATCGGACAGAAGTAGAAAGGTATATGAAAAAGCTATGTGAACAAGATGAAGTGCGGACGAATGTAGTTGGCTTTACAGAGCTCGGCATATTGCAATTAACGCGGAAGAAAGTGCGCAATAGCATTGGGTCAACATTAACTATGCCTTGTGAAGTATGTGAAGGAACCGGTAAAATGATTGATTCCAAAACGGTTGCTTTTCAAATTGAACGTGTAATTTGGGAACATCGCGGCGCGGAAGAAGAGGCTATTTGGATTGAGACGCGAAGTGATGTTATAAATGAAATGAAAGCTCAAGGGTTTCTCAAAGCTCTAGAGAAAATGGTTAAAAAAACCGTATATCTTACGCCAAGCGATGATTATACAAACGCATTTGTTTTGCGTCAATTGGGGTCGAAAGAGCAGATTCAAAAAAGGGTCTCTGCTTCTATATAAATTTTTAGAAGAAAACATGAATTCCAATTGACACTAACCTTTGATTTGTAGTAAGATTTAATATGTTGGTTTGTAGCACCCGTGCTACAACCGCTCAGAACAGGTTTTAAGTTCACTTGAACACCTGTGATGGCGAGTCTTAGTTTTTAGAGGAGGTGCAGAGAATGTACGCAATTATTGAAACTGGTGGTAAGCAAATTAAAGTAGAGGCTGGTCAAGCAATCTACGTTGAAAAACTTGCTGGTGAACAAGGCGAAACAGTTACTTTTGACAAAGTATTATTTGTAGGTGGCGACAGCGTGAAAGTTGGTGTTCCTTTCGTAGAAGGTGCAACAGTTACGGCTAAAGTTGAAAAACAAGGTCGCGCTAAAAAGATCACTGTATTTAAATACAAAGCAAAGAAAAACTATCGTCGTAAGCAAGGTCACCGTCAACCTTACACAAAAGTTGTAATCGACGCTATCAACGCGTAATTATAACAAATGATTAAGGTGACGATTTCTCGTGATGCAAATAAGAAAGTTGACGGGTTCACGATGAGTGGACATGCTGACTTTTCCGAACACGGAAAAGATCTTGTTTGTGCGGGAGCATCTGCAGTTTCATTTGGAACAATTAATGCTATCTTTTCAATAAGTGGGGTTGAACCGCACTTAGAGCAAGGTGGAGATGGTGGCTATCTCCGTTGTGAGATTCCGAAAGATGTGGATTCGTTCACATTGGAACAGATTCAATTGCTATTAGAAGGTATGGTTGTTTCACTGAAAACGATCGAATTAGATTACAGTAATTATATAAAAATTAACGACAACTAAACAGGAGGTGGATGTCATGTTAGTAAGATTAGACCTTCAATTCTTCGCTTCTAAAAAAGGAGTAGGTAGTACTAAAAACGGTCGTGATTCAATCTCGAAACGTCTTGGTGCTAAACGTGCTGATGGCCAATTCGTATCTGGTGGTTCAATTTTATACCGTCAACGCGGTACTAAAATTTACCCAGGTGCAAACGTAGGTCGTGGTGGAGATGATACTTTATTCGCTCAAATCGACGGTATCGTTAAATTTGAACGTTTCGGTCGTGACCGTAAAAAAGTATCTGTATACCCTGTTGCTCAAGAAGCATAAGATACAAAAAGAAAACTCTAACCCAAGTAGGTTAGAGTTTTCTTTTTGTAGAATATTTCACCTATTACCCATTGGAATTTGTTATAATCGAACATATCTAAGAAGATTGATACGAGATGTTTGTCAGCGTTGTGAAATACTTATGCTCGAGTCAAAGTTAGGAGTGCTAAGATGGAAAAAGAATGGGATGTCGTAGAGGTATTAAGATACGCGCGGCATGATTGGTTAAATAAGCTGCAATTAATCAAAGGCAATCTAGCGTTGAATCGGCTTGATCGAGCGAATGAAATCATTGAAGAAATTGTAAATGAATCCAAACATGAATCCAAGTTAACAAACATCAATATGCGACTGTTTGCGGGCTTTGTTATGACCTATCATTGGAATAACCATGCTGTTCGCTTAGATGTGGAAGTGCTTGGAGAATTGAAGGATTTATCACAATACGATGAGTTCGTATACAACTGGTGTTGCTATTTGACAGAAGCACTCGAAAAGTATGTTGATTATCATGCAGAAAACTATTTGAGTATTTCAGTATGCATTGAAGAACAGGGAATTCGTTTCTTTTTTGACTTTAGTGGAATACTAACAGATATACAGAAGCTACAAAACAAGCTACAATGTTATGAGTGCGCTCAAGGAGTTGCATTGGTTGAACAGCATATGTCTGAAGATGAATTTAGCCTTATGCTCACAATAAGTTAAAAGCGCTTTTGCTATGGCAAGAGCTAAGATATAGAACGGAGTGAAAAAGAAATGTTTGTAGATCAGGTCAAGGTATATGTAAAAGGTGGCGACGGAGGAAATGGAATGGTTGCCTTCCGTCGCGAAAAGTACGTACCAAAAGGAGGTCCTGCAGGTGGTGACGGTGGTCACGGTGCAGATGTCATTTTTGAAGTAGAAGAAGGATTACGTACGCTGATGGATTTCCGCTATAAGCGTCACTTTAAAGCAAGCCGTGGTGAACATGGAATGTCAAAAGGACAGCACGGACGTAACGCTGAGCCGATGATTGTAAAAGTTCCACCAGGTACCGTTGTGTTGGATGAAGATACGAACGAAACGATTGCTGATTTAGTTGAGCACGGCCAGCGCGCAGTGATTGCTAAAGGTGGACGCGGAGGGCGTGGGAATACGCGTTTTGCTACACCTGCAAATCCAGCACCGGAGCTTTCAGAAAATGGAGAGCCAGGTAAAGAGAGAAATGTCATTCTTGAATTAAAAGTATTAGCCGATGTAGGATTAGTTGGTTTCCCAAGTGTCGGAAAGTCAACGTTATTATCCGTAACGTCTGCTGCAAAGCCAAAAATTGCTGAATATCATTTTACAACAATTAATCCGAATTTAGGAGTAGTTGAAACAGAAGATAATCGCAGTTTTGTGATGGCAGATTTACCAGGGCTAATCGAAGGTGCACATGAAGGTGTAGGATTAGGTCATCAGTTTTTACGTCACATTGAACGTACCCGCGTGATTGTCCATGTAATCGATATGTCAGGTTTAGAAGGCCGTGATCCATATGAAGATTACTTAACTATTAATGAAGAGCTGCGTCAGTATAATATGCGTTTAACGGAACGTCCGCAAGTAGTGGTAGCAAATAAAATGGATATCCCGCAAGCCGAAGAGAATTTAGCTGCATTCAAAGAAAAAGTAGGGGACGAAGTGAAAATCTTTCCAATTTCTGCGGCAACGCGTGATGGAATCCGCGAACTGTTATTTACAGTAGCTGATCTTGTAGAAACGACCCCGGAATTCCCAATGCAAGAAGAGGAAGATCTATCTATGCACCGCGTACTGTACAAGCATGAAAAGAAAGAAGTGGAATTTGTTATTACGCGTGATAGCGATGGCTCATACGTATTAAGCGGTGAAAAAATCGAAAAATTATTCAAGATGACTGACTTCTCACGTGAAGAATCAGTTCGTCGATTCGCGCGCCAGCTTCGAGGCATGGGCGTCGATGAAGCCCTTCGTGAACGAGGAGCAAAAGATGGCGACATTGTAAAGCTGTTTGAATATGAATTTGAATTTATCGACTAATTGTTGTTCATAGGATAAGGGGAGGGGCTTTACTTGCATAAGAGCGATAAGCAGTTTTATTTAGTTCGCGAAGATGTATTACCGGAAGCGATGAAAAAAACATTGGATGCGAAGCTGTTAATTGAACGGGGAAAAGCTGAGTCGGTAGCAGATGCTGTACAAGCCGTAGACTTGAGTCGCAGTGCTTTTTATAAGTACCGCGACACGGTCTTTCCGTTTCAGACGGTTGTCAAACAGCGCATTATTTCACTATTTTTTCATATTGAAGATCGATCAGGAACTTTATCACATTTATTGAGCACCGTTGCATCATCAGGATGCAATGTGTTAACAATTCACCAAACCATCCCTTTACAAGGGCGTGCCAACGTAACTCTTTCATTAGATACAGCAAGTATGAGTGTTGAGTTAAATGAAATGCTGCGAAGACTGAAAAGCTTAGAGTTTGTAGATAAAGTGGACGTGCTTGGTTCAGGGGCATAATGGTAAACAGATATAGATAAGGAGAGGCATGATTGTGGGGAAAGTAGGATATTTAGGACCAAAGGCAACATTTACACATGTGGCCGTCCAAGGCGTATTTAAACAGCACGACCATATTCCATACAAAACAATTCCAGCATGCATTGACGCAGTGGATAAAGGAGAAATTGAGTATGGAATTGTACCGTTAGAAAATGCACTTGAAGGATCTGTAAATTTAACACTTGATTATCTTATTCACGAACGTCGTCTGCCGATTGTTGGAGAAATTGTGCTTCCAATTCGTCAGCATTTAATGGTTCATCCATCTCATGCAGAACAGTGGAAAAACATTGAAACGATTTATTCTCATCCTCATGCAATTGCGCAGTGTCATAAATTTTTACACGGAGAATGTACGTCAACTGCAGTAGAAGAGATGACATCAACGGCGTTTGCTGCTAAATATGTAAGCGAACACCCTGAGCTTAATATTGGAGCTATTGCGAATGGATTAGCAGCCCGTGAATATGGATTACATATTGCTTGCCCGAACATTCATGATTATGATCATAATACAACAAGATTTGTTATTTTGCATAAAGATGGAGGGCAAGAGGTGCCATTTTTAGCTGGAAACGGGTGCAAGACAACGTTAATGATTACACTTCCATCTGATCAGGCAGGAGCGCTTCATCAAGTGCTTTCAGCTTTCTCTTGGCGTAAGCTAAATCTGTCTAAAATTGAATCCCGTCCCATGAAAACAGGGCTTGGAAACTATTTCTTTATCGTTGATATTGAACAAAAAATGGATGAAGTATTAATCCCTGGGGCTATGGCTGAACTTGAGGCACTAGGCTGTAGCGTAGAGCTGTTAGGAAGCTATCCTCATACACTACTTGAAACAGAAATCCCGCTTTAAAGCGGGATTTTTTTTGTTATAACACCTTTTTACTCATTCGAAACTAAATAACCTTCCGCTTCAAGAGCTAAGCAGGCAGCATTCAGTTTTTCAATTGTATCTGCTTCAATCGTATGAAGGTGAATCCCCTCTGTTAACTGAGATAAATAAGTTGCGTTTGTTTCTTGAATTTTTTTTATGAACGTTTCTACTTCTTTTCGGGTTTGAATCATAACGGAAGCCGTTAATTCACCATACACAGGGTGTTCAACGGTTACATTTTTTACGAGAACGCCGTGGTCAACAAGCAGGAGAAGCTCCTTTTCAGCATCTTCTGGCGTATGCTGACAGGCAATAATTCGCTGATGCACGGTAGTTTGAGATGGATTTTGAATATAAATATATCCTTGGCTTGTTGCGATAATGGGCTCATTTTTAGCTTTAAGCAGCGAAATATCTTGTACAATGACTTGGCGGCTAACGTTTGTTCTTTTCGAAAGCTCACTGCCCGTCATTGGTTTATTCTCTGTTTGTAACCATTGTAGAATAAGTTCTCTTCTTTCTTCTCCAAGAATTTTCTTTTGAGTTCCTGGCACCTTTAATCCCTCCTTTTACACTGTCATAAATTCTTGCTGTAATAAATGAAAAACGGATATGAGTCGATCAATATGCTTAAACGTTGAATGTTGACTAAATGAAAGACGTACAAAGTTCTTAGCATTCGCAGTCGATTTGCCAATCGCAAGTAAAGAAGCTAATGGTTCCTGCTGATTTACATGGCAGGCACTTCCCGTAGATATAGCAATTCCGTGACGATTACATTGTAACATAACATATTGACCCTGTATGTTTGAAAATGTCAGTCCAATAATTCCAGGAAAATGAGAGTTCCCAAGGCCTTCTACCTCTATAAAAGGAGCAAGAGATTCTAGTTTTTCCAGTAAGTACGATTTTAAGCGCTCATAATGGCTTCTGGCGGTCTTCATTTCTGCATATGCGCATTCAGCTGCTGCAGTAAAGGCAGCAATGCCTGTGGTATTTACAGTCCCAGGGCGAAAGCCTTTTTCATGAGTTGCTTTATGATAAATAGGCTTCCAAGAAGAACTTGAATTCATGTATACCATTCCTACACCTTTTGGTCCGTAAATTTTATGACTAGAAACTGAGATGCTATCAGCTTTCAGCTTTTTAACATCAATAGGAAGCTTACCGAAAGATTGAACACAATCACAGTGAAAGAGAATTTCTTTTTGAGATAAAAAATGGCCAATATCCTCAATTGGCTGAATTGTACCGAGCTCATGATTGATATGCTGAATGGCTACTAGCACAGTGTCAGGTCGAATCGTCTTCTTTAAGTCGTCTACAGACACAACGCCGTTTTGATCTACAGGTACGTAAGATAAGGAAAAGCCTTCTTTTTCAAGCTGCTGCAACGTATGAAGAACTGAAGAATGTTCAAGCTTCGTTGTAACCAAATGTTTTCGTTTGCTAGTGTTTCCTTTTAAAAGAGAGTGAATAGCTAAGTAATTAGCTTCTGTTCCCCCGCTTGTAAAAAAAAGATCATCCTCTCGGCAATTTATTAACAGACTTAATTTTTTTCTGCATAGTGTAAGCAGATTCTCTGCTTGTGTTCCAAGTGTGTGAAGACTGCTGGAATTTCCATAATAGCTCGTTGCCGCTTCAGTATATACCTCAATTGCTTCTTGTCTCATTGGCGTTGTTGCTGCATAGTCCAGATAAATCATTTTCTCCCCCCGATAAAAAAACTTCTTGTCTTTCATTTAATAATATGTAAATATAGGTGTCAAGACACATGTAAATAAAGAGGTGTAAAATGTTAGAGACGGATGTTTTAATTATTGGAAGCGGATTAGCAGCGTTTTCTGCAGCTTATGAACTGTGTCGTCATAACAGAGTTGTAATGGTAACGAAAGGGAAAATTGACCGCAATAACTCAGTTCTTGCTCAAGGCGGAGTAGCAGCTGCTATTGGAAGCAGCGATCACTGGAGTGAACATCTCTATGATACGTTGATTGCGGGCAATAAGCATTGCAATGAACAAGCGGTACGCACTTTAGTGGAAGAAGGTGCGGCTGTAGTAAATGAATTGATTCATAAAGGAATGAAGTTTGATAAAAATCCAGATGGTACGCTGCATTTTGGAAAAGAAGGAGCCCATCGTGTCAATCGTATTCTGCATGCAGGTGGGGATGCAACAGGACAAGCGCTGTTCGCTTTTTTGAAAAAAGAAGTACTGCCATATATTACAGTGATTGAAAACGAAATGATTCAGCATTTAGTAACTGTAGATGGAACGTGTAGAGGTGCTATCGGACAAGGTGAAAACAACAAAATTACTATATATTATGCTCGCCAAACCATTATTGCTACCGGAGGAATCGGCGCTTTGTACAAGCATACATCTAACCAGCCGCTTGCGACAGGAGATGGGCTAGCGCTTGCGTACAGGGCTGGAGCAAAATTAGCGGACTTAGAATTTGTTCAGTTTCATCCGACCCTTTTGTATCAAAAGGAAGCGAAAGGTCTAGTATCCGAAGCGGTTCGAGGTGAAGGTGGTGTACTGGTAAATGAATGGAATGAACGCATAATGGAAGGCGTTCATCTCTTTAAGGATTTAGCACCGCGAGATGTTGTAGCAAGGACGATTTTTAATGAAATGAAAAAAGGAAGATCCGTATTTTTAGACATTGAAAAAGTGGCTCATTTTGAACAAAAATTTCCTACGATTACGGCACTGTGTCGAAAGTATAAAATTCAATTGGACAAAAAACGAATACCTGTTACTCCGGGCGCACATTTTTTAATGGGTGGAATTGAAGTAGATGCTTACGGACAAACAAGTGTTGAAGGATTGTATGCCGTGGGGGAAGTTTCTTCTACAGGCGTTCATGGAGCAAATCGTCTAGCAAGCAATTCATTGTTAGAGTGTCTTGTATTCGGAAAACGGGCAGGGCGTCATATTTTACATAAAGCGAGAACGGTATCTCGTTATACTCCCGTTCGTTACGTCTATAAAGGCATGCCTAAAATACTGCCTGCCACAAGACAAATTCAGCATAAAATGATGGATTGTGTAGGAATCATTCGTCATGAAAACGAATTGGCTACCATTGTGCATGAATTCACAAATTATTTGGATGGAATACCTCTTGATCAAGAAGTTATATATTCGAGGGAAGCTGCAACCATCTGCAATATGCTAACTGCAGGTCTGCTTATTGCCGAGTCCTCTCTTGCAAGAAAAGAAAGTAGAGGAGGTCATTACCGAAGTGACTTTCCGCATGAAAAGCAAGAGTGGGAGCATAAGCGAATTATTAAGCAGTCTGCTGCTTCAACAAAACAATCATTGATTTTATAAGCAAGGAAATCTAAAAAGAAAGGTGAGGTAGCATAATGAACACGTTGAAATTACAAACACTGTTGCATTCTTTTTTTATAGAAGACATTGGAGATGGAGATATAACTTGTGAAGCTATTTTTTCTCCGTCTGACCAAGGGAAGGCTGTGTTTACGGCAAAGCAATCAGGTATTATCGCAGGAGTGGAATTGATTAAAGAAGGATTTCATTTAATAGACCCTAATGTGAAAGTGGATTTCGAAAAAAAAGATGGAGATGTTCTTAAGCCTGGAGATAAAATAGCTGCCGTTTCAGGATCCGTGCGATCTATTTTGACCGGTGAACGGGTAATTTTAAACTTACTTCAAAGAATGAGCGGCATTGCCACGATGACGCACAAAGCCGTAGCGATGCTTGGCAGCTCACATACCCGCATATGTGACACGCGAAAAACAACGCCTGGTCTGCGAATGTTAGAGAAGTATGCCGTTCGTGCTGGAGGAGGTTATAATCATCGTTTTGGCTTGTACGATGGCGTCATGTTAAAAGATAACCATATTGCACATGCAGGATCTATTCTAGACGCTGTTGTGAGAGTAAGAGAGCAGCTTGGACATATGGTTAAGGTGGAAGTAGAAATTGAAAATAAAAGTCAATTGCTAGAAGCAATAGAGGCAGGAGCAGATGTCATTATGTTCGATAACTGTTCTCCAGAAGTCATTAAAGATTGGATACCGCTGGTTCCCGCTCATATTGTCACAGAAGCATCCGGTGGAATTACGCTTGGCACGCTCCATTCTTTTAGAGACAGCGGAGTGGACTATATTTCACTTGGAGCTTTAACGCATTCAGCAGGGTCTATCGATATCAGCTTGGACTTATTAACAGAAAGGGGAACAGAAAATGATGAGTTTATTACAAACGCTTCAGCAGCAAACGCTGCCCGCTAAATATACGGAGCTCACAGAAAATGAAATGAAAAGAAGAGTATTAGAAATCAAGAAAAAACTGGGAAGCAAATTGTTTCTGCTCGGCCACCATTATCAAAAAGACGAAGTGTACGAGTTTGCAGATGCGGTAGGAGACTCCTTACAGCTGGCTCAAATAGCGGCTGAAAATAGAGAAGCTGAGCATATTGTGTTTTGCGGCGTTCACTTCATGGCAGAAACAGCTGATATTTTAACAGATGAAAACCAAAAAGTCATTTTACCCGATATGCGAGCTGGCTGTTCAATGGCTGATATGGCTACTATTCAGCAAACAGAAAAGGCATGGCCTGTCTTGCAGGATCTTTTCGGAGATACGATTATTCCGCTTACGTATGTAAATTCTACAGCTGCAATTAAATCTTTTGTAGGCGAACATGATGGTGCAACAGTAACATCTTCAAATGCAAAAAATATGGTGGAGTGGGCATTTTCTAAAAAAGAGCGCATTCTCTTTTTACCAGATCAGCATTTGGGCAGAAACACAGCTTATGATTTAGGTGTTGGACTAGATGAAATGGCCATTTGGAATCCTATTGAAGAAATGCTTGAATATGAAGGCGATATAAACAACATCAAGGTGATTCTATGGAAAGGTCACTGTTCTGTGCACGAAAATTTCACGGTTAAAAATATTGATTATTTACGCGAGAAGCAGCCTAGGATGAATATTATTGTTCATCCAGAGTGTTCCCATGAAGTGGTGCAAAAATCAGATTATGCAGGTTCTACAAAATATATTATTGATACAATTGAACAAGCTCCTTCAGGCTCTAAATGGGCCATTGGCACGGAAATGAACTTAGTGAAACGGATTATCAATAGTCATCCGGATAAAGAAATTGTTTCACTTAATCCCTATATGTGTCCTTGTTTGACGATGAACCGAATTGATTTGCCTCACTTGCTGTGGGCTTTAGAAAGCATCGAAGAAGGAAAAGAAGTAAATCAAATCAAGGTGGATAAACATACAGCAGAAGGTGCTATCAAAGCCCTAACGAATATGTTAGAACGAGCATAAAGATTTTTAAGACAATTAAACAAAGAAGGTCTAAAAGAAGACTTATTGACATATTGTTTGTGTTGATAAGTCTTTTTTTCTTTATCATAAAAACTTGAACCAAACTGTGGGCAAAATGAATAAAAAAATGGTTCAAGGCATATCTTGTGATGAACAAACAGAACTTACTTTGATTTTGCACATATAGATGGCAGAGACTCTACTCGGGAGGGGAATGACGTTGAAAATCCATATCGTTCAAAAAGGGGATACCCTTTGGAAAATCGCTGAAAAGTATGGGGTTAATTTTGAAGAGTTAAAAAAAGCGAATTCTCAATTAAGCAATCCAGATATGATCATGCCTGGAATGAAAATTAAAGTGCCGACAAGCGGAGTGCCTGTTCAAAAAGAAGGAGCTCCTTCACCTGGGATAAAAGAAATGCCTAAAGTTCAACACCCTTATAGTGACCAATCCACAAAAGCTTATCCAGTAACGGAAATTGATGAAAGTCCAGATGAGAAAAAGTCAGCTAATCAGCCTGCTCAGACACCGTTTATGCAACCGATAAAAGAAGCACCAATTGCCCAGCCTAAAAAAGAAGCACCGATTGCTCAACCGAAAAAGGAAGCGCCGATTGCGCAGCCAAAGAAAGAAGCGCCGGTCGCCCAGCCTAAAAAAGAAGCACCAATTGTTCAGCCTAAAAAAGAAATGCCAGTTGCGCCAAAGCTTCCTAAATTAAAGCCAATTGCACCTGAGATTGATATTAACAATTATTACACAGTTAATATGGCGATGCAGGCTCCAAAAAAAGAAGCACCAAAAGAACTACCCAAGCATGAATCGCCAGAAAGTCCTGAGATGGAGAGTATAGAAATGCCTCCTCAAATGCCATGTTACCCAATCATGCCAATATCGCCTGTGATGCCAGGCTGCGGATTTAATTATATGCCGTGTCATCCGCCAATGTATGCACCGCAGCCATATCCAATGCCAATGTATCAACAGGCTCCAATGTATCATCACGGTTATGAAAACGAATCGTTTGAAGAACATGCAATGGGCGCTCACATGGCACCGATGCCAATGTATCCAATGATGCCACACAGCTGCTATGGACCAGTACAATGTTCTCCTTGTCCGCCTCCATGGGGATATCAGCAGCCCGTTTATCCGGCCTATCATCAAGCACCGATGTATCCACAAGTGCAAGGAGCTATGACAGGTGGCCATTATGAAAGTTCTTCCGAAGGTTTTGGAAACGCGCCTTACCATTATGGGCAGCACTATGCGCCACAGCAGCAAGGAGACTGCGGCTGCGGTGAACCACGACCTGAAGACTATGCACCACAGCAGCCTTATCCACAGTACCAGCAGCAGGTACCTTATGGCTTTCAGGACCCAAGGGCACCCTATCCAGCCCCATATGGCATGATTGGTGTACCTCCGTATCCTGCGTTTGACCCAAATGCATTTAGTATTCCAGAATATGATGAGTACGACGAAGATGAGGATTGATTATTATACACGAGACGATTTTAATTTAAATCGTCTCTTTCTCTATTTGAAAAAAAGAGATATTCAAGTTGAGACCTACCGTATGAAAAAGCCTCATGTCATCATAGCGGATACGAATAAAGGAAAAAAAGTAATAAAAGCTTACAGAGATAAAGGTAAAATTGAACATGTTTATCATTTTTTATCTCAGATTCAACAAGGGTACGCTGTTAATTTCGAAGCTTACCCACAAGGTGAACTTTATATAAAGGACCGTCATTTGTATTGGGCGATGATGCCCTTTGTTAAGCAAGTAAAAGAGGTAACGTATGAAAGTTTTCAGGATCGAGAAGAAGTATTACAAGCATTGAGCCGCTATCATGGAGAAGTTCATAAAAAGAAAATAGCCGCGTATACAAAGCTTTCTGAGTATGATCTTATTTTAAAATGGAAAAAGCGGCTTTCCTCTTTTCGAGAAGCATCACACATATTTAGAGAATTTAATCAATTTCATGTATATAAAGATATTGTGACTTGGGGAGAAAAAGCTTTAGTCTTAATGGAGCGCTTCAAAGATAGAGGGTTGAACTATTCTATTATTCATGGTGATGTTGCTTCACATAATTTCTTGAAAACAAACCACTTGGGTATTGTTATGATTGATTTTGACTTAGCGGCTAAAGCTCCTGCTCTTTATGACTATGTTCAGCTGGCCCAGCGCTTTTTGCCTTACGTCCAGTGGTCGATGAAAGAACTACTTCAACACTCGAAAATAAAAGAATTAAGCAAGCAGCGTTTTTTTCTTGCTTCTTTGCTATTTCCATCGATGCTGATGAGAAACTGGAATATAAACCCCTCTGCTTTATCATGGGCAAACCGTCAAAGGTTAATGCAGCAATCAGTTGAAGAATGGTCACAGCGTACGCGGTTTTATCGAGTGATTTACCAGCACTTACAAAACCTACATGACATGTAAAGAGTTTATAAACACTTCATCGAATAAGAAACGGCTTGTCTTTTAATCCTAATAGTAAGCTCAGAGTAAATAGAGCTTAAATTAGGGGGCGATTATGTTGAATAGGTATGTAGCAACTTCTTTAGCTTTTGCATGTATGATGGGACTTGGCGCTTGCAATAACAAAGACCAAGGTATGGAACAACGCTATACAGATACGACACAGCCTGTTGGGTATCATACAAATGAAAAAGCGAATGAACATCGCGTAGATAATCCGAAAGGTCCAATGACCGAAGTTTTAGATGGGAATGGAACACCTAATTATCCGTTAAACGTAAGTGATGGACGTTTTGACAATCCGACAAACCCTTATGGAAACATCAATAATACAAATGATCGTACAAATGGCGTGGCTAATATGTATTATGGTGAAGATTATCCAAGAGACTTTACGGAAAAAGTGGCTGATCGAGCTGCAAGCGTTAAAGGTGTAGAAAATAGTCGCGCCGTTGTCCGTGGAGATCAGCTATTAGTTGCTGTGGATCCTGCCAAAGACATAAATAACGGCCGTTTAAGACAAAATGTGCTCGATAAAGTAAAGCCTATTGCGAAGGACTACAATGTTCAAGTAAAAGTAGATCACGATGTATTTATGAATGCTCGTTCTCTTGATGACGATATTCGAAATGGAAAAGACCGAAATACGATTCAAACTAATTTCAATGGTCTATTTGAATCAGTCGATGAGAATGTCAATCATAAACATCGTTAAATGAAGAAGCAGCTGTCTGTGAAGGGCGGCTGTTTTTTTGATGAGAATACATATAAAAAAGCTGCCATTGAAGCCAGGCAGCTATTCCTCGAACATGTAACTATTAATTTTTCTTGTTAGAAGCAGATTTGTTTGTTGTTTTAGATTCCGCTTCTTCATTTTGAGCGTTAGTTTCGTTTTGTTTGAGGCGACCTTCTCTTTTTTTCGTATCTGCTGGTGCCGTAGCGACACTTTTTGTATTTTTAACATTTTTTGCAGAAGAGCTTGTCTTATTAGCTTGTGTGTTTGGCTTCTCGTTGTTAGTTGTCTGACTATTTTCGTATTCAGCTTCCACGTCGCTTGCTAGAGCTGCAGAAACTTGAGCGTAAGTATGGTCTGTATAGTTCATCATATTTTCGTATACTTCAGCGCTCGCGAGTCCATCAGGTTCTACGCTTGCTTCTTCTTTCTTAATCGTTTCAGTCCATTCTTTTGTTTCTTGAATAAGTTTTTTTCCTATAATTACTTCTTCAACAATAACTGGTCTTTTGGTTATTTCTACTCGTTCTTCCATGATTGGAACACGAATAATTTCATCTTCTGTAAGTGGGCCAGCGTTATAGTCTCCGTCAATTACAGGGCGGCGTTCAATATAAAACTCTTCTCTTGTAACAGGAACGTGTACAGTTCTTTCTTCCTCTATTACTTTTTTGTGGAGTTTTACTTCACCTACTTGAACGCGTTCTTTTAAGACATCTAATTTTTCTTCACGCAGTTGGACAGCTCTATGCTCGTTGTGTTCCGTATAGGTTCCGTACGCTGGAGTTTGTTCAGAGCTTACGGCATCTATCAAAATTAGAATTTTACCAGCAGCTACATCTGTCTCGCACTGCACGGCTGAGATGTCTGGGATGCCCATGCGGATTAATTTTGATTTCAAGCCGCTTCCTTGTTTGAGCCCCATGCCGCCTGTCATCATGGTAAAAAAGTTATCCATCATGACGCCAGCTAATGAACTTACGGCAGGCGAACCAGCTTCAATAATTACATTTGTATCATGACCTATTTGAAATGTATTGCTTTTACTATTAGAAATGACCATGATGTCTGTTTCTCGATAACCTTGACGTTTTAAATTATGGATAACATCTAAAGCTTCTTTTTCTGAAAAAAAAGTTCCGACTACACGTTTATTCATTCTCATTACTTCAGCTCCCTTTTTTATGAAAATAGATAATAGAAGTCCTTACAATTACTTCCACTATGTACATACCCTGCGAAAATTTAATTAAAACGTTTAAGAGAAAATTTTACAAATAGTGTGCAAATGTAACAAATACTCCATGTTTTCTTAACATAATATCGTGAAAAGGATTCGTTTCATAAAATAAGAGGATAAAAGAAAATAAGTAGGTCAAACTATTAGTGTAGATTTTCACAAAACCTTTTTAGATAATACTAAAAAGAGTATGATTAACGTGTGAGGTGAAGGTGAGTGAAGAAAGTCATTCATCAAGCAGCTTTTTTAATGCTAGTAAGTATTGTGCTTTGTATAATGCCATACCGTGCAGATGCGAATGAAAAGGAGCCGATGACATTATTTCTTGAGCGCGTGTATGTGGATGGAGTCGTAAGTCAAGAGATGATTAAAAGCCCTTCTATGACAAAAAAACAATTAATGAAAAAATATAAAAATTGGCGACTGCTTAAAGAAACCGATCGAGAGCTAGTTTTTAGAACAAGCATAGACGATATTTCACCTATTTTAAAAGACAACGGCTACGTAGGGCTTTCTGTTAACGGTATTCTCTCAGCATTTGAAGGCAAGCCAGCTTCGTCGCAGCACATTATACAGTCGTTTTTTCAAATTGACATCAAAAGGCTTGAAAGCTATCAGCATGAACAATTAAAGAAAGGTATTCGCGTTCAATCAAAAGATGAATATCTTTCCCTCATTAATTTCTATAAAATCTATCAGCTCCAGCAGCGGCCGCTTTCGATCAAGCAGCCGTTTTTTAGTATGGTAAAATAATTATTGAATTCAACATTCTAAATTGCTTCTATTTGCTTTTGGCGATATGTTAAAATGGTATTCAGCAGTCTAGTATTGTATATAACTTAAAAGGTCATTCATCAATAAAAGTGGGCGGTTCTATTTTTTACAGCTATTGTGAAAGTGGGTTGAGAAAGATGAAAAGAGGCGAACGTTCTCTTGAACGTCTTTTTAAAAGGAACTGTAAAGGAAAATAGAGAACGATGCGGGCAGGACTCTTCATAGGTAAGATGGAAGGTCACTGCCCGCGCGTACGTGAGTAAGGAGAGAGCTTATTGTTTGATTATATCAAAGGCACGGTTACATATATAAATCCTGAGTATATAGTAATTGAAAACAACGGAATAGGCTATCAGGTCTTTACGCCGAATCCATACGTGTTTTCAATTGATGAACAACCAAAAACGGTTTACACCTATCAATATGTAAGAGAAGACGTAATTGCACTTTACGGGTTTGCTTCGCGAGAACAAAAGGATTTATTTATGAAGTTAATTAGCGTGTCAGGAATCGGCCCAAAAGGCGGTTTAGCTATTTTAGCGTCAGGTAATCCAGCGCAGGTTGTCCAAGCTGTGGAGGAGGAAGACGAGAAGTTTTTAGTTAAGTTTCCAGGAGTAGGTAAAAAAACAGCTCGACAGATGATTCTAGATTTAAAAGGAAAGCTGCATGATATTGTACCAGATGCCGTTCCTTCTTTATTTGCAGATTTGGACGCACAAGAAGTCAAATCTCAAAGTTCAGAAGCACTCGATGAAGCGATTGAAGCACTTAAAGTATTAGGTTACGCAGAAAGAGAAATCAAAAAAATTGTTCCAGCTTTAATGAAGGAAACGATGACAACAGATCAGTATATTAAAGAAGCGCTAAAACGATTATTGAAACAATAAGTAAGGGAGGAGTAAAATGGACGATCGTATTGTAACGGGAGATGTTCTTGGTGAAGAAGAAATCATCGAGCAAAGTTTGCGGCCGCAAACCTTACAGCAGTATATTGGTCAGCATAAAGTAAAATCCCATCTTGACATTTTTATTAAAGCTGCCAAAATGCGAAGCGAAACGTTAGATCACGTGCTCTTATATGGTCCTCCAGGATTAGGTAAAACAACCCTTGCCACTATTATCGCTAATGAAATGGGCGTGCAAATCCGAACGACCTCAGGGCCAGCCATTGAGCGTCCAGGCGACTTAGCCGCGGTTTTAACCAGCTTAGAGCCTGGAGATGTGCTTTTTATTGATGAAATTCATCGATTAAATCGTTCTGTTGAAGAAGTACTGTACCCAGCAATGGAAGACTTCTGTTTGGACATTGTGATTGGAAAAGGGCCGAGTGCACGTTCTGTCCGTCTTGATTTGCCTCCGTTTACGCTAGTAGGTGCAACAACAAGAGCAGGGCTTTTATCTTCTCCTTTACGTGATCGCTTCGGCGTTTTAAGCCGTTTGGAATACTATCAAGAAGAAGATCTTGCTTCGATAGTAGAAAGAACAGCAGCTATTTTAGATGTAGAGATTGATCAGAAAGCGACGTTTGAGATGGCTAGGCGTGCTAGAGGAACTCCACGTATTGCGAACCGCTTGCTTCGAAGAGTCAGAGATTTTGCCCAGGTAAAAGGAGACGGAGCTATAACTGAAACCCTTGCTACTGAAGCATTAGAAATGTTACAGGTGGACCGTTTAGGTCTTGACCATATTGACCATAAATTATTAAGAGGGATTATTGAAAAATTTAGAGGCGGGCCTGTAGGCTTAGATACAATATCAGCTACTATTGGTGAAGAATCTCACACGATTGAAGATGTATACGAGCCTTATTTACTACAAATTGGCTTTTTGCAGCGAACGCCTCGAGGACGAATTGTGACTCCTTTGGTTTATGATCATTTTCAGCTGGAGGTGCCTGATCAGTGAATGATATGCCTAAGATGCTGATCACATTAGGAGGCATTTTAGTAGTCATTGGGCTGTTATGGCAGTTCGTTGGCAAGCTTCCTGGCGATATTTTTATTAAAAAAGGAAATACAACCTTTTATTTCCCAATTGTGACATGTATCCTAGTAAGCGTTGTGTTATCACTTATTTTTTATGTAATTGGCAGGTTTAAATAATTAAGTAGAAACAGGTGAACATTTTGAAAGTAGATTTATTTGATTTTCATTTACCAGAAGAATTGATTGCGCAAACACCACTTGAGCAGCGAGATGCATCAAGACTCATGGTATTAAACAAAGAAACAGGAAATGTGAAACATCATATGTTTCATGACCTTCTTGATTATGTGCAAGAAGGAGATTGTTTAGTGTTAAACGATACGCGTGTTCTTCCTGCACGTTTATTTGGCACAAAAGAAGATACAGGTGCTAATATTGAAGTATTGCTTTTAAAACAAACACAAGGCGATACGTGGGAGACGCTTGTAAAACCGGCTAAGAGAGTAAAAGAAGGAACGGTTATTTCGTTTGGTGACGGACGTCTGACTGCTGTATGCAAAGAAACGAGCGATCAAGGCGGACGTTTGCTAGAATTCAACTATGAAGGCATCTTTTATGAGGTGCTTGAA
Organism: Priestia sp. TRN 1309; assembly: GCF_050846875.1. Lineage (NCBI taxonomy): Bacteria > Bacillati > Bacillota > Bacilli > Caryophanales > Bacillaceae > Priestia > Priestia sp. TRN 1309. The sequence continues at coordinate 114,545 of NZ_JBOZGM010000006.1, read as the reverse complement.
CAGTTAGGAGAAATGCCGCTGCCGCCTTATATTAAAGAACGTTTGGATGATCAAGAGCGCTATCAAACGGTTTTTGCCCGTGAGCAAGGTTCTGCAGCAGCGCCAACAGCAGGTCTTCACTTTACAGAAGAGATGCTTGAACAGTTAAAAACAAAAGGTGTGCATATTGCATTTTTAACGCTTCATGTCGGATTAGGTACGTTCCGTCCAGTCAGCGTTGACGACTTAGAAGAGCACGATATGCACGCAGAGTTTTATCAAGTGAGTGAAGGAACCGCGGCTTTACTAAACAGCGTACGCGAAAAAGGCGGACGCATTATTTCAGTAGGTACAACTTCTACCCGTACTCTTGAAACAATTGCAACTGAGCATAACGGAAAATTTGTTGCTTCTTCAGGCTGGACCAATATTTTTATTTTCCCAGGGTATGAATTTAAAGCAATTGATGGAATGATTACAAACTTCCATCTTCCAAAATCTACGCTCATTATGCTTGTAAGTGCCTTAGCAGGAAGAGAAAACGTCATTTCTGCCTATGAACAAGCTGTAGCAGAGAAGTATCGCTTTTTCAGCTTCGGCGACGCGATGCTAATCGTGTAATTTAACATGAAAGGAATACATCAATGACAGCAATTCGTTACGAACATATAAAAACTTGTAAACAAACAGGAGCGCGTTTAGGTATTGTCCACACGCCTCATGGTTCATTTGAAACGCCTATTTTTATGCCAGTAGGCACATTAGCTACAGTAAAAACAATGTCTCCGGAAGATTTAAAAGCAATGGGGGCAGGCATTATTTTAAGTAATACGTACCATTTATGGCTTCGTCCAGGTCATGAAATTGTTAAAAAAGCAGGTGGTCTGCATAAATTTATGAACTGGGATCGTCCTATCTTAACAGATTCAGGCGGCTTCCAAGTTTTTAGTTTAAGCGATTTGCGCCGTATTGAAGAAGAAGGCGTTCATTTCCGCAACCATTTGAATGGAGACAAGCTTTTCCTATCTCCAGAAAAAGCGATGGACATTCAAAATGCGCTTGGGTCTGATATTATGATGGCATTTGATGAATGCCCTCCTTATCCAGCAGAGTATGACTACTTAAAACGTTCAGTAGAGCGTACTAGCCGATGGGCAGAGCGATGCCTTGAGGCTCACAGCCGCCCTCAAGACCAAGGTCTTTTTGGAATTGTTCAAGGCGGAGAGTTTGAAGATTTACGCCGTCAAAGTGCAGCTGATTTAGTATCAATGGACTTCCCAGGTTATGCTGTGGGAGGCCTGTCAGTTGGAGAGCCAAAAGATGTGATGAATCGTGTGCTAGAGTTTACGACGCCATACTTGCCAACTGACAAACCTCGTTATTTAATGGGAGTAGGATCACCTGACTCGTTAATTGATGGGGCAATTCGCGGGATTGACATGTTTGACTGCGTATTACCAACGCGTATTGCACGTAACGGAACGCTTATGACAAGTGAAGGTCGTCTTGTTGTTAAAAATGCCAAATATGCAGAAGACTTCGGTCCGATTGATCCAAACTGTGACTGCTACACATGTCAAAATTATTCAAGAGCGTATATTCGCCACTTAATTCGCTGTAATGAAACGTTTGGAATTCGTTTAACATCTTACCATAACTTATATTTTCTGCTAAACTTAATGGAGCAAGTCCGTGAAGCCATTCGCGAAGACCGACTTGGCGATTTCCGCGATGAGTTCTTTGAAAAATATGGGTTTAACGGCCCAGACGCAAAGAATTTCTAGGTCACTACAGGAATTTTCATCAAATTTATGAATGAGTACCTGTTGATAATATAAATAAAAGGAGGAGTTTTCATGGGTGTTTTACAAAATATTTGGCCATTACTTTTAATGTTTGTCATTTTCTATTTCTTGTTAATCCGTCCACAGCAAAAACGTCAAAAAAACGTACAGCAAATGCAATCAGCACTTAAAAAAGGTGATAAGATTGTTACAATTGGCGGTATGCACGGTTTGGTAGAAGCAATCGATGAGTCACAAGTTGTGGTTCGCAGCACTGACGGTTCAAAATTAACATTTGACCGCAATGCTATTCGTGAAGTAAGAAGCGTAGATTAATAAAAAAACGTCACGTACATGTACGTGACGTTTTTTTATGCTTCTCGTGAACCGGAAATGTTTACGCCAACAATTCCCCCGAGAATAGCGACTCCAATAAACCCAGCGTGAAATAAAAGCTGCTGTGCAGAAAACAGGTGACTATAGCCGAGGAATTGCAGCAAAAACATTAAAAAAGAATAAGAAATACCAGTGGCTCCTCCAACAAGCAGTCCCTTTGAACCGTTTCGTCCTCCCGCGATAAATCCTCCGATAAACAGTGTAATAAATGAGAGAATAAGTAAAAATAAACGTACGGACTGTTCTTCAAGCGATGTGAATTTTAAAATAAGCGAAAAGATAATGCTAATCGCTAAAGCCATCACTAAGATTGTTGCTACCCCTGCAAATACAGCGTTGCTCATTCGTTTTGCACCCAACTTGTTTCCCCCTCATGAAATAAAAAGATAGGTGAACCCTTAGTACGAGCATATTCGGGATGACTTCAAAATAGACGCATAAAAGTAAGGCTATTTTAAAATAAATGGTACAAACTACAAGGGAATACATAAAGGAGGTCTTTGCAGTGGAACTATTAATCATGGTTGCGCGAACCGTGCTTTTGTATGTAGTAGTTTTAATTATTTTTCGCGTTATGGGCAAAAGGGAAATAGGAGAGCTGAGCATTTTGGATTTAGTTGTCTTTATTATGATTGCTGAAATGGCAGTAATGGCTATTGAAAACCCAAAAGATCCTTTGCTGTATTCAATTCTTCCGATGTTAACGCTTCTTATTATTCAAATTGGTTTAGCTATATGGTCTCTTAAAAGCAATCGAATGCGAAATTTTATTGATGGTAAACCTAGTATTATCATTGAAAATGGAAAAATAAATGAACATGAAATGAAAAGGCAGCGATATAACTTCAATGATTTGCTTGTGCAGCTACGAGATAAAAATATAAAAAATGTAGCTGATGTTGAATTTGCTATTTTAGAATCTTCAGGAAGGCTATCCGTGTTTGAAAAAGATCAGCAATCAGGTAAAAAAGGCAATTTGAATTTGCCTTTTATCATTGACGGCGTTATTCAAGAAGAGCATCTGTTGCATGAACATAAAACAACGGAATGGTTAAGGCAGGAGTTAGAGAAACTGGGGCATTCAAACTTAGACAAGATTTCATATTGCAGCTACGACAACGGAAAATTTTTTATAGATTTAATAGATGTGAAACAATAAAACGCGGAGTGCTCCGCGTTTTATTTTCGTTTAAAATAACGTAAAACAGAAAAGCGATTTAATTCTTCTTTTGTTATCAGTCTAAAAAGCAGCAAAAACAGTACATATACAAAGCTTGTCAGTGCAATTGATAAAATGGTTCGTAAGCTTAACGGGATGGAAGTGAAAAGGTTCATATAAGCAAAGTGTCCAATAAAGCCTGATATGCCCATTACAGCAAAGCTGCGAAGATACTCAAACACATGAAGCTTATACGTGATTTTTTTCATGACCGTAGACAGATGTAAAAGAGTGACAAGCATCATTCCCACAACAATTGCAAGGCCAGCTCCCATAATGCCTAGATTGGGCTGAGTTGCGAGTAAGAAGATAAGAGACGTTTTGACCGCTGCTCCTATAAAACTGTTAATCATGGCGGCTTTTGCAAGGTCTAGCGCCTGCAGAACAGCTTGAAGCGGCCCTTGAAAGTAATAAAAGATAAAAAAAGGCGCCATGACTTTGACAAAAATAGCAGCTTTGTCAGAACCATACATCAATTCCATTACCGGATTAGCAAATACATAAAGAACAACAACGGCCAGTCCGCCTGTTACAAACGACAAGCGGAGAGCTTGATGAAGCCGATATTCGATTTGTTTCATTTGATTCTGTGCAAGAGATTCACTGATTGCGGGAACCAAAGAAGTGGATAGAGACACCGTTACAAAAGAAGGCAGCATCAGGAGAGGGAGTGCAAAGCCTGTTAATTCTCCGTACTGCTTCGTTGCTACCGCTGTCGCTACTCCTGCAATTGCTAAACTTTGAGCTACTACAATAGGTTCTAAAAACCAAGAAATTGACCCAATCATGCGGCTTCCTGTCGTGGGAAGAGCGATTCGCATTAAGTCAAGGAACGTATCTTTGCCCGCATGTAAAGAAGCAAAAAATTTTCGTCTTACCGTTATTTTCTTCTTTCGCTTGAACATAAACACCATGTAAAACAGGGAAGCGAGCTCTCCAAATACCGAAGAGAGCATAGCGCCAGCCGCGGCGTACTCAATTCCATAAGGTAAAAATGCTTTTGTACAGACAGCAATTAACGTAATTCGCACCACTTGTTCAATAATTTGAGAATAAGCAGCGGGCTTCATTTGCTGCTTTCCTTGAAAATATCCGCGAATGACAGACGACACGGCGATGATCGGAATAACAGGAATAATCGCAAGCAGCGGATAGATCGTACGTGAATCTGTAAAGAAGGTTTTTGCTACAACGGGAGCGAATAATATTAGTCCGAGCGTAAATAAAACGCTCAGCGTACACGTAATACTTAAAGAGACGACAAGTATTTTTTTTATTTTATGCCTGTCACCTAAAGCTTCTGCTTCTGCCACTAACTTTGAAATGGCAACCGGTAGCCCAAGCTGTGTTAAGGTGATTACTAATACCAGCGTGGGGACCGCCATCATATAAAGTCCCACACCTTCGTCTCCAATCATTCGAGCCACCACAATTCGATTGACAAACCCGAGTACACGTGTAATTAAGCCAGCAATTATTAAAATAATAGTTCCCTGTAAAAATTTAGACATATACTCACTGCTTTCTTGAGGTTTATACAGTGAATATATGCGCCGTCGGTGTCCAAGCATGACAAGTATTCCTCATACGAGAAAGAAATTTTACGCAAAATGTCAAACGGAAAGGAGGATCAATATGACACATCCATTTATTTCAGCTTCGAAAGAACTTATACAGCCTGTCGTATCCAGCAAAATGGAAGAATTTCATATGCTCGGATATGAAGAAGTAACGGAGAACGATTTATTGAGTTATTTGGAAATGAAAAAATGGAAAAAAGAAAAGGAGCTATCTCTCCATCAAGTTGTAAATGATATTTTATCTGTTAAGATCACGCAGGTGATGAGCTATGTAACCATTGAATCTTATAAATCTGATATGTTCTCAAGTGTTAATAATGGAGAAGACTGGAAAGAATTATTAAAGTAGAGTTTGTAAAATACATGTATTAAAATTTGATAAGGTCTTTATTTGACAGACATTAGGTTATGAATGATAATTAGATTGGTCATTTATCTATTGTTATCATTTCATGTTTTTTACATAAGAAGGAGGATTTTCTGTCGATGGTTAAAAGAGGACGTATCGTTGCCTTTTTCCTCTTAGTACTGCTTGTGTTTAGTACAATCGGAACAACGATGACTGGAATTACAAAAGATATTAAACTTGGCCTCGACCTTCAAGGTGGATTTGAAATTTTATATAAAGTCAGTCCAGCTAAAAAAGGCGATGTCATTGACAAAAAGGCACTTAACAGCACGGTTGAAGCGCTGCGTCAACGTGTCGATGTACTGGGAGTTAGTGAGCCCAGCATTCAAATTGAAGGAAACGACCGCATCCGTGTTCAGCTAGCTGGTGTCACGAATCAAAAGCAAGCCAGGGATCTGTTATCAACTCAAGCAAACTTAACGTTCCGTGACGTGAACGATAAGGTGCTGATGGATGGTACAGACTTAGCGCAAGGCGGAGCAAAGCAATCGTTTGACCAAAGCAATCAGCCTAGCGTCTCACTAAAGTTAAAAAATGCGAAAAAATTTGAAAAGATTACGCGAGAGCTTTCTCAAAAACCAGCACCTAACAATTTAATTGTCATTTGGCTGGATTATGAAGAAGGAAAAGACTCGTACCAAAAAGAATCAGCAAAACAAAATCCGAAGTACCTGTCTGCAGCTTCTGTTAGCAGCGTGTTAACACAGCCAGATGTTGAAATTTCAGGTGGAAACTTCACAGTGAAAAGTGCAACGCAGCTGGCGGAATTGTTAAATGCCGGGTCGCTGCCAGTTAAATTAGATGAGCTATACTCTACATCCGTTGGAGCTCAGTTTGGAGAAGAAGCTCTTCATACGACTATATTAGCGGGTATTATCGGCATCGGAATTATCTTCCTTTACATGCTGTTTTTCTACCGTTTACCGGGGCTTGTTGCCATTATTACACTCAGTTTTTATATCTACTTAAACTTAGTTGTATTTGACTGGATGCACGTGGTTATGACGCTTCCAGGGATTGCGGCTCTTATTCTCGGCGTAGGTATGGCAGTAGATGCGAATATTATTACCTACGAGCGGATTAAAGATGAACTGAAAACAGGAAGGTCTGTTATATCGGCTTACCGGGCAGGAAATCGTCGCTCACTTGCGACCATTTTTGATGCCAATATTACAACAATGTTAGCGGCTCTTGTACTGTTCTTTTATGGTCAAAGTTCAGTAAAGGGATTTGCAACAACATTAATGATTGGGATTGTGCTAAGTTTTATTACGGCCGTATACGGTACGCGTTTATTAATGAGCCTTTTAGTAAACAGCCGCTGGTTTGATAAAAAACCAGGCTACTTTGGCGTGAAGAAAGAGCAAATTCACGATTTAAGCAAAGATGACGGCACAACCGTTTTACCTACAGCGTGGGATAAAATTGACTTTGTTAAATACCGTAAAGCGTTCTTCACATTCTCAAGCGTGCTCGTGATTATCGGTATTATCTCGGTTGCTGTGTTTAGGCTGAACCTCGGTATTGACTTTACGAGCGGAACTCGCATAGAGATTCCCGCAAATCATACCGTTACGCAGGCTGAGATACAGCGTGAAATGAAGTCTCTTGATATCAAAACGGATGACATAGTTATTACAGGAAAAAGTAATGATACGGGTGTCGTACGTGTAGTTGGGGTCTTGAATAAAAAAGAAATTGCTAATTTAAAAGACCACTTTAAAGACAAATACGGTTCTGAACCAAACGTAAGCACCGTTTCGCCGACAGTTGGAAAAGAACTGGCGAAAAATGCAATGATGGCGATCGTGATTGCTTCAATTGGAATTATCATCTATGTAACGATTCGATTCGAGTTTTACATGGCGCTTGCAGCCGTGCTTGCTCTGCTGCATGATGCGTTCTTTATCGTTACGGTCTTTAGCTTAACAAAGTTAGAAGTAGATTTAACGTTTATCGCCGCTGTCTTGACGATTGTTGGTTACTCAATTAACGATACAATCGTTACGTTTGACCGCATTCGTGAAAATATGCAGAAATTTAAATCCAAAACGTTTGACGATTTAGCATTTATCGTAAATCTAAGTTTACGCGAAACGTTTACTCGTTCGATGAATACCGTGTTAACAGTTGTGATTGCAGTTGTAGCACTTCTTGTATTCGGAAGTGAGTCCATTCAAAACTTCTCAATTGCCCTGTTAGTAGGTTTAATTCTTGGTGCATATTCATCTGTGTTTATTGCTGCGCAGCTATGGCTTGTGTGGAAAGGTAAACAGTTGAAGCGTGAGGAACAAAAAGAAGTAGAAAGCAAGTAATTCAAAAACGTGCGAAGTGTTCGCACGTTTTTTTGTACGTGAAAATTTAAGGCGCACTGTCAGAAAAATATGCTTATTTTCTTTCGTTGCTCCATTTCATCCACTCTAGTATAATAATGTGGGTTAAGGGGTGAAGAGACATGTTACAGTCAAAAAAACGTTGGAATGTTCAAGAATGTGATGAACAACTTGTTAATGAATTTGTAGAAAACCTCAATATTACACCTCTAGTAGCTTCGTTATTACTTAATAGAGGCATGACAACAGTAGAAGCGGCACGTGAGTTTTTACACGTTGATGCACAAACGTTCCACGATCCGTTTTTATTGCACGATATGGACAAAGCAGTAGCTCGTATTCAGCAAGCAATTGATCATAATGAAAAAATTATGATCTATGGAGATTACGATGCGGACGGCGTCAGCAGTACTTCAGTTATGTTATCTGCTTTACAGCAGCTCGGCGCTGATACTGATTTTTATATTCCTAATCGCTTTACAGAAGGTTATGGGCCGAATAAGGCAGCATTTGATAAAATAAACGCAGGCGGCTATCAGCTGGTGATTACGGTAGACACAGGTATTTCGGCAGTCGAAGAAACGGCGTATGCACGTGAATTAGATTTTGATTTAATTATTACTGATCACCACGAGCCGGGTCCGGTTTTACCCGATGCCTATGCAATTATTCATCCAAAGCTGCCGGGCAGTACATATCCATTTAAAGAACTGGCAGGTGTAGGAGTTGCTTTTAAACTTGCTCATGCGCTGTTAGGGGAGCTTCCGGAACATTTGTTAGAACTAGCAGTGATTGGGACGATTGCTGACTTAGTTCCTTTAGTCGACGAAAACCGCTTAATTGCTCGCAAAGGTCTTGACTATCTCAAGCTCACGAAGCGTACTGGAATTGAAGCGCTGCTGAGCGTATGTGGAGTAAAACGCGAAGAAATTACTGAGGATACAATTGGATTTGCCATGGCTCCTCGCATTAATGCAGTAGGACGTCTTCAAGATGCTGATCCAGCTGTTCATTTGCTTATGACAACAAATGCTGAAGAAGCAAAAGGTTTAGCTAAAGAAATTGATGCGTTAAACAAGGAAAGGCAGCAAATCGTAAACGATATTACGGAAGAAGCCGTTGAATTTGTTGAAAGTATGTATCCTCCGGATGAAAATAGCGTTCTTATTGTAGAGGGAGAAGGATGGAATGCAGGCGTTGTTGGAATTGTTGCTTCTAGGCTCGTAGAAAAGTTCTACAGACCAACAATTGTATTAAGTGTTGACTCTGAAAACCGTATTGCTAAAGGTTCAGCAAGAAGTATCCAAGGCTTTGACTTATTCGCGAACTTATCTAAATGCCGTGACATTTTGCCGCATTTTGGAGGGCATCCAATGGCAGCCGGCATGACGTTAAACAGCGAGGATGTAGAAGAACTGCGCAGACGCCTTAATGAACAAGCAAGCAACGTGTTAACTCAACAGGACTTTATTCCAATTACATCAGTTGATACAGTATGCAAAACAGAGGAAATTACGCTGGAAAACATTGAACAAATGAGTGCGCTTGCTCCATTTGGTATGCATAATCCGAAGCCAAAAGTTCTCATTAAAGATGTTCATACAACATCTATGCGGAAAATTGGTGCGAATAAAAATCATTTAAAACTCGTATTTGAAGACAGCGGTGTATCGGTTGATGCAGTAGGATTTGGGTTAGGCTATATATTAGATGAAGTATCTCCTATAGCTAAGGTATCATTAGTAGGTGAACTATCCATTAATGAGTGGAACAATATGCGCAAACCGCAGCTGATGGTAGAAGATATCTCTGTAGATGAGTGGCAGATGTTTGATTATCGCAGCGCGGTTGATGTCAAACGTTTCTTTGAACAGGTATTCACAGATCAAATGAAAGTTGTTGCTTTTCACGATTCAACAATTGATAAATACAAGTCGATGCTGCCGATGGAACATGTTGTTCTTATTCAAAATGAAGAACAGGCAAAAGCATGCATGTTTGCAGGAGAACAGATCGTTTTATTAGATTTGCCTCCGTCACAGAAGTGGCTTGAAGCTTTGTTTGTCCAAGGTATTCCTTCTAGGATATACGCTATTTTCTTAACGGAAGAAGACCATTATTTTGATACAATCCCAACTCGCGATCACTTTAAGTGGTTCTACGGCTTTTTAGCGAAAAAGGGTCCTTTTGATTTAAAACGCTACAAAGAAGATTTAGCAATTCATAAGGGCTGGTCGAAAGAAACGATTGATTTTATGGCAAAGGTGTTTTTTGAGTTAGAATTTGTTACAATAAACAATGGCTTAATTTCGTTAGTGAAAAATTCTACGAAACGTGATTTAATAGAATCTGCGACTTATCGCCAAAAGCAGCAGCAGATTGAAATAGAAAAAAACTTTATTTATACGTCATATGTACAGCTTAAAAATCAATTTCAAGATATTTTTAAGCGTTCGATTGAATGAGGAGGCAACATTAGAATGAATTTTAAAGATTATATTACAATTGTACCTGACTGGCCAAAACCAGGTATTACATTTAAAGATATCTCAACATTAATGGATAACGGTGACGCATACCGTGCCGCAACGGATGAGATTGTAAAATATGCCAATGATAAACAAGTTGATATTATCGTAGGACCGGAAGCTCGCGGATTTATCGTTGGTTGTCCGGTAGCATATGCGTTAGGTATCGGCTTTGCACCTGTTCGTAAAGAAGGAAAATTACCGCGTGAAGTAATTAAAGTAGATTACGGTTTAGAATACGGTAAAGACGTATTAACGATTCACAAAGATGCAATTAAGCCAGGTCAGCGCGTGTTGATTACAGATGATTTATTAGCAACAGGCGGTACAATTGAAGCGACAATTAAGCTTGTTGAAGAATTAGGCGGAATTGTTGTTGGAGCTGCGTTCTTAATTGAACTTTCTTACCTTGACGGCCGTGACAAACTAGAAGGTTACGATGTATTCACATTAATGACGTATTAAGAAGAACGATCACATAAAAAAGAGTACCTGATACAGGTGCTCTTTTTTCGTTAAAAAACGTGAATACGTAAAATGGAAATGATGTAAATTTCATAAATTAGACGCAAAGGCTTTACATCCTTGGATTTTTTCAAGATAATAGTTACAATATGAATTAAAAATGCTAGTTGATAAAAGGTGATTTCATGGCAAATGAGCAAGTCCTAACAGCGGAACAGGTCATTGACAATACGAAGCGATATTTAAATGAAGAAGACGTGGCTTTTGTACAAAAAGCATATGATTTTGCAAAAGAAGCTCACAAAGAACAATATCGCAAGTCGGGTGAACCATATATTATCCACCCGATTCAAGTCGCAGGAATTTTAGTTGATCTAGATATGGATCCAGCAACAATTGCAGCTGGATTTCTACATGATGTGGTCGAAGATACAGAGATAACACTAAAGGATTTAGAAAAAGCTTTTAACGAAGAAGTAGCAATGCTAGTAGACGGCGTAACGAAACTTGGAAAAATTAAATATAAGTCTAAAGAAGAGCAGCAGGCTGAAAATCACCGCAAGATGTTTGTGGCAATGGCTCAAGATATTCGAGTCATACTGATCAAACTTGCGGATCGTCTTCATAACATGCGTACGCTGAAGCATTTACCGCAGGAAAAGCAGCGACGCATTTCAAATGAAACGCTTGAAATTTTTGCTCCTCTTGCTCATCGTCTTGGTATTTCAAAAATTAAGTGGGAGCTTGAAGATACAGCTTTACGTTACTTAAATCCTCAGCAATATTATCGCATTGTCAATTTGATGAAGAAAAAGCGTGCGGAACGCGAGCAATATTTGGCTGAAGTTATTGATGAAGTTCGTGAGCAAGTAGATGAAGTGTCGATTAAAGTTGAAATTTCAGGACGTCCAAAACATATTTATTCCATTTATCGTAAAATGGCACTGCAAAACAAGCAGTTTAATGAAATTTACGATTTACTAGCTGTGCGCATTATTGTAAATAGCATTAAAGACTGCTATGCGGTGTTAGGGATTATTCACACGTGCTGGAAACCAATGCCAGGACGTTTCAAAGATTATATTGCGATGCCAAAACAAAATATGTACCAGTCTCTTCATACGACGGTTATCGGACCAAAAGGTGATCCGTTAGAAGTTCAAATTCGAACATTTGACATGCACCAAATTGCTGAGTATGGAATTGCTGCTCACTGGGCTTACAAAGAGGGAAAAACAGCTGAGCATGCTTCATTTGAAGAAAAGTTAACGTGGTTTAGAGAAATTTTAGAATTTCAAAATGATGCAAACGATGCAGAAGAGTTTATGGAATCTCTAAAAGTTGATTTGTTTTCTGACATGGTTTATATTTTTACGCCAAAAGGCGACGTCATTGAGCTTCCTTCGGGTTCTGTTCCAATTGATTTTTCCTATCGTATTCATTCTGAAATCGGAAATAAAACCATTGGAGCAAAAGTCAACGGCAAGATGGTTACGCTTGATTACCGTTTGAAAACGGGGGACATTATCGAAATTTTGACGTCTAAGCATTCATATGGTCCAAGCAAGGACTGGTTAAAGCTTGCTCAAACGTCTCAAGCCAAAAATAAAATTCGCCAATTCTTTAAAAAGCAAAGCCGCGATGAAAATATTGAAAAAGGCAAAGAGCTGGTTGAAAAAGAAATTCGTCAAATGGAGTTTGACTTAAAAGAAGTATTAACAGCTGATAATATCAAACGAGTAGCGGAGAAGTTTAATTTCTCAAATGAAGATGATATGTATGCAGCTATTGGATATAACGGATTAACTGCGGCTCAAGTAGCTAATCGTTTAACCGAGAAGTGGAGAAAGCAGCGCGATCAAGAACAAGAGATCCAAATTGATGACATTGCACGCGACACTGCGGCTAAACGTGTTCGCCAGCATAAACGAAAAGATTCCGGTGTTATCGTACCGGGTGTAGAGAACATGCTGATTCGCTTGTCTAAATGCTGTAATCCAGTTCCCGGAGATGAGATTGTTGGTTTTATTACAAAGGGGCGGGGAGTATCTGTTCATAGAGCAGATTGTTTAAACGTTCACACAGATGATGCTGAAAGCCGTCTTATTCCTGTAGAGTGGGAAACACATATTAAAGAGGGCAAAGAGTTTAATGTGGAAATTGAAATTTCGGGCTACGACCGTCGAGGCTTACTAAATGAAGTTCTGCAGGTTGTAAACGAGACTAAAACGAATATTTCAGCCGTTTCAGGAAAATCGGACCGAAACAAAATGGCTACGATTCATATGTCAATTTCTATTCATAACATCAGTCATCTTCATAAAGTGGTCGAGCGCATTAAGCAGCTTCGAGACATTTATTCAGTTCGCCGAATTATGCATTAAGAAAGGTCGTTATACATGAGAGTAGTCGTACAAAGAGCAAAGAATGCAAAAGTAACTGTTGCAGGCGAGACGGTCGGCGAGATTGAGCACGGATATATGCTTTTAGTCGGTATTACCCACGAGGATACTGAAGCCGATGCAGAGTATGTAGCAGACAAAATTGTAAATTTGCGAGTGTTTGAAGATGAGTCTGGCAAAATGAATTTGTCGCTTCTAGATGTAGAAGGAGAAATTTTATCGGTATCTCAATTTACGCTTTACGGAGATTGCCGAAAAGGCAGAAGACCAAACTTTATGGAAGCTGCTAGGCCAGATCATGCTGTAACGATTTACAACTATTTTAATAAAGTATTATCAGGGAAAAATATTCGAGTAGAAACCGGCGCATTTGGCGAAATGATGGACGTATCATTTACGAATGACGGACCGGTCACACTTATTGTAGAAAGCAAAGAAAAAACGCAGGCTCACAGATGAGTCTGCGTTTTTTCTTTGTTTTGAAAGTAGTGATTTAATCCTTCAGCGATAGCGGATGTAATCATTTGCTGATAACTGATGGAATTAATATACGTTTCTTCCCGTTCGTTGCTTAAAAAGCCCAGTTCAATTAATGTACTCGGACGTGTATTTTCGCGAAGAACATAATAGTTTCCAAATCGTTCTCCTTTGTCTTTCAATTTTGCATGTTCAATGAGTGACTGATGAATAGAATGTGTGAGTGGACTGTCCTGATGCTGATGATAATAATACGTCATAAGGCCAGTTAGCTGTGAGCTGTTCGTACTGTTGTAGTGAACGCTTATAAAAGCATCTGCTTTAGTCGATTGCAGCGTGCGCTGTGAAAGTAGAACGTACTCATCACGGGTGCGGGTTAAAATGACGTGTGCGCCTTCTTTTTGAAGTTTGTTTTGTAAAATCAGCGCTGTTCGGAGAGTGAGATCTTTTTCATATGTGCCCTGTGTGCCGATGGCTCCTTTGTCTTTTCCTCCATGGCCTGCATCAATAATAATGGTTTTGCCCTTTAGGTGCTGCAAGCTTTTACTCAGCGTATAAACAGGCTGGCGCTGCGCTACCTGCATGCTGGGCTGAACGCTGCGGAGCGCTACGGTTTTCGTGAATTTTTTAAACACCCAGCCTTGAATACCCGAGCTTTCTACATAATACCAATCTCCTTGACGGTCTGAAACGGATAGTCTTGTATTCTTCGTCAATTTATTTGTAATTGAAAATGAACGTCCTGGACCGCTGCGTACATGAAGAGAGTCAGCTGTTACAACAATGGGTTGATGCACCGGTACATTTGGGCGCTCAAATGAGGAAGAGCACAGTAACAAAAGGATACTTGCAGCCAAAACAGATACAGACTTCATGTTAAGATGGCGAATAGATAGACCTCCTTTTTATAACAAAATAGAGTATTCGATGAAAAGAAAAAAAATCCTTTCTCTTATGTAAAAACATCTTTTTTGGGCAATGCTAATAAAAGGATAAGTAAGTGTAGGCAGGGAGGAAGAAACGATGAAGTTTAGTGAAAAAGGTGAACAATCATTTCAGCAGGTAAATCCGGTATTTGGCATTCATTTTCATGATTTTATTGATAGAGAAAGTGAAGCTTCATCCCTTGAATTGGCTTCTGAATTTGGTTTAACGCTTCGAGATATTCAGAAACTAAGAAAACAATTAGACCGCTCTTAACATGAAAGGTGCTTGACAACTGCTCATTTCATTCGTAATATAGAAAGCAATTGCTAAATTAAAATGAATGTATAACATTTTTATATTGATAAGCCAAAGATCGAGAAAAGTAGTAAAGATGACACATGGCTAGAGAGGAAATGTCTTAGGCTGAAAGCATTTCTACATGATGACTTTATGAAAGAACACTCAGGAGGCTTCACTCTGAAAAGGGAAACTTAGTAGGAGATGAACGTGTTCGTGCGTTAACGAAATGAGTGGAAACATGTCATATGTTTCAATTAGGGTGGTACCACGTGAGATTAACTCTCGTCCCTACTATGGAAAAATAGTAGAGGCGAGAGTTTTTTTGTATTGTAAATTTTAAATATAGGAGGCATATCACGTTATGTCAGTTCAAATACCTAGAGGCACACAAGATATTTTACCGGGCAAAGTAGAGTATTGGCAGTTTGTTGAACAGCGAGCAAGAGAAATCTGCCGTGCGTTCAACTACCAAGAAATTCGTACACCAATGTTTGAACACACTGAATTATTTTTGCGCGGAGTGGGAGAAACAACGGATATCGTGCAAAAAGAAATGTACACATTTAAGGATCGAGGCGACCGCAGCTTAACACTTCGTCCAGAAGGAACAGCTGCAGTTGGACGATCATTTGTTTCAAATAAAATGTTTGGAAATCCAACGCAGCCAACAAAGCTGTTTTATATCGGTCCTATGTTTCGTTATGAACGACCTCAAGCGGGACGTTTCCGTCAATTCGTTCAGTTTGGCGTAGAAGCATTAGGGGTAAATGATCCAGCTATCGACGCTGAAGTTCTTGCCCTGTTAATGAGCTTTTACCAATCGCTTGGATTAAAAAAATTAAAGCTGGTTGTTAACAGTTTAGGAGATACAGAAAGTCGTCAAGCTCACCGTCAAGCACTTATCGATCACTTTGCACCTCGCATCGGAGAGTTTTGCAGCGACTGTCAAAGCCGATTGGAGAAAAATCCTCTTCGTATTTTAGATTGTAAAAAAGATCGTGACCACGAACTGATGGCTACAGCGCCGTCTATTCTTGATTATTTAAACGACTATTCAAAAGAATATTTTGAAAAAGTACAGCAGTACTTAACCGATTTAGACATTGACTATGTTGTAGATCCGACGCTAGTACGCGGGTTAGATTATTATAATCACACAGCATTTGAACTAATGAGTGAAGCAGAAGGATTTGGCGCCATTACAACTCTTTGCGGCGGAGGCCGTTATAATGGGCTGATTCAAGAAATCGGCGGACCTGAAACACCAGGTATCGGATTCGCTTTAAGCATTGAACGCTTATTATCTGCATTGGAAGCAGAAGGAATTGAGCTTCCGGTAGAAACTGGCGTAGATTGCTATGTAGTGACAATGGGCGATGAGGCGAAAGAAAAATCTGTTTCAATTGTAAATACGCTTCGACGTGCAGGTTTTGTAGCAGATAAAGATTATCAAGATAAAAAAATGAAAGCTCAGTTCAAAGCAGCTGATCGTGTACAAGCAAAATTTGTTGTTGTTCTAGGTGAAGATGAGCTAGCAAAACAAGTTGTAAACGTAAAGAATATGGAATCTGGCGAACAGCAAGAAGTATCAATTGATCAATTGGTTAGCTATTTGCAGGAACAAGTATAAGGGGGAACCATGATGACAAAACGTTCATACTACTGTGGAGATGTAACAGAACAAGCAACTGGCGAAACAGTTCTATTAAAAGGATGGGTTCAAAAGCGCCGTGATTTAGGCGGATTAATTTTTATTGATTTACGCGACCGCGGCGGAGTTGTGCAAGTTGTATTTAATCCTGAAAAATCTGCTGAAGCGCTAAAAATTGCTGAAGATGTACGTAATGAATTCGTACTGGAAGTGCAGGGAACTGTTGTAGCTCGTGAAGAGGGAACTGTTAACCCGAACTTAAAAACAGGTAAAATTGAAGTTCACGCTGAGCAAATTACGGTGTTGAATAAAGCCAAAACACCTCCTTTTGCCATTGCGGATCAAACCGAAGTATCAGAAGATGTTCGATTAAAATATCGTTATTTAGATCTTCGACGTTCTGAAATGTTTAACACGCTTAAAATGCGCAATGACATTACAAAAACAATTCGCGACTTCTTAGATCAAAATGACTTTTTAGATGTTGAAACACCTATTTTAACAAAAAGCACGCCAGAAGGTGCACGTGATTATCTTGTGCCGAGCCGCGTACACGAAGGTGAGTTTTATGCTCTTCCTCAATCACCGCAAATCTTTAAGCAGCTGTTAATGGTAAGCGGAGTTGAGCGTTATTATCAAATTGCTCGCTGCTTCCGCGATGAGGACTTGCGTGCAGATCGTCAGCCTGAATTTACTCAAATCGATATTGAAACATCATTTTTATCTCAAGAGGACATCATGACAATGACGGAAGAAATGATGTCTAAAGTAATGAAGCACGTAAAAGATTTAGATGTAACGACGCCTTTCCCGCGCATGTCATATGATGAAGCGATGAGCCGCTACGGTTCAGATAAGCCGGATACACGTTTTGAAATGGAGCTAGTCAACTTATCAGAGCTTGTGAAAGACTGCGGGTTTAAAGTATTTAGCGCAGCAGTTGAAAACGGCGGAGAAGTAAAAGCGATTAACGTAAAAGGTGCCGCTTCTAGCTATTCACGTAAAGATATCGATGCTTTAACAGAGTTCGTGAAAATTTACGGTGCTAAAGGGTTAGCATGGCTGAAAGTTGAAGCAGACGGCTTAAAAGGACCGATTGCAAAATTCTTCAACGAAGATGAGCAAAAGCAATTTGCTGAAGCTCTTCAAACGGAAGAAGGAGATTTACTTTTATTTGTAGCTGATAAAAAGTCAGTTGTAGCAGATGCACTTGGCGCTCTTCGTCTAAAGCTTGCAAAAGAACAAGGGATTATTGATGAAACGAAATTTAACTTCCTATGGGTAACAGATTGGCCTCTTCTTGAGCATGACGAAGAAGACAACCGTTACTACGCGGCTCATCATCCATTCACAATGCCAGTTCGTGAAGATTTACCAATGTTAGAAAGCGATCCTGGACAAGTCCGTGCACAAGCATATGACTTAGTGTTGAATGGTTACGAACTTGGCGGAGGATCTTTACGTATTTATGAGCGTGATATTCAAGAAAAAATGTTTAAAACGCTTGGATTTACATTAGAAGAAGCATATGAGCAGTTCGGTTTCTTACTTGAAGCATTTGAATACGGTACTCCTCCTCACGGCGGAATTGCGTTAGGTCTTGACCGTTTGGTTATGCTTTTAGCAGGACGCACAAACTTGCGCGATACAATTGCCTTCCCTAAAACAGCAAGTGCAAGCTGTCTATTAACAAACGCACCTGGTGAAGTAAGTGAAGCGCAATTAGATGAGCTGCATTTGCAGGTAAAAAGGCAAAAAACAGAAGCGTAATCGATTAAACCATCTGTTAAATCGAGCCTGTCACTGGAGCACGACAGGCTCGATTTTTTTGTTTTACTTATTAATTGCAAAGTGATTTTTTCTGTGATAAGATACTTTCAAGAACTAAATAGTCCTGATGTGTTCGTCCTTAATCCAGTTTTGACCGAACAATTTTTTGCTTGGGAGCTCGGAGTTTTTAACGAGCGTACATGCCTCATCTCGAGGACTTACAATGGTTAAAGCAGAGCACCCACCTGCCGAGAGCGGGTTCAAAACGAAGGCACTCGAGACGGCACGATCGGGACTAGCATACATATAAGAAATCCTCTATGTAATGATTTGCATAGAGTTTTTTTATGGAGAAATATCGAATGCTCATGTTCGTTTTGCTAAAAATATGGTATAGTCAATTTCGTTGTTTATTTGAATTAATCATACACGTTGGTGTATTTAATAGAGGAGTGTTTTAACATGTTGCATCAGTTTTCGCGTAATGAACTGGCGATAGGAAAAGAAGGGTTAGCTACTTTAAAAGGCAGCACGGTTGCTATTTTAGGGATAGGAGGAGTAGGGTCGTTTTCTGCTGAGGCTTTGGCTCGATCAGGAGTAGGTCGTTTAATTCTTGTAGATAAAGACGATGTTGATATTACAAACGTAAATCGTCAAATTCATGCGCTGCTTTCGACGGTAGGTCAGCCCAAGACAGAATTAATGAAACAGCGTATTTTGGATATTAACCCAGACTGTGACGTCGTTTCTCTTCAAATGTTTTATACGGAAGAAACGTATGAAGAGTTCTTTAGTTACAAACCGGACTTTGTAGTGGATGCATCCGATACGATTTCGTATAAAATTCATTTAATGAAAGAATGTTTAAAACGTGATATTCCGATTATTTCAAGTATGGGTGCTGCGAATAAAATGGATCCAACACGTTTTAAAATTGCAGACATTTCAAAGACGCATACAGATCCGATTGCAAAAGTGGTTCGTACTCGTCTGCGTAAAGAAGGAATTCGCAAAGGAATTAACGTCGTTTTTTCTGATGAACGTCCAATCGTTATTCGCGAAGAAGTTCGCAAAGAAGTAGGAAACGATCAAGCGCAAATTCGAAAAGCGAAAATGCCCCCATCTTCTAATGCTTTTGTTCCATCTGTAGCGGGATTAATTATGGGCGGTCATGTTATCAATGAATTATTAAGTAATATTAAGATTCGCCGCGTAGGTGATCAATAAAAAGAAGGCTATCGCAGCCTTCTTTTTTTTATGGAAATATCTGTTCTATTTATGCTTTGGATGGAATCTTCTGTTTGATATGTATAAAAAGTACTAATAAATTGAAAAATATGGCTTGATGGTGAATTTACACTGTAGTAAAAAAAGAGATTTATGTAAATTTATTTAACGCTTTATTTACATAAAATTTACGTTTTGGCTTTCTTTCTGTTGTATCTTCTACAGTAATATTCAGAAAGTCTTATATATCAAGGGTTTGGATAGAAATAAGAAAAAATAAACCCCAAATAAGTAAGTTTACAGTAACTTAAAATTCACTTCATATAAAGACAACAATCTACTCGTATAATGTGTCTTGTACCTGTTGTTCGAGTACAAAGGACTAGTACTAATTACACATATATTTATTGGAGGGTAATGTAATGAAAACAAAGGGTTTTAAAGTAACATTAGCAGCTTTTTTAATGGTAGGAGCACTAGCAGCATGTGGTAAAGACGGAGCAAGCAACGACAGTGGTTCGGGCAGCAAAGAAGAAGTGTCAGGTACGTTAACAGCGGCGGGATCTACAGCTTTACAACCACTTGCAGAAGAAGCAGCGAATGGAATTACGGAAAAATATCCAAACCTTTCAGTAACGGTACAAGGTGGAGGTAGTGGAACTGGTGTTAACCAAGTAGCATCAGGAGCAGTTGACATTGGAAACTCTGACGTTCCAGCAGCCGATAAAATCGAAGATAAATCAAAAGCAGATAAACTTGTCGATACGAAAGTAGCGGGCATCGGGTTCGCACTTGTTGTAAATAAAGATGTAAAAGTAGAATCGTTAACAAAAGAGCAAATTCAAAAGATTTTCTCTGGCGAAATTAAAAACTGGAAAGAAGTTGGCGGAAACGACGAAAAAATCAACGTAATCAACCGTCCAGCATCTTCTGGTACACGTGCTACATTCGAGAAAACATTAATGGGTGACGCGAAAGTAAATGACAGCGTTGGTACAGCTCAAGATTCAAACGGAGCGGTTGAGCAATCAGTAAACTCAACGCCAGGAGCAGTGAGTTACCTTGCTATGTCGTATTTAATTGGCGATAAAAAAGAAAGTTTAAAAATGCTTAATATTGATGGTGTAGAGCCAACAACAGAAAATATTGTTTCTGAAAAATATCCGTTCTGGGCTTATGAGTACATGATTACAAACGGTGAGCCAAAAGATGGTGCAAAAGAGTACATTGATTATGTATCTGGTAAAGACTTTGCTAAGCAAGTAGAAGATATGGGGTATATCCCAATGACTGAATTCAAAAAATAAAAGTGTTTTTAAAAAGAATAGGGCTGACTAACACAGTCAGTCTTATTCTATTTGAATGTTAATAAAGTATATAGCAAATAAAAAGAAAAGCGAATATATACTGAATATGTAAGGAGACAGAGCGATGAAGGGGAAAAAATCCATTAATTATGTAAAAAGCGAATACATTGGCCGTACGCTTTCTACATTTTGCGGTATTTTAATTGTACTTGTTACGTTAGCTATTATCGTGTTTATTTGTGAAAAAGGCATACAGTCATTTTTACAAAGCAATATATCAATCGGTGAAATGTTGACTTCAACAAAATGGAGCCCAAACAATAAAGAATACGGGGCACTTGTATTTATACTAGGTTCCATGCTTGTATCAATCGGAGCCGTTATTATAAGTGCTCCAATTGGAATTGCTATTGCCATTTTTAACAACTATATTTCGCCTAAATTTGGTTCAACGGTTTTACGACCGGTTTTAGAACTTTTAGTCGGAGTTCCTTCAGTGGTATACGGTCTTTTAGGGGTTACCATTTTAGTGCCGCTTCTTCGCGATAACTTCGGCGGAGTGGGCTTTAGTTTGATTGCCGGAATTATTGTCTTAAGCGTCATGATTCTTCCGACAATTGCAAGTATTGCTGACGATGCAATTCGAAGCGTAGCACCTGAATATTTAGAAGCTTCTTATGGACTAGGTTCAACAAGATGGCAGGCAATTAGCCGAGTTATTATTCCATCTGCTAAAACAGGTATTTTAACAGGTATCGTGTTAGGGCTTGCCCGTGCATTCGGAGAAGCGCTAGCTGTGCAAATGGTTATCGGAAATACGGTTAAGCTTCCTGAAAGCTTATACAGCCCAACGGCAACATTAACAGGTATTTTAACAATGGATATGTCTAATACGTTAAACGGAACGGCATGGAATAACGCATTGTGGACGTTAGCCATGATTTTACTGCTTATTTCTTTCGTGTTCATTTTAATTATCCGAGCAATTGGGAAACGAGGTGCTCATCAATGAGAAACAAAAATGCACGCACAGTAAATAATATATGGACAGGTATTTTTTATGGCATTGCCGCTCTAGTTGTGGCGCTATTAGTGTATTTAGTTGTTGAAATTATCGCCAAGGGCTGGGGATTTTGGGATCCGAACTTTTTATTTGGAAAGCCAAGCAATACGATGGCAGGTGGTGGTATTGGACCGCAGCTGTTTAACTCATTTTACATGCTTGTTTTAACGCTGATCATTTCTATTCCTCTTGGTTTAGGAGCCGGAATTTACTTAGCGGAGTACGCGAAGCAAGGTCGTTTCCTAAATTTCGTCCGCTTATGTATTGAGACAATGGCGTCATTACCGTCCATTGTAGTTGGTTTATTTGGATTATTAATTTTTGTCACATTTTCAGGCTGGGGCTATACGCTTATCGGCGGAGCACTTGTGATTACAATTTTAAATTTACCAGGTTTAACGCGCGTATGTGAAAGTGCGATTGCATCTGTTCCTGCGAGTGTAAAAGAAGCGAGTTTAGGCTTGGGTGCGACTAAATGGCAAACAATTGTTAAAGTAGTGATTCCATCAGCGATTCAACAAATTATCACGGGCGTTATTTTAACAGCGGGACGAATCTTTGGAGAGGCAGCTGCGCTGATTTATACAGCTGGCTTAACGACGCCGATGTTAAATTCAAATGCCGACTTAACGAGTCCTGTAAACCCGTTTAATATTTTTCGACCAGCGGAGACGCTTGCCGTCCACATTTGGAAATTAAACTCTGAAGGAATTGTACCTGATGCGAGATTGATTGCAACAAAGTCAGCTGCTATTCTAATCATTATGGTTCTGTTGTTTAATATCATCGCTCGTTTAGTAGCAAAACTTTTAGACAGCTACTTTAAAGGTTCAACAAAAACGAAAAAACGAAAAGACGTTAAAAGTGCAGCTTAATAGATAAAGACAAAAAAGAAAATGGCTTTGAAACTGAGCAACAGTTTCAGCCATTTTCTTTTTTTAATGTCTCTAAACGATTGAAAACTTTTGAAAAGTATTTTTCTTGTCCATTTTGTTTAGGATGAAAATATTGTTTGTTTTTGATGCGATCCGGTAAATACTGTTGAAGGACCCATCCGTTATCAAAATCATGCGGGTATTGATATTCAACGCCTCGTCCAAGGTTCTCTGCTCCTTTGTAATGAGCATCCTTCAAATGAATGGGAACGTCGCCGGACAACCCTTTTTTAATATCACTTATCGCTTCATCTAATGCTTTGTAAGCAGCGTTGGACTTCGGTGATAGGCAAAGCTCAATAACGGCGTTTGCAAGCGGGATGCGTGCTTCTGGAAGTCCTAATCGCTCAGTTGCTTGAATAGCTGCTAGTGTCCTCATGCCGGCATCCGGATCAGCTAGTCCAATGTCTTCATAGGCAATGACTAAAAGGCGACGATTGATGCTGATCAAGTCTCCTGCTTCAATTAGCCGTCCCAAATAATGAAGAGCGGCATTTACGTCGCTGCCGCGAATCGATTTTTGAAAAGCCGATAATACATCATAGTGAGCGTCACCATTTTTATCATGTGAAAAATACTTTTGCTGCAGACATTCTTCTGCCGTTTGTAAGGTAATAACGATTTTACCATCGCTTTCACTTGTTGATAAAACAGCTAGTTCCAGAGCATTCAAAGCCGAGCGCACGTCACCGTTACAGCTGTTGGCAAAGTGGTTCATGGCGTCATCTTCTACGGCAATTTTTCTATCCCCAAATCCGTTGGATGAGTCGTTGAGTGCTCTTGTTAGCGCCATTTTGATATCATCTGGCGTAAGAGATTTTAATTCGAAGATTTGGCATCTGCTTCGAATAGCAGGATTAATCGCGTGATAAGGATTGCTTGTTGTCGCTCCGATTAGAATGATCATGCCGTTTTCTAAATAAGGAAGCAAAAAGTCTTGCTTGGCTTTGTCAAGGCGATGAACTTCATCTAGCAGAAGAATTACTTTGCCTGACATTTTGGCCTCTTCGGCGACAATTTCCATATCTTTTTTATTGTTTACAACGGCATTTAACTGACGAAACGCCGTGTTGGTTGTTTTTGCGATAGCTGTCGCAATTGTTGTTTTCCCGACGCCTGGAGGCCCATATAAAATCATCGAGCTTAAGTGATTTGCTTTTACCATTCGATAAATCATTTTATCTTTGCCAACTAAATGCTGCTGTCCGATAACGTCATCTAAATGAGTCGGACGCATTCGAAATGCGAGAGGTTTTGTAGACATGTTTTTCTCCTTTCTTTTCTTTCACTGTATCACAAGAGGTGAATAGGTGGTGGAAATTTATCTTATAGGCATAGTATGTTATAATATCAACAGTTACATTTGCAAGAAACGCGTATAGAGAAGTTCATATAGCTTAGTAAAAAACGACTCATCACAGCATTCAGTGACAACGTGAGGGTCTTATTTTTTTCATAAATAAAAAAAGTGTATTGAAGGAGTGTATGGTATGAAAATTTCAACAAAAGGACGCTACGGTTTAACGATTATGATTGAGCTTGCGAAGCGCTTTGGAGAAGGTCCTATCTCGCTTAAAACTATTGCTCAAACGCATGATTTATCTGAACATTATTTAGAACAACTTATTTCACCACTGCGTAACGCTGGGCTTGTAAAAAGCGTGCGCGGAGCTTATGGAGGTTACATCTTGGCACATGAACCTGCTAACATTACTTCTGGCGATATTATTTCCGTTTTAGAAGGTCCTATTAGTCCTGTAGAAGGAATTGAAGATGAAGAGCCTGCAAAACGCGAGCTGTGGATTCGTATTCGAGATGCAGTTAAAGAAGTGCTAGATAGTACAACGCTTGAAGATTTAGCAAATCATTCTGATGATGATCAAGCGTCTTATATGTTTTATATTTAATAATGAGCTAGGAGGCGTTTATTTTGGAACGTATTTATGTTGATCATGCAGCAACGTCTCCAATACATCCAGCAGTCGTTGAGAAAATGACGACTTTTATGCATGAGTACTTTGGAAATCCGTCTAGTATTCATCACTACGGGCGGGAAAGTCGACGCTATTTAGACGAAGCTCGCCAAACGATTGCAGCAAGTATTGGAGCACACGAAAATGAACTGATTTTTACAAGTGGTGGGACAGAAGCAGATAATATGGCACTGATCGGAGTCGCTCTTGCAAACCGCCATAAAGGAAATCATATTATTACCACGCAAATTGAACACCACGCTGTGCTTCATACGTGTGAATATTTAGAAACACAGGGCTTTGAAGTGACTTACCTACCAGTTAATGAGTACGGACAAGTATCTGTGGATGAAATAAAATCAGCCCTAACGGATCAAACAATTCTTGTGTCGGTGATGTTTGGAAATAATGAAGTAGGTGCTATTCAGCCAATTGGAGAAATTGGAGTTCTATTAAAAGAGCATGGAGCATATTTCCACACGGATGCAGTGCAAGCTTATGGATTAATTCCGTTAAATGTGCAACAATTAGGTGTCGATCTTTTATCCGTTTCGGCTCATAAAATTAACGGACCAAAAGGGATGGGCTTTTTATATGCAGCTGCTCACGTTTCACTGTCTCCTTTGCTATTTGGAGGAGAACAAGAGCGCAAACGACGAGCTGGAACTGAGAACATGACAAGTATCGTCGGGTTTGAAGAAGCTGTGAAAATTTCGCAACAAACGCTGCAAACACGTGCAGATGAATATAGAAGATACAAAGAAATAATGGTAGCTGTGTTGAAAGAAGAAGGTATTTCATTTGAAATTAACGGACATCTTGAAAATGCTCTGCCACATGTGTTAAATTTATCATTTCCAAAAACAAATGTTGAATCGATGCTCGTAAATTTAGACTTAGCAGGAATTGCGGCATCGAGCGGTTCAGCTTGCACAGCGGGAGCAATCGATCCTTCTCATGTGCTTGTTGCTATGTTTGGAAAAGGGTCTGAGCGTTTAACAACTTCTATTCGATTTAGCTTTGGCCTAGGAAACTCTGCTGAGCAAATTGAAAAAACCGCACGTCAAACAGCAAACATCGTTAAGCGACTAACGATGTAAATAGCAGCCATCAGTAGGGTCTTCATCCCTCACTGATGGTTTGTGTCGTTTCTTTCGCTTTTTAGCGAACAATTTAATTAAAATGAAGAAAACGGAGGTGGCGAAGTTGACAAAATCACCTAAAGATACACGTGTAGTAGTCGGAATGAGCGGAGGCGTTGATTCATCTGTAGCAGCTCTTTTATTAAAACAACAAGGATACGATGTGATCGGAATCTTTATGAAAAACTGGGACGATACGGATGAAAACGGCGTTTGTACTGCGACTGAAGATTATAACGATGTTATTCGCGTATGTAATCAAATTGGTATTCCCTACTATGCAGTCAACTTTGAGAAACAATATTGGGATAAAGTATTTACCTACTTTTTAGATGAATATAAAGCAGGTCGTACACCGAATCCTGATGTAATGTGTAATAAAGAAATTAAATTCAAAGCCTTTTTGGAGCATGCAATGACGCTAGGAGCAGACTATCTAGCGACAGGACATTATGCACGCGTTGCGTATCGTGACGGGGAGTATAAAATGCTTCGAGGCGTAGATGGAAATAAAGATCAAACGTATTTCTTAAATCAATTAGGACAAGATCAGCTTTCAAAAGTAATGTTCCCAATTGGAGAAATTGAGAAATCAAAAGTGCGTGAAATTGCAAAAGAAGCAGGCCTTGCTACAGCAACGAAAAAAGACAGCACAGGTATTTGCTTTATTGGCGAACGCAACTTCAAGGAATTTTTAAGTCAGTATCTTCCTGCTCAGCCAGGTGTGATGCAAACGCTTGACGGCGAAGTGAAAGGCAAGCATGACGGCCTTATGTACTACACGATTGGTCAACGCCATGGTTTGGGTATCGGAGGCAGCGGCGAACCTTGGTTTGTAGTTGGAAAAGATTTAGAAAAAAACGTTTTATACGTCGATCAAGGCTTTCACAATGAGCTGCTTTATTCTACATCTCTTACAGCAACAAATGTCAGCTGGGTAAGCGACCGTGACTGGTCGTCACCAATGGCGTGCACAGCAAAATTCCGCTATCGTCAAACCGATTCAGCAGTAACCGTTGAGAAAGTCGATGATGATACAATTAAAGTTATTTTTGCTGAACCCGTGCGGGCAATTACGCCAGGTCAAGCAGTTGTGTTTTACAAAGATGACGAATGTCTTGGCGGAGCAACTATTGACAAAGTATTTCAAGAAGAAGAGCAAATTTGGTACGTATAATTTATATAAGCAAGAACGAAAAACCTCAGCTGTATATAGCTGAGGTTTTTCTATGATATACTTTACTTATTGGGTAAACTAATAACTTACATATTCTAGATTTTCATGATGT
The DNA here is from genome assembly GCF_050846875.1 of Priestia sp. TRN 1309. NCBI lineage: Bacteria > Bacillati > Bacillota > Bacilli > Caryophanales > Bacillaceae > Priestia > Priestia sp. TRN 1309. The sequence continues at coordinate 87,389 of NZ_JBOZGM010000006.1, read as the reverse complement.
GAAAATCTTTTAAATCATAACTAAAACAGTGGAGTGAACGAAAAAATGACAGATAAAAATCAGCTAGGAATTCAGTATATGCAGGAAGGGAAATTTGAAGAGGCTGCTAAAACATTTTCAGAAGCAATTGAAGATAATCCAAAAGATCCAATTGTGTATGTGAATTTTGGCAATTTGTTAGCGGCTGTTAGTGAGATGGATCGTGCTTTGAAATTTTATGAACGTGCGATTGAATTAGATGAAGAAACGGCAACAGCGTATTACGGAGCAGGAAATATTTATTTTAATGCAGAGCAGCTTGAGCAGGCAAAGCACTACTTTGATTTAGCAATCAAAAAAGGCTTAGATTCATCCGATGCCTACTTTATGCTTGGTTTAACGCTGTTTCATATGGAAGAAATTCGTTTTGCGATGCCTTATCTGCAGCGAGCGGTAGAACTAAACGAACATGATGTAGAAGCAAAATTTCAGTACGGTCTTTGTTTAGCACAGCTCGAAATGGTAGATGAAGCGATTGCTGAATTTCTTAAGGTAGTAAATCAAGAGCCAGAACATGCCGATGCTTTCTATAATTTGGGCGTAGCGTATGCCATGAAAGATGATAAGGACAAAGCAATTGAGATGTTAGATGAAGCTTTAAACGTGCAGCCAGATCACGTAATGGCAGCAAATGCTAAACAAGTTCTGTCTACATTAGAACATTAAGAAAGCGGGTAAAGGAAGGATAACATGAACGAAGAACTAGTGAACCCTTCACAGCCAGAACGTCATTATATAAGCGGCACGTCAATTGTAACGGTTTTTCATAACGAAGAAAACTTATATAACGTTACGCGGATACGGATCAAAAAAACAAATTTAGAGATTGAAGATAAAGAAACGGTCGTTACAGGCTATTTTCCTAAGCTTAATGAAGATGAAGTATACACATTTTACGGGGACTTCAAAGAGCATCCAAAGTTTGGTCTGCAATTTCATGTTGAGCAGTTTAAAAAAGAACTTCCGCAATCAAGGCAAGGGGTTGTTCAGTACCTATCAAGCGATTTATTTCACGGAATCGGTAAAAAAACCGCTGAAAATATTGTGGACGCCCTAGGAGAACGCGCTATTTTTCGTATTTTGCAAAATGAGTCCGTGCTAAAAGAGGTTCCGAGGCTTTCAGCCGACAAGGCAGAGGCTTTAGTAACGCAGCTTCGTGAACATCAAGGGTTAGAAGAAGTAATGGTAAAGCTGACAGACCTCGGGTTTGGACCGCAGCTTTCGATGAAGATTTTCCAAGCGTACAAACAAGAAGCGCTTGAAATTGTTCAAAATAATCCTTATCAGCTCGTAGAAGATATTCAAGGTATTGGTTTTAGCAGGGCCGATGAACTTGGAAAGAGGCTTGGTATGGCAACCAACCATCCTGATCGTTTGCGTGCAGGTATTTTATACGTCATTGAGCAAGAATGTAATCAAATGGGACATGTATACGTCACGGCAGATCAGCTGTATGGAAAAACAGCAGAGCTTCTTCGAAAAAGCAGGCATGAGAATCTGTCTGAAATGGATCTTACAAGAGAAGTGGACGCATTAAAAGCAGACAAAAAGCTTATCATTCAAGACGAAAAAATTTATTTTCCTCCCCTTTTCTATGCTGAAAAAGGGCTGGTTAAAGCTATTCAAAAAATTATGGCCCAAACGCAATACGAAGAGCAGTTTCCAGAATCAGAATTTTTACTAGCTTTAGGTGAACTAGAAGAGCGATTAGACGTGCAATATGCACCGTCTCAGCGCAAGGGCATACAAACTGCTTTAATGTCTCCAATGCTTCTTTTAACAGGTGGACCAGGTACAGGGAAAACAACGGTTATTAAAGGAATAGTCGAACTCTATGCAGAACTTCACGGATGTTCGTTAAATCCAGGGGATTATAAAAAAGATGAAGCTTTTCCTGTTTTACTTGTGGCACCTACTGGACGCGCTGCTAAACGAATGAGCGAAGCGACCGGACTTCCGGCAGTTACGATTCACAGATTATTAAAATGGAACGGACAAGAAGGATTTGACCATAATGAGGAGAATCCAATTGACGGAAAATTATTGATTGTGGATGAAGTATCGATGGTAGATTTGTGGCTTGCTCATCAGCTGTTTAAGTCTCTTCCTGCTAATTTACAGGTTATTTTAGTTGGAGACGAAGACCAGCTTCCTTCAGTAGGTCCGGGACAGGTGTTAAAAGATTTACTGAGTTCAGAAGTAGTTCCTACCGTCCGTCTGACAGATGTATACCGGCAAGCGGAAGGGTCATCGATTATTGATTTGGCTCATGAAATAAAAAAAGGAAAGCTTCCGGAAGACTTATCGAGGCAGCAAGGAGATCGTTCCTTTATTCGCTGTCACGGACAGCACATCACGAATGTCGTGCAACAAGTTTGCGGGAATGCGTTAAAAAAAGGCTATACGGCTAAAGATATTCAAGTTCTAGCTCCTATGTATAAAGGTCCTGCAGGGATTGATAAACTGAATGAAGTTCTTCAGGAATTATTTAACCCGGCTTCTGAGCAAAGAAGAGAGCTTAAGCACGGAGATATTACGTACCGAGTCGGAGATAAAGTGCTGCAGCTTGTAAATCAGCCGGATAGCAACGTATTTAACGGAGATATGGGAGAAATCGTCTCAGTTTTCTTTGCCAAAGAAAATACGGAAAAACAGGATATGCTGGTTATTTCATATGAAGGAAACGAAGTAACTTATACAAAGCAAGACTTTAATCAAATAACTCATGCATACTGCTGTTCCATTCATAAATCGCAGGGAAGTGAATTTCCCATTGTTGTGCTTCCAATTGTCAAAAGCTATTACCGAATGCTGCGACGCAATTTACTTTATACCGCCGTTACGCGAAGTAAACAGTTTTTAATTTTATGCGGCGAAGACGAAGCGTTTCAGCTTGGAGTCAGCCGGAATGAAGACAGCGTTCGACAAACGAATTTACAGCCCCTGCTTCGAGAAAGCTTGGATAACGACATAGAAGATCCCGAAATTCCATTTATGAAAGATGCAAATATTGGGATGGAAAACGTTACGCCGTATGATTTCATGTAACCTTTCGCATGCTAACAAAGAGTTAAATAAACTCCTTTGTTGCCATCCTTCTTTGCTAATTGTCAGAAAATAAAGTATGGGCGTGAAAAAAAGTGGACATAATGCGTTTATATAAGTAGAACGTATAAAGAGGTGTCGACTTTGTTTAAATGTCCAAACTGTAAAAGTATTGACGTTGGCAAAATTGGTGTAAATCAGTATTACTGCTGGAATTGTTTTATTGAAATGACTATTTCAAAAGGACAAATTAATACTCACCAAGTAGAAGAAGATGGAACATTGAGCTCGCTTGATGATTTGTTCTCAGATGACGAGCGCACAATCAATTTCTAATTCTTTTTTACCGGGAGGAAGAGCAATGGGCAGAATCATTCCGTCAGTAGTCGCTTTCGGTCTTGGAGCTTATGCATTTAAAATGGCAGATGATCGAGAGATGTTTACAAAAAGAAATATGAAAAAAATGCGTAAACGTATGATGAAAGCTATTCACTAATAAAAAAGCACTATTGCACTGAGCTGCAATAGTGCTTTTTTGCAGGCAGAAGATACAACTGCATGTATAAACTCCTTTCTTTATCAAAAAATAGAAGGGAGGAGGAGTTTACGTTGAAAGATAGTTCATTCAAATGGTTCTATAGATTCGGACTGCTGTTATTAGCACTGCTGTGCGTATTAGTCTTTTTTAAAGTCCAGTTTTTATGGCTGCCTGTTATTTACATGTTTTTAAAAGCACTGCTGCCTTTTTTTATTGCAGCATTCATTACATATTTACTTCATCCGCTTATTGAAAAAACGCATGATAAAGGCGTGCCTCGTCCTCTAGCTATTTTACTGATCTACATTATCTTTTTTGGAGGAATCGGGTTCGGAGCCTATAAGTCGTATCCTATTTTTGTGGAACAAGTAAAAGATTTAAATGAACAGCTGCCTCATTTTACGAATACATATAGACATTGGGTAGAATCGATTCATGATCGTACAACTTCACTTCCAAACGGTGTACATGAGAAAATTGAAGGCAGCATTGATGATGTAGAGGCTACGCTCAACGTGTGGCTTACAAAAGTGGCGGAAGGATTAAAATCATTGATTACCTCTTTTTTGATTTTAATCATTATTCCATTTATTGTTTTTTATATGCTGAAGGATTTTTCCTCTATTAAGAAAGCAACAGCTTATGTCACACCTAAAAAGTGGCACAAACCAGGCGAACGTTTTTTATCGGATGTGAATGAATCGCTTGGCAATTATATTAGAGGACAATTTTTTGTTTGTCTCATTATTGGTGTGATTGCCACAGCAGCACTTTGGTTCTTTCATGTACCTTATGCACTTCTTTTAGGCTTTATTATTGGCGTAACGAATATCATTCCGTATTTTGGCCCGATTATTGGTGCGGTTCCAGCAGCTATTATTGCAGCAACTATCTCGATAAAGTTGGTTATTACCATTGTCATTATTATCTTTGTGCTGCAGTTTCTAGAAGGAAATGTGCTGTCTCCGCTTATCGTAGGAAAGAGCCTTCATATTCATCCTTTGTTTATCATGCTTGCGCTCCTTTTAGGAGGAGAGTTTGGAGGAGTATTGGGTCTCATTTTGGCTGTGCCAATTTTAGCAGTCGTTAAAATATCTATTTTGCATATTCGCTCTTATACGCTCAAACATTGACAAAGAGCGGTTAATTTGTCATAATATCGCCATAAGAAAACGCTACATATTTTGAACACAATGATGGATCGAGTACGTTGCACACTGGTTTTTAGAGAAGGGCTTCCTTGGCTGAAAGAAGCGCTAAACAAAGAGCAGCTGAACGCTAGTCCAGAGTGCAGGCTAAAACCTGCCGTGTCAGCAACGTTAACGCTATGAAGGTGATAAATGCTTTTGGCATTTATAATCAGGGTGGTACCGCGAGTTCAACTCTCGTCCCTGCTACAGGGATGAGAGTTTTTTTGTGTGCAAATAACTAGCAATTACTTTTGGACACAGGGAAAATAGATGCTTTTATGTCATCATTTTTTTGTCTATAAATAAGAAGAGTATTAAAGGAGGACCAATCATGAAAAAACTGACGTCAGCACAAGTTCGTCAAATGTATTTAGATTTCTTTAAAGAAAAAGGCCATGATGTAGAACCAAGCGCATCTTTAGTTCCGCATGAAGATCCATCTTTATTATGGATTAACAGTGGAGTAGCTACATTAAAAAAATATTTTGATGGTCGTGTTATTCCTCAAAATCCGCGTATTTGTAACGCACAAAAATCTATTCGTACAAACGATATCGAAAACGTAGGTAAAACGGCTCGCCATCATACGTTTTTTGAAATGCTTGGTAACTTCTCTATCGGTGATTATTTCAAAGAAGAAGCAATCCAATGGGCATGGGAATTCTTAACGAGCGATAAATGGATTGGATTCGACGCAGATAAGCTATCTGTAACAGTTCACCCTGAAGATGAAGAAGCATTTAAGATCTGGAATGAAAAAATGGGCGTGCCTAAAGAGCGTATCATTCGTTTAGAAGGTAACTTCTGGGATATTGGAGAAGGTCCGAGTGGTCCAAATACAGAGATCTTTTATGATCGCGGAGAAGCATATGGAAATGACCTAACTGATCCCGAATTATATCCAGGTGGAGAAAATGAGCGTTATTTAGAAATTTGGAACCTTGTATTTTCTCAGTTTAATCATAATCCTGATAATACGTACACGCCGCTTCCAAAGAAAAATATTGATACAGGAATGGGCTTAGAGCGTATGGTTTCTGTTATTCAAGATGTGCAAACAAACTTTGATACAGATTTGTTTATGCCAATTATTGAAGCAACAGAAAATATTTCAGGCGCTAAATATTGTACAAATGATGAGCAAGATACGGCATTTAAAGTCATTGCTGACCATATTCGTACGGTAACATTTGCTGTAGGTGATGGTGCTCTTCCTTCAAATGAAGGCCGCGGGTATGTGCTGCGTCGTTTGTTACGCCGAGCAGTTCGCTATGCTAAAAAGTTAAACATTAATCGTCCGTTCATGTACGACCTAGTGCCGGTAGTAGGTGAAATCATGGTTGATTTCTATCCGGAAGTAAAGGAAAAAACGGATTTTATCCAGCGCGTAGTCAAAAATGAAGAAGAGCGTTTTCACGAAACGTTAAATGACGGACTAGCTATCTTGGCAACTGTTATTAAAAAAGAAAAAGCGCAAAACAGTGATACGGTACAAGGCGAAGATGTTTTCCGTCTATATGATACGTATGGCTTCCCTGTTGAATTAACGGAAGAATACGCAGAAGATGAGAACATGAAAATCGATCATGCAGGTTTTGAACGTGAAATGGAAGCACAGCGTGAGCGTGCGCGTGCTGCTCGTCAAGATTCTAGTTCTATGCAAGTTCAAGGCGGCGTACTTGGTGAAGTAACGGTTGCAAGTGAGTTTGTGGGCTATGATAAAAATGAAGTAGAAACAGTTGTTGAAGCAATTATTGTAGACGGTGAGCTTGTTGACCGTGCTGAAGCTGGAACAGAAGCGCAAGTCATCTTAAGCCACACGCCATTCTACGCAGAAAGCGGCGGTCAAATTGCGGACCAAGGTACGATCCAAAGTGCTTCAGGAAAAGCGGAAGTAAAAGACGTTCAAAAAGCGCCAAATGGTCAAAATGTCCAAACGGTATCTGTAACAAGCGGTGAGCTTGTAAAAGGTGAAACATACATGGCAACGCTTGATGAAGAAAACCGCAGTGCGATTGTGAAAAACCATACGGCAACGCATTTATTGCATCAAGCATTAAAAGATACGTTAGGAACGCATGTTAATCAAGCGGGTTCTTTAGTAACAGCGGATCGCTTGCGCTTTGACTTCTCTCACTTTGGTCAAGTGACACAAGAAGAGATTGAGAAAATTGAACAAATCGTTAATGAAAAGATTTGGGACAGCATCTCTGTACAAATTGAAAACAAAGCAATTGACGAAGCAAAAGCGATGGGTGCAATGGCACTATTTGGTGAGAAATACGGAGATATCGTGCGCGTAGTACAAGTAGGCGACTACAGCTTAGAATTATGTGGTGGATGTCACGTACCAAATACATCTGTTATCGGTTTATTTAAAATTGTATCAGAATCTGGAATCGGTGCAGGTACTCGACGTATTGAAGCTGTAACTGGAAAAGCTGCCTATCAGTTAATGAATGATCAAGTAGGTTTACTAAAAGAAGCTGCGGCAAAAGTAAAATCCAACCCGCGCGATTTAGTAGGGCGCGTTGAAGGATTACTAGAAGAAATTCGTAATCTTCAGCGTGAAAATGATTCACTATCTACAAAGCTTGGCAATATTGAAGCTGGCAATCTTGTTGACCGCGTACAAAACATTAATGGTGTAAATGTCCTAGCAGCAAAAGTGAATGCAACGGATATGAATAACCTTCGTGCAATGGTTGATGATTTAAAACAAAAATTAGAATCTGCTGTGATCGTATTAGCTTCTCCACAAGGTGAAAAGGTAAATATTATTGCAGGTGTAACAAAAGATTTAATTGCTAAAGGCCATCATGCTGGCAAACTTGTTAAAGAAGTAGCAACGATTTGCGGCGGAGGCGGAGGCGGACGCCCTGACATGGCGCAAGCTGGAGGAAAAGACGCTAGCCAAATTGAAAAAGCACTTGGCACTGTAGAAGAATGGGTTAAATCCGTTTAATTCTCCTCTTTCTTGGTGTACAATATAAATAAGACTTAGCATAGTGCACAATGTGTTCACAAATTAAGAGAGTGAGGTGGGACCGTGAGTTCATTTGATAAAACCATGCAATTTAATTTTCAAGATGAGCCAGCTGAAACAAACGTACATGAAGTATTGTTTACGGTTTATGACGCACTGCAAGAAAAAGGCTACAACCCGATTAACCAAATCGTTGGGTATTTGTTATCAGGAGACCCTGCTTACATTCCTCGTCATAACGATGCGAGAAACACAATTCGCCAGTTAGAGCGAGACGAGCTCATTGAAGAACTTGTTAAATCTTATTTACAACAGCATCGAAAGGATTCATAAATGCGCGTATTAGGATTAGATGTAGGAACCAAAACAATTGGTGTGGCAGTTAGTGATGAAATGGGATGGACAGCGCAAGGAATTGAAACAATTAAAATTGCAGATGAGCAGATGGAGCAATCATATCCTCGTTTACAGCAGTTAATTGACGAATATTCCGTAGAGAAAATCGTAGTGGGTCTTCCTAAAAATATGAATGGTACGATTGGCCCTCGAGGCGAAGCGTGCATCGAGTTTGCTGACAGCGTCAAAGAAAAACTTAACATTGAAACGATGATGTGGGACGAGCGCTTGTCAACGATGGCAGCAGAGCGAGTACTGCTGTCTGCCGACGTAAGCCGCAAGAAACGCAAAAAAGTAATCGATAAAATGGCAGCTGTTATGATTCTTCAAGGATACTTAGACAGCAAGCAATAAGAAAAGCAGCAGGCTTTGCTTAAGCTGACAAGTTATGACTTTCCCTTTTACATATTCTTTTGTACGTAAAAGGGAAGTGAAATAACTGAACAGCTTGCTTTTCGCTGAAGAAAAAGTTAAGCTAAGAGCTTACAATATAAAATGAGGTGCAAACATGAGCGTAGAAGAAAATAAAATTACAATCGTCGATGAGAATGGAAATGAGCAGCTATGCGAAATTTTATTCACATTTGATTCTGATCAATATAACAAATCATATGTAATTTACTATCCAATCGGAGCAGACCAAGATGATGAAGAAGAAATTGAAATTCATGCATCTGCTTTCACACCAAGTGAAGACGGTCAAGACGGCGAGCTTCAACCGATTGAAACAGAAGAAGAGTGGGACATGGTTGAGGAAATGGTTAACACATTCCTTGACGAAGAAGGCGAATAATTATAGTGAAAAAGCTGATGACAATCGTTATCAGCTTTTTTTTACATAGCGGCCGTTCTTTTTAGATATAAAAAGGTTTTTCCTTGCATTCTTAGGGGAGATTGTATGATAATGACGAAAAATGAGATAAATTGTAGTATAATAATTCCTGCGTGTGAGAGTGCATTTTAATAAAAGAATTCATTGTTTGAACGGATGAAACTAGACTTTGGGCAGACAATAACATAAATCATGGAAAAAATTTAGGAGAGGCGATAGTTTAAGGAAGCGATACCATCTCACACCTATAGGAGATACGAATGAATCGCAATCTCATGTATCCTCTCTGTTCATACTTACAAAAAATCAAGAAGAAAAGAGGTGAAACTGGTTGTATCTTCTTTTACAGAAGTAGATTTAACCAGGAAGCTGCTTGTCGCAACAAACATTTTTACCACCTAATCGTTCAAGGAAAAAACGAGTTATTTTTATTACAATTATCGTACTTCTTTTACTTGTTGGCGGTGCATTTTTCTATGCTCAATCCCGCTTAACACCCGTGGATCGAAACAGCAATAAAAAAGTAAATGTGACCATTCCACAAGGTTCTTCCGTTCAATCGATTGGTACGGTATTGAAAAAAGAAGATTTAATTAAAAGTAAAAGTGCCTTTCGCTATTACGTAAAATTAACCCATGTATCTGGATTTCAAGCTGGAACGTATTTATTTTCTCCTTCCATGAGCTTAGGGGAAATGGTTGAAAAAATGGAAAAAGGCGAGGTTTCAAAACAACCTGATATTCGTGTCACCATTCCAGAAGGACGCCAGCTTGTCGAAATTGCTGATATCATTGCTAAAAATACAAAGTTTACAAAAGACGAAGTCATGAAAAAGCTAGACGATAAGGCATTCATCAATAAAATGAAAGAAAAGTATCCAGATTTAGTAACGGATGAAGTGATGCAAAAAGATATTAAACATCCGCTAGAAGGTTATTTATATCCCGTTACGTATGATTTTTATGATAAAAATGTGTCGTTAGATGAAATATTGGATAAAATGGTAGGGAAAACAAATAATGTATTAGGTCAGTACAGTGGGCAAATGGAAAAGAAAAAATTCAGTGCACATAAATTGTTAACCATGTCTTCTCTAATTGAAGAGGAAGCGACTGCGAAAGTCGACCGAGAAAAAATTGCCAGCGTCTTTTATAATCGCCTTGAAAAAAACATGCCTCTTCAAACGGATCCAACCGTATTATATGCCTTAGGAGAGCATAAAGACCGGGTGTTCTATAAGCATTTAGAAGTGGACTCTCCTTACAATACGTATAAAGTAAAGGGGTTGCCTCCAGGACCAATTGCCAGCTCTGGATTGATGTCAATCAAAGCTGCGTTACATCCAGCCAATACAGATTATTTATACTTCTTGGCTACACCTGAAGGAAAAGTTATTTTTACCAAAACGTTAGAAGAACATAACAAAGAAAAAGCCAAGCATATTACAGGTAAAGAAAAGCAAAATACCGAAAAATAATTGGAAATTTAAAATTGGGGAATCGCGATACTTCGCATTCCCCATCTTTTATGTTAAAATATATCGGGTTTACGTAAAAACGAAAAAAACTTATAATAGACTAGTTGTCTTACTATTTTGCAGTAATGAAACGTTATGAAAACATAATGTAAAATGTACTTCTGAGAACGGAGGAAGTGTTTTGCTTTTACAAAACGTAGAGCAGTATGTGGAAAAGCTTATTCCTAAGCGCCAGGAGCTTATTGAAGAAATGGAAGCTTATGCAGAAGAACATCACGTTCCGATTATGGAATTGATTGGTGTTGAAACGCTATTGCAAATTCTTCGTCTTCATCAGCCAAAACATATATTAGAAATTGGAACAGCGATTGCATATTCGTCTATTCGAATCACCCATACGCTTCCAGAGGCACGAGTGGTTACGGTAGAACGAAATGAAGAGCGTTACCAAAAAGCGCGAGAGTTTATTGAACGGGCGGGAAAACAAGATAAAATTGTGTCGTTGTTTGGAGATGCACTTGAGCTTAGAGATGAAATTGAACGTCATGGTCCTTATGATGCAGTCTTTATCGATGCAGCTAAAGGTCAGTATCAGCGTTTTTTCGAACATTATGAGCCGATGCTATCTTCTAAAGGAATGATTATTTCGGATAACGTACTATTTAAAGGTCACGTAGCGACCGATTTGGCGGAAGTAGAAACACGTCGACGCCGTAGCTTAATTAAAAAAATTCAGGCATACAATACGTGGCTGATGAATCATCCCGATTATTATACAACTATTCTTCCTATTGGAGACGGAATCGCGATTAGTATTAAAAGAGGTGACCAAGAATGAAAAAACCAGAACTATTAGTGACACCAACTGCAGTTTCGGAAATCGAATCATTACTACAAGCTGGAGCAACAGCTATTATGGTTGGTGAACAGCGCTACGGTTTGCGTTTAGCAGGTGAATTCAAACGTGAAGATATCGTAGAAGCTGTAAATATTGCTCATCAGCATGATGCAAAAGTCTACGTAGCGATGAACGGATTATTTCACAATGATAAAATCGCCGAATTAAATGAATATATTTTATTCTTAAAAGAAGCAAGCGTGGATGCGATTGTATTTGGAGATCCGGCTGTATTAATGGCAGTGCGTGAAACAGCTCCAGAAATGAAGATGCACTGGAGTACTGAAACAACGGGAACAAACTGGTATTCATGTAACTACTGGGGCCGCAAAGGAGCTAAGCGTGCAGTTCTTGCTCGTGAGCTAAGCATGGATAGCATCATTGATATCAAAGAAAAAGCCGAAGTAGAAATTGAAGTTCAGGTGCATGGCATGACGTGTATGTTCCAATCGAAACGTTCACTTCTTGGCAACTACTTTGAGTATCAAGGAAAAGTCATGGAAATTGAAAATCGTAAAGTAGAAAAAGATATGTTTTTACTTGATAATGAGCGAAACAATAAGTATCCAATTTTCGAAGATGAAAATGGAACGCACATTATGAGTCCAAATGATATGTGCATTATCGATGAGCTTTCCGAAATGATTGACGCTGAAGTAGATGTATTTAAAATTGACGGCGTATTAAAGTCACCCCAATATATTTTAGAAGTAACAAAAAAATATCGTCAAGCGATTGATTTATGTGTAGATGACCGTGAAGAATACGAAAACGTTAAAGACGATTTGTTAGAAGAAATTGAAAGCTTGCAGCCAATTAACCGCCCGTTAGACACAGGGTTTTTCTTTAAAGAAACGGTATATTAAAAAGCATGCAAAGAAAGATAAACAAAGGAGGTACAAACGATGGCTGTTCAAATCGATACTGTAGTAGAAGGTAAACGAGTTATTACGAAAAAGCCTGAGTTGTTAGCTCCAGCCGGTAACCTTGAAAAATTAAAAGTTGCCGTACACTATGGAGCAGATGCTGTGTTTATCGGAGGAAAAGAGTTTGGCCTTCGTTCAAATGCAGATAACTTTACATTTGAAGAAATGGCAGAAGGTGTTCAGTTTGCAAACAAATACGGCGCACGTATTTATGTTACAACAAACATTTTTGCTCACAATGAAAATATGGACGGACTTGAAGATTATTTAATGGGATTAGAGCGCGCTGGCGTTTCTGGAATCATCGTAGCTGATCCGTTAATTATCGAAACCTGTCGACGCGTTGCACCTAAGCTTGAAGTACACTTAAGTACGCAACAATCACTTTCAAACTGGAAAGCCGTTCAATTCTGGAAAGAAGAAGGATTAGAACGTGTTGTACTTGCTCGTGAAACGGGTGCTGAAGAAATGCGCGAAATGAAAGAAAAAGTGGATATTGAAATTGAAGCTTTTATTCACGGAGCGATGTGTATTGCTTATTCAGGCCGCTGCGTGCTAAGTAACCACATGACAGCGCGTGATTCAAACCGTGGAGGCTGCTGTCAATCATGCCGTTGGGACTATGATTTATTTAAAGTAGAAGACGGTAAAACGGAAACGCCTTTATTTGATGAGCAAGACGATCCGTTTGCAATGAGTCCAAAAGATTTAAATTTAATTCAATCTATCCCTCAAATGATTGAGCTGGGTATTGATAGCTTGAAAATTGAAGGACGTATGAAGTCGATCCACTATATTGCAACAGTGGTGAGCGTATATCGCAAAGTGATTGACGCATACTGTGCAGATCCTGAGAATTTTGTGATTCAAAAAGAATGGCTTGATGAGCTAGACAAATGTGCGAACCGCGATACGGCTCCCGCCTTTTTTGAAGGGGTTCCTGGAGTGGATGAACAAATGTTTGGCGTACACGGCAAGAAAACAAAATTTGATTTTGCTGGTTTAGTATTGAATTATGATGAAGAAACAAGCATCGTGACATTGCAACAGCGTAACTATTTTAAACCGGGAGAAGAAGTGGAATTTTTTGGTCCGGAAATTAAAAACTTTACGCAAAAAATAGATAAAATTTGGGACGAAGATGGCAATGAACTAGATGCTGCGCGTCATCCGCTGCAAATTGTGAAATTTAAAGTGGACCAACCTCTATTTTCATATAACATGATGCGAAAGGGGATTTAAATATAAAATGGGGAAAAAGCCCGTTGTAATCGGTATCGCTGGTGGATCCGGTTCTGGTAAAACAACTGTAACCAAAGCTATTTATGAGTATTTTAAAGGGCATTCTATTATGCTTCTTGAGCAAGACTATTATTATAAAGATCAAAGCGATGTACCGTTTGAACAGCGTTTGCAAACAAATTACGATCATCCTCTAGCATTTGATAATGATTTGCTGATTGAACACTTGCAAAACTTATTAAATTATGAGAGCATTGACAAACCGGTATATGATTACGCAATTCATACGCGCTCTGAGAAGGTAATTAAAGAAGAACCAAAAGATGTTATTATCTTAGAAGGTATTCTTGTACTAGAAGATCAGCGCTTGCGTAATTTAATGGATATCAAGCTATACGTAGATACAGATGCGGATCTTCGTATCATTCGTCGTATGCTTCGTGATATTAAAGAACGAGAGCGTACGCTTGAGTCAGTTGTTGATCAATACGTATCTGTCGTTCGCCCGATGCATAATCAGTTTGTTGAACCAACAAAACGCTATGCAGATATTATCATTCCTGAAGGCGGTCAAAACCACGTAGCGATTGACTTGATGGTCACTAAAATTCAAACAATTCTTGAACAAAATGCCATTTTATAATAACATAGCATAGATGCAGGAATTTTTTTGAAGACAATGCAGACATATTCTGCTAACTAAACACAAACATTATAAAGAATAGAGAAACGAGCAGCTTCTATTTTGAAGCTGTCATTTCTCTATTAACTGATTTTTCCACAGAGTGGAAAATTTTTTGTACATACAGAAATCGACTGTATACACTAGAGATTTTGAGTTCAAGAAGGAGTGAAGGGATTATGGCACAAGAAAAAGTATTTCCAATGACAGAAGAAGGAAAGCTAAAGCTAGAGCAAGAGCTAGAATATTTAAAAACAGTAAAACGTAAAGAAGTTGTAGAGCGTATCAAGATCGCCCGCAGTTTTGGAGATTTATCGGAGAACTCTGAGTACGATTCTGCAAAAGACGAGCAGGCTTTCGTGGAAGGACGTATTACGACGCTTGAGAATATGATTCGCAATGCGAAAATTATTGAAGAAGATGTAGAAAATTCTTCTATCGTATCATTAGGTAAATCTGTAACATTTGTAGAGTTGCCAGATGGTGACGAAGAAACGTATACAATTGTAGGTAGTGCAGAAGCAGATCCATTTGAAGGGAAAATTTCAAATGATTCGCCAATTGCTAAAAGTCTAATGGGCAAACAAATTGGAGATCAAGTAACTGTTCAAACTCCTGGTGGAGATATGTCAGTGAAAATTGTATCTGTTAAGTAAAACATATGGTTGGAAGCGTTCTACTGAATGCTCGTAAGTAAAAAAGCTGACACGCGTCAGCTTTTTTTATATGATTTAAAAAAACGGAGAGAATAGAAAAGATATGTAGGAAAGGAAAGATGAAGATGAAAGATATCGATTTTACTAAAACAGCGCTTGTTTTAATTGATTTACAAAAAGGGATTGTTCCAATTGGAGGAGACGAAATCGTAGAAAAATCTGTTCAGCTTGTGAATCGTTTCCGCGAACAAAATGGATTTATTAGCTTTGTACGAGTAGATTTTCAAGATGGAAAAGATGCGTTGACGCCAGAAACGGATCAAAAGCCATCTGCTCCTCAAGAAAGACCTGCAGACTGGGCAGAATTCGATCCAAGACTTAATGTTCAAGAGACTGATTACATTGTGACAAAACGTCAGTGGGGAGCCTTTTTTGGGACAGATTTAGACCTTCAGCTTCGCCGAAGAGGAATTGATACAATTGTCCTTTGCGGAATTGCAACAAATATTGGTGTGGAAAGCACAGCTCGTGAAGCATTTCAGTATGGATATAACCAAATTTTTATCACGGATGCCATGGCGACATTTACAAAAGAAGAGCATGAAGCCACTCTTTCTTACATCTTTCCGAAAATAGGAAAGCTACGAACAACTCAACAATTTTTAACGGAAAATGAATAATAAAAACTTGCTGAATCAGCAAGTTTTTTTATGGAATGAAAAAAAGAATGAATATTTCTTAAGATAATGGTTTTAAAAGTAATGGCAACGTCGACACTTGTAAAGAGTGAGGTGTAGTCATGAAAATAATTCACAAGCGAATTTATATTACTCTTATTTTTATTTTATTATTAATTAGTGGACTGGGAGCACGGCTTGTTCAACTCCAGCTTGTCAGCACGGAATCTTTTACTGATAAAAATATTAACTTAATTGAAGGAAGCGTAAAACAGCGTACGCAGGAAATGGTGGTAGACGACGGGCGAGGGAAATTCGAAGATAAAAATGGACAGTCTTTAACATCTATCACGCATAATCGCTTAGTCCTATTTCCGTTTTTAGAAAAAATGAAGTGGCCCGTTCAGCAAGTAAGCGAAATTGTGGGAATGCAACCACAGGAATTAACGAACAGACTAGCGAATGCTAAAACACCGGTTGTTATTACAAAAGAATTATCCCATGCACAAGTCGAAAAAATAAATGCATTAAAGGTACCTGGCGTGTTTGGAATTCCTCTAAAAGATGAGCGTCCAGTTCCTCTTGCTGAACATTTAATCGGACTAGAAGCACAAAGCAAACAAATAATTGAAGAGAAGTACAGTGATAAATTGAAAAATGGAGCTATTAAATCAACTACGCCTGTAGGTATCTCAGGGATGCAGAGGGCTTTTGACGAGTTTTTGCTGCCTGAACAAGAGTCTAAGCTCCTTTATCATGTTGATCGACTAGGTGGGCCTATGTTTGGCATCGATGTAAAATATACGGGCACAGCTAACCCTTATTATCCAGTCAGTGTGCGTACGACGCTTGATTTGTCTGCTCAGGAGCTAGTGGAGAATACATTGAATCATTATAAGTTAAAAGACGGAGGAGCCGTCTTAATTGATATAAAAAACAATAAAGTAATTGCGATGGCCAGCAGGCCTTCAATTAATAAGAAAGATCCATTTAAAAAGCAAAACGGTTCAGACAGCGTAGAAAATCGTTTGCTGACGCCGCAAACTCCTGGATCTATATTTAAAACCGTAACAGCAGCTGCAGCGCTTGAACAAAATAAAATTCAGCCTTCTTTTACCTATAACTGCGATAAAAGTATTTATGGCAATAATGTAGAAGAAGATCATCAAAAAGGGCAGCTGACGTTTGAAGAAAGCTTTGCGCAAAGTTGTAATGCAACGTTTGCCCAGCTAGCAAAAGAAATGATAATATCTAATCCGGATATCATTGAACAATATGCTGATAAGTTAGGGCTTCTTCAGCCTGTAGGATGGACGGGTGATGTGTTTCACTTTGAACATTTTAAGCAGTTTTTAGGAGAAAAATCGGGAAGAGTTTGGACAAATGATAGAGAAAAAAAAGTACCAAATGCTGTAGCGCAAACAGCAATTGGACAGCTTGATGTAAAAGTGACTCCGCTTGCAGTAGCAAATATGATGGCGACAATTGCACGGGGAGGAGAAAAGAAGCAGGTAAAAGCGGTAGATGCGCTGGACTATAAAAACAATACGTCACTGTATACGTTTAAAGAGCATGAGCTAAAAGGAGATACGATTAATGAAGCCACAGCTGCTTCTATGCAGCAGCTTTTAAAAGGCGTCGTACAGAGCGAAAAAGGAACAGGAAGAAGATTTCAAACGCTTCCTTATGAAGTGGCAGGAAAGTCAGGAACTGCTGAAATCAATGTGAAGGCCGATATCGTCAATAAATGGTTTGCGGGTTACTTTCCGGCAGATGATCCAAAATACGCAATGGTAGTAGTGGATTTAAATACAAAAAGTGCGATATCTCCCACAAACAGCGTATTTTATGATATTGTTAAAGGGATGTATGACTTAAATACACATTAAAACAAGAAGAATTTGTAAAAAATATTACAAATATACTTCAAATAAATTTTGATGCTTCATGTATAAGAAAACACATGTTAGAATAAAGCATTATAAAAGTTGGAGGAAATTGTAGCAATGAATAACAATCGTTCTTCAAGACACGAAAACAAAGAAAAAAAAGTAAACCGATTATATAATCTGTTAATTGCTGTCGTAGCGGTTTTAATTGTATTTGTCGGTGGTACGATGATTCTTGGAAACAAGGATAAATCGGATAACCAAGCGGAAACAACTCAAAACAATCCGCAAACAAATGACCAAAAAACGGACAAGACGGCTAAAAAAGACGATGATTCTTCGAAAGATGATCAAGCAACAGAGGATCAAGCAACGGACGATCAAAGCTCTGAAGATGACCAAAGCTCTGAAGATGATCAAGCAACAGATGAAGAATCAAACGACTCAGATTCACAGGCTGAAGTAGAGAAAAATCCAGAGCCTGGCGTGGCAGAACGCAAGGTAGATCCTTCATGGGATTCAGTAGGTACATCACAAGATGCTCCTGCAGCAACATATAAAAAAGGATCAACGGATTGGAACGAAATGCTAAAAGCTGTAGGCGAAGGGTCAGGCATTAGCCCAAGCAATATGACCGTATGGCGTCTAGGTAATAACGGTGGCGTAGGTAAAGCTGTAGCTACGGTTAGTCCTAAAGGCAACTCATCAACAAAATACCGCGTTCAAATTGAATGGGTAGATGGAGAAGGCTGGAAGCCCGCAGTAGTGGATAAGCTTCAATAAAAAAAGCAGCGCGCTAGCGCTGCTTTTTTATTTTGAAATGAACAACTGCAGAGTACAGTTTTTTACCTTGTTCATAGTCCACAGACATTTGATGAGATACGCTATGTACCTCAAGTAAAATCGCCTTATTTTGATCAATTTTTTCAGCAATTTGTTTTTCAAGTATTTTAACATCAGGCGCTTCAAAAAATTCTATTTTATCTTCAATCATTTCAAATTCAAAATTCATCTTACGGCCTCCTTACCTCATTACTATAGTATAGCAAATAGAAAGTTAAAAGCTTAAAATATTTGTAAATGAAGAACAAACGATAGCTAAAAACATACTATATCCATAGGAATTATTAGTTATGAGGAGGCGTTTTTTATGGGGCTAGAGTTTTTAGATATCTTTGAAAAGTGGGCGAATGAGTATGATGCATCGGTAAGCGGGAAAGATGAACAGTATAGAGAAGTGTTTCGCAATTATAATGAAATCTTAGAATATGTAGCAGACCGTTCAATAGGGCATGTGATAGAATTTGGAACAGGCACTGGAAACTTAACAAAAAAACTTTTAGAAAAAGAACTTACGGTAGTAGGAATTGAGCCGTCAGTGCCAATGAGACAATTGGCACACCAGAAATTAGGAGCAGATGTTTTAGTCACACCGGGAGACTTTTTACAGTTTGATACATCGTTGTTTCCAGCAGAGAGCTTAGTTAGTACGTATGCATTTCATCATTTAACAGATAAAGAAAAAGAAGAAGCTGTGATAAACTATGGAAAGTTACTTCAAACCGGTGGTAAAATAGTGTTTGCCGATACAATGTTTGAAACAGCGGATTCATTTGCTGATACCATTGTTCAGGCAAAACAAAAAGGGTATACGCAACTAGCAGAAGATCTAGAGAGGGAATACTATACAACGATCCCTGTCTTAAAGCAAATCTTTGAAAGCAATGGTTTTCACATAACCTTTACACAATTTAATCACTTTGTGTGGGTATTGGAGGCAACGAAACAATAGTAGAAAGAGGTTTTAAAATGAAAGTAGCAATCATTGGAGCAATGGAAGAAGAAGTGACGATTTTACGCGATAAAATTGAGAATCGTCAAGAAACAGTAATCGCAGGATGTGAATACTCAACAGGAACAATCAGCGGCGTGGAGGTTGTATTATTAAAATCAGGTATTGGAAAAGTAAATGCGGCGTTATCTACAGCCATCTTACTAGAGAAGTTCAAACCTGATTACGTTATTAACACAGGATCAGCAGGCGGTTTCCATCCAGAGTTAAACGTAGGGGACGCGGTTATTTCAACAGAAGTTCGTCATCATGATGTAGATGTAACGGTATTCAACTATGAATACGGTCAAGTGCCAAACTTGCCTGCAGCTTTTAAAGCAGATGAAAAACTAGTTCGCCTTGCTGAAGAAAGCGCTCTTGAAGTAACGGATATGAAAATTGTAAAAGGATTAATTGCTACAGGAGATTCGTTCATGAACGATCCTGTGCGCGTAGAGTTTGTTCGCTCTAAGTTTCCAGACCTTTATGCAGCTGAAATGGAAGCAGCGGCTGTTGCTCAAGTATGCTATCAATTTGGCGTACCGTTTGTTATTCTTCGTGCTCTTTCTGACATCGCCGGCAAAGAATCAAATGTTTCTTTTGAGCAATTTTTAGAAAAAGCAGCTGTTAATTCAACGAAATTAGTATTGAATTTTATTACAAAATTAAAATAAGCTGTTCATAAAATATAGAGTTTGTTTTCGTCTACACTCTGCATCGTTTGTCATAACATGGGGTGTAGACTATATTTTTATCTTAATTCCGACTTTATTTATAGGTTAAGTTATATTATTTCGATAGCGAGGTGTTCAAGATTATGAAGGTAGTCAAAAACGTTCATGAATTGATTGGAAACACACCTATGATTGAGATTACACAATTTGATTTACCTAGGGAAATCAGGATATTTGCCAAGCTGGAATATGTTAATCCAGGAGGAAGTGTAAAAGATCGTTTAGGAAAAGAACTGCTGCAAGAAGCTCTTGGCTCTGGAAGACTGAAGCGAGGCGGAACGCTGGTTGAGCCTACTGCTGGGAATACGGGGATCGGGCTGGCTTTAGCTGCTCTTCAGTACGAAATAAACGTCATACTATGTGTTCCAGAAAAATTCAGTATTGAAAAACAGCAGCTTATGAAGGCTTTGGGGGCAACGGTGGTTCAAACGCCTACTGAAGCTGGTATGAAAGGTGCTATAAACAAAGCTCAAGAGCTGCTGCGTGAAATCCCTGGTTCTTATTGTCCTCAACAGTTTGCTAATCCGGCCAACCCTATGACTTATTATAAAACCTTAGGGCCAGAAATATATGAACAGCTTGATGGAAAAGTTGACGTGTTTGTAGCTGGAGCAGGTACAGGGGGGACATTTATGGGTACAGCGAAATTTTTGAAAGAAAAAAATCCTTCTCTAAAAACAGTCATCGTGGAGCCAGAAGGTTCAATTTTAAACGGGGGGAAATCCGGTCCTCACTTAACTGAAGGAATTGGAATGGAGTTCATCCCTGATTATATGGAGCGATCTTATTTTAATGCTATTCATACTGTTGAAGATGTTTATGCTTTTCAAAGAGTGAAAGAGCTGGCTTTAAAAGAGGGGTTACTAGTAGGTAGCTCTTCAGGAGCAGCCTTTGAAGCAGCCCTGATCGAAGCAAAAAATGCAGAAAAAGGGGCTCATATCGTCACGATTTTTCCGGATAGCAGTGAACGGTACTTAAGTAAAAATATTTACAGTGGAGGAAGATAAGATGAAACGTAAAACACAGTTGATTCATGGTGGAATTGTTGGCGATGAACAGACGGGTGCTGTCTCTGTTCCTATTTATCAAGTGAGTACTTATAAACAAGAGGGAGCGGGAAAACATACGGGATATGAGTATTCGAGAACCGGTAACCCTACACGTCATGCCCTAGAAGAACTTATCAAAGAAATTGAAGGAGGATATGCTGGGTTTGCGTTTGGATCTGGTATGGCCGCTACTACTGCCGTGTTCATGCTGTTTAACAGCGGAGATCATGTGTTAATTACAGATGACGTATACGGAGGAACGTATCGAGTGATCACAAAGGTACTAAGCCGTATCGGCATTGAGGCTACTTTTATTGATACAAGCGATATCCAAAATATCGAGAAAGAAATTCGCCCTAACACAAAAGCCATTTTTATTGAAACTCCAACGAATCCTCTTCTAAAAATTACTGACTTGCCGCATGCTTCTTCAGTAGCTAAACAACACCATTTACTTACCATCGTTGACAACACATTCAGTACGCCGTATTGGCAAAATCCTATCGAAAAAGGCGCAGATATTGTTCTGCACAGTGCAACTAAGTATTTAGGGGGACACAGTGACGTTGTAGCAGGGCTAGCAGTGGTGAATTCGCCTAAATTAGCTGAAGACCTTCATTTTATCCAAAATGCGACTGGAGGCATTTTAGGACCTCAGGATTCTTGGCTTTTAATGAGAGGGATTAAAACATTAGGAATACGAATGGAAGAACACGAATTCAACACGGGGAAAATAGTAGAATTTTTACTTGCCCATCCTGCTGTGGCAAAAGTATATTATCCAGGATTAAAAACCCACCCAAACCACCTCATTGCTAAAAAGCAAGCAAGAGGTTTTGGGGGAATGGTTTCGTTTGATGTGGGAAGCGAAGAGAAAGCGGAAGAAGTACTGAGCAAAGTGAAGTATTTTACATTAGCAGAAAGTTTAGGAGCCATCGAAAGCCTCATTTCCATTCCTTCTAAAATGACTCATGCTTCTATACCGAGCGACCGACGTAAAGAGCTAGGAATTACAGATGGATTAATTCGTATTTCTGTAGGTCTTGAAGATGTAGAAGATTTAATTGAAGACTTAGAAAGAGCATTGGAATAAAGGTGGTAAAAATAGGATTTTTATAGACCTATAGATCTATGATAGAGTAGAGTTATAACATTCTACTGAGAAGGTGATTGTATGAAAGCTCAACACATCAAAGCAAAAATTGAAGATTACAGCCGCTTTATTTACGTCCTTCTAGCCGTAAGTACATTCTTGTATATTGGTGTTATGATTGGCCAAGGTGAAAAAAGTGATATGCAGCTTGGAATAATGGAAGCGATCGTTATTCTTTTTACCGCCCTTGCTTTTTATTTTAGTTATCAAACTAAAAAACTAAAAAAAGAATTAATGAAAGAAAAAGAATAATAGATACAAAAAGGCGATGATCCATCGTCTTTTTTTTATGAGGGTTAAAAAAATAAAAAAATTCCCTATTTTTCAAAAAAACAGTTTACTTTTTATAAGTTCGTGGATATAATTACCATTGTAAGGAAAATACTTTATTAAAAGGAGGTCGAGTCATATGTTAAGACGTTTATCAGGTATGGATCATTCAGTTTGGGCTATGTTCAAAAATCGTCTATATATGTATACTATTCGGCCGTGTTCCTGTATCAAGTAACTTTCTTACCTTGATCGTTAAAACACGTTAATTCACCACAGGTGCGAATAGTAGCCCTGTGGTTTTTATTGTTTTTCAGCCACAGGATGCTTATGCATAACTGTGGTTTTTTTTGTATAAGGAGGTGATTGGAATGACACTGAATATTTTCTTTTTAACTATTACCATAAAGTCCCGTCAATACTCAGAGGAAGAAATTAAGCATGAACAGTATGTAAGACAATTAGAAGAAGAAATAAAAGACCGCAAGTATGAATTTTATCGTCATTTCTAATTTGAATAGTGGAAAGGAGTGGATGAATGATGATTAATCAAAAAGGATATATCGTTGTATGGCTGCTTGTGGAGAAAGATTCCACCTAAATGACTAGTAGGGGGAGTAATGATGTGTTTGCTGCGGATTATCATTTGGAAATTATTTTAAAAAAAGAGCGGAAAGAAGGATTAATTCTCCTTCTTTCCGCTCTTTTTTTTCTCTTTTTCGGCTCTGTAAAATTCGTGAAACATTTTCATCAGCGCTCGCTTTTCAATTCGCGAAACATAACTTCTTGAAATATTTAATTCCTTTGCAATTTCTCGCTGGGTTTTTTCATCCTGCAAATCCAAACCGAAGCGGCCAACAATTACTTCTTTTTCTCGATCATCGAGGATATCGATATATTCTTTTATTTTTTCTAATTCCATATTTAGTTGAATCATATCAATTACATCGTCTGATTCTGATTTTAATACATCAATCAAACTGATTTCATTTCCTTCTTTATCCTGGCCAATTGGATCATGCAGCGACACATCTTTTTTTGTTTTTTTGAGCGCTCGCAAGTGCATCAATATTTCATTTTCAATACAGCGTGCGGCATAAGTAGCTAATTTTGTTCCTTTTCCTTGCGAATAACTTTCGATTGCTTTAATTAAACCGATTGTCCCAATTGAAATTAAATCTTCCGCATCCTCTCCCGTGTTTTCAAACTTTTTAACAATATGCGCAACGAGTCGGAGATTGTGTTCAATAAGAAGGTTTCGCGCTTCTTGATCTCCTTGTTCCATTAAAGATAAATATCTCTTTTCTTCAGCAGCAGACAAGGGTTGAGGAAACGCATTGTTTTTTACGTAGGAAACAAGGAAAACCAATTCTTTAAAGAAATAGCCTAGTGCGGTAAATAATGCAGACATCTCTTCACCTCCATAAGGGGATATCAACCTGTGAGAGACTAACATTACACTATATGTAAAAAGAAGGATGTCTTTGCCTGTACGTTTAAAATTCCCCCCAGGGACAAGAGAGTTTGAAAAAGTCCACAGATTTTTCTTTAGAGATAGTTACTAGCCTATACAGAGAAAAAGTATGTACATACGCTAGTAGTAGTTCATAGTGTAAGGAGGGAGAGCATGTACGGTTACGGAGACTGCTGTTATCCTAATTATCCAGCTTACCCATGCGGAGGAGGGTTCGGCTGGGGACTTGGATTGTTGATTGTTCTATTTGTTCTGTTATTAATTTTCGGAAGCTTCTATTGGTTTTTTAGCTGCTGGTGTTAAAAAAAACTCATGCATGTGCATGAGTTTTTTTAGATGACATATCCTACCGAATAGAACCATTCATTTTTAAGAATTCTTAAGGAATTTTCGCTTTGTTTCTTAAAGAAGATGATTTATTCTATAATTAAGAAAAGAAGCAAGATGATAATATTCCTTTGTAAAAGTAAATGGAGCTCTATACTTTTTTTAGCTTGAACGTACTAATCATCAAGCAAGCGAGTACGATAATTAAAAACATATAAAAGTGTGAAGGCAAATAAGGGACGCCCAAGTAGCTAAGAGTTAATAAACAACCTGCTGCGGTAATAGGGAGCCCTGTAAAATACCCAGTATTTTCTGTGATGTTAAAGCGGGCAAGACGAAGTGCTCCGCAAGCAATGTAACAGATGGTAACAATTGAACCTGCAGCACCAAAGTGAGATAAAATACTTTGATAAAGTAGTAGAGCTGGAGCGATGCCAAATGATATAATATCGCACATGGAGTCCAGTTGTTTTCCAAGTTCAGATTCAATTTGCAGCTTTCTGGCTACCATGCCGTCGAATCGGTCTGCTAACGCTGCTAAAAAAATTAGTAATAAACTTAAGTTCAATTCATTTTTCATGACAAATAAAATAGCAAAGCTTCCTAAACTTAAATTAACAATCGTTAAGGAGTTTGCCGCTTGGGATCTCAGCTTTTTAATTGTATGATCTAGATAGTCTAATAAAAACAATTTCCTCACTCCTTTAAAGGATGGAATGAACTAAAGGTAAAAAATAATGGTAATTTCATTGTAGACGCAAACCTTATTCTAGTAAAGAACTATTCAGTATGTGGAGGTAAAATTATTGTTGCAGCACCTGTATCGAACGTTTATTGAGCTTACGAATCACCAGGGATCATCGAAGCTCATTCGAAAATTCACTTTCTCTAAATGGAGTCGGTTTATTATACCCTCCTATACAAAAGTTTTTAAAGTAAATAAAGAAGAAATGGACAAGCCTCTGCATCATTATCAAAACTTACACGAGCTATTTATTCGTCGTTTGAAGCCTTCTGCCCGTCCGGTCGATCAGCAGAAAGACAGCGTTGTCAGTCCTGTAGATGCAAAGATAGAAGCATATGGAGTCATTACGCCTCAAAAAGAAATGATTGTAAAAAACAAACCTTATTCTATACAGGAAATGGTTTCAAATGATCTCATTCTTGAAAAATATATAGAAGGACAGTTTATCATCCTCTATCTTAGTCCAAAAGACTATCATCGCATTCACAGTCCTCTTAAAGCACAAGTAGGGAATACGTGGACCGTTGGACAAAAGTCTTATCCAGTAAATTCATTAGGAATCAAGTATGGGAAAGAACCGCTTGTGAAAAATTTCCGGAAGCTCACGGAGTTAACATTTGAAAATGGTCACATGCTGATGGTAAAAGTAGGAGCCATGTTTATAAACAGCATTGAAGCGGTTTCTAAAAAAGAAGTAGTCGAAAAAGGGGAAGAAATGGCTTACTTCACGTTTGGCTCGACTGTCATTTTATTATTTGAGAAGAACTCAATCACTTTTGATTCTAACGTCCACTCAGGTTCTTACGTAAAATGTGGAGAACCAATTGCTCATTTGAAAAAATAGAGCCTATATAATAAAAGAGTAGATAGATAAATGAAGATGCAGCTTTCTTTTATTAAGAAGGCTCTTTTATTCGTTAAGAAGGAATTTGTATGCTAATCTTTAATGATCTTCTTTCAATTTCCTCTTCAATTAATTTTATAAAATCAGGGCTTAATTGCAGTTCGGTTGCTTTGCTGTATGACTCAATAAGCAGCTCATCTGATAATTTTCTCATAAGATTGCCGCCACCTCCTACTAAAATAAATATCCTAAAAAGTTATATTTAAATGCTAATAAATTCCTTATTTATAATCTAACATGAATCAAATAAAGGAACAATCGTTCTGTTATCCACAGCTTTCGGTGGATAAAATGTGGGTATGTTGTTTATAATTACCATTAATTGCTGAACTATAACAGAGGATAATGTGTATAACCTTATCCACATAGTTGGGGTTATCATTTTTTGTCGAAAACTTTTAACAGAATTTGTTTACCACTTACCCTATTTGATAAGTAATAAACGTTTTCTGCACTATTTTTTATTTTAAGTTTGCAGTGGGTAAATATATCGTAAGCTCACGAACAAATGGAGGTTTACTGCCTTTTGTCAATAACTTTCTGTATAAAGTTAAAGCATTCACAAGGCATATCCTTTATACTAAGAAAAGACCTGTTTTTGAAGAGAATAAAATTTTAGGTTGGAAAATAACAAGAAGTCGTTATAATGATAGACGGCGTTAATTTTAGTATGTAACTATATATTCGAGGTGCATGATACGTGTTGAAACTTTTTTTACCAAATGAACATGTGAAAAACGTGTTTCAAATTAAGCCAGACGATTTGAAAGAGCGCGGGATAAAAGGAATTATTACCGACTTAGATAACACGTTGGTGGAATGGGATCGCCCTGATGCCACTCCGGAATTAATTGAGTGGTTTCAGTTAATGAAAGATAGTGGAATTAAAATTACGATTGTATCGAATAATGTGGAGAAACGAGTCAAGCTGTTTTCAGATCCAGTTGGACTTCCATTTGTATATAAAGCACGCAAACCGATGCGTAAAGCATTTAGAAGAGCTCTTCGTGATATGGAGCTGCAAAAAGATGAGGTTGTGGTCATTGGCGACCAGCTTTTAACGGATGTATTAGGAGGAAATCGCCTAGGCGTATATACGGTTTTGGTTGTACCAGTTGCGCAAACAGATGGATTTGTAACGAAATTTAACCGTAAAATGGAACGAAGAATTTTAGGTTGGATGAAACGAAAAGGTATGATTAACTGGGAGGATTAAAACGTGAGTGAAGAAAAAATACAGTGCGTAGGATGCGGAGTGGAGATTCAAACAGAACGACCGAATGAACTTGGCTACGCTCCAAAATCAGCATTAGAAAAAGAAGCTATTATTTGCCAGCGATGCTTTCGCTTGAAGCATTATAATGAAGTACAAGATGTTTCCTTAACAGACGATGATTTTTTAAAAATCTTAAATGGAATTGGTCAAACGGACGGTTTGGTTGTAAAAGTTGTAGATATCTTTGACTTTAACGGCAGCTGGTTACCTGGTTTGCATCGATTTGTTGGAAATAATAAGGTTCTTTTAGTGGGAAATAAAGCAGATTTACTGCCGAAGTCTATAAAGAAAAATAAACTAATTCATTGGATGAAGCGAGAAGCGAAAGAGCTTGGCCTAAAATCAGTGGATGTGTTCCTCATGAGCGCGCAAAAAGGACAAGGAATTCGAGAAATTGCCGAAGCCATTGAACATTATCGCGAAGGTAAAGATGTATATGTTGTTGGATGTACAAACGTTGGTAAATCGACATTTATTAATGCCATTATTAAAGAAGTAACGGGAGAAAAAGATATTATTACTACGTCTCAATATCCGGGCACAACGCTTGATATGATTGATATCCCGCTTGATAACGGCGCGTCTTTATATGATACGCCTGGCATTATTAATCATCATCAAATGGCTCACTATGTAGATAAACGAGACTTAAAGTTAATTTCTCCTAAAAAAGAAATAAAGCCGAAGGTTTATCAGCTAAACGAAGGGCAAACGTTATACTTTGGAGGACTGGCGCGCTTAGATTATGTACAGGGAGGCCGCAAGTCGTTAACATGTTATGTATCGAATGATTTGCATATCCATCGTACAAAGCTTGAAAAAGCAGATGAGTTGTATGAAAAGCAAGCAGGTGAACTGCTTCAGCCGCCGCGCCCAGAGCAAATGAGTGAGTTTCCTGAACTTGTTGCACATGAATTTACAATCAAAAATGAAAAGACGGATATTGTTTTTTCAGGGCTTGGCTGGGTGACGGTTAATGAGTCAGGTTCAAAAGTTGTGGCGCATGCACCAAAAGGAGTCGGCGTATTTGTGCGCGATTCTTTAATTTAAACAAAAAGGGGAAAAAATCTTGAGTACATTATATGGGCTAGTTGGTTATCCGCTTGGGCATTCACTATCGCCATTGATGCAAAATGATGCCTTTAAACGTCTGAACATGGATGCGCATTATGAGGCTTTTCCAATTGAACCTGTTCATTTTGAGTCAGCTATTGGAGAGCTAAAAGATAAAAACATTCAAGGATTTAATGTCACGATTCCGTATAAAGTTGATATTATGAATCATTTGGATGAAGTCGATTCATTAGCAAAGGCAATTGGCGCTGTAAATACAGTTGTTAATCAAGATGGCCGTTATATTGGATACAATACCGACGGAGAGGGGTATGTGACTTCTTTACTCAAAGCAGTAGAAGGCGGCTTATCCCAAAAAAGAATTTTAATTATTGGAGCTGGAGGAGCTGCAAAAGCTATTTTTTATACAATTGCAGCTCAGCACGCTCCCGATGTAATTGCGATATGCAATCGTACCGTCGAAAAAGCAGCTTTACTAGCTAACGAGCTGCCTTTTTCGACGAAAACGGCGGCGATGTCTATTTCTGATGCGGAAAAACAACTAGATACATTCGATATTATTATTAATACCACTTCGGTGGGGATGTATCCTAACGTTGATGAGCTGCCTTTAGCACTTACTTTATTGCAAAAAGAAGCGGTAGTCAGCGATATTATTTACAACCCTTTAAAAACAAAGCTTTTGAAAGAGGCTGAAGCAAAAGGGGCAGGCACTCATAACGGTGTCGGTATGTTTGTACTGCAAGGTGCACTTGCATTTGAAAAATGGACGAAGGTCCGTCCTGACGAAGAGGCAATGGAACACATTGTTCTTTCAACACTAACTAAGAGATAAGATACAACGGAGGTTTTTATGTTAACAGGTAAACAAAAACGTTTTTTACGTTCAAAAGCACATCATTTAAATCCAATTTTCCAAGTAGGAAAAGGTGGAGTCAATGAAAATATGATTGGTCAAATTGCTGATGCATTAGAAGCAAGAGAATTATTAAAAGTAAGCATTCTGCAAAACTGTGATGAAGATCGTGACACGGTTGCTGCTCGATTAACAAAAGGAACAAAAGCAGAGCTTGTACAAGTGATTGGAAATACAATTGTGTTATATAAAGAATCACGTGAAAATAAGCAGTTAATGCTTCCAAAAGTGAAATGAAATAGAGCGGGGAAACCCGCTCTATTTAAAAATGAAGTAAATTAAAGGAGTCGGGGATTGTTGAAGAGTATTGGAATTTTAGGTGGAACGTTCAATCCGCCTCATTTGGGGCATTTAATGATGGCAAATGAGGTTTTGCATGCCTTGAAATTAGATGAGATATGGTTCATGCCGTCATATATTCCACCTCATAAAACAATCAAAGAGCCTATTGAGCCATATCATCGTTTACAAATGCTAAAGCTAGCTATTGAAGAACATGATCAATTCACCCTGCAGCCGATTGAATTTGAGCGCAAAGAGCCTTCATATACATATGATACGATGAGAATACTAACAGAGAAATATCCAACGTATCAGTTTCATTTCATCATTGGTGCTGATATGGTAGAATATTTGCCGAAGTGGTATGAAATTGATGAATTAGTCAATTTGGTTACATTTGTAGGTGTAAAGCGCCCGGGGTATACCATTACGTCCCCTTACCCGATAAAAGAAGTAGAAGTTCCGCAGTTTGATGTCTCCTCTTCCTTTATTCGCGAACGAGTAGTAAAGAAAGAAACCATTCGTTATTTTATACCTGCTGGTGTTAAACAATATATCGAGGAGAATCAATTATATGAATCGAACTGAGGCATTAGAAATCGTAAAGAAACAGTTAACAGAACGTCGTTATATTCATACTGTCGGGGTAATGGAAACAGCAATTGAATTAGCTAAACGTTTTGAAGCAGACGAAAAAAAAGCAGAACTGGCTGCTATTTTTCATGACTATGCCAAGTTTCGTCCAAAGGAAGAGATGAAGCAAATTATTATTGATCAAAACATGAACTCTTCTTTATTGGAATACAATACCGAATTATGGCATGCTCCAGTAGGCGCGTTTTTAGTGAGAAATGAAGTAGGGATTACGGATAAGGAAGTATTGGATGCAATTGCTTACCATACATCCGGAAGACCTGGCATGACGTTACTTGAAAAAATTGTGTACGTTGCTGATTATATTGAACCTGGAAGGAGATTTCCAGGTGTTGATGAAGTGCGGGAGTTAGCTAAAACCGACTTAAATGCAGCACTTATTCAATCATTAAAGAATACTATTTCTTTTTTAATGACCAAACATCAGGCCGTTTATCCCGATACGATGATGACATATAATGATTTAATCTTAGGAGGTCAAACACATGACTGAACGTGAATTGCTATCTCTTGTTGTAGAAGCAGCCGATGATAAAAAAGCAATCGATATCGTAGCGTTAAATATGGAAGGAATCTCACTTGTGGCAGATTATTTTGTTATTTGTCACGGTAACTCAGATAAACAAGTGCAGGCAATTGCTCGTGAAATTAAAGAAAAAGCACACGAACAAGGCATTTCTGTGAAGCGTTTAGAAGGGTTTGAGCAGGCTAAGTGGGTGCTTGTTGATCTTGGAGATGTTGTGGTTCACATTTTCCATAAAGATGAGCGCGGATATTATAACTTAGAACGCTTATGGGGAGATGCACCATTTGTAAGTTCAGAAGAGCTACAGCTATGAGCAGGTACGGAGAATTTGCCTACGTATATGATCAGCTAATGGCAGACGTTCCGTATGACGATTGGGCTGAATTTTTTAATCAGCAGGTGGCAAAAGCAAAAACAAAGCCTAACAGTATATTAGACCTTGCCTGCGGCACGGGAGAACTCTCCGTTCGATTTGCAAAAGAAGGTTTCTCCGTAGTCGGCGTTGATTTGTCTGATGATATGCTTATGGTAGCTCAAGAGAAGGCAGCAGAAGCAGGGGTAACGCTATCTCTTTTTCAGCAAAACATGGCGGAACTTGAGTTATTGAAAGAGTTTGATTGTGTAGTAATCTTTTGTGATTCTTTGAACTATTTGCAAGGTGATAAAGAAGTTCAAGAAACCATTCAACGTGTATATAAACACTTAAAACCAGGTGGGCTCTTTATATTTGATGTTCATTCAGTGCACAAGATGAAGGACGTATTTGGAAATCAATCTTTTTCTTATGTAGATGAAGACGTGTCATATATTTGGAACTGCACCTATGACGATACAGACATGCGTGTAGAGCATGATATTACGTTTTTTGCTTATGATGAAGAAATCGATGCATATCATCGCTTTGATGAGGTGCATGCTCAGCGCACTTGGTCGATTGACCATTATCAATCATGGTTGAGCCAAGCTGGTTTTATAAATATAGAAGTAAGTGCAGATTTCAAAATGAGTAAGCCTACTTCAAACAGTGAGCGCATCTTTTTCTCTGCGCAAAAAAAAGAAGCCGAGTAGAGGCTTCTTTTTTTGTTTCAAAGCAGGATTTCTACAGAAATTATGGAATAAGACTATCAAACTGATTGTGAACAAGCTCAATGTCTTCGTCAAATTTTTCGTGTGTTTTTTGAAATACGTGCACAAACATCTCTCCGAGTTCAGCTTCTAAAACTTTAATACCTTCTCCGGTTACACCGCCTTTTACGCATACTTTATCCTGCAAGGTAGGAAGCGTAAATATTTCTTTTTCCAACAGTTTTCCCATTCCAATAATCATATCGCTGGCCATGACGGTAGCTTCTTCTTCAGAAATATTTGTTTCTTGAACTGCTGCATCAATAAAGCGTTGAAGCAAAAAGCTGAAGAATGCAGGACCGCAGCTTACGATATCGGATGATACGCGGGTAATCGTTTGATCAATAGCCACAGGCTTTGACATAGATGAAAATAATTCATGTAAATAATTTTGGTAAAAAGGCGTACATCTTTCTCCAAACGTGAAAAGAGAAACACCTGCTAATGCCCGATTCGTAATGCTAGGGATAATTCTAGCTGCTTGACTCGGAATGAGGCGTTCGATTTGTTCTACGCTAATTGGACTGGTAATGGATACAATGCAGTGATCTTTCGTCAGCAGTGGTTCTAATTTTATTAAAAGGGGGTGAATATCCAATGGCTTAACACAAATAAAAATGACTTTGGATGCGTGAACAACTTCTTCAGCTGTATCAGCAACATGAATTTTTTTATGCTGCTGTTGAATCTCTTTGGCCCTTTTTTTTGTACGATTCATAATAGTAATTTTAGAAGGACGTACGGCTTTTGATTCAATAAACGCATCAATTAATATTTTCCCCATGTTTCCTGTTCCGATAAACCCTATGTTCACTGATTCATTCCCTCCTTCAAAAGCCTTTTCTTCTAAACACTATGAAGACGTAATGGAATTTATGACGTTACTTCAAAATTCAAAGGAGTGTACAAGTTGACTTTTTCAAAAAAACAATGGCTAATTGGGTGTATTTGCTTAGCAGTTGGGTTGGCTTTTTATATCTATCGCACAGGCGGAGAGAAACCGGAAAGTTCTCTTCAAACCTCAGATATAATCAAGGCAGAATCTTCTGGTACAAAAAAAGAAGGAGAGTCGTCTAATCAAGTAATTTCAAGCCAAGATTCCCCGTTTGTGATGGTGGATATTAAAGGAGCTGTTCAGAAGCCTGGTGTATACCAGCTTCCGAAAGATGCAAGGGTAAAAGATGCTCTAGCACAAGCCGGAGGCGCTACGAAAGAAGCGGACTTAAGACAGCTCAATTTAGCTAGCAAGCTACAAGATGAAATGGCTGTGTATATTCCAGCTGCTGGAGAAGAAATCCCCCCTTCATCTCCAGTTTCTTCAATTTCTTCCTCAGGAACTTCAAATGATCAGCCCCTTGTTAATATCAATACAGCGAACACTGATGAACTGCAAACGTTAAATGGCATTGGACCTTCAAAAGCCAGTGCCATCGTTTCATATCGAGAGGAAAATGGCTTGTTTCAAACAGTAGAGGATTTGGGAAAAGTATCAGGTATTGGCGAGAAGTCGCTAGAAAAAATCAAAGCTCAAATTACAGTACAGTAGAGACTTATTGACGAAAAAGGAAAAAAAACGCTACACTATGAAAGGGAAAAGTATCATTATTCAGTTTTAAATAAAAAGGCAGGGAATGAGATGAACCGGATTTCATGGGATCAATATTTTATGGCACAAAGCCATTTGCTAGCTTTAAGAAGCACTTGTGAACGTCTGGCTGTTGGAGCTACAGTGGTGCGTGATAAACGTATTATAGCTGGAGGATACAACGGTTCGATCAGCGGAGGCGTGCATTGTGCTGACGAAGGCTGCTATGTAATTGATGGCCACTGCGTAAGAACTGTCCATGCAGAAGTGAATGCACTCTTGCAGTGTGCTAAGTTTGGTGTAAAGACAGAAGATGCGGAAGTATACGTCACGCATTTTCCTTGTTTAAACTGCTGTAAAGCTCTTATTCAAGCGGGAATTAAAACAGTATATTATGCTAATGATTACAAAAATCATCCGTATGCTGTTGAGTTATTTGAACAGGCGGGAGTGAAAACAGTAAAAGTTGAACTTGATGAAGCAATCATTGACTTAAAAAGTAAAGAGAAGCTTCAATTTGTAACGGATGTTCTCGCTCGTTTAGAAAAAAGCGGAGCTGACGAAGCAGAAGTGATGAATTTACAGCGTGAAGCTCTCGCTTTGTTTACGGCAAATTAAAGGTAAAAGAGGTTTTTTACTTGGTAACAGTAAGAAGCCTCTTTCTTTTAAGGAAGAAAGGAGCTAAAAGTGAAAGGATATTATATTTACTGTGCTTTTAGCATGATGCTAGCCTTATATGTATATGATAATCATTCCGCTGTAAGCCTGTTTTTGCTAATCGTGCTTTTCATTTTTCAATGGCTACAATGTCCCAGGAAAGTGGTTATTGCTTCTGCACTGTTGAGCGTTTTGTGCGTCTACCTATTAGCTGAGGCAAATAACCATAACAAAACGGTTCTTTTAGCTGAATCTTCTACTTTTACAGGCGAAATTTCATCTGTTCCGCATAGTGACGGCGACAAGCTTACTTTTAAGTTTACGGTTCAAAATGAAGAAGTCATGGCTTTTTATAAACTAAAAACGCTGGAAGAGAAACAGCAGCTCGAAAAGCTAACGATTCATCAAGTTTGTCAACTAGCAGGGCAATTAACTTCTCCTTCATCTGCTCGCAACCTTCATGCATTTGATTATCAGCAATATTTATACCATCAGTCTATTCATTGGCAGCTTAACGTCAAGAGACTTGATTTGGCAAAATGCCAGCTCCCCACCTTAACTCCACTTACGTACCTTACCTTTATTCGTCAAAAAGGAATTAATTATATTCAACAAAACATGTCGGATCCAGGCGCTGGATTTATGCAGGCACTAATTTACGGCGAGCGTACTGGGATCGAAGAAGAGAGTATCAAGCGCTATCAGCAATTTGGTTTAATACACTTGCTTGCCATATCAGGTCTTCATGTTGGCCTGCTGACAGCGATGTGTTTTTATTTGCTCATTCGGATTGGAATAACGCGCGAGCGAGCCATTACGCTTTTACTTTTGCTTCTTCCTGTATACATGGTTTTGGCCGGTGGCAGCGCTTCAGTTGTCCGAGCTGTTTTTATGAGTATGGTGATGCTTATATCGATAAAAATACAAAGAAAAATTCTTTTGGTTGATAGCATGAGCCTTGCTTTTATGAGCATGCTGCTTTTCAAACCGTACTATTTATTTGATGTAGGATTTCAGCTTTCTTTTGCCGTTAGTTTTGCCTTGATTTTATCGAGTCAGACAATTTTACCTCGTTTTCATTCTTCTTTCAGCCAGCTCATGGCTGTTTCAGCGATTGCACAAGTCAGTTCACTTCCTTTATTGTTGTACTATTTTTATGAAGTATCTCTCCTCAGTTTGCCATTAAATATGGTTTTTGTACCGTTGTTTTCTCTTGTTGTATTACCTCTTTGTTTGCTCATTCTTTTTGTTCGTATCATCTTGCCGGGAGTGAGTGAATTGCTGGAGCAAATTCTTCATGTTCTTTTACTTGCTTGTGAAAAATTGCTTGATTTTTTTGAATGGATTCCCGCTGATTTCGTAACGGGAAAACCCCATATTTTGCTGTTTTTGGGCATGTACCTATGCATTTATGCTTTATTTGTGGCGGTCGAAGAAGGGAAATTTTTCGTTCGCTATATGTTTCTTCTCGCGGCATTGTTAGCCGCACAATGTATGTATCCTTATTTGAATCCAAAAGGAACGGTCACAATGGTCGATGTAGGACAAGGAGACTGCTTTATCATTGAGCTTCCTTATCGAAAAGGCGTGTATATGATCGATACCGGAGGAACCGTTTCATTTCCAAAAGAACCATGGCAAAAACGCCGTTCTTCTTTTGACGTGGGAGAAGACGTACTTGTTCCCTTTTTGCATTCAAAAGGAATGACAAAGGTAGATAAAATGATTATTACACACGGCGATTATGATCACGCAGGGGCGGCACAGCATTTATTTTCACAAGTGGCTGTCGGAGAGCTGGTGCTTGGGAAAAAAGCCGAATTAAATGACGTAGAGACTGGCTTGGTGATCGCTGCTCAAAAACAAAGCGTGCCTGTTCAAATTGTTCAACAAGGAGATAGCTGGCAAGAAGGAGGTGTCTTATTTCAGGTTATTTCTCCCATAGGTTTCGAAGAAACGAGCAACAACGGCTCAATTGTAATAGACGCTAAGTTAGGAAATTTAAGATGGCTATTCACCGGAGATTTAGAAAAGGAAGGAGAACAAAGAATATTGAAAGACTTTCCCAACCTTAAAGCAGATGTATTAAAAGTGGGTCATCATGGCAGTAAAACCTCAACTTCAGAAGAGTTTGTTCAACATTTAAACCCTAAAGTAGCGCTTGTTTCAGCGGGGCAAAAAAATCGTTATGGTCATCCTCATCAAGAAATATTAGAGCTTCTGAAAAGCTACGGGGTGTATATTTACCGAACGGATGAAGATGGTGGGGTAATGTATGAATTTACAAAAAAGTCAGGAACGTTTTCGCAGCAACTTCCATAGTCTATAGTAAGAAAAACGAACTGAAAAAGACTGCTAAGAAGCAGCCTTGAAGCAATTTTACGAACCCAAGTAGTGAATCACAGTTGCAATAACAAATAAGGCAGTGAAAAAGCCAAATGAAACACCAAATCCTACGGCAGAATCGACAGCGTCGTTGCGTTTACTTTGGACACTTTCTTCAAATTGGTTCATTAACACCCCTCCTGTTTACAGTATAATCTAACTTTTTTTAAAAATCTAGACAATTTAAGAGCGTTTTCACAAACTGACAACAGTTAACAACTATACTTTATGAGCATGAGGAGAAAATAGAGATAAGGGTTTAATCATTAACAAATAAGTAACCTAGGGCTTATATTGTTGATGTTTATCATAAACTGAGGAATTGTCGTTTTAAGACAATTCCTTTTGTATTGTTGCCAAAAACTCATAACACCTTTACGATAGAAATTGTATTTTGTTTATCAGTAACTATACATAATCAATATAGATGAATAAAAAAAGAGGAGCGTATATACGTTGGCAGTTGATAGCTTAAAAAGTATTACCAAAAATAATATCGCCCCCGTTTATTTAATACACGGGGTTAATGCATTTATGAGTAAAAAGATTAGAGATAAAATCGTCGACTATACGTTGAATGAAGAAGATAAAGAATTTAACTTGTCCCTATACGATTTAGAAGAGACATCGATTGATCAAGTTCTAGAAGATGCTGAAACGCTTCCTTTTTTAGGAGACAAGCGTGTAGTGGTTGCGAAAAATGCAGCATTTTTAACGGCTGAAAAATCAAAAGATAAAGTTGAGCATGATCTGGCAAAACTTCAGCAATATGTCGAACAGCCCCCGTCTTTTTCAACGTTAATTCTTCTAGCCCCTTATGAAAAGCTGGATGAAAGAAAAAAAATAACAAAATTATTAAAAAAACAAGCAGCTTACATCGAAGCGAACGAATTTGGTGAAAAAGAAATGAAGCAGTGGATTCATAATTTGCTTTCAAAAGATGGAGTGAATATGGATGAAGATGCTGAAACGCTGCTTATTCAGCTTGTGGGGCTTAATGTAACGCTCGTGACAAATGAAATTGAAAAAATGGTGTTATACGTTGGACAAGGAGGAGTCATTACAAAAGAAGTGGTGCTTAAGCTTGTGGCAAAAACGCTTGAACAAAACGTATTTACGCTTATTGATGCTGTTATTCAGCGAAAGGTTTCTATCGCTTTAAATATGTATCAGGATTTGCTGCGTAACAACGAAGAGCCTATTAAAATTTTATCTTTGTTAGCGACGCAGTTTCGTTTAATTTATCATACGAAGCAGCTGTCTAGTCAAGGGTACGGTCAGCAGCAAATTGCTCAAACGATTAAGGTTCATCCGTTTCGTGTGAAAATCGCTTTGCAGCAGAGCAGAAGTTTTGAGGAACAGCAGCTTAAAGGAATTTTAAAGGATTTAGCAGAGGCAGATTATGAAATGAAGACGGGAAAAATGGATAAAGCGCTTATTTTACAGCTGTTTTTATTAAAAAGAGCGCAATAAAAAAACGATCCTAATGGGATCGTTTTTGTCTCAATTATGCAGATAAACCGTTAAGTTTTACTGCTAAGCGAGATTTTTGACGAGCTGCAGCATTTTTGTGGATAAGACCAGATTGTGCGGCTTTGTCTAATTTTTTAGAAGCAACAGCAAATGCTGCTTTTGCGTTATCTACATCGTTGTTTTCAACTAAAGCTTCAAAGTTTTTGATTGCAGTACGCATAGCTGATTTAGCTTGAATGTTATGAGCACGGCGAGCTTCAGTAGTTTTTACACGTTTGATAGCTGATTTAATGTTTGGCATCCGTTTCACCTCCCGAAATGATAACAATCGAGATTATATAGAACTCGACATTCTTCACAATAAGAACAAAAGATATTTTATCAAACACAAGGACAGAATGCAATAGCCTTGACAAGGAATTTTATATGACAGACCTCTCTTTAAAAGCTTGTAGCTGATATTGCGCCCTTCCTTCTACTTTTCGTTTCTTAAATGCATGAATCTGCCAGTCCTCGGTGACAATAATTTCAACAAAGATTGTCTAGGAGGTTAAGAAATGGAAAAAGAACTTGATTTAAGTCAATATAGCGTGCGCACGGATCTAGCTGTCGAAGCAAAAGACATAGCGTTAGAAAATCAGCCTAAATCGAATAACCAGTCAGAAATCAACGGCGTAATTGTAAAAGAAAAAGAAGAACAAGGTGTCAAAATTTCAATGGTAGAAATTACGGAAGAGGGCGCAGAAGCAATCGGTAAGAAAAAAGGCCGATATGTAACCCTTGAATCGGTAGGCATTCGCGAGCAGGATACTGAAAAGCAAGAGGCTATGGAAGAAGTATTTGCTAAAGAGCTGAATTTTTTTATTAAAAGCCTCAACATTCCAGATGATGCTAGCTGTCTTGTAGTGGGTCTTGGAAACTTAAGTGTGACACCAGATGCGCTTGGACCAAAGGCAGTAGATAATTTGTTGATTACAAGACATTTGTTTGAGTTACAGCCTGAAAGCGTGCAAGATGGCTTTAGACCCGTTAGCGCCATTGTTCCGGGAGTAATGGGAATGACGGGTATTGAGACAAGTGATATTATCTTTGGCGTTGTAAAGAAAGTGAATCCGGATTTTATTATTGCAATCGATGCGCTGGCCGCTCGTTCGATTGAACGGGTAAATGCTACCATTCAAATTTCAGATTCAGGTATTCATCCTGGGTCTGGGGTTGGAAACAAGCGCAAAGAAATCAGTTATGAAACACTTGGCATTCCAGTTATTGCAATAGGTATTCCAACGGTGGTGGATGCTGTGTCCATTACAAGCGATACAATTGACTTTATCTTAAAACATTTCGGCCGAGAAATGAAAGAGCAGGGAAAGCCGTCTAAGTCGCTGCTTCCGTCTGGTATGACGTTTGGAGAAAAAAAGAAGCTCACGGAGGATGATTTACCCAATGAAGAGCAGCGTCAAACGTACCTCGGTATGATTGGCACTCTTCCCGATGAAGAAAAAAGACGTCTTATTCATGAAGTGCTTGCACCTTTAGGTCATAATTTGATGGTTACGCCAAAAGAAGTGGATATGTTTATTGAAGATATGGCTAATGTAGTTGCAGGAGGACTTAACGCTGCTTTGCATCATGAAGTGGACCAAGAGAACTTTGGGGCATATACTCATTAATACGCTTTTAGATGAATGAGTTCTTCAGAATATAGTCATAATGGTTAGTACTACAGAAGATAAAGAAGTAAGGGGCCTAATAATGTGATTAAATTTACTTTAAAATCAGTAGTGCTAACTATTTTTTTACTGTTCGTCGTATTTTTAGGAATGCAGACGGCTCAGCAAGGGCTGATTAAAATGAAGGGATATAATGATCCTTCGATTGAACATGTTATTAATGTGTCTAAAACGTCAGATGGTCAGGTGGAAGCTGCTGTTTTAGGTTCAAAAAAAGTTGTGAACATTGATGAAAAACAGCAGCTTTTAGAAAAACGAAAGGCTTTTAACTTTTTCTCCTCGCTAGGTCAAAGTCTAGCGGAAGGCGTGAAAAGTACAATAGGAAAAGCTTTTAAGGCTATCCATCATCTTCTTAATTAAAAGCAGAATCTCTTTCTGCTTTTTTGTATGGGAAAATCCCCAATGGAATGCTTATTGAATGTTGACGAATGTGTTGTTATAATTTAGTTTAGTGTATTTTGCCGATTTTCAGTAGGAGTGAAAAAAATATGGATAGAGAAGCAAGATTGAAACGACAATCGAAAATCAGAAACTTTTCGATTATTGCTCATATAGACCACGGTAAGTCAACATTAGCAGACCGTATTTTAGAAAAAACAAATGCGTTAACACAGCGAGAAATGAAAGCTCAGCTTTTAGATTCGATGGATTTAGAACGTGAACGTGGAATTACCATTAAATTAAATGCTGTGCAGCTTCAATACAAAGCAAAAGATGGAGAAGAGTATACTTTTCATCTAATTGACACACCGGGACACGTCGATTTTACATATGAAGTGTCGCGAAGTTTAGCCGCGTGTGAAGGTGCTATTCTAGTAGTAGATGCAGCTCAAGGTATTGAAGCTCAAACACTAGCAAACGTATATTTAGCGCTTGATAACAACCTTGAAATTTTACCTGTCATCAATAAGATTGACCTGCCGAGCGCAGAGCCAGAGCGAGTGCGCCAAGAGGTTGAAGACGTAATTGGATTAGATGCGTCGGAAGCTGTATTAGCTTCAGCTAAAGCAGGAATTGGAATCGAAGAAATTTTAGAACAAATTGTTGAAAAAGTTCCTGCTCCTGAAGGGGATCCAGATGCACCGCTTCAAGCGCTAATCTTTGATTCATTTTATGATGCATACCGAGGTGTAGTTGCATCTATTCGTATCGTACAGGGACGAGTAAAAGTAGGCGACAAAATTAAAATGATGGCAACAGGAAAAGAGTTTGAGGTAACGGAGCTAGGTGTGTTAACGCCAAAAGCCGTTGCTAAAGATGAACTTTCTGTTGGCGACGTAGGGTTTTTAACAGCAGCTATTAAAAATGTTGGAGATACGCGAGTAGGGGACACGATTACTCTTGCCAAAAACGGAGCAAGTGAACCTCTTCCTGGCTATCGTCGTCTGAATCCAATGGTATACTGCGGACTGTATCCGATTGATACAGCGAAGTATAATGATCTTCGTGAAGCACTAGAAAAGTTAGAGCTAAATGACTCTGCACTTCAGTTTGAGCCAGAGACGTCTCAGGCCTTAGGGTTTGGTTTCCGATGTGGATTCTTAGGACTGCTTCACATGGAGATTATCCAAGAGCGTATTGAGCGTGAATTTAAAATTGATTTAATTACAACAGCTCCAAGCGTTATTTATGACGTATATTTAACAGACGAGACTCATCTGTCTGTAGATAACCCTTCTAATATGCCGGACCCACAAAAGATTGAACGCGTGGAAGAACCGTATGTGAAGGCCACAATGATGGTACCAAACGATTATGTTGGTGCTGTGATGGAGCTTTGTCAGAAGAAGCGAGGCAACTTTATTGATATGCAGTACTTGGATGCTAATCGCGTGAGTATTGTATACGAAATTCCGCTGGCTGAAATTGTATATGATTTCTTTGATCAACTAAAATCAAATACAAAAGGCTACGCGTCGTTTGACTACGAGCTTATCGGATATCAGCCTTCGAAGCTTGTGAAGATGGATATTCTCTTAAACGGTGAAACGGTCGATGCGCTGTCCTTTATCGTTCACAGAGATTCAGCTTATGATCGTGGTAAAGTCATTGTAGAAAAGCTTAAAGAGCTTATTCCACGTCAACAGTTCGAAGTGCCGATTCAAGCGGCAATCGGTCAAAAAATTGTGGCGCGTTCAACAATTAAAGCCATTCGCAAAAACGTTTTAGCAAAATGTTACGGAGGAGATATCTCTCGTAAACGTAAACTTCTTGAAAAACAAAAAGAAGGTAAAAAACGTATGAAGCAGGTCGGTTCTGTTGAAGTACCGCAGGAAGCATTCATGGCTGTGCTTCGCATGGACGAAGATTAATAGCTGAAATTCTATTATTTAACATGTCAAATTAGTTTTGAAAATGAAGCGAATCTGATACGATAGTAAAGAGTTTTGAGCGCTGTAAATAAGTGTGAACGAACATAGATAAAAATACCGCAGAGAGACTCTGCGGTATTTTTATCATTTATAAATGTGATTGAGGTGAAAGTCCATGGTGAAGGCAGCATATCTGCATATCCCGTTTTGTCATCATATTTGTCACTATTGTGACTTTAATAAAGTGTTTTTCAAAAATCAGCCCGTTATGCCGTATTTGGAAAGCATGCGAGAAGAAATGAAACAAACAGTCGAACGTTATCCAACGACCAATTTGAACACGATATTCGTTGGGGGTGGAACGCCCACAGCCTTAGATGAACAGCAGCTGGAGTATTTTTTAGAATCCATTCGTATGTATCTTCCTTATGATGAGAAAGGTGAGTTTACATTTGAAGCGAATCCGAATGAATTGACAAAAGAAAAGCTTCAGCTTCTCCATGACTATGGCGTGAATCGTTTAAGTATTGGTGTACAAACGTTTAATGAAAGGTTATTGGAGAAAATTGGACGTGTACATTCAAATAGGCAGGTATTTGATTGTATTGAGCAAGCGAGAAAGATTGGAATGTCGAATATAAGCTTAGACTTAATTTATAGCTTGCCGGAACAAACGGTAGCTGATTTTTCTTCTACGCTTCAAACCGCTTTTTCATTAGAGGTAGAGCATATGTCTGCCTATTCGTTAATTATTGAACCTAAAACGGTATTTTATAATTTAATGAATAAAGGGAAGCTGCCGCTGCCTGCTCAAGAAGAAGAAGCAGCTATGTATGAGCTGCTTATGAAAGAAATGGACAAACAAGGTTTTCATCAATATGAAATCAGTAATTTCGCAAAGTCAGGCTACGAGAGTATTCATAATCTAACATATTGGAACAACGACGATTATTACGGAATTGGTGCAGGCGCACATAGCTATATTGACGGAATAAGACGAGCAAATATTGGACCATTAAAAAAGTACATTGATTCAGTCGAGCAAAAAGGAAATGCATATCTTAATGAAGTGAGCGTGACCGAGGCTGAAAAAATGGAAGAAGAAATGTTTTTGGGCCTTCGTAAAACGAAAGGAGTCTCAAAAGAGGAGTTTAAGCAAAAATTCAATCGAGAATTAAAAGATGTATTTGGAGAACCTATTCAAGAATACAAAGAGAAAGGACTTTTGGGTGAAGACAATAGCTCCGTCTTTTTAACACACAATGGTCGATTTTTGGGGAATGAAGTTTTTCAAGCCTTTATTGGGATAATCTAATACCAAATCGTTGACATCGCTATAGTGATTTGGTAATTTATTATTAGATTTAGCACTCAGAGTTTTAGAGTGCTAACAGAGGTGATGAAGCGTGCTTACTGATCGACAGTTATTAATTTTACAAGTCATTATTGATGATTTCATTCGATCTGCGCAGCCGGTAGGCTCTCGAACATTATCTAAGAAAGAAGAGTTTAATTTTAGTTCGGCTACGATTCGTAATGAGATGTCAGACCTAGAAGAACTTGGATTTATTGAAAAAACTCATACTTCTTCAGGGCGCGTTCCGTCTGAGAAAGGCTATCGTTATTATGTTGATCACCTAGTGTCCCCGCAGCACTTGAAAGCAAGCGATGTTTCTACAGTACGTTCGGTATTTGCTGAGCGCATTGTAGAACTGGAGCAGCTCGTTCAAAAATCAGCGCAAATTTTATCCGATTTAACGAGTTTAACGTCCATTGTGCTAGGGCCAAAAGCGGTCAGCCATAAGTTAAAACAGCTGCAGATTTTACCTTTAACGGCTCAGTCAGCTGTTGCCATTATTGTGACTGATACAGGACACGTTGAAAGTCGGACGATTACGTTACCGAGCAGTATTCAACCTTCCGATATTGAAAAGATGGTTAACATTTTGAACGAAAAGCTCATTGGCGTTCGCATTACTGATTTACATGATAAAATGTACAAAGAAGTAGCGACGCTCTTAAAAAGCCACATTCAAGGGTATGAGCAGACGATGGACATACTCAATGATGCATTAAAGCTCAACATGAATGGCAAATTAGTAGTTGGCGGCAAAACGAATATGTTTGCTCAGCCGGAATTTCATGATCTTAATAAAATTCGCGGGCTGTTCAACATTATTGAACATGAACAGCAGTTTTATAAGCTGCTAAGCCCAAATGAGGCTGGCATACACGTGAAAATTGGTCATGAAAATAAGTTGAATGAAATGGTAGGCTGCAGCTTAATTACAGCTAGTTATTCTTTTGGTCACGAACAGCTCGGCACAATTGCTATACTGGGACCGACCCGCATGGAATATGCGCGTGTGATTAGTTTGCTTACACTGCTATCATCAGATATGTCTCAAGTGTTAACAAACTTGTATAAAGAATAAAGGAATCGGGTGGAATATATTACTTCCATCCTTTC
The DNA here is from genome assembly GCF_050846875.1 of Priestia sp. TRN 1309. Classification (NCBI taxonomy): domain Bacteria; kingdom Bacillati; phylum Bacillota; class Bacilli; order Caryophanales; family Bacillaceae; genus Priestia; species Priestia sp. TRN 1309. The sequence continues at coordinate 42,964 of NZ_JBOZGM010000006.1, read as the reverse complement.
CCTGTGATAAAATAAAAATCGTTGTTTAAAATGTGAAAATGTGTGTAAACATTTAAGGGAGGTGAATGAATTGTCAAACGAAAAGCAAGTAGAAGAACAAAACGAAGAAGTGGTTGAAGAAGTTCAAACAGAAGCTGCTGAAGCAACTGAAGCTGAAGCGTCTGAGGAAGTAAACCCTCTTCAACAAGAAAATGATCAATTAAAGCAACAGCTTGAAGAAGAAGAGAATCGCTACTTACGTCTACAAGCTGATTTCGATAATTTCCGTCGTCGTTCACGTCTCGATGCAGAAGCTGCTCAAAAATACCGTGCTCAATCATTGGTTGCGGATATTTTACCAGCACTTGATAACTTTGAACGTGCATTACAAGTTAACACAGCGGACGAACAAACCAAATCTGTGCTACAAGGTGTAGAAATGGTATACCGTCAATTGGTAGAGGCACTTCAAAAAGAAGGTGTTGAAGCAATTGAGTCAGTTGGGAAAACATTTGATCCATACGAGCACCAAGCAGTGATGCAAGTAGAAGACGATGAATACGAACCGAACACGGTAGTAGAAGAGCTTCAAAAAGGTTACAAATTAAAAGATAAAATCATCCGCCCTGCGATGGTTAAAGTGAATCAATAACACTACATATTATGAAGGAGGTCATTGTCAATGAGTAAGATCATTGGTATCGATTTAGGTACAACTAACTCTTGTGTCGCTGTATTAGAAGGCGGCGAACCAAAAGTAATTCCAAATCCAGAAGGAAACCGTACAACGCCATCAGTTGTGGCATTCAAAAACGGTGAGCGTCAAGTTGGGGAAGTAGCGAAACGTCAAGCTATTACAAACCCTAACACAATTATTTCAGTTAAACGTCATATGGGTACAGACCATAAGGTGGAAGCTGAAGGCAAGCAATACACGCCTCAAGAAATGTCAGCTATCATTCTTCAACATTTAAAAGGTTATGCTGAAGAGTATTTAGGTGAGCCTGTAACAAAAGCTGTTATCACAGTTCCTGCTTACTTTAATGATGCTGAGCGTCAAGCAACAAAAGATGCTGGTAAAATTGCTGGTTTAGAAGTAGAGCGTATTATTAACGAGCCTACTGCAGCAGCGCTTGCATACGGATTAGAAAAAACAGATGAAGATCAAACAGTTTTAGTTTATGACCTTGGTGGCGGTACGTTTGACGTATCTATTCTAGAACTTGGCGACGGCGTGTTTGAAGTTCGCGCAACTGCAGGTGACAATCGCCTTGGTGGTGACGACTTTGACCAAGTAATCATCGACTATTTAGTAGCTGAATTCAAAAAAGAAAACGGCGTTGATTTAAGCAAAGATAAAATGGCGCTTCAACGTTTAAAAGATGCGGCTGAAAAAGCGAAAAAAGATTTATCAGGCGTAACATCTACACAAATTTCTTTACCATTTATCACTGCTGGAGAAGCTGGTCCTCTTCACTTAGAAGTATCTTTATCACGTGCTAAATTTGACGAGTTATCAGCAGGTCTTGTTGAACGTACAATGGCCCCTGTGCGTCAAGCTTTAAAAGATGCAGGTCTTTCTGCAAGCGAACTTGATAAAGTAATCTTAGTTGGTGGTTCAACTCGTATCCCAGCGGTACAAGATGCAATCAAAAAAGAAACTGGTCAAGATCCTCATAAAGGTGTAAACCCTGATGAAGTAGTTGCACTTGGTGCAGCAATTCAAGGTGGCGTATTAACTGGTGATGTAAAAGACGTTGTATTACTAGACGTAACGCCTTTATCACTAGGTATCGAAACAATGGGTGGCGTATTTACAAAGCTAATTGAGCGTAATACGACAATTCCAACAAGCAAATCACAAGTATTCTCAACGGCTGCAGATAGCCAAACGGCTGTAGATATTCACGTTCTTCAAGGTGAGCGTCCAATGTCTGCAGACAATAAAACGCTAGGACGTTTCCAATTAACAGACATTCCTCCTGCACCACGCGGAGTACCTCAAATCGAAGTATCATTCGATATTGATAAGAACGGTATCGTAAACGTTCGTGCAAAAGATTTAGGTACAAACAAAGAGCAGGCGATTACAATTAAATCTTCAACTGGTTTATCAGATGACGAAATCGAACGTATGGTAAAAGAGGCGGAAGAAAACGCAGATGCTGATAAGCAACGTAAAGAAGAAGTGGAACTACGCAACGAAGCAGATCAACTAGTGTTTACAACTGAAAAAACATTAAAAGATCTTGAAGGAAAAGTAGAAGAAGCTGAAGTAACAAAAGCTAACGAAGCAAAAGATGCTTTAAAAGCTGCGATTGAAAAGAATGACCTTGAAGAAATCAAAGCGAAAAAAGATGAACTTCAAGAAATCGTTCAAGCGTTAACTGTAAAATTGTATGAGCAAGCTCAACAAGCTCAGCAAGCCGGTGAACAAGGCGCTCAAAATGATGATGTTGTAGATGCAGAGTTTGAAGAAGTAAACGACGACAAAAAATAATGCATCTTGACGACTAACGTGAATGACGCCATGGTGCGATTCACATCTTTTTAAAAAGTCAAAGTCAAGCTTATTTCTTGGCTTTGACTTTTTTAACGTGGAAAAGCGAAAGGGAAAGTTTTTCTCTTGGCTCTCTGCGTGCACGGGAGCAATAGAAAGTAACTTTTATGTTGCTATGGAATTATTAATAATGATACAATTACGTTTATGTGAAACGATTCGGGAGTGAGTATTGATGAGTAAGCGAGATTACTATGAAGTACTCGGTATCAGTAAGAGCGCTACAAAAGATGAAATAAAAAAAGCATACCGCAAGCTTTCTAAACAATATCATCCAGATATTAATAAAGCGGAAGATGCTGCTGACAAATTTAAAGAAGTAAAAGAAGCATATGAAGTATTGAGTGATGACCAAAAAAAAGCACAATACGATCAATTTGGTCATACTGATCCAAATCAAGGCTTTGGCGGCTTTGGTGGAGGCGGCTCAGACTTTGGCGGCTTCGGCTTTGAAGATATTTTCAGCTCGATCTTTGGTGGTGGTGGTCGCAGACGTGACCCTAATGCTCCGAGACAAGGTGCCGATTTACAATACACGATGACACTTTCTTTTGAAGAAGCTGTTTTCGGAAAAGAAACAACAATTGAAATTCCACGTGAAGAAACGTGTGAAACATGTCACGGTTCAGGTGCAAAACCTGGAACAAAAGTCGATACATGTTCGCACTGTAATGGTTCAGGCCAGTTAAACGTTGAACAAAACACGCCGTTTGGCCGCGTGGTAAATCGACGTGCGTGTCATCATTGTAATGGTACGGGAAAAATCATTAAAGACAAATGTGCAACGTGCCACGGTGACGGTAAAGTAACAAAACGACGTAAAATTAATGTTAAAATTCCAGCTGGTGTAGATGATGGTCAACAGCTGCGCGTTAGTGCTCAAGGAGAACCAGGGGTAAATGGTGGTCCTCCGGGAGATTTATATGTAGTGTTCCACGTGCGCACTCATGAATTCTTTGAACGTGATGGAGACGATATCTACTGCGAAATGCCTTTAACGTTTGCTCAGGCAGCACTAGGTGATGAAGTAGAAGTACCAACTCTACACGGCAAGGTGAAGCTGAAGATTCCTGCTGGTACACAAACGGGGACGAAATTCCGTTTAAAAGGAAAAGGTGTGGCAAACGTACGAGGGTATGGTCAAGGAGATCAGCATATTCACGTTCGCGTTGTAACGCCAACAAAAATATCAGAAAAACAAAAACAATTATTGCGTGAGTTCGCTGAACTGAGCGGTCAAGAAGCCGTTGATGAGCAGCATGATTCCTTTTTTGCAAAAGTAAAACGAGCAATTAAAGGGGAATAATTGTCTTTCATAATAAACAGAGACAGGTTGGTAAAGGTACTTTGCCAACCTGTCATCTGTCATGTTCATATTTAAAATCCTATATTACTGAAGGCAGAAAGGATGAAGTTGGTAGCAATGAAATGGTCTGAAATTTGTATTCATACAGCGCAAGAAGCAATTGAACCCATCTCTCATATTTTACATGAATCAGGAGCTAGCGGGGTAGTCATTGAAGATCCTGCTGATTTAGTGAAGGACAGAGATACAACTTTTGGTGAAATCTATGATTTAAACGTAGAAGACTACCCAGAGGAAGGTGTAGTGATTAAAGCATACCTTCCAGTTAACAGCTTTTTAGCAGAAACTGTGGATGGTATCAAAAAAGAAATTAATGGACTGCTTGTTTACGACTTTGATTTAGGAGCTAACAAAGTTACGATCAGTGAAGTGAACGAGGAAGAGTGGGCCACTGCTTGGAAAAAATATTACCACCCTGTGAAAATTTCAGAGCGTTTTACGATTGTACCAACTTGGGAAAACTATGAAAAAGTAAGCACAGATGAATTGATTATCGAGCTTGATCCCGGAATGGCTTTTGGTACAGGTACGCATCCAACGACGGTTATGTCTCTTCAAGCATTGGAAAGAACAGTGAAAGCAGGAGATACCGTTATTGACGTGGGTACAGGCTCAGGAGTGCTAAGTATTGGCGCAGCCCTGTTAGGAGCAAGTAATGTACAAGCTCTAGATCTTGATGAAGTAGCCGTACGTTCTGCCCGCGAAAATATTGAACTGAATCAAGTTGGAAATATCGTAACAGTAGGTCAAAACAACTTATTGCAAGGCATAGAAGGGCCGGTTGACATTGTTGTGGCGAATATTCTAGCTGAGGTAATCGTTCGTTTTGTAGACGATGCTGCAAAGGTATTAAAGCCAGGAGGCATGTTCATTACATCAGGTATTATTAGTGCGAAAAAAGAAGATGTCAAAAAAGCGTTAACGGAAGCGGGCTTTGTTATTCAAGAAGTAACGCTTATGGAAGACTGGGTAGCAATTATTGCGCAAAAACAAGCTTAACAAGTGAGAAGGTGTCAAGATGCAACGTTATTTTCTGTCAAATGATCAATTTCAAGAGCAAAATGTCACAGTGACACAAGATGATGCCCATCATATCTCACGCGTCATGAGAATGAATGAAGGATCACAGTTTATTGCCTGTAATGAACAGGGGCAAGCTGCTTTGTGTGAAATTGAAAATATTTCCGCTAACGAAGTGAAAGCATCTATTATAGAATGGATAAGCGAAGAAAAAGAGCTTCCAGTCCATGTTACAATTGTGAACGGTCTGCCTAAAGGGGATAAGCTCGAGCTTATTATCCAAAAAGGGACAGAACTTGGGGCGTATAGGTTTATCCCTTTTATTGCGGCTCGTTCAGTTGTTAAATGGGATGATAAAAAGAGCCAAAAAAAAGTAGATCGCTGGAATAAGATTGCTAAAGAGGCTGCAGAACAATCTCATCGTACGATTGTACCAGCAGTAGAAGCCCCAATTTCTTTTAAGAAACTAGTAGAAATTAGCGGTGACTATACTCATAAAGTTGTAGCCTATGAAGAAAGAGCAAAGCAAGGAGAAACATCTCATCTGCATGCTGTTCTTTCAGCCTTAAAACCCGGAAATTCCGTGCTTGTGGTTGTAGGCCCCGAGGGTGGTTTGACCGAGCAGGAAGTAGAAGTATTAGAAGAAAATGAATTTACAATAAGCGGATTTGGTCCGCGGATTTTACGAGCAGAAACAGCTCCTTTATATGCGCTGTCTGCTATATCTTATCAAACTGAGTTAATGAGGTGACGATTATGTCAACAGTTGCTTTTCACACGCTAGGGTGTAAAGTAAATCACTATGAAACAGAAGCAATTTGGCAATTGTTCAAAGGCCAAGGCTATGAGCGTGTTGAATATGAACAAACTGCCGATGTATATGTAATTAATACATGTACGGTAACAAATACAGGAGATAAAAAGAGCCGTCAAGTTATTCGCAGAGCTGTGCGAAAAAATCCAGATGCGGTTATTTGTGTAACTGGATGTTATGCTCAAACTTCGCCAGCTGAAATTATGGCCATTCCTGGTGTTGATATCGTAGTAGGTACACAAGATCGTGTTAAGATGCTTGATTATATTGAACAATTTAAAAAAGAGCGTCAGCCGATTAACGGTGTAGGAAACATTATGAAAACACGCGTATATGAAGAGCTAGATGTACCGGCATTTACAGACCGTACGCGTGCTTCGTTAAAAATTCAAGAAGGCTGTAACAACTTCTGTACATTCTGTATTATTCCATGGGCACGCGGTTTAATGCGATCTCGTGATCCTAAAGAAGTAGTAGCACAAGCACAGCAGCTAGTGGATGCAGGCTATAAAGAAATCGTGTTAACAGGTATTCACACTGGCGGATACGGAGAAGACATGAAAGATTACAATCTTGCCCAGCTTCTTCGTGATTTAGAGTCTCAAGTAAAAGGATTAAAACGCATTCGTATTTCGTCAATTGAAGCTAGTCAAATTACGGACGAAGTGATAGAGGTACTAGATCAGTCAGAAATGGTTGTACGTCATTTGCATATCCCTCTTCAATCAGGTTCAAATACGGTATTGAAGCGCATGCGTCGTAAGTATACAATGGAGTTCTTTGGCGAGCGCTTAAACCGTCTGAAAGAAGCTCTTCCTGGATTAGCGATTACATCAGATGTGATTGTCGGGTTCCCAGGTGAGACAGAAGAAGAGTTTATGGAGACGTATAACTTTATTAAAGAGCACGGTTTTTCAGAGCTTCACGTATTCCCGTATTCTAAACGTACAGGTACGCCAGCAGCTCGTATGACCGACCAGATTGATGAAGAAGTAAAAAATCAACGTGTGCACCGTTTAATCGAACTTTCAAACCAATTGGCAAAAAAATATGCTTCAACGTTTGAAGGAGAAGTACTGGAAGTAATTCCGGAAGAAAAATATAAAGAAGATCCTGAAAGTGGTTTATATGTAGGATATACTGATAACTACTTAAAGGTAGTGTTTAAAGCTTCAGAAGAAATGGTTGGAAAGCTTGTAAAAGTGAAAATTTCAAAAGCTGGATATCCTTATAATGAAGGTGAGTTTGTTCGCGTGCTAGATGAGGTTCATCTTCAAGATCAGGTGAAAATGAGCTCATAACACTTATTGGAAAGCTGCGTGTTTGCGCAGCTTTTTTCATACGTATAAAACAGCTGAGCGAGTAATGTTTTATCAAGAAAGTTCATAAAATAAAGGGGGAATAACTGCATTACTTTATGTAAAGCGGTTGACCTTAAGGAATCATTATATTATAATTGCAAAAGACATGTCTAACATGTCATTTCATTATGATGTTAGTGGTTTTGTTCGGAGGGAGGGAATTAGAATGTCAAGAACAGTTGTTCGTAAAAACGAATCGCTTGAAGATGCTCTTCGTCGCTTCAAACGTTCAGTTTCAAAAACTGGTACGTTACAAGAAGCAAGAAAGCGCGAATTCTATGAAAAGCCTAGCGTAAAGCGTAAGAAGAAATCTGAAGCTGCTAGAAAACGCAAGTTCTAATAAGAGGGTGGATTTATGAGTCTTCTCGAGCGTTTAAATAGTGATATGAAACAAGCGATGAAAAACAAAGAGAAAGAGAAGCTTGGGGTCATTCGTATGGTCAAAGCATCTCTTCAAAACGAAGCCATTAAGTTAGGCACTGACCTAACTGAAGCAGACGAGTTGACGGTTATTTCTCGCGAATTCAAACAACGTAAAGACTCCCTCCATGAATTTGAGAAAGCAGGTCGTCAAGATCTTGTTGATAAAATTCATTCTGAATTAGCGGTTTTAGAAGTTTACGCTCCTAAACAGCTAACTGAAGAAGAGTTATCTGAAATTATTAAAACGACGATTGAAGAAACGCAGTCTTCCTCTAAAGCTGATATGGGGAAAGTTATGGGAGCGCTTATGCCGAAAGTAAAAGGCAAAGCGGATGGCTCTCTTGTTAATAAGCTTGTCCTTCAACACTTATCATAAAAAACACCTTACCTTGTGTAAGGTGTTTTTTATATAGATAATATACGAACGCATGTTTTGTTTCTCTAGTGCAAAGAATAAAATAGATAAATTTTAAAAAATTTGAAACTATTGTTAAAGTTATTCGTATATACAGATACATACTCATACTATCTATGGAAGGAGGGAAGTGTATTCGGTGAAAACCTTATTTTCTTTCGTGTGCTTTCTTATTTTAGCCACTGGGTTATTCCCCACTATTAGCACCGCTGACGTGAAGCATGTACACGTTATTCCTGTCAATAAAACGGTAGAAAATGGACTGCTTTCTTTTTTAAACAGATCCATTGAAGATGCGGAAAATGACGGTGCAGATTTGATTATATTGGACATAGATACTCCTGGAGGAGCTGTAGATGCAGCTTCTGAAATAGCTAAAAGCTTAACCTCAACACCTATTCCTACCGCTGCTTTTGTCGACAAAAAAGCATTATCGGCCGGAGCGTATATTGCACTTAACGCCGATCAAATTTATATGACACCCGGTTCTACAATGGGATCGGCAGCTGTGATTGACCAACAGGGAAATGCAGCAGGAAAAAAAGCTCAGTCCTACTGGTTATCGGCTATGAAGAGCGCAGCAGAACAAAATAACCGAAACCCTAAATATGCAGAAGCGATGGCAAACACAAAGATGGTCATACCTGAGCTCAACTTAAAAGGAAACGAATTGTTGACGCTAACTCCGAAGCAAGCCGAGCAAGTTGGTTATTCAGAAGGAACTGTAAAAAATTTAGATAATCTCCTGAGCGTGCTTGGCTATGAAGATGCTAAACTGACGTATGCAAAAATGAGTGTAAGTGAACAAATTGCTCGTTTTCTTACCCATCCGCTTGTTGTTCCCATTTTATTATCTATTGGTGCTTTAGGAATTGTAATTGAATTGTTTACGCCTTCATTTGGTATTGCGGGCTCGATTGGAGTAGCTTCACTTCTTTTATTTTTCTATGGTCATATGGTAGCAGGATTAGCAGGAATGGAAGCCCTCGTTTTATTTATAGCAGGAATTATACTGCTTCTATTAGAGATTGTAGTGCCAGGCGGCGTTTTAGGGCTGCTAGGGCTTGGAGCTATCATTTTAAGTTTTTTTATGTCAACAGATAATAATGTCGAAATGGGAATTTCTCTTGTAATTGCAATAGTGGTGGCACTGGGAGGTGCGTTTGTGATGATGAAATTTTTTAAAAGAAAGCTTACACCTTTCAAAAAAATGGTGCTTAATGATTCACTTAATACCGAATCTGGTTATGTATCGAATCAAAATCGGTATGAATTAATAGGAAAACAAGGTAAAACAACAACACCGCTGCGTCCTTCAGGCACCGTGCTCATCGATGAAGAGTATGTGGATGTAGTCACTGAAGGCGGATATTTAGACAAAGATGTGTTAGTAAATATTATAAAAGTAGAGGGATCAAGGGTTGTGGTGCGGAAGCTCACAGAGCCTTTGAAAAAGGAGGACCTTAATTAATGGAAGCAGGTAGCGTATTGTTTTTTGTAGTTATTGGCCTAGCAATTATTGCTTTAGCTGTTTTTTTCACTTTTGTACCGATTATGTTATGGATCTCAGCATTAGCAGCAGGCGTTCGTATTAGTATTTTCACACTGGTCGGAATGAGACTTCGTCGAGTGATACCATCTCGCGTTGTAAACCCGTTAATTAAAGCAAGTAAAGCCGGTTTAGGTATTACCATTAATCAATTAGAAAGCCACTATTTAGCAGGCGGTAACGTGGACCGCGTGGTAAATGCGTTGATTGCAGCGCACCGAGCAAATATTGAGTTAACATTTGAGCGCGGAGCAGCTATCGACTTAGCGGGCCGTGATGTGCTAGAAGCTGTACAAATGAGCGTTAATCCAAAAGTTATTGAAACACCTTTTATTGCAGGGGTGGCTATGGATGGAATCGAAGTCAAAGCAAAAGCCCGAATTACCGTTCGTGCAAACATTGATCGACTAGTAGGGGGAGCTGGAGAAGAAACGATTATTGCCCGTGTTGGCGAGGGGATTGTTTCTACAATCGGTTCACAAAAAGATCACAAAAAAGTATTGGAAAACCCTGATATGATCTCTCAAACGGTTTTAGGAAAAGGGTTGGATTCCGGAACAGCGTTTGAAATCTTATCCATTGATATTGCTGATATCGACATTGGTAAAAATATTGGGGCAGTTCTTCAAACAGACCAAGCAGAAGCAGATAAAAATATTGCCCAAGCAAAAGCCGAAGAACGTCGTGCTATGGCCGTTGCTCAAGAACAAGAAATGCGTGCAAAAGTAGAAGAAATGCGTGCAAAAGTAGTAGAAGCAGAAGCAGAAGTACCATTAGCGATGGCAGAAGCACTGCGCTCTGGCAATATTGGCGTCATGGATTATATGAATATTCAAAACTTGACTGCTGATACGGATATGCGTGATTCAATTGGAAAAATGTCTAAAGAAGACGATGAGAAATAATGAATCAGTTTAACAAGGAGGTTTTCTCCTAATGAATATCGTTGAAACGCTTATTAAACTAATTATTAATAATGCTTTCATTTTTGTCATCATTGGAGGGATTATTTTTAACGTTGTGCAGCGTTTTATGGCTCAGTCAAAAGAGGAAGAACAGCAGCGTTCTAAAAGAGCTCCTATGCCTCCTGTAAACAATCCTTCAAGGCGGGAAAGACCTAGATATCGCCCTGTCAAAGAAGAGCCAAAAACAGCTCGTATGGAGCCAGAAACTGTTCCTTCAGCGGAAACAAATCCTTTGCAAGAAAAACTGGAAGAGCTAAAAAACCGTTCGTATCATGAACCTTCTATTCAAAAGAAAATCGCAGTTGAAAAACCAAAAATAACTGATGAGAAAAACGTTTTTAAGCCCATTTCTCGTAAAGAAGCTGTTCAAGGAGTGATATGGTCCGAAATTCTAGGGCCGCCAAAATCGAAACAACGTAAATATAAACGATAAATAGATGTGATACATTAACCCCCTTTCTCATAAACATGAGATGAAAGGGGGTTCTTTTTATGAGCAAAAAGTGGAGACACCAAATGAAAAGATGGATGACAAAAACAATGGAACTACCCGCTGATGTATTAATGGATCTTCCCCGTATTACGTTAGTTGGACAAATACACATTTATATTGAAAATCATAAAGGTTTATTAGCCTTTTCTGATACTGAAATACGCGTGTTACTAAAACAGGGACAAATGTTAATTCGAGGTGAAGGACTGGTCATTAAAGTAATACTGCCAGAAGAACTGGTTTTAGAAGGTAAAATCAATCAAGTTCTTTATTTAGAACAATAACACAAGGAGGAAAAAAATGAAGAATGGATGGACAAACTTTGTTATTGGTACCGTACGTATTCGAATTGTTGGAAAAGGAATTGAACGTTTTTTAAATAATTGTGTGAGACAACAGATTATGATTTCGAATGTCCATAAAGTTGACGGTCAGCTAGCGACAGCAACGATATTATTGAAAGATGTAAAGAAAATTCGTATACTAATTCGCAACGCAGACTGTAAAATTTATTTTATAAGAGGCCGAGGTTTTCCTTTTTTAACAAAACGAGTGATTAAAAATAGTGGATTTGCTTTAGGTTTTCTTTCTTTTTTTATTATTCTTGGTTTGCTTTCCAACATGGTGTGGAAAGTGGAAATTAGCGGTGCAGAACCACAAACAGAACATCAAATGACGAAGCAGCTGGCCAAAATAGGTGTAAAAAGAGGAGAGTTTCAATTTCTGTTAGAGAGTCCTGAAAAAATTCAGCGCTATTTAACGGATAATATGAACAATATTACCTGGGTGGGAGTAGAAGTGCGCGGCACTTCTTATCACTTCCAAGTGGTTGAAAAAAATGAGCCCAAGCCTCAGCAAAAAACACCTTACCAACATTTAATTGCTAAAAAGAAAGCTATTATTACGAATTTGTTTGTCGAAAAAGGACAACCTTTAGTCAAGGTTAATGATTTTGTCAACGAAGGCGAGGTCTTAGTTTCCGGTATTATTGGAAACGAAAAAAATAAAAAAGTAGTAGCTGCTAAAGGAAAAGTCTACGGTGAAACATGGTATAAGTCTGAGGTGGAAGTGCCTCTAAAAACTGATTTTCAAGTATTAACGGGTAATGGATATACGAAGCACTATTTAGATTTTCAAGCTTTTAAAATGCCTCTTTGGGCTTTTAACAAAGAGAAATACGGCTCAAAGGTGACAGAAAAAGTGGAGCATCCACTCTATTTTTTTAAATGGAAATTACCTCTGTCGTATGAGAAAGTTGCTGTACGAGAAGAACAGAATTCGCAGCGCGTCTATTCTAAACAAGAGGCGGTGGAAAAAGCTTTGGAAATCGGTCGAAAAAAATTACTATCAACTTTAGGTGAGGATGCTAAAATAAAAGGTGAAAAAGTTTTGCACCAAGAACAGGACAATGGTAAAGTTAGATTATCAATACATTACCAAGTTATAGAAAATATTGCGAACACTCAACCAATTATTCAAGGAGATTGATGAATGTCAGAACAGCTAGTAACAATTAACGTACAACTTGATGATTCAAACGAAGCCATTTCATTATTTGGCGTACAAGATGCGAATTTAAAGCGAATTGAAGAAGAAATGCAGGTCTCGATCATTTCAAGAGGTGAGACTGTTGTAGTCTCCGGAAGTACAGAAAATGTTCAGCTAGTGGAAGAAATGCTTAAAAAGTTACTGAACATTATCCGCAAAAATATTTCCATATCTGAACGAGATGTTGTGTATGCGATTCAATTAGCTAAGAAAAATTCTCTCGAGTTTTTTGAAGATGTATATGAAGAAGAGATTGGTAAAAACGTAAAAGGTAAGACTATTCGTGTTAAGACATTAGGACAAAGTCACTACATTTCTGCTATTAAGAAAAATGATTTGGTATTTGGAATTGGGCCTGCTGGTACCGGTAAAACGTATTTAGCCGTTGTCATGGCCGTTAATGCTCTTAAAAATGGTCACGTACAGCGTATTATTTTAACACGTCCTGCTGTTGAAGCAGGTGAAAGTCTTGGCTTCTTGCCAGGAGATTTGAAAGAAAAAGTGGATCCGTACTTGCGGCCTCTGTACGATGCATTACATGATGTATTAGGAACAGAACATACGCAACGCCTAATCGAACGCGGAGTTATTGAAATAGCACCCCTTGCTTACATGCGAGGTCGTACACTAGATGATGCGTTTGTTATCTTAGACGAAGCACAAAACACCACGATGGCGCAAATGAAGATGTTTTTAACACGACTAGGATTTGGGTCTAAAATGGTGATTACAGGAGATATTTCACAAATTGATTTACCAAAAGGAGCTCAGTCTGGTCTAGCGGCTGTCTCGAAAATCCTGACCAATGTTAAAGGTATTTCGTTTGTTCATCTAGAACAGTCAGATGTTGTGCGCCATCCACTTGTGGGACGCATCATTCAAGCGTACGAACAAGCTGACCAAAAGACCCTTTCTTAATAGGGTCTATTTTTTGTAAAGGGGGTACGTTTGTGTCAACGTTTCGGATAATCAAGCAAACAATGGCACAGATCGAGCGATTACGGTTAATTCAAATTGGGTTATATGCCTTGTTAGGTATAATGATGTTTGCGTCTATGTATAGCAATGTAAAGCCGCAGGAATTAGATCTCAGACTATTGTCTATTTCCCCGCAAACCATTTACTCACCCGTTACCATTGAAGATAAAGAGAGCACAGAGAAAAAACGGGCAGAGGCAGAACAAGCCGTTGAAGATGTGTATACACAAAAAACAGAATACGCACAGAACCAAGTCGATCTTGTTGCATCTATTTTTGATGCGATGATGGAAGTTAATACAGAATATGAAAAAGAAGATCATGAAGATGACAGTATCGATGCCGTATTAAAAACCAAACAAAAAATGTTAGAGGACAAGCTTCCTGAAGACATTCAAAAAAACTTGCCAAAGGATACCATCAAGCAGCTGCTTCAGTCTTCTAACAGTGATTTATCGATTGCGAAAGACGCTGTAGTTACAGCCGTTCATCATGTGATGAAAGATCAAGTGAAGATTAGCGATGTAGAAGAGAAAAAAGACCAGGTAGAAGGTCAGCTTGTTTACACCAATGTCAGCAACTCCCTAAAGGATTCAATGAATGCAATTGCTAAATTCGCTATCATTCCAAATGTGATTTATGATCCCCAAAAAACAGCTGAAAACCGTCAAGCAGCTGTGGAAAAAGTGGAGCCTGTTCGAATTAAACAAGGTCAGATTATTGTAGAAGAAAATCAGCTTATTAATCCTGATATATATCGTCAGCTCCAGCTCGCGGGATTGTTGAATAATAAAGGATCTATTCAGCCTTTTGCGGGATTAGCTTTGCTGATTGTGATGATGATAGCGGGCCTCATTTACTATTTGCGTGAATTTCACACCAAGACATATCAGCCCTTGTTGTTGTATGTATTGGTAGCAACCATTACGATTGGCCTCATGAAAATCTTAAGCGTGTTTCAGCAAATTGATTTATCGGAAATAGGTTTCTTAGCTCCTGTTGCAGTGGGAGGTTTGCTGATTCGAATTTTAATGGATGAACGCATTGCTATTTTATCAAGCATTGTATTTGCTATTTGTGGAAGCATTATTTTTAATGGTGAATTGACAACCTCGTTTAATATGAACATCGGGATCTACTTTTTAATTAGCAATATTGCTGCTATTTTATTTTTAAGCAGGCAGCACAGGCGTTCACGGATTTTGCAGGCAGGTCTATTTGTGGCTATGGTAAACGTAATTATCAGCTTTGCTATTATTTTTATTAAAAATGGCCAAATTGGCACTGTAGAGCTTGGCTATTACAGTATGATGTCAATTGCATCTGGTGTTATTGCTTCCGTTTTAACTATAGGTTTGCTTCCGTTTTTTGAAAGTGGATTTGGCATTTTATCTACGATGAAGCTGATTGAATTATCGAGTCCTAATCATCCGCTATTACGTAAAATCTTAACCGAAACACCGGGAACGTATCATCACAGTGTAATGGTGGCAAACTTATCTGAAGCGGCGTGCGAAACGATAGGAGCTAACGGTTTATTAGCGAGAGTGGGGGCTTATTACCACGATATTGGTAAAACGAAGCGACCGCAGTATTTTATTGAAAATCAAATGAATATTACCAATCCGCATGATAAACTAAGTCCGAAGACTAGTAAAAATATTATAATCGCACATGCTACAGATGGAGCGACCATTTTGCGAAATCACAAGTTTCCAAAAGAGATTGTAGATATTGCAGAGCAGCATCACGGAACGACCCTGCTTAAGTTTTTCTATCATAAGGCACTTGAACAAACAGAAGAAAAAATTGATGAAAAAGAATATCGCTATCCTGGACCAAAGCCTCAGTCGAAAGAAGCAGCGGTTATTTGCATAGCTGATAGTGTAGAAGCAGCCGTAAGGTCAATGTCCAATCCGACTCCGGAAAAAATTGAGAACTTGGTGCGAAATATTATTAAAGACCGCTTGCAGGATGAGCAGCTTAGCGAGTGTAACGTAACGCTCAAAGAGCTAGAGTTAATTCGCCAAGCACTATGTGAAACTTTAAATGGGATTTTTCATTCCCGAATCGAATATCCAGAGATAAAAAAAGAGAAGGTGAAGGTATGAGTTTAGTTATTGATTTTATTGATGAAACAAACGAAGTGAGTGAAGAACAGCAAAAAGAGCTTGAGCAGCTGCTTGAAGCTGCTGCTATATATGAAAATCTGCAAGAGGATGCAGAAGTATCCGTTACATTTGTGGATAATGACCGAATTCAAGAAATCAATCATCAATACCGCCATAAAAATCAGCCAACGGATGTAATATCGTTTGCGCTAGAAGAAATGGGCGAAGATGAAATGCAAATTATCGGAGATGAGATGCCAAGGGTCCTAGGGGACATTGTCATTTCGATTCCAAAAGCTCATGAGCAAGCAGAAGAATACAATCACTCGTTTATGAGGGAGCTAGGATTCTTGACGGTTCACGGTTTCTTGCACTTGCTTGGGTATGACCATGAAACATCAGAAGATGAAAAAGAGATGTTTACACGTCAAAAAGATATTTTAGAACAATATGGACTCTCGCGATAAAAAAGGGATAGCTAAAGTTGTCAGTAGCTTTGGTTATGCAATAGAGGGGTTTCTCTATGTTTGTAAAACACAGAGAAATATGCAAATTCACGTAGCAGCTTCTTTCATCGTCCTTCTCTTAGGAGCCGTGCTGTCAATTACAGCTGGTGAATGGACGGTTGTGCTGCTTCTCATTGCAGGCATGTTCAGCTTAGAGTTAATGAATACAGCGGTGGAAAAAGTTGTCGATTTAGTTTCTCCTGAATATCACATACTAGCAAAACACGCAAAAGATGCAGCCGCAGCAGCGGTGTTGGTCTATGCGTGTTTTGCTGTCCTTATAGGAGGAATTATTTTCTTAAAGTATTTGTTTTAAAAAGGATTCTTTTTGGTTCTTTACACCCCCGTGGTATAATAAAAAAGGACAAGTTAAAAGACATGTAGAAGCGCAAAAGGAGAGCGGATAAATGGATAAGACCGGACTGATTGATGAGGCGAAAAAAGCTCGTGAAATGGCTTATGTACCGTATTCAAAATTTAAAGTTGGTGCAGCTTTATTGACGAAAGATGGAAAGGTTTATCGCGGCTGCAATATTGAAAATGCGGCTTATAGCATGTGCAATTGTGCTGAGCGTACGGCTTTATTTAAAGCCTATTCAGAAGGAGATAAAGAGTATGCAGCACTTGCTGTAGTAGCTGATACTGATCGTCCTGTTTCTCCGTGTGGAGCATGCAGACAAGTAATCTCTGAGCTTTGTCCAAAAGAAATGAAAGTTATATTAACCAATTTAAAAAATAACATACAAGAACTAACTGTGGAAGAATTACTTCCAGGAGCATTTTCATCGGAGGATTTACATGAGTAATAATGAATTTAAGTCAGGTTTTGTTTCAATTATTGGAAGACCAAACGTAGGGAAATCAACTTTTTTGAACCGAGTAATCGGTCAAAAGATTGCGATTATGAGTGACAAACCGCAAACAACTAGAAATAAAATTCAGGGTGTGTACACGGAAGATCAGGCGCAAATTGTGTTTATTGATACACCAGGAATTCACAAACCAAAGCATAAATTAGGCGACTTTATGATGAAGGTAGCGCAAAATACGCTTAAAGAAGTAGATTTAATTTTATTTATGATTAACGCAACAGAGGGTTTAGGTCGAGGCGATGAATTTATTATCGAGCGTTTAAAAGATACAAAAACGCCTGTTTTCCTTGTGATTAATAAAATTGATGAAATTCATCCAGACGAATTGTTTTCAATTATCACGAATTATAAAGACTTATATCCTTTCGCTGAAATTGTGCCAATTTCAGCTTTACAAGGAAATAACGTGGAGCGCTTGCTTGATCAAATCAAGCAGCGATTGCCGGAAGGTCCGCAGTATTACCCGGCAGATCAGGTAACAGATCACCCAGAGCGCTTTATTATTACGGAATTAATTCGTGAAAAAGTACTGCATGCAACGAGGGAAGAAATACCTCATTCTATTGCCGTTGTGATGGATTCTATGCAAAGACGAGATAATGGCGCTGTTTACGTCGGCGCTACAATTATCGTCGAAAGAGATTCACAAAAAGGCATCGTAATTGGAAAGCAAGGAAAGATGTTAAAAGAGGTAGGAAGAAAAGCAAGAGCAGACATTGAAGCTCTTTTAGGTTCAAAAGTATTTTTAGAACTATGGGTAAAAGTGCAAAAAGATTGGCGAAACCGAGCATCGCATCTCCGTGACTTTGGATTTAGAGAAGACGAATATTAATCATTTGAGTTCTTGTTGGCGTCGATTTATACCCCTTCATAAAAGAAGGTAATTTGTAAAAAATTGTGTTACATGATTTTACGTCGGAAGGCTATTCTAAACATAAGGAATTGAAATATGTATCTGATCTTTATGGTTAGAAAGGTGGGAGTTCTATGTTGAATTTTACTTGGAACATTTTTTCACAAACAGGTAGCATTGATACTTATCTCATTTTTAAGGAACTTGAAAATGAAGTGAAAGAAAGACCCGAAACATATGAGGACAACAGCGAAAGTCTCAATTCTCCCTTGTCTTAGCCTTCTGTAAGATGGCGGTGATGATGATTGTTTAAAAAGTGCGAAGGAATTGTCATTCGAACGAATGATTACGGTGAATCAAATAAAATTGTCACCATTTATTCACGTGAACTCGGAAAAGTGGGTCTTATGGCAAGAGGGGCAAAAAAGCCCAGTAGTCGCTTAGCTTCCGTCACACAATTATTTACGTATGGATACTTTTTTATACAAGCAGGTTCAGGAATGGGTACTCTCCATCAAGGAGAAGTTATCTCATCTATGAGAAGCATACGCGAAGATATCTTCACAACAGCGTATGCTTCTTATATTCTTGAATTAACAGATAAAGCTACTGAGAACAATAAACCAAATCCATTTCTATTTGAACTGCTGCACCAAACCATTCATTATATGAACGAAGAGTATGATGCAGAGATCTTAACATTTATTTATGAAATGAAAATGTTAAACGTTCTAGGTCTTCATCCTACATTAAATGAATGTGCAGTCTGCCATCAAGGTGAAGGAACATTTCATTTTTCCATTCGAGAAGGCGGGTTTATTTGTCATCGATGCTTAGAAAAAGATCCTTATCATTTGAAAATTAGTCCGATGACGGTTAAACTATTAAGGCTATTTTATTACATTGATTTAAAGCGGTTAGGTTCTATTTCTGTTAAACCCGAAACAAAAAAACAATTAAAGTTTGTAATTGATCAATATTATGAAGAATATTCAGGATTGTTTTTAAAAACAAAGCGGTTTTTGAATCAGATGGAGTCTTTAAAACAATCGCTCTCTGATAAGAAATAGAAAAGATAATCAGTGATATGCAAGGAATTGCTGTCGCTAGGGTGCCTCGTAGTGTGTAGAGGACACCCTTTTTACTGTGGAGCGAAGGGATAGTTTCGCTTATTGTAAGCGTAATGTCTGCTTTTTTTGAGAAGCCATGGTAAAATAAACGGCATTCTAAAAAGATAAAATGCTAAAATTAATAAGTTATAGCTTTTACTTTTGCTTAAAAAGTATATAATGTTTTATAAATAGTATGTCACATTTAATGATTAGGTGGTGAGTACAATCGAACTGAACAAACGACAAGAACAAATTTTACAAATTGTCAAAGACGAAGGCCCTATTACAGGCGAGCATATTGCAGATCAGCTTAGCCTTACGCGGGCCACGCTAAGACCGGACTTGGCTATTTTAACAATGGCTGGTTATCTAGAAGCGCGACCGCGCGTAGGTTACTTTTACACAGGTAAAACAGGAGCACAGCTTCTTACAGATAAAATAAAAAAAATACAGGTGCAAGAATATCAGTCTATCCCTGTAGTCGTGAACGAAAATGTGTCGGTATATGATGCTATTTGTACAATGTTTCTAGAAGACGTGGGGACCCTTTTTGTAGTGGATGAGAAATCACAGCTAGTGGGAGTACTGTCGCGTAAAGATTTATTGCGCGCGAGTATCGGAAAGCAAGAGCTCACATCTATTCCTGTTCATATTATCATGACAAGAATGCCCAACATTACATATTGTTATCGCGAAGATTTGTTAATTGATATTGCTAAGATCTTAATTGAAAAACAGATTGATGCTATGCCCGTTATTAAAGAGGGAGACGGCAATTTTGAAGTGGTGGGACGCATTACCAAAACAAATATTACAAAATTACTAGTAGCACTAGCAAATGATGAAGTATTATAAGTGAAAAAGGATTAAAAAGGGGATGCACAAAATATGAACAACCCATGTCTTTATGTCATTTCGGATTCTGTAGGTGAGACAGCTGAACTAGTTGTAAAGGCTGCATCAAGTCAGTTCAATATGACGGACTTTGTAATTAAAAGAGTACCTTACGTAGAGGACATTGCAACACTTTCAGAAGTGGTTTCAGTAGCGAAGTTGAACAACGCTATTATTGGCTTTACGCTAGTAAAGCCCGAAATGAGAGAATTTTTAATTCAAGAAGCGTCCAAAAACGGGGTAGAGGTATTTGATATTATTGGACCTTTAATTGATAAAATTCAATCTTCTTATCAACTTTCTCCTCGCTATGAGCCTGGAATGGCTAGAAAGTTAGACGAAGATTATTTTAAGAAAGTAGAAGCGATTGAATTTGCAGTGAAATATGATGATGGGCGTGATCCAAGAGGCATTCTTAGAGCGGATATCGTATTAATCGGTGTATCAAGAACATCTAAAACACCTCTTTCTCAGTTTTTAGCACACAAGCGTTTGAAAGTAGCCAACGTTCCGATTGTACCTGAGGTAGATCCACCAGAAGAGCTGTTTCACGTATCACCTGAGAAGTGTATAGGGCTTACTATCAGTCCTGAAAAATTAAACGATATTCGTAAAGAGCGTTTAAAGTCTCTTGGGCTAAACGATAAAGCAATTTATGCTAATATTGGCCGTATTAAAGAAGAACTTGAATTCTTCCAAGGAATTGTAGATAAGATTGGCTGTGAAGTGGTTGATGTATCCAACAGAGCCGTAGAAGAAACAGCTGGTATCATTCTCAATACCATCAAAAAGAAATAAACGATGAATCTCCTCTGTGCGTGACAGAAAGGAGATTGCTTTCTTATGTTTGTATGCTGTAAGCCTAAGAAAATATACCAAAGATGAATATGACAGAACTTTTAAAAACAAGTGACTTTGGTATAGAAAATATAGGTTGTTTATATTATAATAAAAAATTGTGATAAAAAAGAATAGTTTTAGGTTTAGACTTTGTTAAGAACGAATAAACTATTTATATAAAAGTCAAGTCAAAATCCAAAAAAGTATTCGACAAATGCCATCTACAGGAAATAACAAATTGTTAGAAGGAATCTCTGGAGGGATGTAGAATACAGAGTTATAGCAAAAGAAAAAGTAAAGTTTTTGTCGATGCTGATGCATGCCCTGTTAAAGCAGAAATCGTTGAACTTACACATACATATGACATCGAGCTTGTGTTTGTTGCTTCCTATGCTCACATGCAAACAAATCCTACACCAGGAAAATGGGTCTATGTAGATGCAGAAAAGGAAGCCGCAGATTTATATATTTTAAATCACGCAGCCAAGCAGGATATTGTCGTAACTCAAGATACTGGCTTAGCAAGCATGTTAGTAAGTCGAGGGGTTTACGCACTGTCTCCTCGTGGAAAGTACTATAATGACGACGAAATGAATACGGTGCTTTTCTTTCGCTATGTTTCTGCAAAAGAGCGACGGTCAGGGCGTCATACTAAAGGCCCAAAGGCATTTAGTGAAGAAGATCGCCAGCATTTCATTCAAGCTTTTGAAAAAATGTTGTCGAAACTTGCAGGAATTTAGCACTTAGTGAAGAATATTATATGAAATACGGAGCTGTTACTATGGCAAATCGAATTCCTGATGAAGTAATCGACCGTATTCGGCATTCAGTAGATATTGTCGACGTCATAAGCGATTATGTACAACTAAAAAAACAAGGGCGCAATTATTTTGGACTCTGTCCGTTTCATGGGGAAAGCACACCATCTTTTTCAGTATCGCCTGATAAACAAATTTATCATTGCTTTGGATGCGGTGCAGGAGGGAATTCATTTTCATTCATAATGGAATTAGAAGGACTGTCCTTCACGGAAGCAGCTCAGCAGCTTGCTGAAAAAGGAGACATTCCTTTTGAACATGAGATACATCCTCATGAAGAAGATAATCAAAAGCCTAGCAATAAAATGATTGAAGCACACGAGCTTTTAAAGAAATTTTACCATCATTTATTGGTAAATACAAAAGAAGGCCAAGATGCTTATGATTATTTAATAAATCGAGGGTTTTCACGAGAAATTATCGATGAATTTGAGATAGGTTTTGCTTTAGATTCGTGGGAATTTGTAAGTAAGTTCTTAACAAAACGTGGGTTTAATCCGCAAGAGATGGAACATGCAGGTTTAATCATTAAACGCAACCAAGATGAAACGTACTTTGATCGTTTTCGCGATCGAATTATGTTTCCTATTGCTGACTTGCAAGGCAAAACAATTGCATTTTCAGGGCGCCTGCTAAAAGAGATAAAAGGGCAGCCTAAATATTTAAACAGTCCCGAAACTTCTATTTTTAACAAAAGTCGCACACTCTACAACTTTCACCGCGCTAAAAAACATATACGCAAAAATCAGCAGGTTATTTTATTTGAAGGATTTGCAGATGTTATTTCAGCTGTTAAAGCGGGGTGCCCAAACGCAATTGCAACAATGGGAACTGCCTTAACAGAAGAACAAGCCAAAATTATTCGCCGAAATGTAGAGTCCGTTATCATTTGCTATGATGCAGATTCTGCTGGAATTGAAGCAGCGCACAAAGCAACTGCTATCTTAACAAATGTGGGTTGTACCGTTAAGATTGCTGTGATGCCGGATGGTTATGACCCGGATGATTATATTAAAGAATACGGGGCAGAGAAGTTTCAAAATGATGTTATTAATAGCAGCTTGACCTTTATGGCATTTCAAATGAGGTATCTCCGCCGAAAGCGAAATCTACAAAATGAATCTGAACGTATGCAATACATTGAAGACGTTTTGAAAGAAATAAGCCTCCTTACAAAAGCTGTAGAGCGAGATCATTATTTACGCCAATTGGCACAAGAGTTTTCCATTTCATTAGATGCGCTTAAAGAACAGCAGTATCAAGTGTATCGAACGGAAAAAAAGAAAAAGGATAATGATTCTCCAAATCGAAATAATATAAATAGACAACCAGTCGTAAAGAGAAGCTTATTACCGGCTTATCAAAATGCAGAACGTTTTTTGATCGCTCATATGTTGAAAGATAAGGATGTAGCATTTAGAATTCAAGACCGACTTCAAGGTCAGTTCAATGTCGAAGAACATCGTGCGCTTGTTCTATATTTGTATGCCTATTACGAGGAAGGACACGAGCCTAATCCGAGCGGATTTATTGAGCGGTTGCCCGAATCTTCGTTGTCTAGTCTAGCTTCAGAATTGGCGATGATGTCAATCAATGATGAATTGTCGGAGCAAGCTTTGAATGATTATATCCAAACGATATTGATTTATCCACAAAGGGTAGCGATAGAAAAAAAAGAAGCAGAAAAGCAAGAAGCAGAGCGTCAAAAAGATTATTTAAAAGCTGCGACAATAGCAATGGAAATTTTACAGTTGAAAAAAACGTTAAAATAAACGATGTTGCGTATTAGTCCCACTTTTAGAAGGTTTTCCTTAAAATTTTGGAAGGAGGGGATCTGATGGCTGAAAAATCAGCTCAATCAAAACAACTTGATTCAGATTTAACAATTGAACAAGTAAAAGATCAATTGACCGAAATCGGAAAAAAACGTGGTGTGCTAACATACGAAGAAATTGCAGAGCGTATGGCGAACTTCGAAATTGAATCCGATCAAATGGATGAATATTATGAATACCTTGGAGAACAAGGTGTTGAAGTAATGAGTGAATCTGAAGCAAATGATGACGATGCCGATCCCGATATTCAAGAACTGTCAAAAGAAGAAGAGTTTGATTTAAATGATTTAAGTGTACCTCCTGGTGTGAAAATTAATGATCCAGTTCGTATGTACTTAAAAGAAATCGGACGCGTTGACTTATTGTCGGCAGAGGAAGAAATCAATTTAGCAAAACGTATTGAAGAAGGCGATGAAGAAGCGAAACGTCGTCTTGCTGAAGCAAACTTACGTCTTGTGGTAAGTATCGCTAAACGCTATGTTGGACGCGGTATGCTGTTTCTTGATTTAATTCAAGAAGGAAACATGGGTCTTATTAAAGCGGTAGAAAAATTTGATTATCGCAAAGGTTATAAATTCAGTACGTATGCGACATGGTGGATTCGTCAAGCTATTACTCGTGCGATTGCTGACCAAGCAAGAACGATTCGTATCCCTGTTCATATGGTTGAAACGATTAACAAACTAATTCGTGTTCAACGTCAGCTTCTACAAGATTTAGGTCGCGAACCATCTCCTGAAGAAATTGCAGAAGATATGGACTTAACACCAGAAAAAGTTCGTGAAATCTTAAAAATTGCCCAAGAGCCGGTTTCTCTTGAAACGCCAATTGGTGAGGAAGATGATTCTCATTTAGGTGACTTCATTGAAGACCAGGATGCAACATCACCTTCTGAACATGCTGCATATGAATTATTAAAAGAGCAGTTAGAAGACGTCCTTGATACGTTAACAGATCGCGAAGAAAATGTTCTTAGACTCCGCTTTGGTCTGGACGATGGGCGTACGCGTACGCTTGAAGAAGTAGGAAAAGTATTTGGCGTAACGCGTGAGCGTATTCGTCAAATTGAAGCTAAAGCGCTTCGCAAGCTTCGTCACCCTAGTCGAAGCAAACGTTTAAAAGATTTCTTAGAATAGATAAAAGCGTAAATAGTGCTTATGAGATAGCTTCTTTCCCTGCGGAAAGAGGCTGTCTGTTTTTTTATGGAATAAATTTCATGAAAACGCATTTTAAAGAAGTATATTGATTTTTTTACCAACTTTTCTTCTTTCATATATTTTACTGAATTGTCCTTCGTTTTGCAAATGCTCCTTTATATTCTTTTGTTATAGAAGCGTAAGATGTTCAAATTTCATTTAAACATCCGAAAAAAATGGAATCGCTCTCATTTTATTCTTGCCTTGATGAATACTCCTCTATTATAACATGAAAAAATTAAAACGTTTTAAAAGTTGAGAAAATTTACAAAAATGAATTATAATTAGATAATGTAAGCGTATACATTTTTAGGGGGAATAAAAATGAATTATGAATTAACCAATGAACAAAAGATGATTCAACGGACGCTGAGAGAATTTTCAGAAGCTGAAGTAGCACCAAATGCACTAGAGCGCGATCGAAGTAAGCAATTTCCGCTTGATGTTTTTAAAAAGTTAAGTGAGCTTGGTGTAATGGGCCTTCCTTTTCCTGAAGAGTATGGTGGCGGAGGCGCAGATACGGTTAGTTTTGCTATTGTCGTAGAGGAGTTAAGTAAAGCTTGTGGCTCTACAGGAATTACATACTCAGCTCATGTTTCGCTCGGGGGGGCACCTATTTATTTATTCGGAACAAAGGAGCAAAAAGAACAGTACCTACCTGCTTTATGCTCCGGGGAATCTTTTGGAGCGTTTGGTTTAACCGAACCGAACGCAGGAAGTGACGCGGGGGGAACGGAGACCGAAGCAGTGTTGAAGGATGGAACATTTAGGATTAATGGAAGTAAATGCTATATTACGAATGCCAGCTATGCAAAGTTTTTAGCTTTAACAGCTGTTACAAACCGTACAGAAGGTAAAAAAGAAATTTCAGCTATTATCGTGCCTACAGAAGCTCGAGGTTTTACTGTAATAGACAATTACGAGAAAATGGGTCTACATGCTTCAAATACAACTGAACTCGTTTTAGAGGATGTTGAAGTGCCTGAAGAGAATTTACTCGGTGTAAGAGGAGAAGGATTCAAACAATTTCTAATGACGCTTGACGGGGGAAGAATTGGAATTGGGGCAATGGCCGTTGGAATCGCTCAAGCGGCTTATGAAAAAGCACTGTCATATGCGCAGGAAAGAAAGCAGTTTGGGAAAGCTATTTCATCGTTTCAAGCGATTCAGTTTAAATTAGCTGATATGGCCATGAAAATTGAGTTAGCAAGAAATATGGTGTATAAAGCAGCGTGGTTAAAAGACCAAGGAAAGCCATTTACGAAAGAAGCAGCTATGTGTAAACTGTATGCTTCTGAAATTTGTATGGAAGTAGCCAGTCAAGCTGTGCAGATTCATGGAGGATACGGCTACATGAAAGAGTATCACGTGGAGCGGTATTTACGGGATGCCAAGCTTTTAGAAATTGGAGAAGGAACTTCGGAAATTCAGCGCTCTGTTATTGCAAGGCAAATTGGCTGTTAAGATAAGCAATAAGAAATTAGTTAATTATGTAAATAAAACCCTTTCACTTATGAGCATTTTCAAGTAAAATAAAAGTGCTTATACTATTTTGTTATTTCTAGGGATGGGAATACATAAAGGGGGTATAGTGAGTGAAGCGAAATCCGCTAATACCATTTTTATTAATTGCGGTAATCGGGATTGCTTTAATGTTAACGCTTTCGTTCAACGGATTGAACAATGCAAAAGAAATCGCGGCTGAAAAAGAAGGCGGTGGCGCGGAACAGCAGGCTTCAGCTAAACCAGAAGAAATTTATCAAAAAACTTGTATTGGTTGTCACGGCGATCAGTATCAAGGTGGAGTAGGTCCTTCGTTAAAAGGAATTGGGAAAAAAGTTTCTCAAGACGAAATTGCAGATATTGTTGTAAACGGTAAAGGAAACATGCCGCCGGGGCTGGTTCCTCCGGAAAAAGCGAAGGAAATGGCTAAATGGGTATCCGAAATTAAATAGAGTTCAGAAACATGATTTTCTGGAAAGCCGCTCATTTATAAAGCAGGCTTTTTTTTTATGATGTTTTTATACGCATTCAGCTAGAAGGAAAACATGAAGAGAAATAGGAATCATGCAGCTATCTATGTTAAAATAATGAACAGTAATCACATAGAGAATAGGTGACAAAATGAATGAATTAAACTTATCAGCAAGACTTGAAGAAGTAGTAAAGTCGATTCCTTTGGGAGCAAAGATAGCAGACATTGGCTCAGATCATGCGTATTTGCCATGTTTTGCTTATTTAAATGGATATATTAGCGGCGCTGTAGCAGGTGAAATTACAGAAGGTCCCCTGCAATCGGCTATTCAGCAGGTGAAAAAAACAAGCTTAACGGATGTTATTGATGTTCGAAAAGGAAACGGCCTAGAAGTAATATCGCCGAATGAAGTAGACTGTATTACAATCTGCGGAATGGGCGGAACGCTTATTACGATGATTTTAGAAGAAGGAAAGGCAAAATTAGAAGGAGTAAAAAGACTTGTGCTTCAGCCAAATATTGGTTCACATCATATTCGCAGCTGGCTGATTCAACACAACTGGGAAATCATTGATGAAAAAATCATCGAAGAAGACGGTCGTATGTATGAAGTCATCGTCGCTGAACCTGGAAACCCTTTAGCTCCGTATAACGGGGAAGTGGAAGCCGGTGTGTTAATGGGCCCTATTTTAAAAGAAAAGCGCTCTTCTGCTTTTATGACAAAGTGGACGCATGAACTAAATCATCTTAAACAAATTGTCAGTCAAATGGAACAGGCTCAGTCAGAGGAAAGCAAAGCAAAACTTCAAAAACTTACCCAAGACATCTCATTAATTGAGGAGGCGTTAAAATGAGTAAAATCCCTAACGGATTTCAAGTAATTGAGGCATTTGAATCATTTTCTCCCAAGCATTTAGCGGTTGAAGGAGATAAAATTGGTTTACAGATTGGAACGTTAAACAAGCCTGTAAAAAAAGTAATGGTAACGTTAGATGTTCTTGAAACGGTCGTAGACGAAGCAATTGAAAAACAAGTGGATTTAATTATTGCTCATCATCCTCCTATTTTTAGACCTCTAAAACAAGTGGTTACAGATCGTCCTGAAGGACGTATTTTGGAGAAATGCATTAAGCATGATATTGCCGTATATGCTGCTCATACAAACTTAGATATAGCTAAAGGCGGAGTAAATGACTTGTTAGCCGAAGCGTTGGGGCTACAAGAGACAAAAGTGCTGGTTCCGACAACGTCGATTCAATTGAAAAAGCTAGCTGTATTTGTTCCTTCAAATGACGCTGAAGCAGTGCGCACAGCTATTTGTGATGCGGGAGCTGGACATGTTGGCCTTTACAGCGACTGTACGTTTTCAACAGAAGGCGAAGGCACATTTAAACCTTCTTCAGAAGCCAATCCATACATTGGCTCAAAAGGAGAGCTAGAACGTGTCAATGAAACAAAAGTTGAAACTATTTTTGAAGCGGGTCAACAAAATAAAATTATTCGTGCCATGCTCAGTGCTCATCCTTACGAAGAAGTAGCCTATGACATTTATCCAGTGGAACAAACGGGCGAAACGCTTGGACTTGGACGAATTGGTAAGTTAAAAGAAGAGATGACGTTAAAACAGTTTGCCGATCACGTTAAACAAGCATTGGATGTAGATGGTGTCAGAGTAGTAGGGTCTATGGATGCTACTGTGAAAAAAGTAGCTGTTCTTGGCGGAGACGGAAACAAATATATTACAAACGCAAAATTTAGCGGAGCAGATGCCTATGTAACAGGTGATTTGTATTTCCACGTTGCGCATGATGCAATGGCAATGGGATTAAACGTTGTAGATCCTGGTCATCATGTTGAAAAAGTCATGAGAAAAGGTGTAACACGCGTATTAAACAGTCTTTTTGAAGCGAAAAACTTTGAGTGTGAAGTATTTGATTCAAAAGTAGACACAAACCCATTTACGTTTATGTAACAAAGAAGGTGTTGACGAATGTCAACACCTTCTTTTGCGTCTATTAAGACGATTTTTTTGTTCGAACTTTTGGTAAAATTTTTGAAAGAGGCACACTTTTTTCACGTGTCCATGTTGTTTCATCTTCCGGATCGAACTGATCTAGAAAATTGATGACCTCTTTTGTGATTGGAGTAGGGGTAGATGCGCCTGCCGTAACAGCTACGGTTTTCGCGTTCATCAACCATTCGATCTGAAGCTCTGAGATGTCACCGATGCGATATGCCTCAGTGCCGGCAATCTCCATTGATACTTGAGCTAGACGGTTTGAATTGTTACTTTTAGGATCTCCTACTACGATTGTAACATCTGCTTCACCTGCTTGCTCAGCTACAGCTTCTTGGCGAACTTGTGTAGCTAAACAAATTTCCTTGTGAACTTCAGCGTGCGGATATTTTTCTTTTACTTTTTCCATGACATCTGCAACGTCCCACTGACTCATTGTTGTCTGATTGGTTACAATGACTTTTTCACGTTGAATATTTAAATGGGCTACGTCTTCTGCTTTTTCAATTAAATGAACGATATCTGGTGCGATGCCAAGTGCACCTTCTGGCTCAGGATGATTTCTTTTTCCGATATAAATAACGTCATAACCTTCTTTTTCTTTTTGGCGAATAAGGTCGTGGGTTTTTGTAACATCCGGACATGTAGCATCGATTGTTGTTAAACCTTTTTCTTTTGCTCGTTCTTTTACTTCTGGAGATACTCCGTGCGCCGTAAAAATAACGGTTCCTTCATTTATTTGGTCTAAGATTTCTAGGCGATTAGCACCGTCCAGTGTGATAATGCCGTCCTCTTCAAACGCATCTGTAACGTGTTTATTATGAACAATCATTCCTAAGATATAGATTGGTCGAGGCAATGATTTATCTAAAGCGGCGTTTCGTGCAATGACCATTGCGTCTACTACACCATAACAATAGCCGCGCGGTGCGATTTTAATAACTTTCATTTCAATTTCCTCCTCATCATAATCCTGACGAGCAATTCAACTCGCTTCTATTATATAAAAGAGGAAGGAAGAATACAAAGATATTCTTTTTTTACTTACTGTCTTTACTTACGGAACTAGCAGATTTATCAAATATAAAGTTTTGGTTTAGACACTCGATCTCTAGAGGAAAGTTCAATTTCTTCTTCGAAGAAATCCAGCTCATCATCAGATGAATCCGTGCTTTCTGCGCCTGTTGACAAAACCTTACTGTCTTTGCTTTCATCAGTTTCAGCAACCTCTGTTCCTTCTGCTTCGAGTACTTCATCTGTATCGTCACTTGAGCGCAGGGCTTGATAGATTTTCCATAGAGAAGGAGCATTTTTGACAAGAGGTCCGTATTGTTGAATCATAGGTCCCATCGTTTCCGCAGCTTTTAATACTCGCTGAACATTTCCCATCATGGAGCTTAAGTTAGCAGGGTTCGTTAAACCTTGCAAACCTCCAAGCAGGGAAGAAGAGTTGGTCGCTCCTGCAGCACCTTGGGCTCCTGAAAGGCCTGAAAACAAAGAACCTCGAGGAGCAGCAGCTGCTGCTTGTTGAAAGGGGATGTTTCTATTCCCGCCTCTTCGGAATAGGCGAGTTAAGAAGTTACCTCCTCCACGGTTCAGGCCTTGCTGATTCGGGTAAAATGATTGTTGAGCATTTGTTTGCTGGGCAAAGTTACGAAACTGCTGTAATGGATTAAATTGGCCAAAGTTACCAGGTTGTTGCCCAAAACCGTTTTGCGGTGGCATTCCTGGCATCATTCTTCTTTGCATACCGGGTGGAAATGGTGGTCTTCGCTGTAGCAAAGGACGCACCTCCTTTAGTAAAGTAGATTTTCTTTTACTATCGTATGCAACTCGCGATAAAATGTTTTTGAAACAGGTAATAAGTTTTAGTAATATGAATGAGAAGTAGTCACAGAAGGAAAAATCGATTATAATCATATATTGTGCCTTAAAAGATGAACGTGAATGTAAAAAAGGAGACTATTATGGAAAAAACAAACTTTGAACGTTTTGAGTTTCAACCATTTTTAATAGAAGCAATTAAACAATTAGGTTTTTATCAGCCTACAGAGATTCAAGAGCGCTTAATTCCTTCCGTTTTAAAAGGGGAAAGTGTAATTGGTCAGTCACAAACAGGGACGGGCAAAACACACGCTTATTTGTTGCCTTTACTTGAAAAGGTAGATCCTAAAAAAGAAGAAGTACAAGTTGTAATTACCGCTCCAACTCGTGAGCTTGCTTCTCAAATTTATCAAGAAGTCTTAAAGCTAACAAAACACAGTGCTGAAGGAGAAGAAATTTCAGCAAAATGTTTTATCGGCGGTACAGATAAGCAGCGTACAATCGACAAATTAAAGAAACAGCCTCAAGTGGTTGTAGGAACACCGGCTCGTTTGTTTGATTTAGTAAATGAAAAAGCGTTAGTTGTGTATACAACTAAGGCGTTAGTAGTAGACGAAGCTGATTTAATGCTTGATATGGGATTTTTAGAAGATGTGGACCGTTTGGCAAGCAACATGCCTGAAAAATTACAGATGCTTGTTTTTTCAGCAACGATTCCTGAAAAATTAAAGCCATTCTTAAAAAAATACATGGAAAATCCAAAATTTACGCATGTTTCGCCGAAGCAAGCAGCAGCGGCTAAATTAGAGCATGTATTAGTTCCACTACGTCATCGTAACAAGTTTAAGCTGCTGCACGATATGCTTATTTCGTATAATCCTTATTTAGCTATCGTCTTTACAAATACAAAGAAAATGGCGGACGAAGTAGCAGATGACCTACTGTCTAAAGGCTTAAAAGTAGGAAGAATTCACGGAGACTTATCTCCTCGTGACCGTAAGAAAATGATGAAGCAAATTAATAATTTAGAATTTCAATACGTAGTAGCGACAGATTTAGCAGCTCGCGGTATTGATATTGAAGGGATTTCACACGTTATTAACTTTGAGCTTCCTTCAGATCTAGATTTCTACATTCACCGCGTAGGCCGTACAGCTCGTGCTGGTCATTCTGGAATTGCTGCTACAATCTTCGATGTGGAAGATGAAGATGCAGTAAATAAGCTAGAGAAAATGGGAATCGAGTTTGTAAACAAAGATCTTCAAAAGCAAGAATGGGTTTCTATTGATGACCGTAACCGCCGTAAAAAGCGTGTGAAGAAAGCGGATGAAGTGGGAGAAGAGGCACATCGCTTTATTCAAAAGCCTAAGAAAGTAAAGCCTGGCTATAAGAAAAAACGTGCTCGTGAAATTACAAAGTACGTGCAAAAGAAAAAGCGTAGTGAAAGACGCAACAATCGTTAATCGCAATAGGTTAGAGGTGTAAAAAAGAATGTTGAAAATTGGTTCTCACGTATCGATGAGCGGCAAAAAGATGCTTTTAGGAGCAAGTGAAGAGGCAGCTTCTTATGGAGCAAATACGTTTATGATCTATACAGGCGCTCCACAAAATACTCGTCGCAAAAAGATTGAAGAGCTTAATATTGAAGCTGGTCTTTTGCATATGAAAGAGCATGGAATGAAAGATATTGTTGTACATGCTCCTTATATCATTAATTTAGGGAATACAACAAAGCCCGAAACATTTGAGCTTGGAGTAGATTTCTTAACGTCTGAAATTCAGCGCACCCATGCTCTTGGCGCAAAGCAAATTGTTCTTCATCCAGGGGCTCATGTGGGGGCCGGAGCAGATGCTGGTATTCAGCAAATTATCAACGGTCTAAACGAAGTGTTGACAGCTGATCAAGAAGTTCAAATTGCGCTTGAGACAATGGCTGGAAAAGGAACAGAGTGTGGAAGAAGCTTTGAAGAAATCGCCCAAATTATTGATGGTGTGACGCACAATGAAAAGCTCTCTGTTTGTTTTGACACATGTCACGTACATGATGCTGGTTACGATATCGTTCAAGACTTTGACGGTGTATTAAATGAATTTGACAAAACCGTAGGAATACAGCGAATTAAAGTGCTTCACATCAATGATAGTAAAAATGTATGCGGTGCTCGAAAAGACCGTCATGAAAACATTGGGTTTGGTGAAATCGGATTTGGTGCACTGAATTATATTGTTCATCACCCAGCGTTTAAAGAAGTTCCTAAAATTCTAGAAACTCCTTATGTAGGAGAAGATAAGAAAAATAAAAAAGCGCCATATCAATTGGAAATTGATATGATTCGTGCACAAAGCTTTGATTCAGAATTAAAACAAAAGCTTATGTAATTTCATATGTGATTGAAAGAGGTCATGTCTACAGACATGACCTCTTCTTTTACATTAACTGCTGAAATAATTCGTTCACGCGTCTGGCAGTTTCACGATCTGTTACTTGAGCAATTTGTTTGATTAAATTTCGGCGCTCTTCAAGGTTATAAATATTTACGGGCTGCTGTCTAATGACAGATACAAGGGTGTGTGCCTGCTGATCTGTAATGGGGATGTTGTATTGTTTGCTATACTTTAAAAGCTCTTTCGGGGTAATATTGTTTACTTTCTTATTGACAATCTGCTGTACAATTTTCATATGATTACCTCCTCGTCATATACAGTTTATGAATAAAAAAGAAAGATGTGACTATATTGTGTAATAAAACAACATTTTGAGTCGGATGAACCTACGGGGGTAAGAAAGCGAAAGAGTGAAACGGCTTAGTTTACAAATAAAAGACAATCCTGTATACTACATTAATGACTAAATCGTAATGATTCTGAGAAAGTAAATGGGTAACGGAGTATACGATAGAAACCGTGCCCTCTTTTGTATGGAGAAATATAAAAAAAGAATGGTGAGGCGCATATGAATACACCTGATATCATTGAAATTGATCATTTATCATTTCAATATGATGGAGTGAATGTATTAGAAGATATAAGTTTTTCAATTCCAAAAGGAGCTTTTTTGGGGCTCGTTGGTCCAAATGGTTCTGGGAAATCAACGCTAATCAAATGTTTGCTTGGTTTGCAAAAACCATCTCAAGGTTCAATTCGTTTATTTGGAAAAGATCAGAGAAGGTTTAAAGAACGAAGTAAAATTGGATATGTATCGCAAAAAGCGAATAGTTTCAACAGCGGCTTTCCTGCTACCGTTTTTGAAGTGGTTTCCACGGGCCTTACTTCAAAACTAGGTTTGTTTCGCTTTATGAATGCTTCTCATAAACAAAAGGTAAAAGAAGCGGTAGAAGCAGTGGGGATGAGCGAATTTTTAAATCGAAACATAGGAGAGCTATCCGGTGGTCAGCAGCAGCGAATTTTTATTGCACGCGCGCTTGTAAGTGAGCCCGAGCTGTTAATTTTAGATGAGCCTACGGTCGGAGTGGATGCACAAAATGTATACACTTTTTATGAGCTTCTTGAAAAGTTAAATAAAGAAAAAGGAATTACGCTTGTGCTTGTTACTCACGATATTGGAACTGTCTCGGAAAAAGTAACCCACGTTGCTTGTTTAAATAAATTTTTACACTTTCATGGGAATGCCAAAGAATTCGAACAGCTTTGTGAACATGACGTATCTATGTTTTATGGTCATAATGTTCATGTGTTAACCCATGATCATCATCATGGAGGGCAGCACGTATGATAAGCAGTTTATTTCAATTTGAGTTTTTGCGAAATGCATTTTTAACAGGTATGATTATTGGCGTCTTAGCTCCTTTATTGGGCACGTTCATCGTAGTAAGACGTCTTTCTTTAATTGCAGACGCGTTAAGTCACGTGACGCTAGCCGGAATTTCTGCGAGCTTGCTTCTTAGTCAGAAAATAGGGTTTATGCAAGGAGTGAACCCCGTCTATTTAGGAATGGTGTCTTCCGTTACAGGGGCTCTTTTTATCGAGAAGCTTCGAGGGGTCTACAAGCACTATCAAGAGCTGGCCATTCCGATTATTTTATCGGGCGGAATTGGTATTAGTGCAATTTGTATCTCGCTGGCAGACGGTTTTAATAATGATTTAATGAATTATTTGTTTGGAAGCGTGAGTGCAGTTAGTCGTTCGGATCTTTGGACAGTTGTTGTCATAGCCGTATTTGTAATAGCTATTGTCTTTTTCTTATATAAAGAATTATTTATTTTATCTTTTGACGAGGAGCATGCTTCTGCTTCTGGAATTAAATCGAAGTGGATGCACTTTTTATTTATCGTGATGGTTGCTCTTGTCATTGCTGTATCGATGCGTATCGTCGGTATTCTATTGGTGTCATCGCTTATGACTCTTCCTGTAGCAGCAAGCATTCGCTTAGCTAGAGGCTTTAAACAAACGATTCTGCTTTCGGTGATTTTTGGTGAAATATCTGTTTTAGGCGGATTATTTTCAGCGTACTACTTGGATTTAGCACCAGGCGGTACAATTGTTGTCATTGCTGTTGTTATTTTAATCATATCTATTATGATTAATAAAGGACGGAAGGGGAAACAAAAATGAATTTAACTGAAGCCATTCATTT
Source organism: Priestia sp. TRN 1309 (assembly GCF_050846875.1). NCBI lineage: Bacteria > Bacillati > Bacillota > Bacilli > Caryophanales > Bacillaceae > Priestia > Priestia sp. TRN 1309. The sequence continues at coordinate 8,046 of NZ_JBOZGM010000006.1, read as the reverse complement.
ATTAAAAGATCAAGGATATAAACATACAGGAAAACGTGAAGAAATGCTTGCCTTGTTTTCAAAATCAAATAAGTACTTAACGGCAAAAGATGTATTAGAATATATGAAGCCTGATTATCCTGGTCTAAGTTTTGATACAATCTACCGTAATTTATCATTATTTGTAGAGTTAGGCGTACTTGAAATGACGGAGCTTTCGAGCGAAAAGCACTTTCGATTTAAATGTGCAACTGCTCATCATCATCACCACTTCATTTGTTTAGATTGTGGAAAAACAAAAGAAATTGAAGCTTGTCCGATGGAGTATGTAGACGAGGATTTGCGAGGGTATAATATTACAGGCCATAAATTCGAAATTTACGGTCAATGTATAGAATGTAATCAATAAAAAAGAGAGGGTGCTATGCACCTCTCTTTTTTATTTTTGCTGTTCTTTTAACCAGTCGGCTACCCACTGATCTGCTTCTAGCCAGTTATATACGCGAACCACTCCTTTTGGAACAGGTAAGCGATTATAAGGAGTATCAAATAAGATAACGGGAATATTGCATTCTTCACTGATTTCACAAGCATTATCATGTTTGTCTTCAAAAAAGATATCAACATCGTATCGTTTTGCTGTCTCAACTTTAAAATGAGAGCCGACTAACTCAATGTGATGAAACGATAGCTCATTTTTTTGAAACCATTCTTCCGTGACGTCCAATAGCTGATCGTGCCTTGCACTAATAAAGAATAATTCGTGCTTTTGATGCCACTTTTGCAAAACCGCTTTTGCATCGTCTGCAAGTGGAGAGGTTTCGTAAATAGAGCGTTCATTTGCTTTAAACCATTTCCCGAGTTCTGCAGGTGATACATTTACAAAAGGGCTGAAATCATATTCTGTAATATCTTCAAGTGTTAAATTTAAGTTAAAGGCTTTATTTAAATGAGGAACAAAAGTTTCAGGAGAGGTAACAGTTCCATCAATGTCAATTCCAAACTTTTTTGTCAACTACGTGCACTCCTTTAATACGTTTATTCTACTTAGGTGCTTGATTATTCTTGTCTAGTGTAACATAAAGCCTAAAGAGAAACAGTAATACTTTTTATACTCCTTAAGAAAAAAGATAAGGATGATTATACGGTGTGGGAATCGTGCAGGTATCTATTTTTGCAAGAAAATGAGCAGCTGTATAAGATTAACACTTATAATTTTTTCTCGCATTCAGATACTATAAATGCTCCTTATTTACGAAAGCGAGGGATTAAGCATGGAGAATGAAGAACAAAGGCGTAGAAAAGATGTATATGAAGCTGATTTCATGGAAGAAACTGCAGCTGAAGTGGGCGTTCCTTACCGAGTAGGAGAGCCACATGCAGAGCGTGAAGTTATAGATATTGACCGCAATCGCAATCATGAAGTCGCTGGACGAGGAGAAGGAACGGGATACGGTCGTTTCGCACTCGTGCTTTCGATTCTTTCACTATTCTTTTTACCAATTATTCTTGGTGCCGCTGGGATTATTCTAGGGTTTATCGCACGCAGAAAAGGAGCACTTACGCTAGGAGCATGGGCAATAGGGATCGGAGTTGTATCGATTATTGTCGGTACGTTTATATTACCGTTCTTTTCATAAAAAAAGCGAGGCGCATATGCGCCTCGCTTTTTTTGGTTATGATTTAGCTGCAGCTTTTTCAGCTTCTTGCTTTGCGTGATATTCAGCAGCAATTTTATCAATTTCTTTTTTTAGTTCCTCAACCATTGTTTCTTCCGGAACTTTGCGTACGATTTCACCTTTGCGGAATAGAAGACCTTCACCGCGTGCTCCTGCAATCCCGATATCAGCTTCACGAGCTTCGCCAGGACCGTTTACAGCGCAGCCAAGTACCGCTACTTTAATCGGTGCTTTTACAGTTGAAATATACTCTTCAACTTCATTAGCAATGCTAATTAAATCAATTTCAATACGTCCGCAAGTTGGGCAAGAAATAAGCGTTGCAGCATTGGAAGCTAAACCGAATGATTTTAGCAACTCGCGTGCAACTTTTACTTCTTCTACAGGATCCGCACTTAAAGAAATACGTAATGTATTTCCGATTCCTTTAGACAAAATAGCGCCAAGACCTGCTGCACTTTTTACAGTTCCCGCAAATAATGTACCCGATTCTGTAATTCCTAAGTGAAGAGGGTAGTCAAAAGCTTGAGCAGCTTTTTCATATGCTTCAATTGCCAAGTTAACATCGGATGCTTTCATTGAAACGATGATGTCATGGAAATCAAGGTCTTCTAAAATTTTAATGTGATGAAGTGCACTTTCTACCATGCCATCTGCTGTCGGATAGCCGTATTTATCTAAAATACGTTTTTCCAGTGAACCGGCGTTAACTCCAATACGAATTGGAATATTTTTAGCTTTTGCAGCATTTACAACAGCTTCCACTTTTTCACGGCGTCCAATATTACCTGGGTTGATACGGATTTTATCCGCTCCGCCTTCAATTGCTTTTAACGCTAAGCGATAGTCAAAATGAATATCTACAACTAATGGAATGTTAATGCGTTTTTTAATTTCAGGGATTGCATCTGCTGCGCGCTCATCTGGACAAGCAACACGAACAACTTGGCATCCTGCTTCTTCTAAACGTTTAATTTCTGCAACCGTTGCTTCAACATCATGTGTTTTAGTGGTTGTCATACTTTGAATAACTAATTCGTTACTGCCCCCAATTGTTAAATCTCCAACTTTAACGGGGCGTGTTTTTGTACGATGTATAATTTCACTCACGTGATAATCTCTCCTTCAAAATGAAATCAAGAATTTGAATTCATTAATAGAATAACTCTTTATGAACAAAATAACTAGTAGAAAGTACTACCTTAGCTATTTTAACAATGACTATCCCATCTTGACAAGAAGAATGCTGTCATTACTTGTAAATAGGGAACTTATACGTTTTTCCAATTTGAATATCTTCAGGCGCTGTACCGTTATTTAACTTCTTAAAGTCTTTAATCATTTGGTTCATAGAAACCGGTATCGATTTTTTTGTAAGCTCTTCAATGACGGACAAAACTGTATCGCCTGGCTTAATTTTTATTTTTGTATAGGTGGAAGAAGAGCTGGCGGCTTTTGTTTCTGCAGGCTGCGCTTTGCTGACTTGAACTGCTTCAGTCGCAGTAGGAATGGTCCCGTATTTAATGTCGTAGTGACAAATATATCCGATAAAAGCGAAAGCGGCTAATGCACATAGCTTTTTCATTATGCTCCTCCTTCATTCTTTTGCTTATGTGTAAAGCCTATGCTTGTCTTACTTAAATATGATTGGAGAACGAAAATTGAAAGAAAAATTAATGATTGTTTCATTAGGCTTATTGCCTTTAATCATGGTGCTGGGAAATTCCATGCTCATTCCTCTGCTGCCAAGCATTCAAAAGTCACTTCACTTAAGTGGAGTCCAAACCAGTTTGATACTGAGTGTATTTTCGATTCCGGCTGCATTGTGTATTCCTGCGGTAGGAATTCTATCAGATCGATATGGACGTAAAAAATTAATTATGTATTCCCTCATCGTGATGATAATCGGTAGCCTTGTCGCTGCTAGTAGCGCTTTGGTCTCTTCTGGAAGCTTTGCTGTGTTGATGGCTGGAAGAGTGATTCAAGGGATTGGCGCTGCTGGTACTACAACGTTGGCAATGGCATTAACTGGAGATGTATTTACAGGGGAAAAAAGAGCAAAAGTCCTTGGGATTTTAGAAGTATATAATGGAGCTGGAAAAGTGGTTGCACCTATAATTGGAGCAACGGCGGCACTCGTTGTATGGTATGCCGCATTTTTTGTGTATCCTTTAGCTGCAGGTGCTGCTTTAGTAGGTATAGCCATGTATGTGAGAGAAGCGAAAACAGGTTCAGATTCAGTATCTGTTGGAGAGTATTTAAAGAGAGCCATTGGGATCGTCTATGATAAAAGAAAATCGCTTTTTCCTTTATTCTTTGTCGGGGGACTGGGGTTGTTTTTATTATTTGGCATTTTATATTACTTATCTTTTTTAATAGAGGAAACGTATCATATAGACGGTTTTTTCAAAGGAACCGCTTTTTTATTTCCTCTTGGCGCGATGACGCTCGTTTCTTATTGGACCGGTCAGCGAATCAAAACAGATGTAGTGCTCATGAAAAAATTGATGATAGTAGGAATGATTCTTTTATTCGTAATGTTTGGAGTATTAACGGTGATTTATACGCTTCCTGTGCTGATGTTTTGTTTGACAGTCGCCTTTGGCGGCTTAGGATTTGTTCTTCCTTGTATTAATATGATGATTACTTCAGCGGCTTCAGACGAAGAAAGAGGATTTATTGTATCCATTTATGGAACGGTGAGATTTTTAGGAGTAGCGTTGGGACCCGTTGTTTTTGAAGTGTGGATGCATACTGAAAGGCTGATGTTTATTTATAGCTTTAGTTTGCTCGCAGCAGGAGGTTTGTGGGTTTTGTATCAGTTGAAAATTTTTTCTTCTGCAATGGGGAGAAGAAAAGTTGTACAGAAATAAAGAGGCTGGGACAAAAGTATGTTAGTTGAAGAAGCTCCGAACAAATTTGATTCTTGATCAAGAATTAAATTTGTTCGGAGCTTTTCATTGGCAGGGTAAACATAGATTTTATGTATGTAGGTGCTTCTAGCCGTTGATTGGATTCATTTCGTTATGTTTCAATCGCTTTATTAGGTTTTACCTTTTTTCTCATAGGAACCCTTGTGACGAGCAATAAGTAAATGAAGAACGTTCCTATCCAGTAAAGAGAGCTATGTGTTGCTAGAGACAAAGAAAAAGCTTCAAAAAGCGTATAAAGCAGCGTGAAGGCTACCGTACTATAAGCGCTCAGTGCCCATAGCTGTTTGAAAGGAAGCTGCTTCTTAGTGATGAGTCCAATCAGTTTTCCAAGATAAGCAAGGCAGGTAATAGAAAGGAAGTTTAGTCCAGATGTTAATACGTACAGTAAAAGCATAGCGATAGGGACAAGTATGTATAAAGAAAATTTTTGTTCGTGCAGCAAGTTTAACAGTTCATTTTTATCTTTATGATGCCAGTTTAGCAACTCATATGAATACGTTTGTGTTTGTGAATTAGTCGTGATGTAAATTCCATCCTTTAAAAAACCAATTGCATGAGCAGGGGAATGAAACCGTTCAATAGACTGTGAGGGGTCTAAAATAAAAGCGGTACCGTTTACTTTTTTTGTGAAAGGTTGGCTTGACGTAAGCTGTGAATTTGAAATAGAAAAAGAAGAAACCGATTTCGGAAGCTCTGTTGTAGCAATGTGATAGCCGTTTACAATTGTCAACGTCATAAAGAAAAATGTAGGCAGCAAAGAAATAAGTGTTAAAAACAATATGAAGCCAATGGTTTTGTTTGTATGCTCAAAGCGAAGAGACCTCATTTTTTGAAAGGAAGTAAGACTCCATCCCATCTTTTTTAACATGATTATTGTAAACCCTCCTTTTATTAAAAAATTCTAACTATAATTTATTCTATAGCGGAAATTCAAGGTTTACAATAGATTCTAGAAATCGTTTCCAATTACAATGTAAATATACTGTTAAGTTATTGTAAACATTAGCGTAAAAACGTTTACAGTGCTTTTAAGATTCGTTAATAATAGTGAGGACTTCTCTATGTCGTTAGAAAAAAATCAAGGAGTTGAGGTGTTTGGAACTAGATGTTCAAAAAATGATTTTTGAATTTATCGGTGGACTCGGAATCTTTTTATTCGGGATTAAGTTCATGGGAGATGGGTTGCAAAAATCAGCAGGAGATAGATTGCGCGATATTTTAGACAGATTCACAACTAATCCGTTTATGGGAGTTCTAGCAGGTATTCTGGTTACCGTTCTTATTCAGAGCAGCTCAGGAACCACTGTTATTACGGTAGGCTTAGTAAGTGCCGGTTTTATGACTTTGCGCCAAGCTATAGGGGTTATTATGGGCGCAAATATCGGTACGACAGTTACAGCTTTTATAATCGGAATTGACATTTCGAGCTACGCTCTTCCTATTCTCGCAGTGGGAGCGATTTTACTCTTTTTCTTTAAAAGTAAACCTGTTCAAAATTTTGGTCAAATCGCTTTTGGGTTTGGAATGTTATTCTTTGGTCTAGAGCTTATGGGAAGCGGGATGAAGCCGCTTCGCTCACTTCAACAGTTTCATGATTTAACTGTAAGCATGAGTGATAATCCGATTTTAGGAGTTGTAATTGGCACTTTATTTACGGTGATTGTGCAAAGCTCTAGCGCTACTATCGGAATTCTACAAGAACTTTTTGGACAGGGCGCTATTGATATACATGCCGCGCTGCCTGTATTGTTTGGAGACAACATTGGTACGACTATTACCGCTATTTTAGCTTCAATCGGGGCAAGTGTGGCAGCAAGAAGGGCTGCTTTAACGCACGTAATGTTCAACTTAATTGGTACAACTATCTTTTTAATTATCTTGCCGTTATTTACTCGTCTTGTGGAGTACTTGAGAGAGACGATGGGCTTAAACCCAGAAATGACGATTGCATTTGCTCATGGTCTCTTTAACACAACCAATACAATTATTCAGTTCCCTCTTATCGGTCTGCTTGCGTTAATTGTTACAAAGCTGATTCCTGGTGAAGATGCTGTTATAGACTTTAAACCTAAACATCTTGATCCTATTTTTATTGAACAGTCTTCTTCAATTGCTCTTGGGCAGGCAAAAGCAGAGCTTATTCGTATGGGAGAATTCGCGACGATTGGGTTAGAAGAAGCCAATAGTTATTTGAAGACGCGCCATCCTAAACATTCTGATGCTACTATGCAAATTGAAAATGCCATTAACAATTTAGATAAAAAAATCACGAATTATTTAGTGTTGTTATCCCGCTCTTCCATGTCAGAAGCTGAAAGCGAAGAGCATTCTGTGCTTCTAGATACTGCGCGAGATATTGAGCGTATTGGCGATCATTTTGAAAATATCATTGAACTTGTTGATTATCAAATTACAAATAAGGTGAAAATGACAAAAGAAGCTAATACCGACTTAGCTGATATGTTCGAATTGACTATTGTAACAGTTAAAGAAGCTGTTTTTGCTTTAGAAAAAGTAGATAGAGAAAAAGCAGTCCAGGTCATTCAAAAAGAAGAGCAGATTGATGCAATGGAGCGTCTGCTTCGTAAGAAGCACATTTTACGTCTAAATGAAAATGTATGTACAGGTTCTGCTGCTATTGTTTTTGTCGATATCATTAGCAATTTAGAACGAATTGGAGATCATGCTGTTAATATTGCGGAAGCGGTACTCGGAGATCGCTATCTAAAGACATATTCAAAGGTAAAATAAAGAAAGGCCTTGCTCATGCAAGGCCTTTCTTTATAAGAGTGGTTATTGTATGATAAATAGTAATAATAAAAAGGATAGGTGCGGGCATGGCTATTTTATGTTGGGCATTAGTTATCATTAGCTTTGTTGTATCGTTTGTTGGGTTGGTTTATCCCATCATCCCAAGCGTGCTATTTGTAGCGCTAGGATTTGTCATATACGGTTTATTTTATGATTTTAGCTCCTATAGCTGGTTATTTTGGGTGATACAAGGATTGTTAGTTGTCGCACTTTTTTTAGCAGACTATATCGCTAATATTATTGGTGTGAAAAAATTCGGAGGCACTAAAGCAGGCGTTTGGGGAAGTACAGTTGGATTGCTTGTGGGTCCGTTTGTTATTCCGGGATTTGGAATTATTTTAGGGCCGTTTATCGGAGCGATTGTAGGAGAACTGATTGTTCATCGGACCACAATTAGCAACGCAGTAAAAATTGGAGTAGGTTCGGTTATTGGCTTTTTTAGTGGCGCTATCTCGAAAGGATTTATTCAACTGTTGATGATTGCCTATTTTTTATACGCTGTTTTAAAATAATATATTGACTTTAGGCCAGAAACATGTTAAATTTTTAATGTCGCTAGTAAATGTTATATTGTTCCACAGTAGCTCAGTGGTAGAGCTATCGGCTGTTAACCGATCGGTCGTAGGTTCGAGTCCTACCTGTGG
>NZ_JBOZGM010000005.1:0-377742 GCF_050846875.1 Priestia sp. TRN 1309 | reverse complement strand
CTTGCATGTATTAGGCACGCCGCCAGCGTTCATCCTGAGCCAGGATCAAACTCTCCGAAGAAATGTTTGACTTGCTCATTTAAAAAATAAAAATTAACGTTGACGTTTGTCGCTTTGTTCAGTTTTCAAAGTTCAACCGCCGCTCTTAAGCGACTTTACTATCATAACAAGTTGCAATCTAGTTGTCAACAAGTTTTTTATTTGTTTATCACTTCGATGTTTGCTTTAGCAGTTCATCTTAGCGACATTTAATAATATACCATGCCTTCTTTTATTGTGCAATAGTTTTTCGATATATTTTTAAAAACTATTTTCTTGTACACGAAACGTTAGCCAATTAATAGATACTAGCATATCTAGACCTAAGCTAGCATAATGTCTATTAAATCATTATCCGCCAAGGAGGCGTTCACTTGGATACCTTAATTGCAGCTGCACTCTATTTGTCCTTTTGTATGTCTATTCTCTTAATTTCACTTGCTTATTGGGAATCAATTCAAATGTCTAATAAAGAAGGCAAAGTCAACGGCCTTTCATTTATTTCACTTTCAACATTCAGCATAATTTTTTGTTTGTTTACTTCATATTTTTATACCATTCTTTATTAACATGATGTTACGTTGTCTTCTTATAATAAGGAGACATTTCTTTATTTTATTACAATATTCGCATTCGGTATACTTACTTATTGAAATCAATACGATAAACTCAGCTCCCCCCTTCTTCATACGTGCGATGGACAGTGAAGGAATTTGTCGAATGATTTTTTGGAACACTTTCTTTAAATTTGATAAACTACTTTTAGAAAACGCTTTCATATATACTTTAACATTATTCAAGGAGGAAACCAAATGAAACCATTGCTTGAAGTAACGGTTGGAGAACTTTTAAAAGAAAGTACAAAAAAGTTTGGGCATCAAGAAGCGGTTATCTACTCTGAACAAAATATTCGCTATACGTACGCAGAGTTTTATCAAGAAACCTCTCGAGTTGCAAAGGCACTTCTAGCCACCGGTCTCAAAAAAGGCGATCATATCGCTATCTGGGCTACAAATGTGCCGGAATGGTTACTTCTGCAATTCGCAGCAGCTAGAATAGGCGCTGTTTTGGTTACCCTTAATACAAGCTACCAATCCTCTGAATTAGAGTATGTATTGAGGCATTCTGATACAGCAGCGCTATTTTTCATTGATGAATTTAAAAGCACTTCTTATACGTCTATTATCACCGGTATTGAACATAATCTTCCCAATCTAAAACATCTTATAAACTTAAGTGAATCAAGCGAACATACTTCTTGGAACGAGTTCTTAATGAGTAGCTCAATTGTATCGGATGAGGTGCTCGATAAGTATGAGCAATCCCTACATATCCATGAAGTTATCAATATGCAATATACTTCCGGAACAACAGGTTTTCCAAAAGGAGTTATGCTAAGTCACCATAATATAGTAAATAACGGCTTTTTAGTTGCTCAGTCTATGAAACTGACTAACGAAGACCGCTTATGCATCCCAGTTCCTTTCTTTCATTGTTTTGGATGTGTACTGGGCGTTCTAGCATGCGTATCCGTAGGTGCTACTATGCTACCGATTATTGAATTTCAGCCTTCCTCTGTTTTACGCACCGTAGAGAAAGAAAAATGTACAGCGCTTCACGGTGTACCAACTATGTTTATTGCGGAATTAAATGCACTTGAGTTTAATCAATATGACTTATCTACTCTTCGCACAGGAATCATGGCTGGTTCTAATTGTCCAGCAGAAGTAATGAAACGAGTCATAAATGACATGGGTATCAGCGAAATTACCATCGCCTATGGTCAAACCGAAACATCTCCTGTAATCACCCAAACAACCCCAACTGATTCTATCGAGCGGCGAGTACAAACGGTTGGCAAAGTACATGATCATGTACAGATTCAAATTATTAATCCAATTACAGGTAAACAAGCTTCTTTTGGAGAACAAGGAGAACTTTGTGCAAAAGGATATTTAACAATGAAAGGATATTACAAAATGCCGGAAGAAACAGAAAAAACAATTGTAGAGGGCTGGCTACATACAGGAGATTTAGCTACCATCGATAAAGATGGCTATGTAAAAATTACAGGACGTCTAAAAGATATGATTATTAGAGGTGGAGAAAACATTTACCCAAGAGAAATTGAAGAGTTTTTATATAGATTACCCGAGGTAGAAGATGTGCAAATTGTCGGTATTCCTGATCCAAAGTATGGAGAACGAGTTGCTGCATGCATTAAACTCAAGCAAGATTCTTTTCTTACCGCTCAAGAAATCAAAGACTTTTGCAAAGGTAAGCTTGCTCATTTCAAAATTCCCGAACATATTTATTTTATAGACGACTTTCCCATGACGGCATCCGGCAAGATTCAAAAATATAAATTAAAAGAAACGATCGTAGCGCTTTATAAATAATCAGATTTTTTCGAATTTCACCTGTCATTATGAAGAAAAGTTTACTATACTGATACATATCTGTTTTTCTTCTTTCATACAGATATAAACAACAATGTCTATTGAAATAGGTGAAAATAATGGAAAATGAAATGTTGCTCAAATTAGGTATTTCTGCTGTACTTGGTCTTATTATTGGAATTGAAAGGGAACTAAAACGAAAGCCTGTTGGTTTAAAAACATCTCTCGTAATTTCCATTATTAGCTGTTTACTCACGATTGTTTCGATTGAGTCTTCTCAAATTTTTAATAAAGGTGATCATATCACAATGGACCCGCTTCGTCTGGCTGCTCAAATTGTTTCTGGAATTGGTTTTTTAGGAGCGGGTGTTATTTTACGAAAAGAAAATGACAGCATCTCTGGGCTTACAACAGCCGCTATTATCTGGGGGGCAGCAGGTATAGGTATTGCTGTAGGTGCAGGGTTTTATCCCGAAGCTATTACCGGAGTTGTACTGCTCATCATCAGCGTTGAACTTCTCCCTTTCCTTATTACTATTCTAGGGCCTAGGCAACTGCGCGAGAAAGAGCTTATTCTTCAACTTAAGCTGGCTGATAAGCACAATATTTTTGATACAACTAACAGCATTAGAGAAAAGAATATTACAATAAAAAATATTCGAATCAAAGATTTAGACACCAATGAATTATATATACGTATGAAAGTGTCAGTTAATAATCAGCGTCCTACTACAGAAGTGTATTACGAGATTCAAAAAATCAGCGGTATTCGTAGCATTGAAGTTGAAAATGTATAAATGAAAAACGGCCAATTGGCCGTTTTTTTATTTATATTTTTCAATCTGTTGTAAAAATTCCCTCTGTTTTACTAGAGACAGCCGGTATTGATCATCGATAATTTCTGTTAACAACTCATGTTTACGGCTCTTTGACACATTCAATCTGTGGATAAGAACTCTGCATTCGTACAAAAACTGTGTATACTGTGTGTAACTCTCATCATAATTCGAAGATAATTCTTCTTTTATTCGTTTTGTCAACAAAGGACTAGCGCCATCTGTGGATATTGCTAGCGATAATCTCCCTCTAGAAAACTGTGCAGGAATTTGAATATTTCCATCGGAAAAACCGCTGGCCATATTAACCAACTGATCATTTTTAATATGCTGCTTAACGAACTTATTCACAGCTTTATCATTTGTAGCTACAACAATAAAAAAAACATTAAGTAAGTCTTCTTCTCCTACTTTTTTTCTTTTTACACACAGCTGATTCTTAGCTTCCCACTCATTTATTTCAGCTGAAACAGTTGGAGCAACCACTGTAATGGCTGCTCCTTCTTGTAAAAAACCTTTAATTCTACGAGTTGCGATTGTTCCGCCTCCAACTACTAAGACCGAACGACCCTTTAAATCAAGCATAACGGTATACATCGTATTGATTTCCTCTACTCGATAATAACGTTTTTACTTGATGACTTAAAATGTGTGCAAGTCCATCATGATAACCTAGGTAGTTTGCTAAGATAAACTGCTGGTCATCTGTTGATAACTGCTCCAACTCTTCCTTAATTTCGTTCATTAAAATACCGGTAAACAAAAGGTACGGGAGAACGAATACTTGCTTATACGAAGTTTGTTTAGCAAGGTGCAGGCCTTCTTTTAAATTAGGGGCAGCGGCAGCTAAATAGCATGTGCTCACTTCTTTAAAAGCTCCTTTACCTTTTAGCAGTTGAGCTATTTCGTTAAAATCTTTTTTTACAGCAGGATCACTGCTTCCTCTGCCGACCAGCAATACCATCGAATCTTCATGCTTATCCACATTGGTTTCATTGATTCTCTCTACTAAGATATCAACAATTCGTTCGTCTACGCCGAACGGTTCTCCGTACAGTACTTCTACTTGTGGATAGCGTTCATATACTTTGTGTATTTCTTCAGGTATATCATGTTTTGCATGGGCAGCTGTTAATAACAGCAGCGGCACAATGGCAATACGAGTAGCACCTTGTTCAATACACGCTTCAAATCCTTGTTCAATAGTAGGGTAAGCTAGCTCTAGGAAACAAACTTCTTGAATCGGTACATCTAGATTTTTTTTACATCTTTCAATAAAAGCAACTGCCTGATCAGCGCCTTCTTTTACGCGGCTGCCATGGCAAACATATAAAACTGCATCCATATAATCAACCTCTTTAGTAAGCTTCTTGTGCATACGAATAGTAATGCTGTCCAGTCTTCTCAAACCAATTCAATCGGTCATGAAAATTTACAACTTCACCAACGATAATCATACTGGGATTTTCAATTTGTTCTTCTTTAACAATATCAACAATTGTACCAAGAGTTCCAGTTACAGTGCGCTGGTCCGCACATGTGCCCCAGTGAATCAATGCAATTGGCGTAGCTGAGGTTTTTCCATGTTCCATTAACTGTTGGCAAATGTACGGTAAGTTCCTCACTCCCATATAAATGGCAAGAGTATCTACACCTTTGGCTAGGCTATCCCATTTGATTGCATCATGCTCGCTGTCTTTACGGTGTCCTGCTACAAAAGCAAAGCTTGCGCTGTATTCCCGGTGAGTGACAGGGATTCCTGCATAAGCAGCAGCTGCGATACCTGATGTAATTCCTGGAACAATTTCAAATGAAATGCCCTGTTGCACGAGAGCTTCTGCTTCTTCCCCTCCGCGTCCGAAAACAAATGGATCTCCGCCTTTTAAGCGCGTTACAATTTTCCCCTTTTTAGCGAATTTCACTAAAAAGTTATTGATTGTTTCTTGCTTGAGGGTATGGTAGTTTGGAAGCTTTCCGCAGTAAATAATATCAGCATCACTTTTAGCATACTCCAGCAGGTCCTTATTCACTAAACGATCATATAAGATAACATCTGCTTGCTGAATTGCTTTCAACCCTTTTAATGTAATTAAATCTGGATCTCCTGGTCCTGCACCGACTAGATATACTTTCCCCATGAATGCCTTTCACCCTTCCATCATTTCCACGTCTCCGCAGCGCTCCCAAATTTTAATTTGAATTAGAACAGCGGACAAAGTCCGCTGTCATTTAGATGAATTTTCGGTTAGATAAATATTCAATAACAGTTTGTACACATTCTTCTACAGACTGTGTGCTTGTATTAATTGTTACTTCAGGATTAGCAGGTGACTCATAGGGAGAATCAATTCCTGTAAAATCACGGATTTCTCCGCTTCTTGCTTTTTTGTAAAGGCCTTTTGGATCTCTTTTTTCACATTCTTCTAACGGACACTCTACGTATACTTCCAAAAATTCATTCCCCTCTAAGATCTCACGCACTTGAGCGCGATCTTCTTGGAATGGAGAGATAAATGCTGTTAGTACCACTTGACCGCTGTCTACGAACAGCTTAGAAACCTCACCGATACGGCGAATATTTTCTGTACGATCTTCAGCAGAAAACCCTAAATTCTTGTTTAAGCCAAAACGAACATTGTCACCATCTAATACATAATTGCGAATATTTTTATCAAAAAGCGCTTTTGCCACTGCGTTTGCTACGGTAGATTTACCTGAACCCGAAAGGCCCGTAAACCATAATACAAAACTGTGATGATTATTTTGCTCGCGTCTTTCCTGTTTTGTAATTCCAGCATCATGCCACGTAATGTTTGTTGATTTACTCACTTCAACCGCTCCTTATTTTGAAGATACTTTTTGTTTTGCTAATCCCTTAATTAACACTTCAATTACTTCTTTACGGCTGAATGTGCTTGGTGGCACTTCTCCGTTACGAAGCATTTCACGTACCTTGGTACCAGATAGAATCATATGATCTTCCTTGCTGTGAGGGCATGTTTTCGTTGATGCCATCGCTTCACACTTCTTGCAGTAGAAGCTGTGTTCAAAAAATAAAGGTGTAATTCCTAATTCATCTGCCGTAAAGTTACTGAAGATTTTTTGTGCATCATATGTTCCGTAGTAGTCACCAACACCAGCGTGGTCACGGCCTACAATGAAATGCGTGCATCCAAAGTTTTTTCGAACCATTGCATGGAAAATAGCTTCTCTAGGTCCAGCATAGCGCATTGCAGCAGGGAAAACTGCCAAAGCTACACGATCGCTAGGATAATAGTTCTCTAAAAGTACTTCATAACTTTCCATACGGATATCTGCTGGGATATCATCTGACTTTGTTTCTCCTACAAGTGGATTTAAAAACAGGCCGTCTACAATTTCTAATGCTGTTTTTTGAATATACTCATGCGCACGGTGAACAGGGTTACGAGTTTGGAATCCAACAACCGTTTTCCAACCGCGCTCTTCAAATGCTGCTCTTGTTTCAGTTGGATCTAGGTAATACTTTTCAAAACGCGTTTTAGGTGTACGTTCTACAAGTACGATTGGACCTGCTACATATACATTTGGGCGTTCCATCATTTTCTTCACACCAGGGTGGGCCAGTTCTGCTGTGCGGTACACATTTTCCGCTTCTTTTTCTTTATTTGGCGTATATACTTCAGAAACTTCTAAAACACCATATGTCACACCGCTTTGAACTAGTTTTACTTTGTCGCCAATGTTTAATTCTTTAGCCTGCTCTTCTGTTACGGGAAGAGTAATAGGAATACTCCATACAGTTCCATCTGCTAGACGCATATTTTCAACAACTGATTGATAATCTTTTTCTCCTAAAAACCCCGTAATTGGGCTATAAGCACCAATTCCAATTAGTTCTAAATCGCTTAGAGCCATGTTGTCTACTTCAATTTCTTTTGTTAGTGACGTGTAGTCATATGTTGGTTGATATAAATTAATTAATTCTCCACCGTGTGCTTGAATTGTTGCCATTTTGTAAAATCCTCCTTAAGTAATTAACACAATATAATAAAAAGTACTTGAATCACGCAGTCATTTTTTCTTTTTCCGACTGCAGGCTTGCTCTTTTTCTTCTAGTCGTTCTAGCTAAGCTTAGAATACCTCCTGTAGCAATACATCCACTAGCTAGCACCACAAATGAATATAAGTCGCTTTCAAGTACTAATTTCACAAGAACATATGAGATTACGAGTGAAAATACAGGGGATACCACCCAAACCTTTAACATTTGAATGACCACTTCGCGCTGTTCTTTCGTAAATCCCGTTTTCGCTGCGCCTATTCCAATAATAGAAGACGTAGTGACCTGTGTAAGCGGTACTGGCAAACCAAACAGTGAAGCGACTGTAACAAGAGAAGCACCAGTACCCGAGATAATGCAGCCTTCTCCTACAGAATAGCGAGTAATTTTTTTTCCGCTTGTTTCAATAACTCGGCCTCCTAGTAAAAGAGCTCCGAGCGCCACCGCCAATCCTCCTGCTATGACACCCGTTGTAGCATCCATTAATCCAGCTCCTACTAGAGGACCGACAGCATTTGCCACATTGTTCATTCCAGCTGAGAAGGCTTCAAAGAATCCCGTTGCAATAACTAAAATCGTTAAAACTCTTTTCCACTTTCCCTCTGCTTCTTTTTTATGCGCTCTGCGCTTTATCACTTTCCCAATCAAAAAAGCAATAACAAATGAAACTAGCGGAACAATAATCCAAAAAGACATCACAATTAAAAGTTTTTCTACATACAGAGATTGATAAGCTACCCCTACTCCAACAACTGAGCCAACTGTTACTTCACTTGTTGATAGAGGGATACCAATCAAATTCGCGAAAAAGAGTGACAGCGTTGCAGCAGCCAGAATGATAATAACTAATTCTACTGACAGCAGTTTTTCAGGTATGATACCTGAACTGATGGTTTTTACCACCTCACCGCCTCCGGTAACAGCTCCGAGCACAATTCCTACAGCACAGATGAACAGGGCCACTCTTCGCTTTTTAATTGCACCGGAGCCGTATGAAACGCCCATAGCAGCTGCTGCACCGCTTGCCCCAATATTCATTGCAAAAAAAAGCGCAATGATAAAGGCAACATATAAAAGCATCATTTATTCAGCTCTTTCGTATTTAAGATTCGTGTAATCCGCACTCCACTTTTTGTGTACCTGCCCATCTTCCTGAACGTAAATCGTCTACATTATAGGCAGGTGCGGTACAGGGCTCACAGCCGATACTTGGGTAGCCTTGATCATGAAGTTTGTTGTATGGCAAATCATGCTTATACACATAACGCCAAATTTCTTTCCATGACCAATGAATTAACGGACAAACTTTCACCTTCTTGAATTTCTCATCTTTATTAAAATAATTCGTGTTGGCACGAGACTCAGACTGCTCGCGTCTTAAACCAGAAATCCACGCATCATAAGGAGCAAGGGATTCTCTTAGCGGAATGATTTTTCGAATTTGACAGCATAGGTTAGGCTGACTCTTCCAAAGCTCATCTCCATGTTTTTCAGCTTGTTCTGCAAGAGTTAAATCCGGCTTTTTCATATGAATACGTAAATCAGGGAAGCGTTCTTTAATTGCATCAATCACTTCATATGTTTCTTTAAAATGAACCCCTGTATCTAAAAAGACAATTTCAGCATCTTTTTTCACTTTTGAAATTAAATCAATTAACACGATTCCTTCGATCCCAAAGCTTGACGCATAAATAATTGAATCTCCGTAGGTATCATACGCCCACTGCAATGCTGAAAGGGCTCCTTTTGTTTCATCTTTACTGTCGAACTCTGGAAATGTATCGCTCCAGTTTTCGTACGTATATAAGTCTGCCATTTTCTCCACTCCAATTCTTAGTTATCCGCGTTATCCAATAAAAAAAGACGGTTTTACCCACTAGAATTGGATAAAACCGCCTCTAGTGTGTCTAGTCAGCGAAACTATTTAATTCTTACTTTGCTTCGGCGTGTTCAAAGGTTTGTTTTAAGTCGGGGTTTACAGTCATCGTTGTCCCTCCTCAAAATATCTCTTGCGCTATATCAAAATAAAAAGTCTTCCGTATTGAAAGACTGGGTAGGCAATAATTTTCACCTTATCTTTCAAAATGATACACACTTTGCTGGAATTAGCACCTTGCTAAGCAGGTTGCCGGGGTTCAGCGGGCCAGATCCCTCCACCACTCTTGATAAGCATTTTTTAAAAATTTTAGCATATTTAGAATATTTGTCAACATTAAAAATTATATATCCGATAAGAAAACTATACTTTAAATTCACAGAAATATCTATACTTTTATTTAAAACAACATATGTAAATTTAACCCAAATGTGAATATATCAGTTTATAAAACGCTTTCTTTTTTTTCGACTTTTTATGTTCTCTTGCTAAATAAAATACAAAATCTCTCTATAAAATTAATAACAGATTTATGAGCTTTACGGATAATTCACCCACATTAGCACACATTACAGATAACACTGACTGACAGATAGGAGCTATATAAGATGGAGAGACAACCCTTTCAATTAGACGATACAATTAAAAATAATGTGCGAACATATTTACAGCAGATTTCAACTGAAGCCTCTAATTTAATTAAACATTTAGACACGAGTGATCATTGTATTTTATGTGATTTTGAGGAGATGAGAAGGTTATTTCAAGATGTTCAAGCTACGGCCGCCTCTTATTACTTGCGCCATTACTTATCGCCTTATACATTTGAATACGCTGCTCTATCCCTAGCTATTCATAACCTCTCTGAGAAACGTCACGGCGCTTTAATTGTCATTGAACGGGAACAAAATGTTGATCCTCTTATTCAAAAAGGAATGCCTATTCAAGCTCCTGTCAGCGCTACGCTAGTTGAGACACTGTTCTATCCAGGGACACCCTTACATGACGGAGCCGTCCTAATTAGAAATAATCAGCTTATTTCAGCTGCTAATGTTTTACCTCTCTCGTCTATTATTTCAACGAACAAAAAGTTGGGAACACGTCACCGTGCAGCCATTGGAATGTCAGAAAAATCGGATGCATTAATTTTAGTTGTATCTGAAGAAACAGGCAAAATTTCGTTTGCGCTTGATGGAAGCCTCTACCCTATTCACTCCAGCAAAAATATGATTTAAGAGCCCTTTCCTGATAAGCAGCCCTATCTTGACTTATCTATCCTTTCTCTTTAATATATTTCATAGTTTTTACATACTATAGATACGGGTGATGCATATGGCAATTTTAAAATTTGAACATGTAGGCGTTCAAGTAAAGGATATAGAAGAATCTATTGAGTTCTATACACAAAAAGTGGGATTGGAGCTCATCGAAACACTACCACATACCGATCCGTCTTTGAAGCTAGCTTTTCTAGGTTTAGAAGGCAATGTAATCGTAGAGTTAATTCAAGGGTATAACTCAAGCTTACCTAGTGAAGGTAAAGTTCATCATTTTGCGCTGGCAGTAGATGGAATTGAAGAGGAGTTTGAGCGTTTAAAATCAGCAGGCGTTTCATTTGTGGAAGAAAACATTGTAACTTTGCCAAATGGAGCAAGATACTTATTTTTCTACGGTCCAGACAAAGAATGGATTGAATATTACGAAGTAAAAAGATAAAGATATCTTATACCTTCAGTGAAAAATGGTCATACTGTGGCTATGACTAATCACTGGAGGTTTTTTTATGATGGAATGGCTATTATTCCGACTTTTTCGTCGTTCTATTTTAGTGCGGCTTCTTTTTATTATCGGCTGCCTTGTTTTACTTTTCGGCATGCTTATACATTTCCTAGAGCCGCAAACGTTTGGGAATGTGTTTGAAGGAATTTGGTGGGTTATTATTACAATCTCTACTATAGGGTACGGTGATTTTGCTCCCACCACTACGATTGGAAGGTTAGCTGCAATTATTTTAGTCCTGGTTGGAACGGGATTTATTACTACTTATTTTGTCACGCTTTCTAAAATTGCTGTTTCCGCTGAGAGCGCTTATTTGGAAGGGAATTTAAAGTTTTATGGAAAAGATCACTTCATCGTTGTGGGGTGGAATGAGCGCGCCAAACTCGTGCTAGAGTCTTATCGCGACGCATTTCATAAAGAAGACATTGTTCTTATCGACGACTCTCTGACTAAAAACCCCATGATTTGTGATCGCGTTCATTTTATTAAAGGAAGTCCCTCTCACTATGAGGTATTAGAACTTGCCAATGCTCGGTGCGCAAAAAAAGTGCTGATTACTGCCGATCAGCATAAGACAGAAGAATATGCAGACATGAATACGATTGTTACGCTAGTCGCTCTGCAAGGATTGAACCCTTCTATTTACAGCATCGTTGAACTGTTAACAAAAAAGCATATTCAAAATGCGCAAAATTTGGGGGTAAATGAAATGATTAAAACAAACGAGTTGATTAGTCAGGTCATGTACGAACATATTTTTGTGAAAAAATTAGAGAGTTTAAGAAAAGAATAATCCTTTCAATTACCGAAGCAGCGCCTCTTCTGCCTCTCTAATTAGCTCTTCTCCTAAGCTGATATACTTTTCTGGAAATGAAGCGTCTGCGTCTTGGGGTTCTGCAAACTGATTAAATGAAGCACCCACGTTTCCATTGTGAACATTGTCATCTAGGCCAATTTGATACTTATGTGAAAGTAAAAATGGCGTACCAATCTGTACGGTTGTTCCTTTAGAATCCAGTTCTCCATTCGTAGCTGTAAACGGGATACGTAAAAACTGATAGCCGACTTCATCATTCATCTTATAGTCGAATGAACCATGATCATAATCCCAATTTCCTCCAATGTTATACCCAAGCGGCTTAAGCGTTTTTTCTAATTCATAAAGCTTGAATAATGTGCCGTCTAATCTTGAAGATAATTCAATCATCTTATCCCTCCTCTGTTTTAACATGTCCTTTTTCCAGCTTTTTATCCTTTATCTCAAAAGCAAAAAAGTTCACCTTCTAACAAGAAGGTGAACTTTTTATTTATTTCAAACGCTTTTCTAATTCTGCTTTCTTCTCTTCAAAACCAGGTTTTCCAAGAAGAGCAAACATATTTACTTTGTATGCTTCTACTCCCGGCTGATCAAATGGGTTTACGCCTAATAAATAGCCGCTGATTGCGCATGCTTTTTCGAAGAAATATACAACATATCCAAATGTATACTCATCTAGCGCTGGAATGTTCACAACTAAGTTTGGAACGCCTCCGTCTGTGTGAGCAAGCATTGTACCTTGGAACGCTTTTTTATTTACAAAGTCAACTGTTTCACCAGCTAAGTAATTTAGTCCATCTAAGTCCGCTGCATCTTCTTCAATTGTTAGCTCATGACGAGAATCTTGAACTTGTACAATTGTTTCAAAAATATCGCGACGACCTTCTTGTACATATTGACCTAAAGAATGAAGATCCGTTGAGAAGTTAGCAGATGAAGGGTAAATACCTTTTTGGTCTTTTCCTTCACTTTCACCAAATAACTGTTTCCACCACTCAGCAAAGTACTGAAGAGCTGGCTCATAGTTAATCAGCATTTCAATTGTTTTTCCTTTATTATAAAGAACATTACGAGCTACAGCATATTGATAAGCTGGGTTCTCTTCTAGCTCTGATGATGAAAATGCTTCTTGAGCATCAGCTGCCCCTTTCATCATTTGTTCGATATCAAGACCTGCAGCGGCGATTGGTAATAAGCCAACCGCTGTTAATACAGAATAACGGCCGCCTACATCATCTGGAATAACAAATGTTTCATAGCCTTCTTCGTCCGCTAATGTTTTTAATGCGCCGCGCGCTTTATCTGTTGTTGCATAAATACGCTTGCGTGCTTCTTCTTTCCCGTATTTCTCTTCTAATAATTTACGGAAGATACGGAAAGCAATCGCCGGTTCTGTTGTTGTACCAGATTTTGAAATAACATTAATAGAGAAATCTTTATCTTGTAAAACATCCATTAGGTCTTTCATGTATGTTGAGCTGATGTTGTTACCAGCAAAAATAACTTGCGGAGTTTTACGCTGTTCTTTTGATAATGTGTTATAGAATGAATGCTGAAGCATTTCAATAGCAGCACGAGCACCTAAGTAAGATCCTCCAATACCAATAACAATCAATACATCTGAATCCGATTTAATTTTTTCTGCACTTTTTTGAATGCGTGCAAATTCTTCTTTGTCATACTCCGTAGGAAGGTCTACCCATCCTAAAAAGTCGTTCCCAGCACCTGTTTTTTCATGAATTGAATGGTGAGCTACTTTCACGGCATCACGTAAGTATGTAAGTTCATGTTCACCAAAAAATGATAACGCGTTTGAATAATCAAAACGAACATGTGTCATAGTCTGTTCCTCCATTAAAATATCTTTATTTTCCACTTTATCGAAACTGTTAGCTGAATTCAAGGGAATCCACTTACAATTTGACACAATCATTATAGTTTGTTGAAACTGCAATCATTGTATGTACCCTTTTATTTAACGATAAATTCAGTTATGAAGTCAACTAATGTTCTTTGATTAAAAAACGTAATTCATGCACGATTACGCAAATAATAAGCAAATAAAAAACGACTAAAGAGTGGTCTTCAATCGTTTTTCATTTACTTACCGGATGGTGCAATATAGTTCATTTCACCTATCTTTACATATTGTCTCGGTTTATAAGAGGCTTTTAACAGGGAAGAGTCTATTGATATAGAATTTTCAGCTTCGTTTTTAGAAGTGAGCAGCATCCTGTTTTCTTCTTTCATTTCTAAGTGATTATTCAGTACAAATCCGCTCATACATAATGCGCTAAAAATGAGAAAACTGATGGTTACTTGTTTCCTATACATTTCCATCACCTCACTCTTAGAGTGACAATTTCACCTGATTTTTATACGTCTAAAAAAATTTTTTTATGTTTTTTTTATGGATTTTGTGACGAGTTTCTATTTATTTAATAAGGTTTGAAAAATCCGCTGATACTAAGAATTAGCATGGATGCATGCATAATTAAATTATTATATAATCGGTTACAGAATTGAATATCACAAGGAGGTTTGTCTTTTGTCGTGGTTGCACTTGGTGATTTTATCGCCTTTTTTATTAGCCTTTTTTGTCCCGCTTCTGTATAAGAAATTCCAGCGTATTCATACAGGGTGGTTCGTTTTACCTCTTCCACTTGTGTTGTTCATTTATTTCACACAATATATCAGTGGTGTTTCTAAGGGGGAAACATATCTACATTCAATGAAATGGATACCTAGTCTGGGCATTAACTTTGATGCTTATGTGGATGGACTCGGTCTTCTATTTTCTCTGTTAATCACCGGAATTGGGACACTTGTTATTCTTTACTCCATTTATTATCTTTCTAAGACAAAAGAAGCGCTGCATTCGTTTTATGTCTATTTGCTTCTTTTTATGGGGTCTATGCTAGGAGTTGTATTATCAGACAACTTAATGAGTCTTTACAGCTTTTGGGAATTAACAAGCCTTTCATCTTTTTTATTGATTGGTTATTGGTACAAACGAGAGAAATCTCAATACGGAGCCTTAAAATCTATGCTCATTACCGTATTCGGAGGACTTTCCCTATTAGCAGGAATTGTACTTTTATATGTCATGACAGGTACTTTCAGCATACGCGAAATTATCTCAAACGTAGATGTGGTTACATCAAGTCATCTATTTATTCCAGCTCTAGTCCTCATTTTATTAGGGGCCTTTACAAAATCTGCTCAGTTTCCTTTTCATATTTGGCTGCCAGATGCAATGGAAGCTCCAACCCCAGTGAGTGCATACCTTCATTCAGCTACAATGGTAAAAGCAGGAATTTATCTTTTAGCAAGACTAAGCCCTGTTTTTGCTATAAGCGCCACTTGGTTTTTTGTTATTTCAATCATAGGACTAATTACACTGTTTTGGGGCTCGTTTTCAGCAGTAAAGCAACAAGACTTGAAAGGGATTTTAGCTTTTTCAACAATTAGTCAGCTTGGGATGATTATGTCACTTATAGGAGTAGGTAGCGCAGCTATTCACTATGATTTTTTAGACGATAATATCTACTTAGTGGCTCTTACTGCAGCAGTTTTCCATTTGATTAACCACGCTACCTTCAAAGGCAGCTTGTTTATGGTAGTAGGCATTGTCGATCATGAAACAGGCACGCGTGACATTAGAAAGTTAGGCGGGTTAATGAGCTTCATGCCTGTGACATTTACCATTGCTATCATCGGGGGATTTTCAATGGCAGGTCTCCCTCCCTTTAACGGATTTTTAAGTAAAGAGATGTTTTTTACAGGCATGGTAAACGTGACAAAAATGGATATGTATAGCATGCAGACGTGGGGAATTTTGCTGCCTATCATCGCTTGGGTGGGAAGTATTTTCACTTTCGTCTATAGTATGATTCTTGTCTTTAAAACCTTTACAGGCAAATACCAGCCCGAAAAGTTGGAGAAGAAGCCGCATGAAGCACCAGTAGGCATGCTTATTTCACCTGTTATTTTAGCATCGCTGGTTGTTATTTTTGGCTTTGCTCCTAATTTATTAGAATCAACTCTTATTGAGCCAACAATGGCCTCTATCGCACCTAGCCTGCTAGAGGCAGGTAAAGAATATCAAGTGCATATTAAATTTTGGCACGGCTTTACGCCAGAATTATTTATGACGCTAGGGGTCATTACATTTGGTATTTTGTTGTTTATGACACTTCAAAAGTGGTCAAAAATTTATACACGATTTCCTTCTTCTTTAACGCTTAACAACGGATATAATTATGGCATTAAAGGGATGGAAAAAGGCTCAACGCGCATCATGAAAACATTAATGACAGGATTTATTAGAGACTATCTTTTAATCATTTTTACTTTCATAGGCATTTTACTTCTCGTAACGCTCTTTTCTCAGAATGCCTTTGCGATTGATCTAAAAGATACTGCTTCTATCGGCGTTTATGAAGCCATACTAGCAGTTGTAATGGTTGCGGCTACTATTACAACTTTATTGGCAAAATCACGCCTCACAGCCATTATTTCGCTGGGAGTTGTCGGCTATACACTTTCTTTATTTTTCGTATTATTCCGCGCTCCTGACTTAGCTTTGACTCAATTAGTTATTGAGACTGTATCCGTATCACTGTTTTTACTATGTTTCTACTACTTGCCGGAGTTTCGGAAGCGAAAAGTAAGGGTGAAGTTTCAACTGCCAAATTTACTGGTTGCCCTTCTTGTAGGAACGACCGTTACATTGCTTGGCATATCAGCAAACAGTACAAAACTATTTGAATCCATTTCACATTACTTTATTGAAAACAGTTATGAAAAAGCAGGCGGCGAAAACATGGTGAACGTTATTCTTGTTGATTTCCGCGGATTTGATACATTATTTGAAATTACTGTACTTTGTATAGCAGCTCTTGCTATCTATGGCATGATTCGTCTTCGGTTAACAAAGGAGGAAGAAGAATGAAAAAAAATGATTTGATACTACAAACCACAACGAAAGTAGTCACGTTCATTATTATCATTTTTGCCATTCATCTTTTCTTTGCAGGTCATTATACACCCGGGGGAGGGTTTGTTGGGGGACTTACTACCTCAGCAGCCCTTGTATTACTACTGCTGGCTTTCGATATAAAAACGGTATCGAAAGTCATCCCATTTGACTATAAGAAGGTGGCGGCCTCTGGACTGCTGCTAGCTATTTTAACGGGGCTTGGGTCATTTATTTTCAAAGTCCCATTTCTGACTCACACATATAGCTACTTTAACCTTCCCCTTCTCGGGAAAACATCTTTAGCTACCGTTGTGCTGTTTGATTTAGGCGTATATCTAGTAGTTGTTGGTGTTACGATGACCATTATTCAAACGATTGGAGAGAGTGAATAGTGGAAATATTAATGTCCATAGTGGCAGGGATTCTATTCACTGCCGCTGTATATCTCATGTTATCCCGCAGTTTACTGCGAATTATTATTGGAACAGGCTTATTAAGCCACGGTGTTCACCTGTTGATTTTAACGATGGGCGGATTAAAAGGGGGGAGTGTTCCCCTTTTGGGAGAAAAGGCTTCTTCTTATACAGATCCTTTACCTCAAGCCCTTATTTTAACTGCCATTGTCATAAGCTTTGGTGTCACTTCTTTTTTCCTTGTACTAGCTTACAGGGCTTATCAAGAACTCGGAACAGACGATATGGACAAGTTAAGGGGAAATGAACATGACGAGTAATTTTGTAATCATCCCACTGCTTATCCCGTTTGTTGTAGGTGTTGTGCTCATTTTTTTCAAAGACAATATTAAACTTCAAAGGATAATCAGTGTTTTATCATTAATCACCACCACTGCTTTTGCTGCATATTTGGTACAGTTGGTTCAATCAAAAGGTGTTTTAACTCATGAGCTTGGGAACTGGAAACCTCCTTTTGGAATTATTCTAGTAGCGGACATGTTCGCTTCCCTTCTCGTACTTACTGCTAGTATCGTAACACTATGCTGCGTTCTTTTTGCTTTTCATACAATTGGCGAAAGACGTGAACGCTTTTACTTTTATTCGTTTGTACAGTTTTTATTAGTAGGCGTATTTGGCGCTTTCTTGACAGGTGATATCTTTAACTTATTTGTCTTTTTTGAAGTCATGCTTATGTCTTCGTACGCTCTTATTGTAATTGGCGGTACAAAAGAACAGCTTCGAGAGTCTCTTAAGTATATTTTAGTCAATGTCATTTCATCTGCTTTGTTTGTAATTGCTGTTGCTTATTTGTACGCCGTAACAGGAACTCTCAACATGGCAGACCTTTCGCAGCGAATTGCAGAGGCTAATCAGCCGGGAATTTTAACAACCATTGGCATGCTTTTATTTATTGTATTTGCATTAAAAGCAGCTTTATTCCCAATGTATTTTTGGCTTCCAGGTTCGTACAGTGCGCCTCCACCCGTTATTATCGGATTGTTTGGTGCGTTGCTCACAAAAGTAGGCGTTTATTCGATTTTCAGGACTTTCACTTTACTGTTTTACCATCATCCTGAATTCACTCATCAAATTATCGGCTACGTTGCGCTTTTGACTATCGTTGTTGGTGCAGTAGGCGCCATTGCTTATTCGGATGTGAATAAAATTTTAATTTATAATATTATTATTGCTGTGGGAGTCATTGTCTACGGTGTAACTTTAACAACAAAAGCAGGTTTTGAAGGAGCCATTTATTATTTAATTCACGACATGATTATTAAAGCAGCTCTCTTCCTTCTTGCTGGAAGCATCATTCGAATAACTGGAACAACAAAATTAAAGAAAATGGGTGGGTTAATTAAAGACTATCCGCTGCTTGGCTGGATGTTTTTTATCGCTACTATTTCGTTGGCAGGAATTCCTCCCCTAAGCGGCTTTATTGGAAAATTCCTTTTAGTTCAAGGCGGTTTAGAATCAGAGAGCTACACGTTTGTAGGAGTTTTACTCGTTTCAAGCCTGCTCGTTTTATATTCTGCCATTAAGATTTTCATGAGCTGCTTCTGGGGTGAACCTACGCTTTCTTCTGAGCATGAAAAAGTATCCCTTAAAGGTATTCTATACCCATCCGCTATCTTACTTGCTGTTTCTGTCTTTTTAGGACTAGGTGCAGAAGCTGTTATTCCTTATGTGTCGACAGCCGCTCAAACGCTTATGGATCCTTCAATTTATATCCAATCGGTGTTAAAGGAGTAGATCTGCATGTCATTTCAACTATTATTAAACGTAATCATTGCATTCACATGGATGTTTTTGAGAGGGATTTGGACACTACCTTCCTTTATTATAGGATTTTTCTGGGGAGCGGTACTGCTGTTTGTTTTCCGCCGTTTTTTTCACAGGCGTTTTTACCTGCATAAAGTGTATGCGATCATTAAGCTGCTGTTTATTTTCATACGAGAATTATTCAAAGCCAATATTGCAGTGACGAAAGACGTATTGCGCCCTAAATTAAATATTCAGCCAGCCATCTTTGCAATGCCAACCCGTCTGGAGAGTGAATGGGAAATTACCATTCTTTCTCTTTTAATTACGCTAACGCCAGGCACACTGGTAATGGATGTGTCAGATGACAATTCTACTATCTATATTCATGCAATCAATACCGACGATATTGATGACATTATTACAGATATTCAGCAAACATTCGAAAAAGCTATTATGGAGGTGAGTCGTTAAATGCTCGATATTTTTCTAAACGTTTCGCTCATTCTCATTTCTGCTTCAACTATTGGGTTTGTTTACCGAGTGGTAAAAGGTCCGTCAACTGCTGACCGAGCAATGGCCCTTGATGCTATTGGAATTAACATCATTGCTATCACGGCCATCATCTCGATTATTTTTCGAACTCAGGCTTTTTTCGAAGTCATTTTACTGCTAGGCATCATAGCCTTTGTAGGTACCGTTGCTTTTTCTAAGTTTTTAGAGAAAGGAGAAGTGATTGAATATGAACGTGATCAGTGAAATCATTGTAGGAGCTTTGGTACTCATAGGGTCTCTTCTGACAGTTGTGACCATGATTGGGCTTATTCGTTTGCCTGATACGTACACAAGAAGTCATGCTGCCTCCAAAAGTGCTACCTTAGGCGTCCTGTTTATATTAGTGGGCTGCTTACTCTACTTTTGGATTGACACTGGCCATATTAGTGCACGGTTAATTTTAGCGATTGTCTTTGTGTTTATCACCTCTCCTATTGCTGGGCATTTACTAGGAAGAGCAGCTTATTACAGCGGAGTTCCTCTTTCTGATAAAACCGTTCGGGATGATTTGAAAACCAAACAGCAGAAAAAGCTTACCCATCATGAATAAAAAAAACGCCGTGCGGTTTGCACGGCGTTTTTTATCGAGAATCTTATAAAGAAGCGCGTAGGATTGCTAGTACATCTTCTTTGTTTAATTTTTTAAATTTACCAAATTCACCTTTGGCCATCGCACGATCAGCCATAAGATCTAATTTGTCTTCCCCAATATCATAATCAGCTAAGCGAGTTGGTGCACCTAGGCTTGACCAGAATTCACGAAGCTTATCCACACCTTCAAGTGCTACTTCTTTATCTGTCTTACCTTCCGTATCTACGTTAAATACGCGTACAGCTACTTGCTTGAAGCGATCTACGTTCTCATCCATTACGTGTTTCATCCAGTTCGGGAATAAAATTGCGAGTCCACCCGCATGTGGAATATCATATACAGCTGATACCGCATGCTCAATATTATGAGTAGCCCAATCGCCTTGGTGTCCCATTTGTAACATACCGTTTAATGCGATGGTACCATTATATAAAATCGTTTCACGTAACTCGTAGTTTTCTAAGTCGTTTAATAATTTTGGTCCCGTTTCAATAACCGTTTGTAGCACACCTTCACACATACGATCTTGAAGCGGCGTATTTGTTGCAGCATGGAAATATTGTTCAAATACGTGGCTCATCATGTCAACCATGCCATAAACTGTTTGATTTTTTGGTACAGTAAATGTATTAACCGGATCTAAAATAGAGAATTGAGGGAATGTTGCCGGACTGCCCCAGCCGTATTTTTCTTGTGTTTCCCAATTTGTAATAACAGAACCAGCATTCATTTCTGAACCTGTTGCTGCTAATGTTAGCACTGTTCCAAATGGAAGAGCTTCAGCTGCGAATACGTCGCGGTTAATGATGTCCCATACGTCGCCATCATATTTTGCGCCAGCTGCGATTGCTTTTGTACAATCGATTACGCTTCCTCCACCTACTGCAAGTAAAAATTCAATACCGTTTTCTTTACAAATATCGATTCCTTTGCGAACAGTTGTCAGACGAGGATTCGGTTCTACTCCCGCTAACTCATGTACTTCTGCATTCATGTCATTCAGTACATCCATTACTTGATCGTATAAACCGCTGCGTTTTACACTTCCTCCGCCGTATACTAATAATATCTTTTTACCAAAGCGACTTGCTTCTGTTTTTAATTGCTCTAATTGACCTTTACCAAAAATTAATTTTGTAGGATTATAAAATGTAAAATTGTTCACTATAAACTCCTCCTTACGAGCTTGATTACATGCATCATTATGAAGAACAACTTTTTGATTGTAAAGAAAATTGACTTCCTAAAGATTATTCCCTGTTGGCTAGATGCTCACCCCATCCAAATGAACGTTTATTTGTCTGTATCTTCCAAAAGCAAATATGCATATTTCCCTCTAAAAAAAGCAGGCTAATAAGTGAACTACAAAACAAGGAGGGTTCATCATGAGTGGTATTCAACGTATTGCGCTCGTATTAACGATTATTGGAGCAATTAACTGGGGACTTATTGGCTTTTTTCAATTTGATTTAGTAGCAGCAATCTTCGGCGGTCAAACATCTGCTTTCTCCCGCATTATTTATGGATTGGTTGGAATCGCAGGACTGATTAACCTAGGTCTATTATTTAAACCTTCTGCTGAAGTAGAGCGTACAGAACCTAGAACGGAACATTAAAAAAGAAGGATAGCTAAGCTATCCTTCTTTTTTTCTTATTTCTTATTTCTTATTTCTTAATTAGATCTTCGCGGTTTGATTGCTCAATCCACTCTTCTAATTTTTCTTTTAATGTGTTGAATCCTTGAGTAGATTCAGTATGAACTGTTGCTTGACCTTGACGCTTTTTAGCAGGTTTTTTAGGTGCAGAAGCTTCAGTTTTTTCTGGAGCTGGCTCAGTTGCACGAATAGATAAACCAATTTTACCAGTTGACTCATCAACAGATAAAACTTTAACGTTTACTTCGTCTCCTACTGATAAATGTTCGTTAATATCTTTAACGAAGCCATGTTTTACTTCTGAGATATGAACTAATCCTTGAGTTTCTTCATTTAATGCAACGAATGCACCGTATGGTTGAATTCCTGTTACTTTACCTTTTGTAACAGTACCGATTTCAAATTTTGACATATAAACACTCCTAGATACCTTATTATTTTCACCATTATAGCCAATTTAAAATTATAGCACAGTTCATAGATTGAATCAAAAAGTAGTTATACTATATTTATTATTTACCAATTTCGTCACAAATATAAACTAACACTACATTTCATCATAGCAAAAAAGATATTATATCAAACCGTCTATACGATATGACATAATATCTTATTTTTATTATAACTTATTTTCAACAAAACGGCTAATCCGTTTTATGGATTCTTCTAATGATTCCATTGAAGAGGCGTATGAACAGCGAATATGTCCCTCTCCGCCTTTTCCAAATACATTGCCTGGCACGACGGCTACTCGTTCTTCAAGCAAAAGCTGCTCAGCGAATTCTTCCGATGACAATCCCGTTTTCTTGATAGACGGGAATACATAAAACGCTCCTCCGGGAGAATGGCATTCCAGACCAATTTGATTTAATGACTTCACCATATAGTTCCGTCTTCTGCGATAGCTTTTTCTCATCTCTTCTACGTCATGCTGCCCGTTTTGTAGTGCTTCAATTGCTCCATACTGGGCCATGGTAGGCGCGCACATCATTGTATACTGATGAATTTTCAGCATTGCTTTAGCAATCTCAGTTGGTGCACATATGTACCCAAGACGCCATCCAGTCATAGCAAACCCTTTAGAAAAGCCTGAAATAATAATAGTTCGTTCTTTCATTCCTTCTAAAGAAGCAATAGATGTAAATTCTTCATCATATGTTAATTCTGCATATATTTCATCCGTGATAACAAGCAAGTCATGCTTGATTACAATATCCGCAATAGCCTGCAACTCTTCTTTAGATAGCGAACTTCCTGTTGGATTATTAGGAGAACATAAAAGAAGGGCTTTCGTGTTGCTTGTAATGACTTCTTCAATCTGTCTAGGCTGTAGTTTAAACTCCGTTTCTGCCGTTGTTTCAATTGCCACAGGAACTCCTCCTGCTAGAGAAATTAACGGACTGTAAGACACAAAGTTTGGCTCCACGACAATAATCTCATCTTCAGGGTTAATCAAAGCTCGCATTGTAATGTCTAAAGCCTGACTTCCTCCAACGGTCACAATAATATCATCTTTATAATCATACGAGACGTTAAAATTTCTTTTCATATACTTCATAATTTCAAAGCGGAGCTCTAAAAGCCCCGCATTTGCTGTATAAGAGGTATATCCTCTTTCCAACGATAAAATACTCGCTTCTCGAACAGCCCAAGATGTGACAAAATCAGGTTCACCTACTCCAAGAGAGATGACGTTATCCATACTTGCTGCTAAATCAAAAAAGCGGCGAATACCTGAAGGTTTCAGCTGTTGTACAGTTGTTGACAAGCGCTCTTTCATTACGGAGACACCACGATTCTGCGATCTTCATCGCCTTGATCGTAGATGGTACCATCGTGCTTGTATTTTTTCATAATAAAGTGAGTCGTTGTAGATAAAACAGAGTCTAGCGTAGAAAGCTTTTCAGAAACGAAAAATGCTACTTCAGACATTGATTTTTCTTCAATAATAACAGACAAATCATATGCTCCTGACATTAGGTACACGGATTTTACTTCTTGAAAACGATAGATGCGCTCCGCAATCTCGTCAAAGCCTACTCCTCGCTTTGGTGCAACTTTTACATCTATCATAGCTGTGACGCCCTCATGTCCATCTACTCGTCTCCAGTTAATATCAGCTGAATATTGCACAATTACTTTTTCTCTCTCTAACTTTTTAACAATATTAGAGGTTTCTTCAAACGTTAAATCCACCATTTTTGAAATACTATCTATTGAAATACGGCTATTTTTTTCTAGAATTTCTAAAATTTCTAACTCTTTTTCTTCTAAGAACACCGCGTTCCCCTCCTACACCGATTAAATTTTTTCACTTTTTCCATTATATCAAATTTAAACACATCTTTAATGTGAAATCTATACCGGTAATTGAGTTTCATTTTATAGATTGCTGGAAATTAGGACAGACTAGAAAGAAAAAGATGGAGTGAAACAAATTGACTGACTCTAAAATTACTTGCCACCAGCGTACTTTTAATGGCGTCAATGTTTACTACGAATGCCATAACTATCACCCTGATAAACCAGCTATTGTATTTATTCACGGCTTTTTATCATCCAGTTTTAGCTTTCGGCGTTTAATTCCTTTATTTGAAGATACGTTTTCTGTCATTACGCTGGACCTTCCGCCATTTGGGCGAAGTGAAAAATCGTTAACCTTTCAATACTCGTATAAAAACTTAGCCAAAATTGTCATCGAGTTGATTGAATACTTAAAATTGAAAGATGTTGTACTATCGGGACACTCAATGGGAGGACAGGTTTGTTTAAACGTAGCAAAATTAAAGCCTTCTTGTGTATCAAA
This sequence comes from Priestia sp. TRN 1309, assembly GCF_050846875.1. Lineage (NCBI taxonomy): Bacteria > Bacillati > Bacillota > Bacilli > Caryophanales > Bacillaceae > Priestia > Priestia sp. TRN 1309. The sequence goes on along the minus strand of NZ_JBOZGM010000005.1, from coordinate 353,149 downwards.
ACTCGTTCTTCTGTGCAGCTCAGCTTATTTAGGCCCTTCACATTATGGGTTGGTCATGTCTTCTTATGTTCCCTTCTTTTATCTGTGGGTAAAAACGTGGCTGTCTCGCAAAGGTGTATTAGGTAACTTGCAAAATGTCGTATTTGATCATCAGTTAATCGACGAAGAAATGATTGATGGCTATACTGAACCCTTTTTGGATGACCGTACGTTTATGGCTTTAACAAGAATGATTCGTGATCGAGAAGGAGACCTCTCCTCAAAGGATTTGCAGCACATAAAAAAACCAAGTTTACTCATTTGGGGAGAAGAAGACCGAGTTGTCCCTTTACATCTCGGACGTAAATTAAAAGATGATTTGACAGACTCTACCTTTATCTCGTTAAAGGAAATTGGACATCTTTTACCAGAAGAGTGTCCCGACATTGTGCAGTCTCATATGGTCGATTTCTTGTACGGTGAAAAAGCCCTGTCTCAATAATGACGGAGCGAGTTCATATATTTCACACGAGGCGCTAACTTTAATAAAAAATTTATTAGTGGTGCTTCAGCCAATTTTCCCACTTTCTTTATTGACTTCACAAGTTAACTTCGTTGACAAACGTATTAAAAATAAGCAAACTATTATATTAAAAAAGGGGGTACTTTTATTGTCTACTTATTCTTTTGATCAATTAATTAATCGTACAGGTACGCAGTCCGTAAAGTGGGACAAAACGGATCTCGTTTTTGGAGCAAAAGATGTTCTGCCTTTTTGGGTAGCTGATATGGATTTCCAAGCGCCGCCTAATGTTCTTCAAACCATTAATGAGCGTGTCAAACACGGTATTTTCGGCTACACTTCCCCTACAGAATCTACGGCAAATGCTTTATCATCTTGGGTAAAAAACAAGCATCAGTGGACCATTGATCATGAATGGATTACATACAGTCCAGGAGTTGTATTTGCCCTGAGTATGGCTATTCAAGCATTTACGGAACCTGGAGATTCAATTTTAATTCAACCTCCAGTTTATACTCCGTTTTTCAACATGATAGAGGTAAATGATCGAGAAGTTGTTGAAAATCCGTTAAAACTTGCGGGCGATAAATACGAAATTGATTTTGCAGATTTAGAGAAAAAATTTGCAGAAGGCGTAAAATTAATGATTCTTTGCAGTCCTCATAATCCAGTAGGACGCGTGTGGACAAAAGAAGAACTGAAGAAGCTTGCCGATCTTTGTCAAAAATACAATGTATTAATTGTTTCAGATGAAATTCATTCTGATCTAATTTACCATCCTTATAAACACATTCCCATCAGCATGGTGAGTGAAGATGCAGCCAATCGAACCATTACGTGTATGGCCCCTAGCAAAACATTCAATATACCAGGACTTCAAGCTTCAGCTATTATTATTCCAAATGAGAAGCTGCGCACACAGTATGTTCAGCAGCAGCAAAAACAAGGTTTCTCTAATCTAAATACATTTGGAATCATTGGTTTAGAAGCAGCTTACAGCGAAGGTGGCGAATGGCTAGAAGCACTGCTTGTGTATCTGAAGAAAAATGTAGATCTCGTGACAGGGTTTATAAGTGAACACTTACCTGAACTGCGAGTCATTCAGCCGGAAGGAACTTATCTACTATGGATTGACTGCAACAAGCTGCACTTATCAGAAGAAGAATTACATGAACGTTTATTAGAAAAAGGCAAAATCGCCGTAGAAAAAGGCGAAAAATACAGTTCCACATATGGAAAAGGTTTTATTCGCTTGAACATTGGCTGTTCACATGAACAACTTCAAGAAGGATTAAATCGCTTAAAAATAGCTTTAACGTAAAAAACAGCGTTCTTTCTCACGAAAGAACGCTGTTTTTAATGTTTTTTTGAAATAACTCCGCACGCGATTCGCTTGCCAGAATTACCTGATGGCTCTGTCATTCCATCATCACCTTGTTCAGTAATTACAAGAGAGGAACCATCCATACGCTTAACGAGAGACGTCTTTCCTTCTTTTAACGTGACTTGAGGAACCATATCCGTTCCTTTATACGTCTGATCGTCTTCTACCACAATATTTTTCATATCGCCTAAATGTGGTCCTTTTGGATTTAACAGTCCGTGTTTCTTTTTATCAGGATCAAGGTGATTTCCTGCACTTTTAAAGTTAGGAGCTTTGCAAATCCCCATTTCATGAATATGTACGCCGTGTTCGCCAGGTGGAAGTCCGCTTAAATCGTACGTAAACTCAATTCCATCAGCCTGCTCTTTCAATTTGACTGTACCGATGCTATCTCCATCTGCGTTATAGACTTTGACTTCTTTATTGGATATTTCTTTTTCCATACACCCCGTTAACAAGAAAAAAGGCACGGTTCCAATGAGTAGTAGTTTTTTCATGTTGCCCTCCAATCGCATACGCACTAGCGAAAGTTTTAGATGTCTTTCCATAGATTGTCCAGCAACATATCATTTTAAACGCTTACATTTTATTTGCATTTCATTAGAGTGACTTCTTATTTTCTTGTTCTTTCAACTTTGCTTCTAATTCCTTCGTTTTTTCTTCTTCTTTTTTAGACACCTTGATGATGAACCGCCAGACTGCAACTGCTGCTAGTACAAAAATCGCCATTGTAGCAAAAGCAGGAATATATTCTGTTTTATCTTCCGGAAAATAAAGCAAAAACATTAAATACATCATGTACAACATCCTTTCATAGAAACGGTAGTAGGTTTTGATTTATACTGTTTATAACAAACACTTTACTTAAAGGAGATCTGGCAATATGACATTTACAATTGGTCAAACCGTTACAGCACTTTATAAAACCGGGAAATACATCGGTGAAATTACACAAGTTCGAGATCTGCATTATGTTGTACGAATTCAAGCTGTGTTGAAGCATCCAGAACAAGGTGACTTACATAATCCTGGACAAGTGGACGTACCTTTTTTTCACGAGCGAAAAGCACTTGCGTTTCGAGAGCAGGCCAACATTCCTCAAAAAATGGTTCATCTCTATGAAGACAGCGTTCCTGATTATAAGCATTCACTAAAAAAAGCCCTTGAATTAAAGATAGCTGAACAACAAGCCAAAGATAGCGCTTTTGCTCAAGCAAGTATTGCCTGTTTAGAAGAGTTAAAAAAAGAGTACGGTATTCATTAAGCAAAAAGCCAAATTCACATAGAAGTGATTTGGCTTTTATAATGCAAATTTATTTAATACTTTTGAAAAATCGATTCGATCTCCTATGGTCGTCGGCTCCGGCTTTTGAAGGTACCGCTTATCTTTTTCTACAAGCTTAAAGATGTTGAGTGTCGTCATCGCATCATCAAGCGCGCAGTGGTGCTTTCCAGTTCCTTCTTTACCATACTCTTGCACAGCTTTCCAAAGGCCGGTTTGATTTTGATCTCCAAAAAAGCGCTTATACTCCATCGAAAGATCAATTTCTTTACCTGTAAAAGGAAACGGCACCTTATTTTTTTGACAGCACTGCCTTAATACTTTCATATCCATGTTTCCCCATGTAATAATCGTGCTGTTTTTATACATGCCCAGTCGCTGTACAAGCTGCTCTAGCGTAATTCCTTCATTTACTTGATTTTGTTCGATATGGAGAAATGATTTACAGCGCTCAGTTAATTTTGTAAAGTGTGTAGGCTGTACGTAAGAGGAGAAACGATCAATGATTTCTTGATTTTTAACAAACACCAAACCAACTTCAATGATTTCCGGAAAAAAGCCTTTTGGAAAACCTTTATACTCTGGCATTGTAAATTCAAAATCAATGAATAAATACTGAGAGTTCTTATCCAATATTATCACCCCTTTGTAAAATAAACCGCCCTACTATATTAATGCTATTATAGCACGATTGAACAATCGGAAGGTCTATTTTCTGTTCTTATTTTTAATATTATGAATATTCTAGTTGCTGAATAAAAAGAATACTTTACTACTACTATATTCTAGAGCATGTCTCTATGCGCAGGGTAACTGTCACGAATAGACATAATTTCGCTTCTTTTTTTTACCTATTTTTTCACTTTTTTATGTATCCGCTCTTCCAAATTCTCTTTAAGCTCTCACATCAGTGTGTGAGGTGCTCCTGCTGACTTCAAAAGCATACCTCACACCTTTTAGACTAAGCCTTTCTTATATTTAAGCTTTAGGCAGAATAGCAAGCGTGCACCGGGATATACAGATTAAATTCTCTTCTTCATCTTGAATTTTCACTTCCCAAACCGCTGTTTTTTTTCCTTTATGTAAAGGAACGCCTATAGCTGTAACTGTTCCATCTTTTTTCCCTTTGATATGATTAGCATTAATCTCTAAACCCACGCAGATTTCTTTTTCAATATCTACACTTTTAATAGCACCTAGACTAGCCACAGTTTCGGCTAACGCCACCGATGCTCCTCCGTGCAAAAGCCCGAATGGCTGACGCGTTCGCTCATCAACAGGCATCGTCGCTTCCACTCTTTGTTCACTTGCGCTAATAATCTCAATTCCTAATGCTTCTAACAGCGTATCTTTTGTTTTCATATACATACCTCCCTTTGTATCTAGTATACAATAACGGTTTTGCTACAACATATACGAACCCTCTACATATACATAATAAAAATCCGTTTTTTAGGAGGATTCTTATATGAAACCATTTGCTCCCTTGTCTTACTACTGGCCATCGTACTACATGCCTCACCCTTATACATACAGGGTACCTAGCTTACCTGAGGCGGACATAGCGACTTTCCAGCAATCTCTTAAAGTGATTCCCTCTACCATGCAAAGCGCTACCATATTTATTCAAAGAGCTAACGCTTCGCCAGCTTTAATAAAAAAAATAAAAGCTGCTGCTCAAGAATCTAAAGTGAGTGAAGTAAAAAGACTCATTCTTTCAACAGGCGTTAAGGCCAAAATTGATGTTTTTTATACGCCAGACTATATTAAAATTACGTTTATTCATCCCGATAACCAATTTGACTGCTGTCACGTTTCGTTAAATATTAAATGGTAAAACACAAGGAAAAAAGTCTTATTTTCTTTTGAAAAAGATGTACATGTTGTTTTGTTTCGAATATTATAATATATGCCGTTTTTGGATGTAAAAACAAATTACATGATAATTGTATTTAGGAAATAAATATGATATTGTATTTGGAAATATATTTTTTCTTTAGGAGGGATGACATGATGAGACATGTTACGCTAGTAGAAATTTTCACGCATCCTATCGCTCAAAAATATTTAACACGATCTGGCGTTGCGCATGCTGTATCGGTCGCCTATCATGCGTTTCGTCTATCTGTACAGCATAATGTAAACCCTGATTTAGCTACAAAAGCAGCGCTGCTTCATGATATTGGCCACTACGAATGGTACACAAATGGTCAGTGGGACTATGAGAAGTATCGTCAAAATGATATTCACGCTATTAAAGGTGCTGAACGTGCACATAAATTACTCATTCGTTTAGGCGAGGAACCTCAGGCGGCAAAAGAAATTGCCTTAGCTATTTTACTACACACAGACTCCTATTTGCCTGAAGGAACCATTCAGCAACGCCCTCTTCAAAAAGTAGTCAAACTAGCTGATGAAGCTGATGAAGAGCCAGGCGGCAAACATCATTACCGTGAAATGGAATACAATTTGGCTGTAAAGAAAATTAAGGAGCTTGATAAGAAAGTGCTTGAACTTCTACATTCCAACCAATTTAAACAGTTAGGCTGACAGGATTAACTCCTTTCATAAGAGTTAATCCTTTTTATTATTTCTCCTCATAATTCCCTGCAAATTACTCATACTACTTATTGATTCTCATTTTTGGTTAGTTAGGAGGAAGAAGAATGTCTAAAAACGCTAGAGGTTACGTGCAGGATTCTTGTACGTCATTAAATCAGGCAAAAGCAAGCCTTGAACAAGCTCTTCAAACAGTAGAGAAAGATTCAAATCGCGAACATATTGAACAATCTCTTCAGGCTGTAGAGCAAGCATTAGGAGCTTGTGACAGCACTGCTTCTATTCTTTCTCAAGCATGAAAAAAAAGCAGCCGGTTTTGATCGGCTGCTTTTTTTTCATTAGAGACCCTCTATTTACAAGATAACTGAGGCAACCCACCCAAAAATAATGAGTGGAATGTTATAGTGAAGAAAAGTTGGTACACACGTATCCCAGATATGATCATGTTGACGATCGACTGCTAGTCCAGATGTTGGTCCAAGCGTACTGTCTGAAGCTGGTGAACCAGCGTCTCCAAGCGCTCCCGCTGTACCAACAATACAAATCGTTGCCATTGGACTCATACCAAGTTCTAAGCAAAGAGGAACAAAAATCGTCGCGATAATTGGAATGGTAGAGAAAGAAGAACCAATGCCCATTGTGACTAAAAGCCCGATGACAAGCATAAGAAATGCACCCAGCATTTGGTTTCCGCCAATAAGAGCAACAGAGCCTTTTACAAGTGCTTCTACATCTCCAGTTTCTTGAAGAACTTTTGCAAAACCAGAGGCTGACAGCATAACAAATCCGATGAAAGCCATCATTCTCATTCCGTTCGTTAATACTGGATCTGCTTCATTCCACTTCAAAGCCCCGCTGAAATAAACGACCACAATTCCTGCAAGCGCTCCGAAAATCATAGAATCTACTAAGAGCTGCACAGTTAAAGCCCCTACAATCGCAAGTAACGCTACTATAATCCCTCTTGTTGTGTAACCTGTACGCTCCTCTGCGCCTTGATCAATGTCAATGTCTTTATAACTGCGCGGCTTACGGTACGAAATAAACACAGCAAACAATAAGCCCGCTACCATTCCTAAAGCTGGAAGAGCCATCGCCGTGGTAATATCTCCTTTATCAATCGTTAATCCACTTTCTTTGATGTTAGTAAATAAAATGTCGTGATAAATCTTACCGAATCCTGCCGGCAAATACATATAAGGTGTAACCAATCCAAATGTAATAACTGTTGCGACTAATCGGCGATCTATTTTCAACTGATTAAATACTTTTAATAGCGGTGGAATTAAAAGCGGAATAAATGCAATGTGAACTGGAATAACGTTTTGAGAAAAACACGAAATAATAAGGATGATTAATAAAATTAGTACTTTTGACAGTGACTTCTTTTTCGTTTCTCCTTCTTTCCCTACTATTTTTAACGCTAGCTGAACAACGGCATCAGGCAGCCCTGTCCGCGAAACAGCCATTGCAAATCCTCCAAGCAAAGCATAGCTTAATGCAACAGAAGCACTGTTTCCAAGACCATCTGTGTATATACTTACTGTATCTGTGAGGCTGATACCGCCAACAAGTCCTCCAATTAGCGCTCCGACCGCTAAAGAAAAGACAACGTTGATACGCAATAAGCTCAAAATCAGCATCACGAGCACAGCTATTAATACTGCATTCATTTTGAAACCTCCATTTTTCTTTTTACTTTATCTCATTAAAACATTAGAGAGATAAACAACATGTTCATTATATTAGGTATAGAAAAAAAGTCAATCATCTTACTAAATAAACGTTTGTTTAACTTCTCTACAGCCTCGACAATATAAGGATTTTTTTACATAATGTTTTTTTCTTTTTAGAAAAAAACATTATGTAAACATATTAAAAAAGAAGCATCCTCGATGCTTCTTTTTACGTTTCTTTCTATCACTGCTATGTTCTTTTTATTAATTGGCTTCAAATAAACAAACCATTGCAGCTAGGGTTCGCACCATCACGCCTGTTGCACCTGAAGGTCCTAACTCATGAGAAGCAGCGGATGTTGCAGTTCCAGCAATATCCAAGTGAACCCATGGTGTTTGCTCTGCAAACTCACCAATAAAGGTTCCTGCCATAATTGCGTGCCCCTCCCGTCCAGGAGAGTTATTTAAATCTGCTACTTTACTTCCCCGAACACGCTTTTTGTCTCGTTCTGTAATAGGCAGCTCCCAAATCGGTTCGCCTGTCTCAATGCTCGCTTTCGCTATTCGCTGCAATAAAGCAGAATCATTCGTCATTGCCCCAGTTGTGTGTGTACCAAGAGCTACAATTACACCACCCGTTAATGTCGCCACGTCTACTAAATAATTTGCTCCATGATGCTTGGCATATGAAATACCATCAGCTAGTGCTAAACGCCCTTCAGCATCTGTGTTCAGCACTTCTATTGTCTTTCCATTCATTGCTGTAATAACATCATCTGGTTTAAAGGCACGCGCGCTAATAACGTTGTCAGTTGATGGAATGACCGCTACTACGTTTTGATGAGGTTTTAATTCTCCAATCGCTTCCATTGCACCAAGAACAGATGCAGCTCCACCCATATCTGTTTTCATGCCTACAATCCCGTCTTTAGATTTGATAGAGTAACCACCTGTGTCAAAGGTAATCCCTTTTCCTACCAACCCAATAACGTCTTCCCATTTTTCTTTACCTTGATATTTCAGCACAATCATTTTAGGAGGCTCTGCGGAACCTTGATTGACTGCGAGCAACGCGCCCATTCCTAGCGTTTCCATCTCTTCTTTTTCTAAAATTTCATATTCAAAACCATATGTATGTGCCATTTCTACTGCATAATTAGCTAAATCTGTAGCCGTTAGCATATTGCTTGGTAAGTTAACGAGGGTGCGGGCTGAGTTTGTTGCTTTCCCGTACGTATATCCAACCAACGCAGATTGTAAAACGTCTTTATAACAAGAAAACAGTTCAATTTTCTCAAGCTGCTTGTCAGGCTCATTTGATTTCTTTTTGTAGTTTTCAAACTCATACATAGCAAGCTGTTGAGCTTCTCCTAGTAAAGCTGCAGTTTCTTGCTCTGACCACTCTCCTGTATCAAATGTAGGAAGGACGACCGATGCGTTTGAAATTTTTGCTTCTTTTAACTTTTTAAATAAAAGGCCAAAGCTTTCTTTGAGCCCATTTTTAGTTAACGCTTGCTTTCGTCCGAGCCCTACAAAATAAAGACGTTTTGCTCCTAATTTTCCTAGTGTATGAATCGTTGATATACGCTTTTCCTGTACGCGAATATCTCCTTCCTTAATCAAATGAATGAGCTGTCCACCTAAAGCATCATCAATTTCTTTTAGAAAGCCTTCAAACTGTTGGTTTTGATTAAATAACCCGATTACGAGCGCTTCTGTTTGATGATCAACACCATATGTTTCTACGTGCGAAAACATAAAATTCCTCCCTTTTACGTATAGATATTTTATTTTTATTTATCATCTGCTTTGTTTAATCTATTCAGCAAGTGGAATATATATCATATTCACCACTGTTTTCATCTATATACATATGATAGCAGAAATACAATTTTTAATCACAGTTCAAAAACCTTAGTTTCACACATATACTTTCATCTACCACTGTTTTCATCATACGGATTTATCTTTTTAGACATTTTAAGTTGAGGGAGGACATCTCAATGGAGTTATTCTCAAATTTTCCACTTTGGAGTTCATTAATCGCTATTTTCTTTGCTCAATTTATTAAGATTCCCCTTTCTTTTGTAGCTACTAAAAAAATAGACGGCAGCTTATTTTTTAGTACGGGGGGCATGCCAAGCTCTCACTCCGCAGCCGTAACTTCCTTAGCAACTGCCATTGGGCTAGCAGAAGGTCTTAAATCCCCTATTTTTGCTCTATCCGCTATTTTTGCCATCATTGTCATGTTTGATGCTAAAGGAGTAAGAAGACACGCAGGAGAGCAAGCAACAGTTTTAAATCGTTTGGTTGAAGACTTTCAGCGCGCAGTAAAAGAGGCAAAGCTGTGGACGACCAATGAAGAGGACGAAAAACAAGTGAAGCTAAAAGAACTGCTTGGGCATAAGCCTATTGAAGTTTTCTTTGGAGCCTTAACAGGAATAGCAGTTGCTTTTGTAACGTATTATGTATGGCCATAAAACATAAGAAAACACATGAAGAATGCTTCATGTGTTTCTCGTTTATTTCACCTGCTGACGAAAAACTTGCATCGATTTCTTTTCATTCAGCATTGTTAACTCTTCTTCAGTTAAACGGCCGTCTCCTGATTTGACTACATAGACGTTTAATTCTTTCTTACCCCATATGTTATACACATCAGAAACAGTTTCAAAGTATAAATCAAGATGATTGCCTTTAATAGCCCCACCTTTATCTGCTACCACTCCGTACCCATAGCCCGGAATGAACAAGATCGTGCCGATTGGAAATATGGTTAAATCAGCAGCGATGGTTGAATACAAGTCACGTTTTACTTTAACGCCCGAATATGTAATACCATACCCTGGATGATTGGGATTTTTCCCAGTTGATTCGTAACCAGCTGTGTAACCCGTAGCCAATACATTCTTAGTTGGATAACGCGACCAATCAAATGCTTCTTCAATTGTCAGACGCTCTCTGTCATTGCTAGCTGCTTCAACTCTTAGTGGTTTTAGAAATGATGGTAAGAGCCTTTCATTCATTAGAGGATGCCCTGTACTGTTTATAAAAGGCATATATTTGATGACCGTGTTTATTGGGACGCCAGTAATTGCTTCATATGTTGTAAACAGCGCTCCGACCAGTAGTAGGCACATAATGAATCGCTTTGCTATTTTTCCAATCATTGTGATTTCCACAACTCCTCTCACGAATCTATTTGTTTCCAACATAAAAACAAATTATTCGTTCGCGAGAAGAATTTACATTCAAAACATTTGGTACCCTCTTGTTCGTAAAGATTTAATGGTAATACCTGAAGCTAGTGCACCTATAAAACCAGCCATTAAAATCGCAATGTCAGCTGTGGCTAAAGATAGCACTTTTGTACCTAGCTGCTGAAAGGAGTGAGCGGGATGTTGAATGTAATCAACCGCTCTTACATCATCAATAATAAGAATAAAAATTACGGGATAAATAATGGCCATAATCCAAGACATGCGAAGCAGCATATTCAACAAGAAACTGATTCCAAAAAACAACACAAAAAACAACAAGATGGAGATAATTAGGACAGGCACACTCATTTCCATTGCTTTTCGCCTCCGTTACTCTTTATACTCTCAGTTTACTTAAGAGTAATCAAGGCGTCAATCACAGAAAAGTAAGTTAATACCAAAAAAAGCAAAAGGTTTGAAGACCTTTTGCTTTTTGTTTTAAAAGAAATTAAATTTTCCCTTTTTCAATACAAGACCTGCTCCGCCTTGAAGGAAAAGCGAGCGATTATCAACAACTTTTTTCATAAAAGATGCGCTTGAACCAAATAGTTTTCGACCGTATACAACGCCAATTGCGTCATCATGCCCTAACGAACATACCGTTCCTTTAATATCTGGTTTGAACTCGCTTAATTCTTTTTGCCCTTTCATCAAACGGCTAATATTTTCAGCGCAGGTACCGCCTTGTTGCATAGCGATTTGAGCTGTTGGCGGATAAGGACGTTCTGTTTCTGGGTTAATCATTAGTGAACAATCTCCAATAACAAACACATCTTCATGCCCTGGTGCCAGCAAGCTATTGCTTACTTTTACACGTCCGCGCATGTTCTCAAATCCAGCTTTTTCAATTAAATGACTGCCTCGAACACCTGCAGCCCATACAACTGTTGCTGATTTGATTTCTTCCACTTGGTCATCTTTTGATACAATAATTCCTTCTTCTGTACACTCTTTAATCGCTGTTCCGATCTTGAACTCGATTCCTTTTCGTTCTAGCTGTGTTACCGCATATTCTACAAGTTCCGGATCAAAACCTGGCAAGGCCGTAGGCGCTGCTTCTACACAAATAACGCGTACTTTTTCACGCGGGATATCAAACTCTTTGCAAAGCTGAGGGACTCGATTTGCTAATTCTCCCACAAATTCAATGCCGGTAAAGCCAGCACCTCCAACAATGATTGTCAGAAGTTCGTCTCTTTTTTCCACTTCATTGTTGTACGTCGCAAACACATAATCAATATGCTCACGAATTTGACGTGCTGCATTAATGCTCGTAATGGTAAATGCATGTTCTTTTAAACCTTTAATTCCGAAAGTTTCTGCTTCGTACCCTAAAGCAACAACTAAATAATCGTACGTTAGCTCACTGTTTTCAAGAAGAACACGCTTTTCATCTAACTTAATATCTACGACCGTGTCTTTAATAAATGTAACCTTATTCGTGTTAATTAAATTTTTAACAGGAACACGAGAGCGATCTTGATGAATTGTACCTGCCGATACTTCATGAAGCCATGTCGTTTCGTAATGGTAATCGTTTTTATTTACCAAAACAATTTCCGCATCACTAGCACCCAGTTTCTTTTGTAAATTAACAATTGTCATAATGCCGCCATACCCGGCACCCAAAATGACGATTTTAGGCTTTTTCATAGGAATGTCATCCACCTTTTTTAGTTATAGTCACAAGTATGTCTTACAAATATAATGATAAGAGCAATTTTATTTGGTTTGCTTTTTTATGTTAGTTTGAGCAAGAACGATCATCGCTATCCATTTATTATTCATATACGAAAAATAATGTGAATCACTTCACGTTCTTTTTTAAAAAAATACATTTTTTCTTTTTCAAAAAAATGTAAGCATAAGTCCTAGCTTGATTTACACCAACATCTTATGCTTTTTTCATCGGTTTTTCAACCCTTCACTTTGTATTTACAAGCTTTTAAATTTTCAATTACTTTCCTGTATACCCAGTTTTATATTTGACCAAAACGTGTGGTTATGTTAATGATTGCAAATACTGATCTTTAAGTTGAGAAAGTTTCTCAAACATTCCAGCGTGTTTTAATGATATTTTATAATTTACTATGCTATCATAAAGTAGAATATGCATTGGCACAGAACAATCTAGAGGTGATTATAAATGAAAGAAGATAAACAAGTATACGATATTACCATCATCGGAGGCGGCCCTACAGGCTTATTTACAGCATTTTATGGCGGTATGCGTCAGGCGAGCGTAAAAATTATTGAAAGCTTACCACAGCTCGGTGGACAGCTTTCTGCTTTATATCCTGAAAAATATATTTATGACGTAGCTGGGTTTCCAAAAGTACGTGCTCAAGAATTAGTCAATAACCTAAAAGAGCAAATGGATCAATTTAAACCTGCAGTTGCACTAGAGCAAGCAGTAGAAAAGGTAGAAAAACAAGCGGACGGTGTATTCCGATTAACTACTAATTCTGAAGTCCACTATTCAAAAACAATTATTATTACGGCTGGAAACGGTGCATTTAAGCCCCGTAAAATTGAGCTAGAAAACGCAGAACAATTCGAGCAAACGAACCTTCATTATTTTGTGGATGATATGAATAAATTCAAAGGCCGCAAAGTATTAGTATGCGGGGGTGGGGATTCTGCTGTAGACTGGTCTCTTATGTTAGAGCCGATCGCAGAAAAAGTAACGTTAACGCATCGACGAGACAAGTTCCGCGCTCATGAACATAGCGTAGAAAACTTGCATAATTCATCAGTTGATATTAAAACACCATATGTACCGGTTGAGTTTATTGGAGATGACCGTATTACACAAGTTGTGTTAGAAAATACAAAAGGTGAAGAAAAGACAGTAGTAGACGTAGATGATGTTATTGTAAACTTTGGATTTGTTTCTTCTCTAGGTCCAATTAAAGAATGGGACTTAGATTTAGAGAAAAATGCAATTGTTGTTAATTCAAAGCAAGAAACAAATATTCCTGGCATCTATGCAGCAGGTGATGTCTGCACATATGATGGAAAAGTAAAACTCATCGTGGCAGGATTTGGCGAAGGTCCGACTGCCGTTAATAACGCTAAAGCATACATTGACCCAAAGGCTCGCTTACAGCCTATGCACAGTACGTCAATGTTCTCATAAAAAAAGCAGGCTCTCGCCTGCTTTTTTTCATTGCTGGATTGGTGTAACCATTCGATGAATGATTTCACTCATCATTTCTGCATCACTGCTTATTAAACAGATTTCATAAAAGGAATGGTTTCCTTCTTGACTAGTTACGCTCATTCTGTAGGCCTTCAAGCCTTCGAGCTTGCTTAAATATTTTACTACCTCTGATTGACCGACAATACGTTCAATCAGCAGAATATGCTCTCCTTCCACTGCTCCATAGCTTTCGGCCAGAGATGCATTAGCATTTTCATAATAGCGAATGTAAGGTTCAGAATGGTTAAGAGGCGCAGAGGACGAGTTTTGATGACAGACTTCACCTGAGGAAAAAGGCAAATGTTGAACAAATAAATGCGATTCACTGAAGTGAATACTTTTTGCATCCTTAGACTCCATTTTCCTATTTTCAAGTTTTAACCAGTTTATAAACCCCTTCCATAGAATAGGCAGGGTATTTTTTTTACGAAAACTTCCATAACCTCCTACTTGTTCCGCGTCGTAACGAGTCGCATCTATCAAATCCGTTCATCTCCTCTTTTTTATTGAGTATAAAAAAGACTGATTATTCGGTCAATAAGTTTGGTAGATGATGTAACATACAAAAATTTCTCACTAAAAAAGCTTTCTTCACCAGATGAGGTGAAGAAAGCTTTTTTATAAAAATATACTTAGCACTCTTCAGGAGCACCTGCGTTGCTTGCTGTACGGAAAGAAGAGCCGCAGCCGCATGCTGCAATGGCGTTCGGGTTATCAATTGTAAACCCTCCGCCTAGCATAGATTGCTTGTAATCAATTTTTACATCTTTTAAAATTGGAGCACTTTCGCTATCTACAAGAATCTTAATGCCATGTTGTTCAAACAGCGTATCGTTTTCATTTACTTCGTGTGCAAAACCCATGCCATAAGAAAGACCTGAGCAGCCTCCTCCATTTACAGTAACACGTAAATAAGCATTTTCTTCTTCATGTTCTTTCATCATATCTTTTATTTGAAAGCTTGCAGCTTCTGTAATTGTTAGGATATCTTGACTCATTTTTAAACAGACCTCCTTTTTTGTTTAGTATACGACGAAATGTCTGTGACGACAAATCGTCTGCTTCTTCATTTTTAATAATAATACGTGCCGTCGCAAATCACATTGGCTGGACCTGTCATTAACACATTGCCTTTATTTTGCCAAACAATCGTTAAATCTCCTCCAGCGAGGTGTACAACAGTAGGCACATCTTTTTTCGTCTTCTCATTTAACACAGAAGAAACAACAGCAGCGCATGCTCCTGTCCCGCATGCTTGAGTGATACCCGAACCTCTTTCCCATACGCGAAAGTTCAGCTCTCTTTCGTTCACTACCTCGACAAATTCAACGTTTACTCCTTCTGGAAAACGCGCATCTTTTTCAACTACCGGACCTAGTGTAGTAAGAGGCGCTTGTTCAATATCATTTACATAAAAGACGACGTGAGGATTTCCCATTGATACAGCCGTCCCTTTTAACCGTTCTTTTCCAAATTCCATCTCTTCATCAACAACTTGGTATTGGCTTGCTCCCGTCATTGGAATTTGTTCTCTAGCTAAAATAGGCTCTCCCATATCGATTGTTACTTCTGGAACTTCATTTCCCTGCGGATGCACCGTTGCTTCTACAACTCCAGAAAGCGTTTCGATAAAAAATCTTTCGCTTGTTACTAAATTATGTTCGTATGCATATTTAGCTACACATCTTAAACCGTTTCCGCAGTTTTTTGCTTCCGAGCCGTCATTATTAAATACGCGCATTTTCACATCTGCGCGTTCAGATGGACAAATAAGAATCATTCCATCCGATCCGATTCCCGTATAAACATTTGAGACTTTTACAGCAAGCGGTGCTAACTCTTGCTCTTCTATATGTTCTTCAAACATATTTACGTAGATATAGTTGTTGCCAAGTGCATGCATTTTTGTAAACTGAAATTTTTTCATATTATCACCCATTATTTTTTTATGTAGCTCTAGTATAAAGTGATTCTCTTTTGTACACAATAATATCATCCCCCGTTTTTTTAGCTCCTTAATCATAAAGATTAAGGGGTTTTTTATTTTGTCCTCCTTTAGAGTATTAAAAAACAAAAGAAGCTTTATGATTACAAAGAGGATGGTTAAAGCGCATATATTTGCGCAAAAACGCATAAAAAAGCACGGCAAGACTAGCCGTGCTTACATCATCTATTCTATTAGCCTCATGTCCCTCTCCTGCTAAAAAGAGATACGACAGCGGGGGTAGTTTAAAACATTGGGTTTTCTTCTAAATGAATGTAGATATTATCTACTAACTGTTCAGGTGTTTCCGCCGTAACAATCTCTCCATTTACCAAGGCAAATAAAGATTGTGAACATTTCCCGCAATAACCTAAACATCCGTATTCAATAATATCTAGATTTGGATCTTTTTCAAGCTTTTCTAAAGCTGCTTGAGAACCGCTGGCTAAATTGCTAACGCAAAATTCAATAATTGGCTGTATCACGTTTTTTCACCTCTCTGCTATTAGTTTATCCTATCTCCTTTCATTTTCAACGTCAACTTTAGAAATTCACGTTCATTTCGCGCGCGCTTTTTAGATTTATAGACTTTTTTCAAAAACGCATAAATAAGCTTTATTACGTGGATAGCTTGAAATTATGT
Source organism: Priestia sp. TRN 1309 (assembly GCF_050846875.1). Classification (NCBI taxonomy): domain Bacteria; kingdom Bacillati; phylum Bacillota; class Bacilli; order Caryophanales; family Bacillaceae; genus Priestia; species Priestia sp. TRN 1309. The sequence continues at coordinate 336,657 of NZ_JBOZGM010000005.1, read as the reverse complement.
TGAAACATATTGTGGTTTTTTATTAATTTAGTTATACTTTTATGTATAGAAAACCAAACGAGGTTATATTAAATTATTATTTAAGTAAAATATGTTATCTTATATAGCCTTTCATATCTTTTTGGCAACCATCCTTATTAACGGTAATTTGTACCCTCCTATTCTTAAAAGCAAGAATAATAGAGAGAAAACAAAAATGCATGAAGCTAAAGGGGAAATTCACATGAAGAACCTTGTCATACTGGGCGGCGGATACGGTGGTATGCGCATTTTGCAGCGCCTTTTTCCGAATCAATTGCCTAACGATGTAGAAGTAACGCTTATTGACAAAGCACCTTATCACTCACTAAAAACTGAATTCTATGCACTTGCAGCTGGAACAATCTCTGATCAACATGTCCGTGTTGCTTTTCCTGAACACCCTCGCTTAAAAATCCGCTACGGCTGTGTAAAACGAATAGACCTGAAAGAGAAATGCGTCTATGTGGATGATCAAATGATCGCTTACGATGACCTGATTGTAGGACTCGGATGCGAAGATAAATATCATGGAGTTCCCGGAGCTCTTGAGCATACATACAGCATTCAATCCATTGATGCTTCACGAGCAACTTATCAGACATTAAACAACTTACCGGCCCACGCTACTGTTTCAATTGTCGGAGCTGGATTAAGCGGCGTAGAACTGGCAAGTGAGCTAAGAGAAAGCCGCCCGGATTTAAAAATCATCTTATTTGACCGCGGTAAATTAATTTTATCTGCTTTCCCAGAACGTTTAAGCAATTACGTTCAAACTTGGTTTACTTCAAACGGTGTCGAAATTGTAAATAGTGCTAATATTACAAAAGTAGAACCGAACATTCTTTATAATCATGATGAGCCCGTTCAAAGCGATGCAATCGTGTGGACAGCAGGCATTCAGCCAAATAAAGTGGTACGCGATTTAGACGTGGAAAAAGATCCTCAAGGACGCGTCGTATTGACAAAATACCATAACTTGCCTGACGATGAAAATGTCTACATTTTGGGTGACTGTGCAAGCCTACCGCACGCCCCAAGTGCTCAGCTTGCAGAAGGTCAGGCTGAACAAATTGTGCAAGTGCTTCTTCACCGCTGGAAAGGCGAAGCGCTTCCTGATGAATTGCCAACTATTAAATTAAAAGGCATACTTGGTTCATTAGGCAAAAAGCATGGGTTTGGCTTAGTTGCCGAACGTCCGATTACAGGACGCGTAGCTCGATTATTGAAATCAGGTATTCTTTGGATGTATAAACACCACAGTGGATAAAACAAAAGCCGTTAGATGACTGACAATCTAACGGCTTTTTTCGTTATGATGCGCGGAAACCATACTTCTCCATTTCCTCAAATACGCGCTTTAATTTCGGATTACCTTCCCCAACAATTTCTCCATTAATGACCACTACAGGATAGAATAAATCTTCTTCAATCACACGCTTGGCAAAAGCTGCTTTTTCCGGATCCGTATGCGGCTCGTTTATATCTACATACGTGATAGCAAACGGTTGGTTCGGATATTTACGAGAAATAGCTGCCTCTAGCCAATCATAGGTGTCTTTTGAAGACGGCAGGTTAACACAGCTTGCACAAACAATTTCAGCTCCATAAATACACACTTCTACCTCAGTTGACTGCATAGCACATCCCCCTTGAATCTTTACATATAAACTGTACGATTATTCACACTTTTACTTCATTATGAATACTATTTTACACAAAACTGATTCATTGCACATCTTTTTCTTTTAAGGTAACATTACGATGTATACTCCAATAGATTTTTCATGAAAGACCGTTTATAATAAGAGTAGAAGAAAGGAGTCGATAGTTATGTCAGAAATGCACGAGCAAGTTCAAGAAGTATTAGAAAAACTTCGTCCGTTTTTACTTCGCGACGGTGGAGACTGTGAGCTAGTAGACGTAGAGGATGGTATTGTAAAATTACGTCTTTTAGGCGCTTGCGGAAGCTGCCCAAGTTCAACAATTACGCTAAAAGCTGGTATCGAACGTGCCCTTTTAGAAGAAGTACCTGGTGTAGTTGAAGTAGAACAAGTATTCTAATCTCTTTGATTTTATTATAAAAGCAACCTCCCATTTTATTGGGGCTTGCAAATGAAAAATCCTCATTCAAATGAATGAGGATTTTTTTATTAGCTCGTTGTGACTTCAGCTTCTACAAATACACCTTTGCGGTCAATTTGTAAAACATCTATTTCACAGTTCGGCAGTAAAGCATACATATGTTCAGCAATCGCTTTTCCTTTTCCTTTTGGTGCTAAACATAATACACTCGGACCGGCTCCGCTTAGTGACACACCGTATGCGCCGAGAGCTTTTGCTTCTTTTCGCACAAGAGAAAGCTCTGGCACGAGTCTCATACGATAAGGTTCGTGATATAAATCTTTCTCCATAAATTCGCCTACCAGAGGTAAATCTTTATTTAACAGAGCTGCTACTAGCATGTTGCCTATTGCTCCAGCTTCTACTGCATGGCGATAATTAATATCGGAAGGCAGCACATCACGGGCATCCGTTGTTTTTAATTCATATTCTGGAATAGCCATCACAATATCGACATCAAATTCAGGTATTTGAGCAATATATGTTTCCTTTTCATGATGGTAACCAACAACGATGCCGCCGTAAATAGACGGGCTGACGTTATCGGGATGTCCTTCCATTAAGCTGCTGATGCGAAGCTTTTCTCTTTTTGATAAACGCAAGTCACACAGTACATTGGCCAGCTCGATTCCAGCTACGATAGCCGATGCACTGCTTCCAAGTCCCCTTGCTAACGGAATATTGCTCCAAACATTGACCTTCGCACTTGGAAGATCAATGTTAAATTGACGAGCCACGTCTTGTGCCACTTCATACATTAAGTTATCTGTACCTGTAGGAATACTTTGCACTTCTTTCGTTTCAGGGATAAAAACCCATTCGTCATGACGCTCTACTGTTAATCTTAAGTAGCGGGATAAAGCCACTCCAATGGAATCAAATCCTGGCCCTAAATTAGCAGAGCTAGCTGGGACCGTAATGACAAAACGCTCATTTTCTAGCATGAAGCAACGACACCTTGGATATACTCAAATACCTTTTCTTCATCATTTGGTAAAACCACTGGCTTTACGTTATGAGCATCGATTGCTACATTTGGATCTTTTAATCCATTACCTGTTAGTACAGCTACAACCGTTGAACCTTTTGCAATTTTACCAGAAGCTACATCTTTAAACACACCAGCAATTGAAGCGCAAGAACCTGGCTCTGCAAATACGCCTTCTTTGCGTGCAATTGTACGATATGCTTCTAAGATTTGTTCATCTGTCACTTCATCAATTTTTCCGTTTGATTCTTTTGCTGCGTTTACAGCATAATCCCAGCTTGCTGGATTTCCGATTCGAATAGCCGTTGCAATTGTTTCTGGATTTTCGATAACTTGATTACGCACGATCGCCGCTGCACCCTCTGCTTCAAAACCATGCATGTGAGGAAGAGACGTTTGGTGACGCTCACTGTATTCTTTGAATCCTTTCCAGTAAGCTGTAATGTTCCCTGCGTTCCCTACCGGAATAGCTAAAACATCAGGCGCTTTTCCAAGCTGTTCACAAATTTCGAAAGAAGCTGTTTTTTGCCCTTCAATACGGTATGGGTTTACAGAGTTTACAAGTGCAACAGGTGATGTTTCACTTAGCTTACGAACCATAGAAAGCGCTTGGTCAAAGTTTCCTTCAATTGCTACAATTTCTGCACCATACATAACAGCTTGAGCTAATTTCCCCATCGCAATTTTTCCATTTGGAATAACAACGATACAGCGCATGCCAGCGCGTGATGCATAAGCTGCTGCAGCTGCGGATGTGTTACCTGTAGATGCACAAATAACCGTATTGCTTCCTTCTTCTTTTGCTTTGGCTACAGCCATTACCATTCCGCGGTCTTTAAATGACCCCGTTGGATTTAGCCCTTCTACTTTTACATGTAAGTCAATGCCTAGCTCTTTTGATAAATGAGCAAGATGAATTAAAGGCGTATTTCCTTCATGTAGCGTAAGCATAGGTGTTTTCTCTGTTACAGGTAAAAATTCTTTATATTCAGCTAATAGACCTTTCCACATCATACTGTGCCAACTCCCTCTACGCGGTAACTGCTTTTTACATTTTCTACAATTGGTAAATCCCGAAGCTGCTGAAGGATTTCCTCATAATCTTTTTGAGATGTTTTGTGTGTAACAACAACAATCTCAGCTAATTCGCTTCCTTTCACAGGAAGTTGGATAATTTTTTCGAAGCTCACGCCACGCTCTGAAAATAGTGTTGTTAATTTTGCAAATGCGCCAACTTGATCTTTAACATGAATACGTAAGAAATGCTTTGAGAACATTTCATCTTCTGCTTTTAACTGTTTTGGATACTGAGGTGTTACCGCACTTTTACCATTCACACCTAAACGCATGTTTTTCATAACGCCTACTAAATCGGATACGACAGCAGTGGCAGTTGGCAGGCTTCCTGCCCCCGGTCCGTAGAACATCGTTTCTCCAACAGCTTCTCCGTATACATACACAGCATTGTACTCATCGCTTACGGAAGCAAGGGGATGTGTATCTGCTAAAAGAGTTGGCTGAACACTAACTTCTACATTGTCGCCGTCACGATGTGCATATCCAATCAGTTTCATCGTATAGCCTAATTGTTTACTATATTGCAAGTCTTCTTCCGTTACTTCTGTAATACCTTGAACACGAACATCGTCCAAGTCAATTTTCATTGAAAACCCTAGTGTAGCCAAGATTGCCATTTTGCGAGCAGCATCTAAACCACCTACGTCAGAAGTTGGATCAGCTTCAGCATATCCTAAATCCTGCGCTTCTTTTAACACTTCATCATAAGCGCTTCCTTCTTTTGTCATTTTCGTTAAAATGAAGTTTGTTGTTCCATTGACAATTCCCATCATTTTGGTAATACGATCAGATGCTAATCCATCTGCTAATCCACGAAGAATTGGAATACCGCCTGCTACACTTGCTTCATAAAATAAATCACAGTTGTTTTCAGAAGCTACCGTTAACAATTCTGAGCCGTAAACTGCCATTAAATCTTTGTTTGCCGTTACCACATGCTTTTTATTACGAAGGGCTGTTAAGATATAATCCCTTGTTTCTTCAACTCCACCCATTACTTCAATGACAACGTCAATCTCCGCGTTATGTAAAACGTCTTCAACATTCGTTGTTAATCTATCTTCACTAATTTCTACGTCACGCTTCTTATCAATATCTTTAACTACTACTTTTTTAACTTCTACTGGGCACCCGACTTGATGACTTAATTTGTCCTGATGATTTTCAATAATTTTGACTACTCCGCTTCCTACCGTTCCTAATCCTAATAATCCTACTGAAATACTTTTTGTCATATTCCTCACCTCTGTGTTCTTTCTACGTATACATTTGTTCTCTTATAGAGGACATTATAGACCTTATTTTTCTTTTTTACAAGGTTTACTGGACATCTTTTCTCGTAAACTTGTTAAAAAAATTGGTATATAAAGATAAATGTAAATTTTTAAAATATTTCATTTTATTATCATAACATGGCTACCACTGTTTTTTAATAAAAAAAAGACAATTTCACCGAAATGAAATTGCCTTTTTCCATTATGATTTTTTCGCAAACGCTTCTTTATTTACAATTGTAATAGGAGACTCTTTTGTGAGCACTGCTTTAATGTTTTTTACGCATAAAGAAATCATTTCCGTGCGCGTTTCGATACTCGCACTGCCGATGTGAGGAAGCGCTACAACATTAGGCAATTGAAGAAGAGGGTGAGAAGCAGAAATAGGCTCTTGATCGAATACATCCAAGCCAGCTCCGGCAATTTCACCTGATTGAATTGCATGTAACAGTGCTTGCTCATCAACCACTGCTCCTCTTGAAGCATTAATAAAAATCGCTGTTGTTTTCATCTGTTTAAATGCTTCAGCATTAAATAAATGTTTGGTTTCGTCCGTTAACGGTGTCAAACAAACAATAAAATCAGATCGCTCAAGCAGCTCATTTAACTCACAGTAAACTGCATCGAGCTTTTGTTCTGCTTGGAGGTTGCGGCTCCGATTGTGATACAAGATTTCCATATCAAAACCTGTAGCACGTTTCGCAAGCGTCTCTCCAATTTTCCCCATTCCAACAATACCTAATGTTTTATGGTGAACATCTCTACCCGCTAACAAAAATGGGCTCCAGCTTTTCCACTGATTTTCTTTTACGTATTCAGCAGCTTCTACTAAACGTCTAGCTACACTCATTAACAAACCAAACGTTAAATCCGCTGTTGTATCAGATAAAACATCGGGTGTATTAGAAACGATAACTCCGCGTTCAGTTGCCGCTTCTATGTCAATATTATCGAATCCGACCTCTAAGTTAGCTACAAGCTTTAAATGAGGAGCTTGCGTAAGCAATTCACTGTCAATACGGTCTGAAAGCATTGTTAATAGAGCATGTGCGTGCTTAGCTTTTTCACAAAGCAGCTCATGAGGGACTGCCTCATCTTCTTTATCCCACATTTCCACATTCGCTACTGCCTTTAAAGGTTCAATTAATTCATTCGGTATTTTTCTCGTAATAAATACAAACGGCTTGTCCATATGTACGCCACCTCTTTATCCTTTTTAAACTGCATGCACAAAAACAAAATAGAAAAACGGGTTTGGATTATCCAACACCTATTTTTCTATTTTATCATATTCTATAGTAATCGCTTTTTAATGAATCCATGTTAATTCAGGAATGTGATAACGAGACGTTGAAATGCCTACCGACTGGTAAAAGCGCTTCAGAAAAGCTTCGTAGTGAGAAGAATGAGCTAATACTCCTTCAAGCTTCTCATAATACTTTTGTTTTTCCCGCTCATCTTGTACACTGTAGTATCCTTCAATGACCTCAAAATAATGAACGGGAAAAAGAAGTCTAGCATATAACAGTCTCCATGAAAAAGAAGAAAGTGGATTTACCTTTTCGTATTCACTTAAAAACTGATGCATGTGCCTTTCATCGACAGCGTATGTTAATAAATATTGTTCCCTTATATATTCAGCTATATCTCTGCTAGGGTGATCGAAAACCCAGTCTGCCGGGAGCTTGTAAACGTGGTCTTCCCCCCATGTTTTTTGGCCGAACCGATGATGACAAATCGTCGCAGCGTCAACTGACCGGGGCAAATCGTCAATTTCCGTGTCTACTAGGTATTGAATAGCATTTTCCGTTAATCCTAGGTAATAAGGAAAAGTTTCTAAAAAACGTTTTTCCATCTCTTGATTAGGTAAAGCACGTAATCTTCCATACCAAAATTGCTCCATCTGGTCGAGACGCTTCTCCCACATGGACTTCCATTGCCCTAGCCGGTTTGCTTTTTCCACTTCATAAGGAAACAGCCTCCCTTTTTGATGAAAAACAGCTAGCTCGTGCCCAGGTGAAAAATTGGGGTTTTTCTCTTCCGCAAGACAGCGGCAAATGATAAATTTTTCAGTTTCAGTTTCTGTAATCATTTCTCCATTTAAATTAGGCATAAATGTTGCCACATGGCGATCACCTTGGCCCATCAGAAATTGACTCATTTGATATAGTTCATTTAACTCGTCTTGTTCCATTTGCTTTACATTAATGATTGTATATAAAATATCTCGATACTGAAAACCTTCAAATTTACCAACGGGCATAAATTCATTTGGACGTAATCCGTAATGCTCATAAATGGTTTGTATCATTTTAATCCCTCTCTTCATTCATTCAAGAAATTATATGATGGAAAACAACATTACTTGTCATAATATTTACGGAGGAATGAATAGATTAGAAATACACCATTTATAGTTATTTACTCCGGGTTAGTAGTATGAAACAACTTTAGACTTAAAAATATATAGAAAACAGGTGATGATACTTGGAGAAAAAACATACACAAAGTGAATTAGAAAAAAAAGCAAGAGAATGGTTAATAGAACGCGGCGTGGCTCTTACAGACATTGCTGAACTGGTCTATTACTTGCAAAAAAAGTATCACCCAAACTTAACAATCGAAGACTGTTTATATAACGTTGAGCGCGTCATTTCTAAACGAGAAGTTCAAAATGCTATTTTAACGGGTATTCAACTAGATGTCCTCACGGAAAAAAAAGTGATTGAGCCGCCTCTGTTGGATATTCTTGAGAAAGATGAAGGTTTATACGGTATCGACGAAATTTTAGCATTATCGATTGTAAATGTGTACGGATCAATCGGCTTTACCAATTACGGGTATATTGATAAACAAAAGCCGGGTATTTTAGAAAGATTAAACGATAAATCTACTGGAGAGTGCCACACTTTCTTAGATGATTTAGTAGGCGCAATTGCTGCCGCTGCTTCTAGCCGGTTAGCGCATCGGGCTGCCAGTCAAGAATAGGTTTTAAAAACAAAAAAAGCTGTCAATTGACAGCTTTTTAAATTCGCTCCATCCACTCTTTTAGTGAATCTACCGTATAAGTTGGCTTTTTCTCATATCCTTCTAGTAACTCTCTTGTTGTTACCCCTGTATGGACTAATAATGTATCTAAGCCTGCATTCATCCCTGCTAAAATATCTGTATCATAGTAATCACCAATCATGATTGTTTCTTCTTTTGGCGTACCGATGACTTCAAGGGCTTGCTCCATAATAATACTTTCTGGTTTACCAATAAATACTGGATTTGTTTGAGTAGAAACAGTAATAACGGACGTGATAGATCCATTACCAGGCAGTAAGCCTCTTTCAGTAGGAATCGCAATATCTCCGTTCGTCGAAACAAAAAAGGCGCCGTTTCGAACGTTTAAACATGCTTTTGCTAATTTTTCATATGTAATTTCCTGATCCAAACCAACAACTACGAAATCCGTATCTTCCTCTTCAATGGTAAATCCTTTTTCAAGCAACGCATGTCGGATTCCTTCTCCACCAATTACATAAGCTGAAGCGTTTGCTTTGCGTTCATGCAAATAATTAGCTGTTGCCTGGCTTGTTGTAAAAACTTGCTCTTCTGTTGCAGGAATGCCAAATGCCTCTAGCTTTTCAGCTACTTTATCGGGCGTTTTTGTTGAGTTGTTTGTTACAAATAAATAAGGAATTCCTTTTTCCTTTAATTTAATAACAAAATCACGCGCCTCGGCAATTAGCTCTGTTCCTTTGTACATGGTTCCATCTAAATCAATCAAATATCCTTTATATTCCTTCATGTTGTGTGATCTCCTTTCAAGTCTCATACTTGAAATCATAGCTTATTTTTTATACAACTACAAATTGCTTGCCTTTAGTTACGAAAAGCAGACACAGGTCCTAACTCTGTCTCTAGATATGTCCTTACGCGCTCTGAAAATGCCGCCAGTACGTCTTTATGCTGCATCACTTTTTGATAAATATCCTGATGATTAACATCCACATATTCTTGAACAAGGCTTTTACGCAATTGAACAATCTCTTTTAATGGTGTTTCTTCCTCTTTTTTAACCACTTTCTCATCAACTAAAATGTCAATGATATCATCGTAACTGCCTGGGTCTCTCATAATAAAACCATCAATCATTGCATTTCCTACATCTAAAACGTTTTCAATTAAAAGATGTACAATTCTCTCTAATGCCTTTTTCTCTATTTCTGTGTTCCAGCTCGAATGCTCAGCAAACAAACGAACGTGTTCATCAAAAAAAACAAGCGTGGCTTCTATTTTTTCACGATCTACAAAGTACATATTATTTCCTCCCTAGTTGTCAGCTCTGTATAAATCTTCTTTCATAAACAAACGGGGTTCCTGTTCTATTTTATCATGACCCATTATCCATTTGATAAATTCATTTTTGTTTTTGACCTTATTTGATATGATACAAATACAACCTATGAAAGGAGTATACCTATGAGCGAACGCTTTTATCTATATGACGATGTCGTCTCTACAAAGACCCGGTTTGTCAGCTTTATGGGCGAAAATCAACGATTTGATTTAGCTATTATCCAAACCGACCGTTATTATGGCAAACAAGTTGTTCTTGATATTCAAGGAGGACGCTTTGCCATTATTGGACAAGATGACCTTGAAGAACCCCACTATCTTGAAGAAGTATTTAAACTAAACAGCGAAGATGGTCAGGAACTTCGCGAATTTTTATATGAAATCATCTAAAAAAAAAGGCAGCGTGAAGGACAATTAGTGTCTTCGGCTTGCCTTTTTTTACTTATGGACTTTTTTTAAGACAAAATACGCACAGCCAAAATTACAATATTCATGTAAATAATCTTGAAGCGTACTAATCTTCGTATCATACGTTGCCTTCTGGTTACGATCATCAAAAAAGCCTCGCAGTCGAAGCTGATTGTATCCCCAATCTCCCACAATATAGTCATAGCGGCTCAGCACATCGATAAAGCGACCTCTAAACGCCTCTTCATTAAATGCCTCGCGCTCATCTTTTAATACTTCATAACAAATATTATTGATACAGACCATTGCTCACACCTCTTCTCTTAAAATTTACCATACCATAATTATGATGATGAAACCATCAATTAACATGAAATTTTTCACGTATAAGCAGCACTCTAATCCTGTAGGAGTTTTATCGGTATACCTACTGATCTTTTATGCTCCACATGAAGGTTCGCCGGTTTACCTGGCGTACGATATTTAACTACAGGAGGTGGAAATGGTGAAGAAATCTATTCTTGGAATCGCTTTAATAACAAGTATTTTAACCATTGGCTGTCAAAATAAAAACACAGCTGAAAATGAAAATTTATCACCAAACAACCCAGATGCCATTAATGTAAACGAGCCTAATCATTATTATAATCCAAATAATAATAGCGGCACAAATTATGGATATGTCCGATACACTAAAAACACAAATGAACAAAGTTCCAATATGAACCAAGTAGGAACATTTAACCGAGAGGAAGCAGCCGACAATATTAGTAAACTGAGCACCGCTATCCCAAATATTAAACAAGCCGCTACGCTAGTAACGGATAAAGATGTGCTTGTTGCTTATAAAACAGATGCTAAAAACAGGAATAACGCAGCCGATCAGGTAAAACGTACAGCTATGTCTGTAGTCCCTCGTTATTATCATGTATACGTCTCAGATAATCCGAAACAGATGGACCAAATCGAAAATATCAGTGAAATGAATACACAAACAAATGATGCTAGAAAACGAATCGATGCTGTTATTCAACAAATGCTAAAATCTCCCCAAGGGCGTAAAATGAACGGCGGAGAAGATGCAAATGGAAGAGAGAAAAACGAATTGAATGAACCGATGACTGACAAAGATATGGTGGAATAAACAACACAGATAAATTTTACGTTAACCGTAACAAAAAAAACGAACCACTAATCAAACAATTTGATTAATGGTTCGTTTTTCACTTCGGCTAAACTACTTTCGTCCCAGCCTCTTTTTACCTTATTTACTTTCTTGTGCTTTATTTTTGGCAGCAGCGTTAACTTGCTCATCTGCATGGTAAGAAGAACGTACAAGAGGACCTGCTTCGACATGGCTGAATCCTTTTGATAATGCAATTTCTTTTAGCTCTTCAAACTCATTTGGATGGTAATATTTCTGAACTTTTATGTGCTTTTTAGTTGGCTGTAGATATTGGCCTAGCGTCATAATATCTACATTGTTCGCACGCAAATCATCCATCGTTTCAATAATTTCTTCTTTTGTTTCTCCTAGACCAAGCATGATACTTGATTTTGTAGGGATATCCGGTTGCATTTCTTTTGCACGGCGAAGGAACTCAAGAGAACGCTCATATTTAGCACGAGCACGAACACGAGGCGTAAGGCTGCGTACTGTTTCAATATTATGGTTTAAAATATCAGGACGTGCGTCCATTACAATACGTAAGTTCTCTTCCACACCGCCCATATCAGAAGGCAATACTTCAATTGTTGTGAATGGATTTTTACGACGAATCGCACGAATTGTTTCAGCTAATACGCTTGCTCCTCCGTCTTTTAAATCATCGCGAGCTACTACTGTGATAACCGCATGTTTTAAGTTCATTAGCTGAACAGAATCTGCTACGCGTTCTGGCTCTTCTAAATCTAATTCTGTTGGTAAACCTGTCTTAACCGCGCAAAAACGACAGGCACGTGTACATACTTCTCCTAAAATCATAAAAGTTGCCGTACGACGAACAGCCCAACACTCATGAATATTCGGACATCTTGCTTCTTCACAAACTGTATGAAGGTTTTTCTCACGCATCATTTTCTTTAAGCCTGTGTAATTTTCGTTTGTGTTTAGCTTAATCTTCAGCCACTCGGGTTTGCGGACATGCTCTTCTTTTGTTGCCATATTATCAACTCCACCAATCTAGAAAATGTCTATAACCTATATGCTTAATTTTAACTACATATTAAAAACATAACTATATGTCACTTTATCATAAAAAAGTGAGATTCGACAAGTTGTCTGCTCTTTATTTTCCTCAGTTTTCTTCTATTTTCCATCCAAATGTGTGCGTTTTCATCCTCCGTATAATTTCCATTTATCTTCTGAATAAAATTCTTTTAAAAAGTTTTGAAGCGATTTCCATTAATTAATATTTATGAAATCTTTTTTCTCGCTGCAAACTAGTGTTACACACTATTTTTAGAAAGGGGGAAACACGATGCGCAAAACGATTATCTTACTTTTTATGTTCATGTCTATATTCACAGGATGGCACCACGTAACAGCTGAATCTTCAGCAGATCAAGAAAAAATGCTTATTCAAAAGAGATTAGAGCTGTATAACCAAATGGAAGCCGCTACTACAATTCCTTGGTATTACTTTGCTGGGATTGACCAGTATGAACGAAATATTCGACGCTCTCATAAAGATATTCCAAGAGAAAAAGGTGCGATCGCCATTTATTATCCTCCAGAAAAATGGTCAGGTTCTTTAAATCCAAATTTGGAAGATACAAACCCACTTACTATTTCTCTTCTCGGGGGAATGGGTAAAGATGGGAACGGAGACAAAAAAGCAGACCAATTTAATGATGAAGATATGCTTTTTACCATGGCAGATTATATTCGGACGTTCGGGGTGTCCGAAGACTATATTAAAATTGCGCTTTGGAACTATTATCACCGGGCTAAAGCGGTTGATATTATTTTAGGGAATGCTAAAATTTTTCGCCATTACGGTCGCATTGATTTAAAAGGTTCTTCATTTCCTGTCCCTCTCCGTGCGAACTACAGTTATCGCAGTACATGGGGAGATGCGCGCGGCTGGGGTGGAAAACGAATCCATGAAGGAACAGACATTTTTGCAGATTATGGAGTTCCAGTAAAATCCCCTTGCTATGGCATTATTGAGCTTAAAGGATGGAATAAATATGGAGGCTGGCGAATCGGTATTCGTGACCTTCATAATAACTATCACTATTTAGCTCATTTAAGCGGATTTGCAAAAAATTTAAAAGTAGGACAAATTGTAGAACCAGGAACACTTATTGGCGGAGTAGGAAGTTCAGGTTATGGACCTCCTGGAACTTCTGGGAAATTCCCTCCTCACTTGCATTACGGAATGTATAAAGATAACGGCAAAAATGAGTGGTCGTTTGACCCATATCCTCAGTTAAGAACGTGGGAAAGAAATGATCGTTTAGAACTAAAGAAAAAATAAAAAAACAGGAAGCTAATGCTTCCTGTTTTTTTATCCTGATGGTTTACTTTCTTTTGCTTTTTTCACAGCATGAGCAATACTCGCGGCCAAGCCGCCCCATATGATGACCATCCCTACAACCATCATTGTAATTGAACTTCCATCCATTATTTAGAAACCCCCTTCTCTTTAACTGACAAACGAGTCGCCCCATCTTTCCATCGTGCAAAAGAAAAAGCAATTCCTAAAATAACAGCCAGAGCTGCCACGCCCCAACCAAAAGGACCTACAAAAGTCGTTGCATACTGCTCGTAATTTTCTGAAATATTTTTTCGGAAGTTATCAAACATCATATACCCAAGTACAAGCGGTGTAATTACTCCTAAACATATCTTCCACCATGAACCGATTCGAATATCAGAAACTTCGTTTGCATGCTGCTGAAGGCTGCTCAGCTTTTTAAATACCCAAGCAACTAATACAACTTCTACTAAGCCTGCTAAAGCAACTCCGAAGTTATTAATGAAATAATCGACCACATCTAAGAAATAAAGTCCGCCCTGTGTTGCAAATAATAGGGAGCAAATTGAAGCGATTCCTCCGCCTATTAATACGGATTTTGTACGTGAGATAGTAAATTTATCTTGAATGCCTGCTACAAATGTTTCAATAATTGAAATAAGCGACGTTAACCCTGCTAATGTTAAGGAAGCAAAGAATAACATGCCAAACAGCTGTTTAAAGGCTGGAAATTCATTAATAATTTGCGGGAAAACAACAAAGGCTAGTCCTACGCCTCCCTGAACCACCTTATCGATTGGGATACCTTGCTGAGTAGCCATAAAACCAAGTGCGCTAAACACACCGATTCCTGCTAGTAATTCAAAAGCGGAATTACCGAATCCAGTAATAAACGCATTATTAGTTAAATCAGATTTTTTTGGAAGGTAACTGGAATAAGTGATCATAATAGCAAAACCAACAGATAAACTAAAGAAAATTTGACCATATGCTGCAATCCAAACCTTTCCATCTCCAATTGCGCTCCAGTTTGGTTTAAAAAAAGCGTGCAGACCTTCCATTGCTCCGTCCAATGTTACTGCTCGAATGACAATGATTAAAAAGAGAACAATTAGTGTTGGTAAAAAGATTTTATTTGCCGCTTCAATTCCTTTTTTGATTCCTTTTAATAACACACCTAACGTCACAATCCATACAAGTACAAGCGGAATTAAAACATGTAATACGATGCTTCCTGTTTGTCCTGGTGCTTCGGCTAACTTTAAGTAATCTCCATATAAAAACGCTTCCGTATCCTTTCCCCAGCTTAACTTAAATGAAAAGATAAAATACGACATCGCCCATGCGATAATAACGGAATAGTAAACTGAAATAAAAAAGGAAATAGCTACTTGCCACCAGCCTAGCCACTCAGCCTTTGGACTTAGTCTCGCTAATGATAAAGGAGAAGAACCTTTATATTTATGACCTATAGCAAACTCCATGATTAAAATAGGAATCCCTGCCGTCAACAAAGCAAATAAATAGGGAAGAAAAAATGCTCCTCCTCCGTTTTCATATGCAGTAGCTGGAAACCTCCATATATTCCCTAGTCCAATTGCTGAACCTGCTGCTGCTAAAATAAACCCTGCTCTTGATCCCCACTGCGGCCTATTTTCCACCGTAATTCCCCCTCTTGTTCTCTCCCTACTCTCTTTTTATCGCAGATCAACGAGAATTTTTTATAATTTTTTGATTATTCTTTCTATAACTTCCTATTTCAAATTATAGAAGGGAGAAGATAGTATGTCAAAATATTTTTTATAGAAAATTCAGACAAATTAACCGATGAATAAAAGCAGGTATGAAAGTCTTTTTGAACTTCCGTACCTGCTTTTTCAATAACACTTTATCACGTTAATATAATATTGTTAATTTTTCTTCGGAAGTTCAATCGCTGGAGAAGACGAGTTTCCACCGTTAAAATAGTCAGGAACATTTCCAGGAATAACGGTGCCTCCGACTGGGATTGTAGCCGTAACGGTTGTTTTTTTAGTTGCAAATGGGATAATGATTTGCATGTTTACTTTCACTTTGATAGATACTTCAAGAAACGCATTATTTATTCCATACTCCTCGATTTTTCGCACTACGTCTGTTTGAACGTCACCAATAGCATGAAATTTAACCGGAATCAGCGGACCCAGATTTCCAAGCAGCGCATTATTAGTCGCTTGCCCAAGCGGAACTTGGTAGACAATTCCTTGATTCCGCAACTTTTCATTTTTTTCAATACGAATATCTGTTGGAAGTTCAAGTGCATCTAAATTCCCTTTCTCTGCTTCTTTTAAGTTAGCCTGGACAAATGACGTAGTTTGAGCTCTAACTCGGTTCACAAGCGCTGTGTCAATTTTGGCTACTTGACCGTTAGGTGTAGATTCCACTTTAATGACATCTACGTCGAGCTGATCGAGTACCTGTTTATTCACCGCTTTATTAATAACTAAAGTTGCAATCTCTTTTGTTTGTGCTTCAGCATATTTCATCAACGTTGGTTCAATCCCTCTATTAATTAGCCATAATCCTACCCCTGTGGAAAGCATAAAAAAAAGAAAGGTGAGCAACAGAACGTAACGAAAAGGAAGCGGGCCTTTTCTTGTTAATTTCCGACGAAGTTTAACCAAAAAAAATCCCTCCTTACAAGCTATATGTATGCATGTATAAGGAGGTTCACGCTTCTTTTAAAAAGTTTTATCTTAAATTCTCGACTATATTAAAGCATTTTCAATAAAGCATCTTTGCCAATTGTGCCTTTAAAAATCCCTCTTTTTTCAGCTTCAAGCGTTACAGATTCAAGCGGCGCTTCAAGAAGCTGCTCAATTGTACGTACACCTACAGCTCTTCCAGCTATTATTTGACGATCAGCTAATTTATCATTTAATAGACCTACGTCTAGTGCTCCGCACATAATGTAGCCTTTATCTGATGAAATGGTTAACAAAGTTGTTTTTGGCAGCAATACGGTAACTGCATTAAACGTATGACCTTCAATTACGATAGGCGCTAAGGTAATCATAGTAGCTCACTCCTTTCTTAATCAATTTATGATTTTGAAAGAAAAAAGTGAGGTTTTACATATACTTTTCTACCTATTTAACGTTTAGAGTAATCCTTGTACATTTTATAGACCTCGGTGCTAAAATTCATTAAAAAAATCTAGTTGCTTAGGAGCTAAATTCTCATATTCAATATTTAATAAGCTCATGAGCTGTTTGGCATTATGTACAGCATCTCCGCCAGAGTTATTATTAAATAACAAATAAATGTCCTTCGTTTGTTTTTGCAGCTTTTCAAGACGTTCTTTCCACTCTAGGAGCTCTTTTTCATTGTAGCGATACAAAAACCTTACCGCTCGCCAATTGCCTTCTGCGGGCTTATTCCAGCCGTGTACGTTTCGTCCATGAAAACGTATAAGTGTTTTCTGTTTATCTGTAGCATGAATCACAGTGGGAATAGATCCTTCTCCTGCCTGCGGTTCATCACAAATACCATGAATCCACTTCTCTTGTTCCATAAACGTTAACGTTTTATCATAGAAAAATGGTTTAAACCAAGATTGATTTCGAAACTCCAGTGCTACTGGCAAATCTCCAAACTTCTCACGGCTATACCTCAAATAGGCTACGTTTTCTTTTGTACAGTCAAACCAAGGCGGCATTTGAAATAAAATCATACCAAGCTTATTTGAACTTACGTACGGCTTCACTGATTCTAAAAATGCATGAAACATTTCTTCTTTGCTATCAAACGGATTTCCTTCTCTCATATGCCCCGTCATGCCTTGATAGGCTTTTACCACAAAACGAAAAGATTCCGGCGTATCATTCACCCACTTTTCTACATTTGACTTAGGTTGAATGGCGTAAAAAGATGAATCGACTTCAACAATTGGAAAATGGCCTGCGTATACGGCAAGCTTGTCTCTTGATGAAACACCCGCTTCATATAATGAATCATGATCTCCCCAGCCTGTAACTCCAATATAAATCATGCCATTCCTCCTCTATTTTCTTAGATTGCTTTTCTTTATTTTAATACAAACGATACAAAAAAACTCGTTTGCTTAAACAGCAAACGAGTTTTTATCTATTATTAACCGATTGAACCTTCCATTTCAAATTTGATTAGACGGTTCATCTCTACTGCATATTCCATTGGAAGCTCTTTTGTAAATGGTTCAATAAAGCCCATTACAATCATTTCTGTCGCTTCTTCTTCAGAAATACCGCGGCTCATTAGATAGAATAATTGTTCTTCAGATACTTTTGATACTTTCGCTTCGTGTTCAAGTGAGATGTTGTCATTTAAAATCTCATTGTACGGAATTGTATCAGAAGTTGATTGGTTATCCATAATTAGCGTATCACACTCAATGTTCGCACGTGCACCTTCTGCTTTACGGCCAAAGTGTACGATACCGCGGTATGTTACTTTACCGCCTTGTTTTGAAATTGATTTTGATACGATCGTTGAAGATGTGTTTGGTGCTAAGTGAATCATTTTTGCACCAGCATCTTGGTGCTGTCCTTTACCAGCAAGGGCAATGGATAATGTCATACCGCGTGCGCCTTCGCCTTTTAAGATAACAGCTGGATATTTCATTGTTAACTTAGAACCGATGTTTCCATCAATCCATTCCATTGTTGCGTTTGCTTCACAAACTGCACGTTTTGTTACAAGGTTGTATACGTTGTTTGCCCAGTTTTGAATTGTTGTATAGCGGCAATACGCGTCTTTTTTGATGATGATTTCTACAACGGCACTGTGAAGAGAGTTTGTTGTATAAACAGGTGCTGTACAGCCCTCTACATAGTGGACGTGTGAGCCTTCATCAGCAATAATTAACGTACGCTCAAACTGTCCCATATTTTCAGAGTTAATACGGAAATAAGCTTGTAATGGTGTATCTACTTTTACGCCTTTTGGTACGTAAATGAATGATCCACCAGACCAAACCGCTGAGTTAAGAGCAGAGAATTTGTTATCCGTTGGCGGGATAACTTTTCCAAAATGCTCGCGGAAAATATCTTCGTTTTCTTTTAGCGCCGTATCTGTATCTTTAAATACGATACCTTGCGCTTCAAGATCTTCTTTCATATTGTGATAAACAACTTCAGATTCGTACTGAGCTGATACACCCGCAAGATATTTTTGCTCTGCTTCAGGAATACCAAGTTTATCAAACGTTTGTTTAATTTCTTCAGGAACTTCATCCCAAGAGCGTTCAGACTTCTCAGATGGTTTTACGTAGTACGTAATTTCATCAAAGTCTAAGCTTGCCATGTCTCCGCCCCACTGTGGCATTGGCATGTTGTAGAAGTGCTCTAGAGATTTCAAACGGAAGTCAAGCATCCATTGTGGTTCCTCTTTCATACGAGAAATTTCTTCTACGATTTCTTTTGTTAAACCGCGTTTAGAGCGGAAAATTGATACGTCTTTATCGGAAAATCCATATTTATAATCGCCGATTTCTGGCATTTTTTTAGCCATCTTTTATTACCCCCTACTTGATAGGATTGGGAATGAATGAAGGTCTTATTTTTGTTCGTTAAGACCTTTTTCCATCGCTTTCCACGCTAGTGTTGCACATTTAATACGCGCAGGAAATTTTGCTACACCTTGAAGTGCTTCAATATCTCCTAAATCTATACTATCATCATACTCTTTACCTTGCATCATGTCAGAGAAGATATGGGCCATTTTAAACGCTTTGTCTACTTCTTGACCTTTAATTGCTTGTGTCATCATTGAAGCTGATGACATTGAAATTGAACATCCTTCACCTTCGAACTTTGCATCCACCACTTTGCCGTCCTCTACTTTTAAAGAAAGTTCAATGCGGTCTCCGCACGTCGGGTTATTCATATGAATGTTCACAGTATCTTCATTCAATGTTCCACGATTACGCGGGTTTTTATAATGGTCCATAATTACTTGACGATAGAGAGTATCTAAATTATTAAAAGCCATTTGTAAAATACTCCTTCGTTTTTATTAATGATGACACCAATTTATCTACTTCTTCTTCCGTGTTATACAGATAGAAGCTTGCACGTGCAGTAGATGATACGTTTAAATATTTCATCAGCGGCTGCGCACAGTGATGACCTGCACGAATCGCAATTCCATCAGCGTCTACTACTGTTGCAACGTCGTGCGGATGCACATCTTCAATATTAAACGTCACAACACCCGCTCGCTCTTTCGGTCCGTAAATCGTAATTCCATCTACTTGCGATAAGCGATCCAGTGCATATTGCGCTAGCTTGTGCTCATGTGCTTGAATGTTATCTAAACCAACTTCTTCTAAGAAATCAATCGCTGCACCTAAACCAATTGCACCTGCAATGATTGGCGTACCTCCTTCAAATTTCCAAGGAAGCTCTTTCCACGTTGATTCGTATAAGTTTACGAAGTCAATCATTTCGCCGCCAAACTCGATTGGTTCCATTTTTTCAAGAAGCTCTTTCTTTCCATAAAGAGCGCCGATTCCAGTCGGTCCGCCCATTTTATGTCCAGAGAAAGCAAAGAAATCACAGTCTAAATCTTGTACATCCACCTTCATGTGAGGCGTACTTTGCGCACCATCCACAACCATTACTGCACCGTTAGCGTGTGCAATTTCTGCAATTTCTTTTACTGGGTTAATTGTACCCAATACGTTAGATACTTGCATAATCGATACAATTTTTGTGTTAGATGTAATCGTGCTTTTTACCTCTTCTAGTGAAAGTGCATGATCTTCTGTTAGTGAAATATATTTTAACGTTGCACCTGTTTCCTTGGCAACTTGCTGCCAAGGAATGATGTTACTGTGATGTTCCATATAAGTAATCACAATTTCATCACCAGGTTTAAGATTCGCACGGCCATAGCTTGCAGCTACTGTATTAAGAGCTGTCGTTGTACCGCGCGTAAAGATAATCTCTTCCGTTGATTTTGCATTAATAAACTTACGAACCTTTTCACGAGCGCCTTCGTATCCGTCTGTTGCTCTTGTACCAAGCGTGTGAACACCTCGGTGTACGTTTGAGTTATATTCTTTGTAATACTTCTCAATTGCTTCAATTACAGCAAGCGGCTTTTGTGAAGTTGCTGCACTGTCTAAATAAACGAGTGGGCTGCCATTTACCTCTTGGTCTAAAATAGGAAATTGTTTACGAATATCAGAGATATTCATTATCGAACTTTCCTCTCAATTAAATCCGTTAATTGTTTTTTAACCGTTTCGATTGGCAACTCGTTTACCACTGGTGCTAAGAACCCGTGAATAACTAGACGTTCTGCTTCTGTTTGCGGAATACCGCGGCTCATTAAGTAGTAAAGCTGAATTGGATCTACGCGTCCAACAGATGCAGCGTGTCCTGCTGTTACATCATCTTCATCAATTAGAAGAATTGGGTTTGCATCTCCACGTGCTTTTTCACTTAACATTAACACACGGGATTCTTGCTCAGCGTTTGATTTAGAAGCACCGTGTTCAATTTTACCGATACCGTTAAAGATTGAAGACGCGCTTTCTTTCATAACGCCGTGTTTTAAAATGTAGCCTTCAGAATGTTTTCCGAAGTGTACGATACTTGTTGTTAAGTTTTGAGACTGCTCTCCACGTCCAACTGTTACCGTTTTTGTATCTCCATATGAACCGTCGCCCATTAGATACGTTGTATTTTCTGAAACTGTATTTCCTTCACTCATTAAGCCTAAAGCCCACTCAATGCGACCATCTTTGCCCGCTACGCCGCGGCGGTTCACATAAGTAGTTGTACCTTTAGCTAAGTAGTCAACAGCTCCAAACGTTACTTTTGCATTGCTGTTAGCGAATACTTCCGTCACGATATTGACAACACCGTTTGACTCTTCAGCAGTAGCAATGTAGTTTTCTACATATGTTACTGAGCTGTTGTCTTCAGCTACAACAATAACATGGTTGAATAAAGCTGCTTCTTCATCTTCACGGACAAATACAGCTTGAAGAGGCTCTTGTACTTCTACATTTTTAGGAACGTATACAAATACACCGCCGTTTAATAACGCTGCGTTTAATGCAGTTAAACGGTGCTCATCTACTTTAACTCCGTCTTTCATGAAGTACTTCTCAACAAGGTCGCTATGCTCTTTAGCAGCTGTTTGAATATCTGTGAAGATAACGCCTTGAGATTTTAGCTCTTCTGTTAATGTTGAGTATGCAGCTGTTTGGTCACGCTGAACATATAGATTCTTAACCGCTTCTGTATCAATCAGTGCTTTAACCACTTCTGGAAGCTCGTCTACGGATGAGATTGTGCTTGCCTGTGAAGTGTGCTTGTCAAAAGCAGTAAAGTTCCATTTCGAAATGTTTGTTTTATCTGGCTTTGGAAGTGCAAGATCTTCTGCTTTCGCAAGAGCTTGTAAGCGAAGATCTAGCAGCCAACTTGGTTCATTAGCTTCTTTTGAAAAGCTGCTGATGTACTCTTGATCAAATGGTAATTTCGTATCAATAGTCATAGAGATCCTCCTAACTCTTAAGCTTCTTGCTCTACAGTTTCGTCTTCAATACCTAATTCTTGTTTGATCCAGTCATAACCTTCTGCTTCTAGACGCTGCGCTAATTCTGGTCCACCTGATTTTACAACGCGACCTTGCATCATAACGTGAACTTTATCTGGTGTAATGTAGTTTAATAAACGTTGGTAGTGAGTGATCATTAAGCAACCAAACTCGCTGCCGCGCAGTTCATTAATACCTTTTGATACAACTTTTAACGCATCGATATCTAAACCAGAGTCGATTTCATCTAAAATTGCAATTCCTGGTTGAAGCATCATTAATTGAAGAATTTCGTTACGCTTCTTCTCACCGCCAGAGAAACCTTCGTTTAGGTAACGCTGAGCCATGTCTTGATCCATTTCTAAGAAATCCATGTTTTTGTCTAATTGACGGATGAATTTCATTAGTGAAATTTCTTCGCCTTCTTCACGACGAGCATTAATTGCTGAACGTAGGAAGTCTGCGTTTGTTACCCCGCTGATTTCACTTGGATATTGCATCGCTAGGAATAGACCTGCACGAGCGCGCTCATCTACTTCCATCTCAAGTACATCTTCGCCGTCTAGCGTGATGCTTCCTTGTGTAACCTCGTATTTAGGATGTCCCATGATTGCTGAAGATAATGTTGATTTACCAGTACCGTTTGGTCCCATGATTGCATGGATTTCGCCGCCCTTAACTTCTAAATTAACACCTTTTAAAATTTCTTTACCTTCAATTGCAACATGAAGATCTTTAATTGTTAAAGTTGACCCTGCCATATTAAAACCTCCAGTTATAGACGTATATAGTAAAAAACGATATACCTATATCTTTTTAATTATTCTCATTTTATTCTCATTACAATCTTATAACAAATGAAAACTTATAGCAACCTTTTGACCCAAAAGGTTTTAAACCATTATGTACGTTTTTTAAGACTAAATCCACTCATAAAAAAGTTGCCTTAAAAGACTCGATAGAGCCTTCTAAGACAAGCTTTTTACCCGCTTTATTTACTTAGTGCGTGTGGCTAGTCAGTTCTGAAACACACTCTTGGACAAGCGTAACGGACTGACTCATCGCTGCGCCTCCGCCAAATGCCGCTGATACTCCGCATGCTTCTAAAATTTCTTGCTCAGTTGCACCTTGATCAATGCAGCCTTTTGTATGATAAATCATACAGTACTCGTCTTGAGCTACTACGCTGATTCCTAGCGCGATTAACTGCTTTTCTTTTTTAGAAAGAGAACCTTCTCCAAAACATGCTTCAGTAAACGCATTAAACGTTTTTGTTACTTCCGGCAATTTTTCGCTAAATTTCCCAACACCCATTTTATAATCATGAAGTGCTTGCTCAGTTGAATGACGTGCTTCTTGCTGCATAACGTCAGCTCCCATCATCAGTAAAGTTTTCACGGTTAGTATGCGTGAGAAAAATAAGAGTTATTCGTTTTGATGCATACAAAAAAGCACTTGCCCAGAGTTGGCAAGCGCTTTTCTTCTATTATTTATTTACCGGCAATACTCCGCCTTTGTATTTTTCTTTAATGTAGTCTTGAATTTCTTTAGAGTGAAGAACTTTTACTAAAGCTTTCACTGTATCTTTATTTTCGTCACCTTTGTGAACCGTAATGATGTTTGCATATGGGTTATTTTCTTTGCTTTCCACTGCGATTGGATCTTTTACTGGATCTAAACCAGCATCGATAGCATAGTTAGCATTGATAACAACAGCGTCACCTTCATTGTTTTTGTACATTTGAGGTAACAATCCGCCTTCAACATCGGCTTTAAATTTTAAATTCTTAGGGTTTTCTACAATATCTTTAATTTGTGCGTCTGTTTTCTTTACGCCTGGTTTTAATTTGATCACGCCAGCTTTTTCAAAAATCGATAAAATACGTCCTTGCTCTGCTACTGCATCACGCATAATAACTGTGCCGTTTTTCGGAAGATCTTTTAAGCTTTTGTATTTTTTAGAGTAGATACCAATTGGTTCAATGTGAATGGCACCGGCACTTACGAAATCATACCCTTTTTCACCTTTATGATCTTTTAGCACTGAATTCATATAAGGAACGTGCTGGAAGTAGTTTGCATCAATTTCATTGTTTGCAAGAGCTGTGTTCGGTAAGATGTAATCTTGGAATTTTTTAATCTCTAAATCAATTCCTTGTTTTTCCAAAATAGGTTTTGCTTGTTCTAAAATTTCAGCATGAGGCGTATTAGATGCACCCACGACAATTTTCTTTTCATCTTTTGATCCATTGTTAGATCCACACGCCGCTAATCCTACTACTAGCGCAGATGTTAATGCTAAAGCTGAAAGCCATTTTTTCATAATAAATAATCCTCCCTTTATCTTTTATCAATTTTTGCAGTAATCGCATCTCCAATAAGTTGGATAATAAATACAATAATCAAAATTAAGATCGTAGCGGCTAGCGTTACGTCATTATGACTGCGCTGGAATCCTTCTAAATATGCAAGGTTTCCAAGACCTCCAGCTCCAATCACACCCGCCATTGCCGTATAGCCGACTAACGCAATGGTTGTTACTGTCAAACCGGAAATCAAAGCTGGCAGCGATTCAGGTAACAGCACTTTAAAGATAATAGTGCTTGTTGTGGCTCCCATTGATTTAGCAGCTTCAATAACACCTTTATCAATTTCACGCAGACCAATTTCTACAAGACGCGCATAAAATGGTGCTGCTCCAACAATTAAAGCCGGTAACGCTGCATTAGCGCCTAAAATACTTCCTACCAATGCTTTGGTAAATGGAATCAGTAAAACAATTAAAATAATGAATGGAATGGAACGAAAGATATTTACAACCGCCGACACAATGGCATATAAAGGTTTGTTTTGCCAAAGCTGTCCTTTGGACGTTAAAAATAAAAGCAAGCCCAATAAAATACCTAGAACAAATGTGGCTACAACTGAAATAGCCGTCATATATAGTGTTTCATTTGTCGCTTGAATAAAATCATCTAAAATAACGTTTGGAAATAGTTTCTCAAGCATTTGTCATTACCTCCACTTCTACCTGCTGCTCATGAATGTATGCAATGACTTTTTCAACTTCTGTTAATTCTCCGTCTAAATGAACGAACAACGTCCCGTATGAACCTGTTTGTGTATGAGAAATCTTTCCTTGCAAAATATTAATCGTTACATCAAACTGTTTTAAAATCGTTGTAATGAGCGGTTGCTCTGCTTTTCCGCCAACAAACGTCAGCTGAATAATTTGCCCGCTTGGATACAGCTCTTTTACTTGTTCAATCGTTTCAAACGTTTCCTCTGGTTCAGAAATCTGTTGAACGAATCGTTTTGTAATCGGCTGCTTAGGTTTTCTGAATACTTCTAGCACTTGTCCTTCTTCTACTACTGCCCCATTTTCCATAACGGCTACTCGATGACAAATTTTACGAATGACGTGCATTTCATGAGTAATCAATACAATGGTTAACCCTAGCTTCTCATTAATATCTACTAACAGATCTAAAATAGAATCTGTCGTTTGAGGATCAAGCGCTGATGTTGCTTCATCACAAAGCAATACTTTTGGATTGTTCGCTAGCGCTCGAGCAATCCCAACACGCTGCTTTTGTCCGCCACTAAGCTGTGATGGATAAGCATCTTCACGCCCTTCAAGCCCGACTAGCTTGATAAGTTCGTCTACTCGTTTCATTCTTTTTTCTTTTGAAATCCCTGCTATTTCTAACGGAAAGGCAATATTTTCTCGTACCGTACGCGACCACAAGATATTAAAGTGCTGAAATACCATACTAATTTCTTGTCTAGCTTTTCTGAGTTTTCCGCCTTTAATTTTTCCAATATCATTACCTGCTACTTCGACCGTTCCTGTTGTTGGTGTTTCTAATCCGTTTAGCAAGCGAATCAAAGAACTTTTCCCCGCTCCGCTATAACCAATAATTCCGTAAATTTCTCCTTGGTTAACGGTTAGATTCACATTATCAACAGCTGTTACTTGACCGCTTTTGGCCTGATAAATTTTTGTAACGTCTGTTAATGTAATCATATTTCTTCACCTTCTTTAATAAAAACTTAATTATGTTAGGTTGCCCTATAGGATGAAAAAGCCGTAAAACAATTTTCCCCATTAAAAAAGCCTCTCTGCGCATGACAGAAAGGCTCGATATTTAATCCTTTCTCTCATCTTTCAAAGCGCATAGCTTTGCAGGAATTGGCACCATTTCAGTTAGTCTGACGGTTGCCGGGTTTCACAGGGCTCAGTCCCTCCACCTCTCTTGATAAGAGTTCGCAACAATTATTTTGTTTTTAGGAAATATTCATTCATTTATGAACATTCATGAGTGTGATTTTAGCATGTGTCAGATAGGCTGTCAACAGATTTTGTTCTTGGGATAATATCCCAAGATTTCAACAGCCCCAACGGTTCGCTCTCTTTCAACTTCTTCATTTTAAACAAACGTTTGATTATCGAAGCTCCTCGAGTACGTGCTCGATGGAATGAAACGCGTAGAGTTTTTTTACCATTTCACCATTTTCCACTTCAATCAAACAAGGTACGCTTTCAATAGAAAATAATTCTGCTTTTGAAGGCATATAATTTAAATTGCTCATTCCGATGGTTACATCCGGCAGCATCGCTTCTGCCACGGTTAACATTTTTTTTGCCAGCTGACATGTCCCGCAAAAAGGCGTATGGAAAAAGATAAAGGCTCTTTCTCCTTCTTTTAACTGATCATCCAGCTGTTTTTCGCTCCATTCTTGCATGTTGCTCATTCCTTTTATGTTAAAAATTCTGCATTAACATCGATATTGGCACTCAGCAATACTGTTGCTATGTGATGTCTAGGGGCGGCAGCAACTTCTCGGTACATTTTATCAATATATAGATGCTCTGCTTCCGGAAGCTCTCGTTTAAATTGTTTTCTCAGCTTATTCCCTGAATCATCAGAGTCAACGAGTATGTATACCTCTTTGTTAAAAGTACAGTCAATAATTTCATCCAGCTTTGATAAACTAATCGTACCGTTTGTACAAATAATTTCAATTGGTTCTCGAATGATATCTTGAATACGCTTTTTATCTGACTTTCCTTCGACAATAATTACTTTTTCAATTTCAATTAGCCCCATTTTCATCACCCATAATCGTCAGTTGTATAGTAACATCATTTCTTTATGCTATACAATATTCGTTAATGTATCACAGTTCACCTGTTTTTTAAAAGAAATTTGCAAGAAAGAACTCTTTTAAAAGGCAGTTTAGGCCATATTATCTCTATAAAACAAGAAAAACAGCGGCAGTTGCCACTGTTTAGCACCATCCTGCTTCTTCATCGCAGTCTGTATATTTTTGCGTTTCACCTTGTTTTTGTACGTCCGCGTATTGATAGAACTTATTATTTTCTTGCGAATATCCTTCTTCAAAGCGGTATTCATTGCCGCTTGTTCCGTAGCTAACTTCACCAATTGGCTGCTTATCAACGTATAATTTCATACCGCCGTCATGAAATTTAGCTGTAACGCGATCTGTAACGTCCATTTTTTGTTTTTCAAACATAAAAAGACACTCCTTTAGCTTGTTTACTAATAGAGTGTCCAGTCAAAAACTTTTCATAAAGACAATTTATGGAGGAATATTATCCTTCGTTTGTCATTTCTTCGTATTGCTCTGCTGTCATCAGCTTGTCTACTTGAGAAGCATCAGATGGTTTGATTGTAATCATCCATGCTTCTTCGTATGGAGATTCATTAACAAGTTCAGGACTATCGCCTAAGTTGTCGTTTACTGCTACAACTTCACCGCTAATTGGTGCGTAAAGCTCAGAAACTGTTTTTACTGATTCAACGCTACCAAACGGCTCGTCAGCTTCTACTGTTGCTCCTACTTCTGGCAGTTCAACGAATACGATGTCTCCAAGCTCAGCTTGAGCGAAATGTGTAATACCTACGCGGACAACGTCTCCTTCTGTTTTTACCCATTCATGCTCTTCAGAATAACGCAAATCTTTTGGTGTACTCATCTTAATCCCTCCAAAATATGTATCGTAATTTGTTTATATAAAAAGCGCCTTCAATGTGGAGAACACTTTCTACAACCTAAAATAACTTCCTATTAACAGTGTAACGTAAAAGGTAAAAATTTTCTATTTGAAAACTTACTTCCACACGTCCTCAAACTGCTCTTCTTTGAAGCCAAGCGTTACTTTTTGTCCATCTGTTAGCAGCGGACGCTTAATTAACATGCCATCTGACGCAAGAATAGACAGCAGTTCTTCTTCACTCGCACTGCTTACTTTATCTTTAAGCCCTAATTCGCGATACTTTTTACCGCTTGTATTAAAGAATTTTTTTAATTCTAAGCCGCTGTTCTGATAATAAGACTGCAGTTGCTCTTTTGTTGGCGGGTTTTCTACAATATGAATTTCTTCATACGCTACTCCGTTATCATCCAGCCACTTCTTTGCTTTTCGGCACGTACCACACTTTGGATATGAATAAAAAAATAATGACATTTCGTCAACCACCCTTTATTTTAAGCTTTTTTCGTATTTTAACACATCCTTTATCATTTACCTAGATAGAGGCTTCTTAAACAAAAAGAAGCTCGCGAAGCGAGCTCCTTTTTCCCTTAAACTGTGAACTTCTCTACTTCTAGAAGTGTTTTTGCAATCTCGCGCTTTACGCTAATCACATTGATTGGTGTATAGCGCGTTAACTTGCGAAGAGACGAAAGCATGACTCTAAGCGTATCACCTTGTTCAACGCCAATTAACGTTTCTTTTGCATCTGCTTCAATTCGATTAAATGCTTCTTGGCAAAATACTTGCGTATATTTTACTTTCAAGCTGTTTTGATCTGCACCTGTTTTGGAAATCGCTTTTTCAGTACGTAAAACAGTGGATTCCATTGCATATACGTTACTAATCATATCAGAAATATTAACGAGAATTTCTTGTTCTTTCTCTAATTCTTTACCATACTTCTGTGCAGCTAGACCTAAAAGCAAGAGCGCAATTTTCTTTCCATTTTGCACAAGCATTTTTTCTTGATCTAACGGCTCATTGCCTACTTCCTGCGGCATAAGCATCATCAATTCTTCTTGAAGCGTTTGTGCTTTTTGAAGCAGCGGAAGCTCTCCTTTTAGCGCTTTGCGTAAATACGTGCCTGGTACTAAGAGACGATTAATTTCATTTGTCCCTTCAAAAATACGGTTAATGCGGGAATCGCGATACAAGCGCTCGATTTCATACTCACTCATAAAACCATAGCCTCCGTGAAGCTGCACCCCTTCATCTACGATGTAGTCAAGAGATTCCGTGGCAAACACTTTGTTTAATGAGCATTCAATAGCATATTCAGCAATGGAAGCGGCAATTTGTTTTCCGTCTTTTTGCTGTTCTTCTGAAAGCTGGCCCATATGGTCTTCAAAAAGTCCTACCGTACGATAGACGGAGCTTTCAGTTGCGTACAATTTAGAAGCCATTGTTGCTAACTTTTCTTGGGTTAATGAAAATTTAGCAATGGGCGTTTTAAACTGCTGACGCTGGTTAACATATTGAGACGTAATTTCTAACGCACGTTTACCTGCTCCAACTGCTCCAACTCCAAGCTTATAGCGCCCAATATTTAAAATGTTAAACGCAATCACATGACCTTTTCCAATTTCACCCAACACGTTTTCTTTTGGAACAAGCGCATCTTCAAGAATCAACGTTCTTGTCGATGAACTCTTGATTCCCATCTTCTTCTCTTCCGGTCCAACCGAAACGCCTGGGAATTCTCGTTCAACGATAAAAGCAGAAAATTTATCGCCGTCGATTTTCGCATACACCACGAACACATCAGCAAATCCGGCATTCGTAATCCACTGTTTTTCTCCATTTAACACATAGTGTGTACCTTCTGCGTTAAGGCGAGCTGTTGTTCGAGCACCCAGGGCATCGGAACCAGAACCAGGTTCTGTTAACGCATATGCTGCTATTTTTTCCCCAACTGCTAAAGCAGGTAAATATGCTTGCTTTTGCTCTTCTGTTCCAAATAAGACGATTGGCAATGACCCAATTCCTACGTGAGCACCATGAGTGATGGAAAATCCGCCTGCTCGAGACATTTTTTCAGCAATTAAAGCCGAGGTAATCTTATCTAAACCGAGTCCACCGTATTCTTCCGGTACATCTGCACCAAGTAACCCTAATTCACCAGCTTGTTTTAATAACTTTACAGAGCGGTCAAACTCATGCTTTTCTAAATATTCCACTTGTGGAAGGACTTCATTTTCTACAAATTCATCTGTCGTCTTGGCAATCATCTTTTGTTCAGATGTATAATCCTCCGGCGTGTAGACGCGGCTTGCATCGCCTTCTTCAATTAAAAAACTCCCACCTTTAATCATTTGTTTTGTTTTATTTGACATGTTCATATCCCCCTTTGAAATGATTATGCTAACAATTCAAATACACCAGCAGCTCCCATTCCTCCGCCAATACACATGGTGACAATACCAAACTGCTCATTTTGACGCTGCATTTCGTGCATTAAGCTAAGAGTCAGCTTAGCTCCGGTACAGCCTAATGGATGACCTAAGGCAATAGCGCCTCCGTTTACATTTACTTTATCTTCATTAATATTTAATTCACGAATAACGCCAAGTGCTTGAGAAGCAAATGCTTCATTTAATTCAAACAGTCCAATATCAGAAAGCTCCAGCCCAGCTAGTTTAAGAGCTTTAGGTATGGCAGCTACCGGGCCAATCCCCATTACTTCAGGCGGAACACCTCCAACTGCAAATGAACGAAACTTAAGCAAAGGCTTTAACCCTTCTGCTTCAGCTTGTTCTTTATCCATTAGAAAAACGGATGCAGCTCCGTCACTTGTCTGCGAAGAGTTTCCAGCTGTTACGGATCCTTTAATCGAAAAAGCTGGACGAAGTTTCCCTAATACATCCGCAGTTGTGCCAGGACGAACTCCTTCATCTTGAGAGAACATCAGCTTTTGTTCACGGAGCTTATTGTTTTCATCCACTTTTCGAAGCGTCACTTCCACCGGAACAATTTCGTCGTTAAACTTCCCTTCTTGAAGTGCTTTTGCTGCTTTTTGATGGCTGCGTACAGCAAACGCATCCTGGTCTTCACGTGAAATGCCGTATTTCATCGCTACTTGTTCTGCTGTATGTCCCATGCCCATATAATATTCCGGCGCATTTTCAACCAGTTGAACATTCGGACGCGCTACGTTTCCAAACATCGGAACAAAACTCATTGATTCTGCTCCTCCAGCTAACACTGCTTTGGCTTGCCCTAGCATAATTCGTTCTGCACCGTAGGCAATACTTTGCAAACCTGATGAACAATAACGATTAATCGTTATTGCTGGCACCGTATAAGGCAAACCCGCAAGAGCGCCAATATTTCGAGCCATATTCAAACCTTGTTCCGCTTCAGGCATCGCACAACCAATAATTAAATCATCAATTGGTCCTTCGTATCCGCCTGCTCGGCGAAGAGTTTCTTTAACCGCAATGGCTCCCAAATCATCAGGTCTAACACTTGCCAGTGAACCTTTTTTTGCTTTTCCAACCGGTGTCCTAGCACCTGCTACAATAACTGCTTCTCTCATTTTTTCTCCCCCTTAATTACGCAGTGGTTTTCCTTTAACTAACATGTGCTGCATACGTTCTTGAGACTTCGCTTCTCCAACAAGGCTTAAAAATGCTTCTCTCTCTAAGTCCAGCAAATACTCTTCATCAACTTCCGAACCAAACGCTACACGTCCTCCGGCTAACACAAATGCTAACTTACTAGCAATTTTATAATCATGTTCTGATATATATCCTGAATACTTCATGGATTGAGCTCCTAGCAGCAACGTTGCATATCCTGTTTCTCCAACCACAGGGATCTTAGTTCTTACAGGCGGTTTATAGCCCGTGTCATGTAAAGCAAGGACTGAGTTCTTCGCATCATTCAGCAAGTGATCTCCGTTTACGCTGATGCCATCATGGCGGTTTAAAAAGTTTAGCTGTCTAGCTTCTGCAGCAGAGGCAGATACTTTTGCAGTAGCAATTGTTTCAAATGTTTTATTGGCAATTTGCTGAAGATCGAGCGTTACCCCGTTCGGTAAACCATTTAGCTGTTTGATATAAAGCTCCTTATTACCTCCTCCACCAGGAATGAGTCCGACTCCTACTTCTACAAGACCCATGTAAGTTTCAGCAGAAGCTTGGATTTTAGCTGACGGTAAGCAAATTTCTGCTCCGCCTCCAAGAGTCATCGCAAATGGAGCTGCAACAACCGGCTTTTCGTTATATTTCACCTTCATCATTGCCTGTTGAAATTGTTTAATGACAAGCTCAACTTCAAAATAATTGTCATCTTGTGCTTCCATCAAAATCATAGCTAAGTTAGCGCCAACGCAGAAATTTTTTCCTTGGTTTCCTATGACCAGCCCCTTATAATTCTTGTTCACTTCTTCAAGAGACTGATTCAATAAGCTGATAATATCTAGCCCAATCGCATTGTTAGGAGAAGTAAACTGCAGGCATGCCACATCATCTCCTAAATCAATTAAGCTCGCTCCGCTGTTTTCTAAAATGACATTATTTTGAGAGCGTAAAGATGACAGGTGGATCACCTTTTTATTTTCTTTTACTGCTTTATACTCATCCTCTTCGTAGTAAAGCGTTTGACCTTCCATTTCTTTATAAAAGCTTGTAAATCCATTTTCCTGCATTTGTTTTACCCACTGCGGGATGGCTAAGCCAGACTGCTCCATCTTCTCAATTGATTTTTCTAAACCAATTGCATCCCACGTCTCAAAAGGACCCATTTTCCAGCCAAATCCCCACTTCATAGCTTGATCAATGGCGACGATATCGTCGGCGATTTCATTTTTCAACTGTGCTGCATACACAAGAACGGGGCTGATAATGTTCCAAAGAAGCTGTCCAGCACGATCATCAGAATATATAAGCGCTTTCATTTTGTTTTGCAGCCCTTTTGCCTGCTTACTTAATTCGGTAGAAGCTGTTTTTAACTTCTTTCTTTCGACGTATTGAAGTGTATTAGGATCAAGTTCTAAAATTTCCTTGCCTTTCTTTAAAAAGAAGCCTTGCCCCGACTTGCTTCCCAGCCAGCCATTTTCCTGCATTTGTTTCATAAATAAAGGCACGTCGAATACCTCTTTTTCTTTGCCTTCCACTTTGTCAAACACATTGTTTGCCACATGAATAAATGTGTCTAGTCCCACTACGTCTAACGTTCGAAACGTTGCGCTTTTTGGTCTTCCAATTAAGGGACCCGTCACAGAGTCAACTTCTCCCACGCTGTAATTACCTTTTAACATTTCTTGAACGGTCACAAGTAAACCGTACGTACCGATACGGTTGGCGATAAAGTTAGGCGTATCTTTTGCAATAACTACTCCTTTACCCAATACATCTTCACCAAACGTTTTCATATATTCAACAATTTCTGATTTTGTGTCATGAGTTGGAATAATTTCTAATAACTTTAAATAACGAGGTGGATTAAAAAAGTGCGTTCCTAAGAAATGCGCTTTAAAATCTTCTGAGCGTCCTTTAGCCATTTCGTGGATCGATATTCCTGAAGTATTTGAACTTACAATACTTCCTTTTTTTCGTACGCCGTCAATTTTTTCAAACAACTGCTGTTTAATATCAAGGCGTTCCACTACTACTTCAATGATCCAATCGCAGTCGCTTAACTGCTGTAAATGATCTTCAAGGTTTCCCGGCGTAATTAACGATAGTGACGACTTCGACGTTAAAGGTGCCGGTTTTTGCTTCGTTAATTTAGCTAAAGCAGTTGTGCTCAACCGATTTCTGACTTGCCTATCTTCAAGCGTTAGCTGTTTTTTTTCCTCGTCTGGTGTTAATGAAGCTGGAACCACATCTAGCAAAAGCGTTGGAATTCCTACATTCGCTAAATGAGCTGCAATTCCAGAGCCCATAACTCCTGAACCTAAAACGGCGGCTTTTTTTATGTTCATAATTATCCCCACATCCCCTTTGATATATTGAATGAATGGTCATTCATTTTATGTGTAAAAAAAGAGAGTCACTGTTAATCTCTGTTTTTACTATAAAGCATTTTTAAAATTTTCGCAATATATTCACAATATTATCTCTAACTATTTTTAATGTGTTTGGTTATCTTAATACACAGGAGGTGATTTTGTGAGTAAATTAAAGAAAGATCCATCTTCAGCAGGCGTAAGCGCAGCAAGCGTTAAAGGAAATGCTGGACCGGTTAATGAACCGCACGGACGCGGCAAAAAGACATCTCAAAACCAGCAGTACACAAAGCATAATACACAAGGACATTAACCTCAAAATCGAACATGAGTAATCGAATCATGTTCGATTTTTGACTATTTCTTATTCTGTCATCACGACCATTTCATGGTTATTTTTTTACGATTCCTTTTAAGACAAATGCGACATTTGCAGGTCTTTCTGCAAGGCGCCTCATAAAGTACCCATACCAGTCCGTTCCATAAGGAACGTACACTCTCATTTGATATTGTTCTGCTACGAGCTGAACCTGCCTTTCTGGTCGAATACCGTATAGCATCTGGAATTCAAACTGATTCATTGAAATTCCATGCTTTTTAACAAACTCTTTTGTATACTGAATGATTCGTTCATCATGAGTAGCAACTGCTGTGTAGTGACCGTTTAATAAATGAAGTCCAATTATGTTTTTGAAGTTTTCGTCTACGTCTTCTTTATCAGGAAAAGCCACGTCTGCCGCTTCTTTGTACGCTCCTTTTACTAACCTTAATTTAGGAGCATAAGCATCTAATTCGCGAACGTCACTTTCTGTTCGATATAAGTATGCCTGAAGTACCGTCCCTACGTGGTCATACTCACTTTTTAATTGTTTAAACAGCTTAATCGTCTTGCTGCATCGCTTATAATCTTCCATATCAATCGTCACGAACACGCTATATTTTTCCGCTTCATTTAGAATATGACGCATATGATGAAGCGCCAGATCTTCAGAAATATCAAGTCCCATAGACGTTAATTTCAAAGAAATTTCTGAATCTAACCTTTCTTTGTGTATAAGATGGATGGCCTTTATGCATTGAGCCACAGCATTATTGACTTCAGCTTCACTTTCCACAAACTCTCCGAGATAATCAATCGTTACTTTTAATCCCTGTTCATTTAGCTTTTTTATCACACTAACAGCTTCATCGATGGTTTCCCCTGCAACAAACCTTGCTGCCCCAAAACGTAAACCATAGCGCTTAGCCAGCTTTGTTAACTTTTTGCTTTTTGATAACAATAAAAAAAAGTTTCTTATCGTTTGTTCCAAAGCAACCCCCCGCCTTCACTTGTCATGCACCTCACAAATTTTATCTAATTATCATTAATTTTACCATTTTATCAACCAGATAGATAGGCACCCTTCATTAACATATGCACACTAGATCAAAAAGCTACCTGGAGCTTTTTTGATAAAAAAACATTCATCAGCTTCGTGATGAATGTTTTTATTCTGGTTTTCGCTGTGACGCTCGATGCGCTTCATTCAGCTCTTTTATTTCCTTCACAATTTCAATCATTTCCGCTTTTGCGTCTGGATATAATTGATTCCAATGCTTTGTTAAAGGCGGCATAGATTTTGAGATATGGTTGTAAAGTGCCCACATTTTCACTTTTTCCTGCAGCTGTTCATCACTTTCTCCAACCATTAGTTCCGTATACTTTTCAATCAAACCGTCGAATTGCTCTTGAAAGGTTTTACTCATGCGCAGTCACTCCTTTCTTTGGTTTACAAATAACCGGACACGTTCGACAATAAGTCTCTTTATCTCCTGTTTGGTAGGACAAACAGCACGTTTTTCGTACTCTTATCTCCTGCTTTTGTTTCTCTATATATTGAGGAGGTGAACTGTACCGAGCAAGCGGATTGTTATGATATGAACCAAAGTGACGTCCCTCAGCTTCTTCTAACACGTATCGTAAATTCTTTTGCACTTTCACATTGTCTATTTCTTCGTTTGCTAAAAGCAAATCATAAAGCCAGTGAATATAAACAGCTACGTTTTCCCACAGCGTCAGCTTTGAGATTTTTGTCACTTTACGCAGTACTGACCACATCGGCTCAATTTGATAAGCAAACAATTCATCAAGAAGTTCATCAAGAAGAATTTCGCGATTATCCTCTGTTACTTCTGTCGTCTCAATTTCTGAGATAAACACTTTTGGAAGCCACATCGTTTCAACTTGTTCGGTATGCAAAGATACATTTTTAGTCGATGCATTTATCTTTTTTTGAAACACAATAAATGAATACAAAGCCGCAACCACAACAAAACTATACCGCTTTGCTAACATTGAAGCAGCTGCTCTCAAACTAGCGGCCTCCATCGTCTCTTGAATCCATAATAGCTGCACCTTCACCTTACTTTCATCCATGCAGCTGGCAGGAGAAAACCTGTACAGCGAGTTATCTTTAAACGTACAGCGGAATTTTTCTGCTAACTCGCTTTGCTCATTCCTACTGAGCATGCTGCGTTTCAACTCGCAGCTTATTCACAATACATCGTCCGCGCCCATGAGGAATACAAAGAGGCGTTCCAAATAACGGATCAACCGTCACTTCACAGTTCATATTAAAGACTCGCTGTACTAAATCGCAGTTAATGACTTCTTCTGGTCTTCCCTGTGCATAGATTTTTTTATCTTGAAGCGCCACAATATGATGAGCATAGCGGCAAGCTAAGTTTAAATCATGCAGCACCATTACGATGGTACGATTTTCTTTTTCATTCAGTTCAAACAACAAGTCCAAGATCTCAATTTGATGCGTCATATCTAAATATGTTGTCGGTTCATCAAGTAAAATAATATCTGTATCTTGCGCTAGTGTCATGGCAATCCATGCGCGCTGACGCTGTCCCCCAGAAAGCGAATCAACTTGACGATCTGCCAAGTCTGCTAAGCCTGTTGCTTCCAGTGCATTTTGCACTTTTTCTTCATCCTCTTGAGACCACTGGCGGAACCAATTTTGATACGGATAGCGCCCTTGTTTAACAAGCTGCAGCACAGTCAGACCTTCAGGTGCAACAGGACCTTGAGGAAGGATTGCTAGCTGCTTTGCAATTTCCTTGGTAGGAAGAGAAGAAATTTTAGAACCTTCTAGTAAAATAGAGCCTGCATGTGGCTTCAATAACCTTGCCAGTGAACGCAGCAGCGTAGATTTTCCGCATCCATTACTGCCGATAAAAACCGTAATCTCACCCTTTGGGATGGTAACGTCAAGCTCATCTATAATCATCGCTTCTCCATATGATAATGTTAGCGACTTTGTTTCTAACGAATGCATGCGAATCGCTCCTTCTACAAAGAATGCTATACGTTTCTTTGTTTGTATAGTAAATAAATGAAGTATGGTGCGCCAATTGCAGCTGTAAATACACCTGCTGGCACTTCGATTGGCAAGAAGAATGTTCGGCCAATTAAATCTGCTGCTGTGATTAAAATCGCTCCGATTAGTGCCGATAGCGGTATTAAAGCGCCGAATGACGAACCTACAAGCTTTCGGGCAATATGTGGAGCAAGTAACCCTACAAAGCTAATTCCACCGGCAAATGCAACGGCGCTCCCGGTTAAAGCTGTGCTCATCAGCAATAGTGCCAATCGATTTTTTTGAACGCGACTTCCAACGTTAGTCGCAATTTCTTCACCTAATTCTTGAACATTTAAATTTCGAATCATTAAAATCGTAATTATAACCAGCCCTGCAGTAACTGGAACTAGTACGGAAACACTGGCCCAATTTGAACCATACACCGTTCCGGTAATCCAAATATTTGCCTGGCTAGCGCGGTAGATAGGACCCATAATCATAAACAGCGTGGTCATAGCTTTCGTTAACGCTGTTAATCCAATTCCTATTAATACTAGTGTAATAGGAGAGACACCATTTTTCCAGGCAAACACATAAAGTAAAAGCGCCACTGCCACGGCACCTAAAAATGCGCTAACAGGCATCCAATTAATACTTACGGTTAACGAGTTGCTTTTATCACTAAATAGTGTCAAAAATAACACTACACCAACTGACGCTCCTCCTGTTAATCCAATTAAGTCTGGTGAAGCAAGCGGATTTCTCACAAGCCCCTGCAAGATAGCGCCCGCAATAGCTAGACAAATACCAGCACAAATGGCAACAATAATACGCGGCAGTCTAAAAGATGTAACAACTAATCGTTCAAACTCCAACCCATGACCCGCTAAAATTTTAATTACACGAAATGGATTAATAAATAAGTCACCCGTACCTGCACTTAACAAAAAGAGTGCAACAAGGACAGCTGAAAATCCGGTAATGATTAGAGCAGCTTTTATATTAACTAAAAATGAAATTCTCTTTAAGCGAAGAGATAAGTATGTTTTCATGACGTCTTCGCCCCTTTCCTTGCCATATAGATAAAGAAAGGTGTACCAATAACAGCAGTCATGACTCCAACAGGGATTTCTTGAGGCATAATGACGTACCTTGCGCCAACATCAGCTAATAAAATTAAAATCCCGCCGACAACCGCACTATAAGGAAATACCCAGCGATAATCTTGTCCTACGATTGCTCTTACAACGTGAGGAACAATGATTCCTACAAAGCTAATGGGACCGGCTACTGCAACGGCTCCCCCCGCTAAAATCGCAATAATGATGCCGCTTATAATTTTGACAAGAGCTGTTCTTTGACCTAATCCTTTGGCTACGTCTTCACCAATCGTTAAAATATTAATTTTTGAAGCGATAAAAAAAGTAACAATAATTGCTGGCACTACATAAGGCAGTATGCCATACAACATTTCAACCTTGCGTCCTTGCACAGACCCTGCCAGCCAAAAGAGGACTTGATCAAGCGAAGATTCATCCACAGCTAGCAGTCCTTGTGTTAAAGAAGAGAAAAAGGCTGCAATAGCCGCTCCTGCGAGCGTCAGTTTGATAGGCGTTAGCCCTTCTTTTCCAATGGACCCAAGAAAATAGACAACCACTACGGTTAGTGCCGCTCCTACAAATGCAATCCATGTAAAAGCTTGAAGTGAATTGACCGAAAAAATCATCACTGCAACAACAATAAAAAAGCTGGCCCCAGCGTTCACACCGATAATATCCGGTGAAGCAAGTGGGTTTTTCGTTAACGCCTGCATCATTGCTCCTGCAATTCCTAAACAAATACCTACCACAGCACCGATTATAGCGCGCGGCAATCGAATATTTTGAATAACTATGTGCTCATTCGAACCGTTAAACGCTTGAAAAGCTTCAAATGCTGTTTTGATACTTGTATCTGTGTATCCGAGTACGATACTTAATCCAATACAGATTAAAAGCAGCATGATTCCAATGATGAGCCCCATTACTTTCATTTGAACACTGCGTAGCATCATTTTCATTGCTCTCCTCTAAGATGATTCCTATATATATCTAACCTTTAGTTTAGGAAACATTGAAAAAAGTGTCAATGATTTTGAGAATCATTTTCAATTTTTAATTGACACCGCTTAAAAGTTAGAATATTATCTTAATTGTTAATGAAAATCATTATCACTTACGAGGGGGAAAAGATGTGAATACATATTCTAAAGGCAAGTTGTCATATTTGTTGTCCATTCTTACCATTATGACACTGCTTGTGCTGGCAGCCTGCGGTAATTCAAACGGCGCTGACAGCGATAAAAAAGAAAAAACTGAGGGTTCTGGCGAAACTTACACAGTAAAACACGCAATGGATAAAACCGATATTAAAGGAACGCCTAAACGAGTGGTTGTTTTAACGAACGAAGGTACTGAAGCTCTTCTTGCAATGGGTGTAAAGCCTGTGGGCGCTGTTCAATCATGGTTAGGAAATCCGTGGTATGACCATATTAAAGGTCAGATGAAAGGCGTTAAAAGTGTGGGTACAGAAAGCGAGCCAAGCTTAGAAGCAATCGCTGCTTTAAAGCCTGACTTGATTATCGGAAATAAAATGCGACAAGAAAAAGTATACGATCAGCTTAGTCAAATTGCTCCGACTGTATTCTCTGAGGAGCTGCGCGGAGATTGGAAATCAAACTTTAAGCTATATGCAAAAGCTGTAAACAAAGAAGAAAAAGGTAAAGAAGTATTAGCTGACTATGACAATCGCGTAGCAGATTTAAAGAAACGCCTTGGAGATCAGTTAAAACAAAAAATCTCAGTTGTACGCTTTACAGCTGGAGACGTTCGTATCTATCATAAAGATTCATTCTCAGGTGTTATTTTAGATCAGCTTGGATTTGCTCGCCCTGAGTCTCAAGACAAGGATGATTTTGCTGAAATGAATGCAACAAAAGAACGCATTCCGGCAATGGACGGCGATCAGCTATTTTACTTCTCTTATGAAACGGGAGACGGTGAAGCAACAAAGCTTGAAAAAGAATGGATAAACGATCCTCTCTTTAAAAAGCTAAAAGTGGCTCAAGAAAATCATGTTCATAAAGTAGATGATGCTACTTGGAATACAGCAGGCGGTGTGTTAGCAGCTAATATCGTCCTTGATGATATTGAAAAAATCTTCTTAGATAAAAAACAATAATAATATGAAAGAAAGAGCTTCGACGAATCGAAGCTCTTTCTTTCATGTATAATGTATTTCCTTTCATCGCACACTAACCGTGGTCTCACTTTATTAAATAGGAGTGGTGAAAATGAATTCAAAAAAACAGCCTAAAAAGCAGCCAGATACAAATGAAATGGCTGACCGTCAGTTCGAAACAGAAGATTATAACCGACAAGATGCACTCTCACAAGGTCTAGCAGAAACACATGAGCAAATAAGCGACGCCTATCAAGAAGGATCATTTGAAGATACAGATCGTTAATAAAAAAAGAGCTGACTCTAAGTCAGCTCTTTTTTATTTTGAATGCTGCCATGCCGTTTTAGGCAATGACATGGACATCCACTGCTGGCGCTTTGATTTATCAATCGTCACTTTCTTTGCTTTAATTCCTTGTTGAATCAGCTGTTTCATTAGTTTATCAATTGACTTCATCGCTATTCACCTCAAAAGCGGAAATTTGTCTTGCTTCTACTCTTTTACTTTTTTGCGCTTAAACTTCATAAAAAACTCATAGACAATTGGAACGATAATGAGCGTAAGCAGCGTAGAACTTGTTAGTCCTCCAATCACGGTAACCCCTAGCCCTTTTGAGATAAGGCCTCCACCTTCAAATCCAAAAGCTAATGGAAGCAGTGCACCAATCGTTGCAATAGCTGTCATTAAGATCGGGCGAAGACGTGTCATTCCAGCTTCTAGTAAAGCTTCACGCGTTGAAAGACCCTCTTGCTCTTTATGAATCACGCGGTCAATCAGAACAATCGCATTGGTTACCACAATTCCAATCAGCATAAGAGCTCCAATCATCGAAGAAATACTAATCGTTTCCCCAGAGATTAAAAGCGCCACTAGCGCACCAATAAGTGTAAATGGAAGTGAGAATAAGATAGCAAATGGCGCTAAACCTCCACCAAATGTCAGTACAAGTACGAAGTACACGATACCAATGGCTGCGAGCATGGCAATTCCTAATTGACTAAATGAGTCATTAATTTGCTCTGATGCTCCGCCAAAGTTAATGTCCATATCACTTGGCAAATCAATTTTCTTCACTTCTTTTTGGACGTTAGAAGAAACACCGCCTACATCGTCACTCTTAATATCGGCACTTACCTCTGCATAAATTTTATTATCACGGCGAGTTACCGTATTCGACGTTTTACCTTTTTTAATATCGACAACTTCATTTAATGTAACTTCCTGTCCAGTTTGAGAGGTCACTTTTGTGCTTGAAAGTTCGGCAAAAGTAGAGAAATCCTCTTTTTCTTTTGGAAGGTATACGTTAATTTCGTTTCCGTCTTTTTGGATAGTTGTTAATACTTCACGCTGTCCAAGGTTGGAAATCTGCATTCCGATTTGACTAGCAGACAAGCCGAGTTCAGCGGCTTTCTTTTGGTTCGGTACTAGCGTATATTCATCAAACGTATCTGAAAGCGTAGAATCGACATTTTTCAGTTCTTTATGCTTTTCTAAAACGCGCTGAACTTTATCAGCATAAGGTTTGATTTCGTCTAAGCTATCTCCGTAAATAAGGACGTTTAATGAATTATTGCTGCCGCTAGACGCCGTATTCATGGAGCCCCATTCACCTTGATTCGCTTGTTTATTCAGAGCTTTTAATACTTTATCCTGCTCTTTATCAAAGTTTTGTGTATCCTCGTCATATTGCACAAATGTTAAAACGTTATTTTTGCTTCCCGGATTAAAAGAGTTACCTTCACCGA
Organism: Priestia sp. TRN 1309; assembly: GCF_050846875.1. Lineage (NCBI taxonomy): Bacteria > Bacillati > Bacillota > Bacilli > Caryophanales > Bacillaceae > Priestia > Priestia sp. TRN 1309. The sequence goes on along the minus strand of NZ_JBOZGM010000005.1, from coordinate 294,045 downwards.
ACGAATACTGAACCGTTTTGACACCATCTCGCTTCATCAAGTACGCTTCTGCGCGATTCGCTGCTTTTTCCACGTCGCTTTGAGACTGTCCGGCTTTCGGTGTATACGTAAGCGTCAGCGTTTTTTCTTGATCGGATGATAAAAAGCTAACCCCAATAGAAGGAACTAAAAATAAACTTCCTACTAACAGTAGTACGGCTAACCCAAAGGAAATAAGCTTATGGTTTAGCGTCCAGTTCAAAATTCGCTTATATCCGTGCGCTAGTTTGCTTGGCTTTTCTTCTTTGACTTTTACATTTGTTTTAAATAACGAATGAGCAAGCATTGGCACGAGTGTTACCGCTACTAGCAGTGATGCTAACAGTGCAAAAACAACCGTTAACGCAAACGGTAAGAATAGCTCTCCTACCGGTCCTTCTACGAGACCTAACGGTAAGAATACGGCCACGGTTACGACTGTAGAAGAAAAAATCGGAACAAACATTTCTTTCGTCGCCGCGACAATTAAATCTTTTCCTGTAAGCTTTTCTTCCTGATAAGCCATGCGGCGGTAAATATTTTCAATAACGACAATGGAATCATCTACAACCCTTCCGATGGCTACAGTCATCGCTCCAAGCGTCATAATATTTAAAGAGATATCCATTGATTTGAGCGCCAAAATGGCGATTAATAGCGAAAGCGGAATTGAAATAACGGCAATAATCGTTGAACGAATATCACGTAAAAATAAAAGAATAATAATAACCGCAAAGACCGCACCGATAATAGCTTTATTTAGCATCGTATGAACAGAATCTTCAATCGGTTTACCTTGATCAAAAATATTGTCAACGTGAAGGTCTTTATTTTTCTTTTCTAGGCTATTCATTTTTTCTTTAATATCATTTACAACATTTACTGTGTTCGCATCCTTCGCTTTGACAACTTGTACAGCAATTGAAGGTTTTCCGTTCGTGCGAGAAATGGATTCTGCTTTCCCCGTCACTTTAACATCCGCAATTTCTTTTAATTTCACAGTTGGAATCGAAGCTGCGGACGGCGCCTGCTGCACAGCTCCTTGTGTTTGCTGCTGGCTCATTCCTTGTTGCTGACCTTGAGCAGCTCCTTGACTAGGCACAGCTGGAATCTCTAAGTTTTCCAAATCTTTTTCTGTTGTCATCTTTCCGTCTACCACAACAGATTTTTGAGATCCATCCATCGTATACGTACCAGCCGGCACTTTTGCATCGGATGCTTGGATCAGCTTTTTCACCGTATCTTCATCGAGTCCCAGCTGCTTGAGCTTGTCTTGTTTGAATACAAGTTCTGCTTCTTCAACTTGTTCTCCTGACACGCTGACCGAAGAAATGCCTTGCACTTTTTCAACTTGTGGAACAACGGTATTTTTTACATACTTCGTTAAGTCTTCTAATGATTTTTTATCATCTGAAACACTTAATGAAATAATCGGAAAATCACTGATGCTTTGTCTTGAAACATTTGGTTCCTCTACATCATCTGGCAGATCCACGTTTGAAAGAGCTCGTCTGACTTCGTCTTCTGCCTTCTCCATATTTTTACTAAAGCCATATTCAACTTGAATGGTAGCCATATTTTCATAAGAAGACGAGCTAACTGTGTCAACGCCGCTCAGTCCCTGAAGCTTTTGTTCAATTGGCTTACTCACCTTGTCTGCCACTTGTTCCGGAGTGGCGCCCGGATAAGTTGCACTGACTGTTACAACAGGCGTTGATATATCAGGAATGGTCTCTAGCTTCATATTAAATCCTGAATACAGCCCTGCAATAATGACAAAGAGTGTTAACAGCCATACTGCAAATTTATTTTTCAATGAAAATTTAATAAACTTCCCCAATGCATATCCTCCTTCAAATATATGTATACTAACAAAATTGACTGATTGGTCACAACAACTTAAAATATAAATGACTAACCGGTCAGTGTCAACCCTAAGCAGTCTCTCTCCTAATATGTTCATAATAAAGACATATTTACGATAAATCTTTTTTAGAGGAACTGACTCCCGTTCTTAACTTTGATATATACCTTTATCTTTTTTAGTGTATGATACTATTATCTAACGAAATGAATGGTCAAATTGTTCAATAAAGGAGGTAGAATACTTGAAAGAAAAAGAAAAAAGAATAATTGAAGCTTCGATTAAGCTTTTTGCAAAAAAAGGATTTAATGCTACCTCTGTGCAAGAAATTGTAGATGAATGCAACATTTCAAAAGGTGCATTTTACCTGCACTTCAAATCTAAGGATGCACTTTTATTATCAATTCTAAACTTTTACTATGAAAAGCTCTTTAGCTCTGTTTATGCTCTCGACGAGGAAGTAAACGATGCCCGCAGCCGCTATATGAATCAGCTCATCTATTTCTATGAATTTATTACAGAGCACAGAGATTTTATTATCATGCAAATCCGGGAAAAATCGATTCCATTTAACAAAGAAGTGGAGACCTTTGTTCATAAAATGCAGCGAGAAACGTTTTACTTTCATCGCAAAAGCCTCGTTAGCGTATACGGAGAAGACGTAACTCCTTATATCTCCGATTTAACGAAAATGATTGAAGGTATTCATCATTCCTTTTTAGAAATTATTATCTTCAATCAATACGAGCTTACCTTTAAAGAAGTCGCGCAGTACATAATGGAACGAGTTGATGTATTAGTAGAAGATTTATTAGCTAGAAAACCTCGTCCCCTTATTCCCGCTTCTTTTGGTGAAGATATATACGGAAAGGAACGAACGACTTTTCTAAGTAAAAATGAGCAGGTAAAACAAGCTCTTGAGGAAATTAAACATCTGCTAGACACCAGCGATCATATTTCTGATGAACACGCAGACAGCTTTCACATTTTACAAACGGAGCTAAAAAAAGATAAGCCTACCGCTGCTATTGTAAAAGGCATGGTTGGAAATTTAACGGAACTTAAACCGTTGGAAGCACCGCTTAATCTTTTAACAGCTTTACTCCAACAAAAATAACAGAAGGCTTGAAGCCTTCTGTTATTTTTCTGCTTTTGAACTAGATACTCCCCCAGATAACACGAACTTCATTGCTTCTTCCGGCTTAATATCTAACCATTCAATTTCTTCTTTTGGAATCAAAAAAGTAAAACCGGCTACTTGAAAAGTTTGTGGAACATAGACAGCGACATGGTCTTTTAACGAGTGAATCACCTCTTCTACTTCTTCAGAGGTCACAAACCCTATGACTTTCATTGACGTGCCGGGCATTGGCACTAAAGCTACTTTTGAAAAAGACTTTTTCTCTCCAAGAAAAGATTGAAATGTATCTTTAATGACACTATATAGCGTTTTAACAAGCGGTATTTTTTCTAACAATCGATCAATTAAGTTAATAATTTTCCCAGCGAAAAAACGGGTAGATAACCACCCTAAGAACGTAATTAAGACAAGCGTTGCTAAGATTCCAATACCAGGTATATAATCCTGCTTCATATAGGGCTTCAATACGTTTCCTAAAATGCTGTCTAAAAAATTAAATACTCTTACCAAAATATAAATAACAAGGATAATAGGGACAATCGTTAAGAGTCCATTAATAAAACTTTTTATGATTGCTTTCATGCAAACACCTCATTTTTCCTGACATACTGCTGTTCATTATACAATGGATTTGTTTTGCTGCGTCTTTTTATTTCTATTCACATACGTATAAACTAGCGACGTTTTATCAAAATAATAGATGGGTACATGAACATACATACTTATATATTTATTTTTTCGGAGGGATACAATTGGGACGTTTAGAATCAAAAATTGCTGTTATTACAGGGTCAAGCTCTGGTATAGGAAAAGCAACTGCTGAGCGCTTTGCGAAAGAAGGAGCGGTTGTTATTTGTGCCGATATTAATTTGGACGGGGTAAAAAAAGTAGCAAAAGAAATTAAAGACGCTGGCGGTGAAGCATACGCCTACTATATCGATGTAGCTGAAGAAGAAAAAGTAAAAGAGTTCACAGCGGAAATTGAAAAGAAATTTGGAAAAGTGGATATTCTTTTTAATAATGCGGGGACAGACACAGAAGGCGGCAAGCTTCACGAATATCCTGTAGAACTTTGGGATCGCTTAATGTCGGTAGATTTACGCGGAACATTTCTTGTAAGCAAATATGTTATTCCGCTGATGTTAGAAAATGGCGGGTCGATTATTAATAATTCATCCGTATCCGGACTGGCAGCAGACTTAGACCGTTCAGGCTATAACGCGGCGAAAGGTGCTATTACCAACTTAACAAGAACCATGGCAATTGACTACGCTCGTGAAGGTATTCGCGTTAACTCAATTGCTCCTGGAACAATTGAAACGCCTCTTCTTGATGATTTATCAGGCGCTGAAGAAGGAAAAAAATTCAGAAAAGCATATGAATGGGTCGATCCCATGGGCCGTTTAGGCAAACCAGAAGAAGTAGCCGGTGCCGTATTATTTTTAGCATCCGATGACAGCTCATATGTAACGGGTGACTGCATTACGGTAGATGGCGGTCATATGGCGTATACATGGCCTGGAAAAATGCTTTACGATAAAATGTGAGAATACAATTAGCTCTATACCTTAAGGTATAGAGCTTTTCCGTTTGCATTTTTTCTTTAAAATAGACGTGACATTATGTCAAGACAGGTGTAAACTTAAAGCAAAATTCTTTGCTTCTAGGAGGAAGACATGAAAACAAAACAATTATCAGAACGTCAGCTTCTTGGCATCGCAGGGCTAGGATGGCTCTTCGATGCAATGGATGTTGGCATTTTGTCTTTTATCATTGCAGCTCTTCACGCTGAATGGGGACTTTCCCCTACTGAAATGAGTTGGATAGGCAGCGTTAACTCGATCGGGATGGCCGTTGGAGCTCTCGTGTTCGGGCTGCTGGCTGATCGAATTGGGCGAAAAACCGTTTTTATTGTGACTCTTGTTCTTTTTTCAGTGGCAAGCGGACTTTCGGCTCTTACTACTACCCTTGCTGCTTTTTTAGTATTTCGATTTTTAATTGGAATGGGTTTAGGAGGAGAGCTGCCTGTTGCTTCTACCCTTGTGTCTGAGACCGTGGCGCCGGAAAAACGCGGTAAAGTGGTCGTCTTGTTAGAAAGTTTTTGGGCGTTCGGCTGGCTACTGGCAGCGCTTATTTCTTACTTTGTAATCCCAGCTTACGGGTGGCAGCTAGCTCTTATCCTAACGGCTATACCAGCATTTTATGCCATTTATTTGCGCATCAAACTGCCAGATTCTCCTCAATTTTTAGAGGCGACAAAGGAAAAGAAACCGTCTATTGCGGACAATGTAAGAAGCGTGTGGTCTAAGCCTTATCGTCAATCTACCGTTATGCTGTGGGTTCTGTGGTTTTGCGTTGTATTTTCATATTACGGCATGTTTTTATGGCTACCTAGCGTCATGGTCATTAAAGGATTTAGCTTAATCAAAAGCTTTGAATATGTATTGATTATGACATTAGCTCAACTGCCTGGCTATTATACGGCTGCTTGGTTTATTGAACGCATGGGCCGAAAATTCGTATTGGTCACATATCTGTTAGGTACGGCTGCCAGCGCATATATCTTCGGAAATGCAGAGTCACTTTGGCTGCTGCTAACAGCAGGTATGCTGTTGTCTTTCTTCAACTTAGGCGCTTGGGGAGCTTTATACGCGTATACACCTGAGCAATATCCGACATCTATTCGAGGCACAGGGGCTGGAATGGCAGCTTCTTTTGGACGAATTGGAGGAATTTTAGGACCGCTGTTAGTTGGGTATATGTCAACCCAAGGTGCGTCTTTAACGATTACGTTCTCCATCTTTTGTGCAGCTATTTTAATCGGTGTTGGTTCGGTTGTTTTTCTAGGAAAAGAAACCAAACAAAAGCAGCTCGCATAAAAAAAAGACGCTCTTTTAGAGCGTCTTTTTTTTTGCTTATTATTTATTTTCTACTAGCTCTTTTTCGCCTGTATCTACTTCCACGTCACGCTGAGCGAATACTTTCTTGGCTACGCTTAAAGCATTTAACACGCGAGGGAAACCCGTATATGGAATTAATTGAATGATGCTCTCCACAATTTCATTCGGCTCTAGTCCAGCTGTTAAACCTGTGTTTAAATGCAGCTCAAGCTGAGGCTCTGTACCCTGAGTAACCAATGACGAAATGGTAACTAAAGCTCGCTGCTTATTCGTTAAACCTGGTCGTGAATAAATGTCTCCATAGGCAAATTCAATAATATATTTCCCAACGTCAGGAGCTAGGTCTTTTAAGTCTTCCGTAATTTTTAAATGAGTCGAAATATCATCGTTACTCGTTAACGTATATTCCATTAATTTATCTAAACCTTTTTGATAACTATTTTGTGCCATGTAAAATCAGCCTCCGTATTTTTTACTGACACCGCGCGGAATCAATGTTTGTTTTCGTGTATGTTTTCTACACTATCTACTTTAACGCACATTCTTTCTTTCGTAAAATACATATATTCAATACAACATATGCATTTTATCTATATAAAACAGAATGCTGTTCATTCATATAGTGAAGGAATTGTTTAGAGGCATATGAAATATATTTATCTTTTTTTAAAATCAATCCTAAATCCCATGAAATTGAAGGATTGGTAATAGGAATTGCTTTTACAACAGCAGAATCCACTTTTGCTGCAATGGACTGTGGAAAGATAGATACACCTAAGTTTTCCGCAATCATTTCACCAATAAAATCCCATTGAGAGCTCTCGTAAGCTACGTTAGGTTCAAATCCTGCTTGTTGACACGCCTGAATAAGCCGGTCGTGAAGCGTAAAATCTTCATTAAATAAAATAAATTTCTCTTGGGCTAGTTCATTAATTTCCACATGAGTTTTAGAGGCCAAAGGATGAGAATGGTGAACATATAAAAGCATTTTTTCAGAGATAAAAGGATTAATATCAAAAAGATGTTCATTTACTGGAAGCACCGCTACACCTAAGTCTAACTCTCCTTTTTCTACTGCTTTTTGAACACGATTGGCTCCGTATTCAATAAGTTTAATTGTGATATCTGGATAGAGCTGCTGAAACCCTTTAATAATCTTTGGAAAGAACAGGACTCCAATCAATGGAGGAATTCCAATTTTAATCATGCCTTTTTTCAGATTCATCACATCATATAGATAAGTCGATAGCTCATCAATGGATGCCATAACTTTTTGTCCTTGCGCATACACAACTTCCCCGGCATCCGTTAAATCAATCTGTCTTGCGGACCGATCAATTAATTCTACTTCCAATTCTTCTTCTAAGTTTTTCACCATTTTGCTCAAGGTCGGCTGTGAAATATGGAGACTTTGAGATGCTTTAGTAAAGCTCCTTAATTTAGCGACTTCTAAAAAATAATTAAGCTGACGAATATCCATCTCTGCTCCTCCTATAGATAAAGCGAATATATTTTATCTTATTTATTCATTTTACCTATTATTTTTTAAGATATACAGATAAAAAATATAAAGAAAAGATGGACACATAATAAATCAATTTACTCTAAATAAGGACAAATGGGATAAAGGCGCTAGTATGGACCGCTTGTGACACGGCTGTTGATTTCCGTGCAAGGCTTCGCTTTCCGCGGGCGGGCGCTGAGCCTCCTCGTCACTTGCGCTCCTGCGGGGTCTCACCTGTTCCGCTTTTCCCGCAGGAGTCTTCGCCTTGCCCTCCAATCAACACCTAAAAGCTACTACATGCACGAAACCTACGCTTACCATAACATCAAAAAATCCGAACGATTTATCGTTCGGATATACCTTCACCTAAAATACTTTTGTCCTGTCCTTTTTTACTACGGTTATTTAAAATATTTTGGCTGCTTGTGCTGCTTGTTCTAAGCCACTTTCAATAATTTCTTGAGCACGATCCGGAAACTGATTATGTCCTTCAATAATAACGGAGTTCACGTCCGTGATTCCAAAGAATTGAAGTACGCTGCTAACATATTTAACGGCCATTTCGACCTCAGTTGCTGGACCTTCTGAATATACTCCGCCACGCGCGTTTAATAACATCACCTTTTTATCGCCCAGTAATCCCACAGGACCTTCTGGCGTATACTTAAACGTTTTGCCTGCTTGATTTAAATAATCAAAGTACGTATGAAGCACGGCCGGCACAGTAAAATTCCAAAGAGGAAAGGCAATGACAATTTTATCAGCTTTCACAAATTGTTCTAGGTAACGATTAGCAATTTCTGCTGCTTTGTTTTCCGCTGCCGTCACTTCTAGTCCTCTTGCTAATTTAAACTGACCGTTTATCATGTCAGCACCTAAATAAGGAAGTTCTTCTTTGAACAAATTTAGCTCCATTATTTCTTCACCTTGGTGCGATTGTTGATAGCTTTCTAAAAACGCATCATATAATTTTACGCTGACCGCTTCACTTGCCGATCTGTCATTTGCTTTTATAAAAAGAGTATAACTCATACTAAAACCTCCACTGATTGTTGATACTCTTATTTTATTCGCTTTGTCCTTGCGTTTCGCACGACTTTATAATGAAATACTTTCATACTTTAGTCGGAGAAATCTTATATAAGTAAGAATTTTTAAAGAGCCAAAAATCACATTGACAACGATAATCATTATCATTAAAATTAGAGAGAAATTATTATTTATCATTTAAAGTAAGGGGAGCTTTTTATGTGGTCAAGTTTGGCTTTGTCGCTTCGTGAAGGTTTAGAAGCATCGCTTATCATTGGAATTATTTTAGCTCATGTTACAAAAATCGGCCGAAAAGACTTAAAATATTCCGTCTTTATTGGCGCTGCTGCTGGCCTTATTTTCAGCTTAGTATTTGGCTTTATTGGTTTTAATGAGGCGAAAGAGTTAGAAGAAGAGTCAGAAGAAATTTTTGAAGGAGTCATGATGCTTTTAGCTGCTGGCCTTATTGCTTATTTTATTCTGTGGTTGCACCGAAGCAAAGAAGTGACATCTTCAGTTACATCAAAAATTTCCAAAAGCTCTTCCAAGTGGGGATTAATCGTTTTAGCCTTTTTATCTGTCTTTCGTGAAGGAACAGAACTAATCATTTTTAATCTGACACAAGTGAATCAACACGCCTCTTCTATTGTATTCGGCAGTATAAGTGGCATTTTGCTGGCCGTCGTTATTACATACATTCTGTTCAAAACAGCTATTAAGCTGAACCTTTGGATTATTTTTAAAGCGCTTGGTATTTTCCTTATTTTTATTGGAGGAGAGTTATGCGGTGAAGGTTTGGTTAAGCTATTTGAAGCTGGTGGAGAACCCCTTGAGATAATTGGATTTAGTGTATTTACAGTTGCATCACTGTATCTATTCTTCCAAACGGAGTTAAAAAAATTAAGAGTAAGAAAACAAAAATCAGCATCATGATCATAAAAAAGCCGCCTAATGGCGGCTTTTTTAGTTTATAGATGAAACGGGAAGATGAATCACAACTTCCGTCCCTTGTTCTTCTTCACTTTTAATAAAAATCTCGCCTTTATGCTGGCGGACAATAGTTTGTGCAATCGATAGTCCAAGCCCCGTTCCTCCCGTAGCTCTGCTTCTAGCTTTATCCACTCGGTAGAAACGTTCAAAAATATGTGCAAGATCTTCTTTTGGAATACCAATTCCATAGTCTTTCACTTTGATAATGACATCTTCCTGCTTTTTTTCCACGGTCACTTCAATTTTATTCGTACTGTATTTAATTGCATTATCAAGCAAAATAATCAGCACTTGCTTCATTTTCAGTTCATCCACTTGAATCATAATGGGCGTTTGATCATAATGAAGAACTAATTCTCTTTTGTATACCTGCTGCAGCTGCTTAACGATTTGTTCAAAAATAAGAACAAGATCTGTTTGCTTCATATCAAGCGTTTGTTCTTTTTCCACACTTGCCAGATCAAGCAGCGTTTCAATCATTTTTTGCATTTTGGTTGCTTCCGCATAGATGGTGTCGATCGCATCCAGCGTAATTTCTTCATTTTTAATCCCTCTTCTTCTTAATAAATTAGAATAACTGCGAATAACAGTTAGAGGGGTTTTTAATTCGTGAGAAGCATCAGAAACAAACTGATTTTGCTTTTCAATATTTTCTCGCAAGCGGTCAATCATATGATTAAACGTAACGGTCATACCCTGCAGTTCATCTCTCGTCTCCGTTTGAATGAGAACTTTTTTAGGAACACCGCTCTCTTCAATCTCTTTCATCGTTGTGACCATATTTTTAATAGGATGCATAATGACGCGTGATAACCATCTTCCTCCTAAAAGCGACAGTAAAATGGACACAAGCGAACAAAAAATCAAAATTGATAGCAAAATATCTTTGCGGGTTTCAAAACCAGTCAGGAGCTCACCAATCTCAAGCGTTTCAACGACTTGATTATTGACTTTGACAGGCATGCGAATAACCAATATTTGTTTTTCTCTAATTTTGCGAAGCTTCACCTTTTTTTTCTTTGAAAATTCGGGCTTAATTTTCACCAGATGAGGATCATTTGATACTTGATTAATGACCGTAGAATTTTCTGAGACTGTTCGGATAAATGAATGGTTGGTCAAATAAAATTTTAGTAACTCTGGCGAAAGCTCCACGGAATGATCTTGCTGACCTTTTTGAATAATCTCGCGTGCTTTTTCGAATAAAATGTCCTGTTCCATATTCACCGTAGATTTAGTGAAGGAGAAAAAAACAACGATGTTCATGATTAATAAAATAACCACTAGCCATGCTGTTGTCAGCAAATTAATCTTCGTCGTGATCTTCATGTTTCTCCTCTTTCATCATATATCCTACGCCCCGCACCGTATGAATGAGAGAAGTAGAAAAACCTTCATCTACTTTTTTTCTTAAGTGGCGAATATACACATCAATTACGTTTGTTTCTCCTTCATATTCATAGCCCCAAACGTTTGTGAGAATCCCTTCTCTCGTGACAATTTTATTTTTATTCGTAAGCAAATACACGACTAAATCATACTCTTTCGGTGTCAACGTAATGGATTCATTGTTTCTTAGGACTTCCCTTGTTTCAAGATTAATGGTCAAATCACTGATCGTTAAGAGCTCTGCTTCAGCTTCTTTCGTTCCTGATGCTTCTACGAGCGAACGATAGCGAATACAAGAGCGAACTCGTGCTAACAGCTCTTCAATTTCAAACGGTTTTGTAACATAATCATTAGCCCCTTGGTCTAACCCCATTACCTTATCTAACGTCGTATTTCGGGCAGTTAATAAAATAACTGGCGTAAACACTTCCGCTTTCCGAAGTCTTCTTAACACCTCAATACCGCTCAGACTTGGAAGCATCACGTCGAGCAAAATGAGGTCATATTGAGCGGATATTGCCGTCTCTAAACCCGCTTTCCCGTCGTACTCAACATCTACTTCATAATCTTCAAATTCCAATTCAATCTTTAGCACTTTCGCAATTTGCGCTTCATCTTCCACAATTAAAATTTTCTCTTTCATATTATGCACCTCTCACCACATGTCTTAAGTGAAAGAATAGCTTCTTTAGATAAAAAAACAACACCTTTTTCAAAAGATGTTTGTTTTTTTATCTAAATCCTACTTTTTCAACATACTTGTTCTTTAGCTTATCCTTATTGTTTGTAAACATGAATGTTTTACGCATGAAGACCAATCGTTTGCTTTTCACCTAGAATCCAATTGACTACTGCTAAAAGTTCTTCAGGCGTTTGTGCTTCGATTTCTTTATGGTAAGCAGCAATCGCGTTATACAATGTGCTCATTTTATCAGCATCCTGCAGCACTGTCTGCAGCTGACTTTCTAACGATTGATCCGCCTTTAGTTCTTGAACTAAGTTTCGCTCTGTTAAATAGCGTAAATTCACCTCTTCTTGACCCGGTAAAGCAGAATGAACAAAAATCGGTAAATTTTTGCGAAGAGCTTCACTGACCGTGATACCACCTGGTTTTGTTACAATAGCATCCACTCGCTCATACAGTTCATTCATTTCTGTGCGTGATGAAATGTACGGAATTGGTGTAACGTGTTGTAGTTCCCACCCTTTGATTTCTTCATATAACTTTTGATTTTTGCCGCATAAGACAAAGTAATGAAAATGGCGCGCGTCTTTTAAATCATTGTAAAAATCCATAATATTGCCTAGACCGCTGCTGCCTCCGGCAATTAAAATATTTCGGTTACCATGATGCTTAACAGTTCTTGTTTTTGTTATTTCTTCATGTACCGGTATCCCTGTGACCATCATATTTTGAAGTGGAATTTCACTTTGAGCACGAAGCCCTCTTTTTACTTCTTCACTAGGAAGAAAGTGAAAGTCAATCTCTTCTTTTCCCCATAAATTATTAATAAAGAAATCCGTGTAGACATTTATAATAGGAACATTGCACTTGCCTTTTGCTTTTAATTGGCTGAGCAAATAAGAAGGAAATCCATGTGTGCATATAATTAAATCCGGATTTTCTTCTTTAACTAAGTGCTCCATTTTTTTTGCGAATACGTGATGATACCATTTGAATGAATGAACAGGCGGTTCATAAAAGAGATGTTTGTATGCCATATTGTATGTTTCTGGAGCATAACGAATCCATTTCAAATATGTGCCTGTAACCACTTTTTCTAATAGTTCGTTTGTATAACTTAATAAATCTATTTTTTTATAACAAATATTTGTTGTTCTTCTTTCCAATATATCCATTAACGCCTCTGCCACTTGATGATGGCCAGAAGGCATTTTTAGAAGAGGTAAAAATAAAACCTTTTTCAACTGTTTCATCTCCTATTCTAAAAGCAGTTTCTTCCTCTCCTTTTTATATCATTAAATGCCCTTGAATTTCGGATTTTAATTGATTTTTAATGTGAAATTCATCGTTTTTTTAGAGTGTCAATCTAAACTAAGAGTGAAAAGTACTGCATAAGGAGAAAACAAATGAACCTCAATTACGAAGTATTTCAATGGATTAACTCGTTTGCTGGTAAATCCAGCGCAATGGATTCTGTCATGGTTATCATTACGAATAGCGTTCCTTATTTTATAATGGCTTGTTTGCTTTTGCTTTGGTTTAGCGGAAAAACAGAAAGAACAATTTATCACCGTTATACGGCTTTATACATGTTGTTTACAATTGTCCTTTCTCTTTGTATCAATGAAGTCATTCACCTGGTGTATTACCACCCGCGTCCGTTTGTGACTCATCATGTTCATAAGCTGATTCCGCACCCGGCTAATTCATCTTTTGTCAGTGATCATTCGATTTTAGTCTTTTCTGCTGCTTGGATCATGTGGTTACGAAAAAACAAATGGAGAAGCGTCATTTTTATATGGGCTGCCATCTCGGGCCTTTCACGCATTTACGTAGGTGTCCACTATCCAGCAGATGTACTTGGAGGCATGGTAATTGCGGGAGCTATCAGCTGCTTTGTTATCTATCTTTCAGATAAAACAGCTCCTCTTATCCAGCGATTATTCTGGATTCACGATGTGATTATCAAGCGTATTCCGTTTCTGTCTCCTTACATGCATGAACAAATTAGTAAAAAAAATCATTCAGCTTAAAGACGCTGAAACAAAAATAGTATAGTTGAAGTGAAAAACGAACCACTAATCAAACCGTTTGATCAGTGGTTCGTTTTTTTTGGTTACGATGAACGTAGATTTTATCTGTTTCGTTCCTTCTGGCAGTTGATTGGAGGACAAAGCGAAGTCTTGCACGGAAATCAACTACCGTGTCACAAGCGGTCCATACGAGCTCATTTATCCGATTTGTTCGTCTTTAGATTGCATTGATTTCGTTATATCTCAATCTCTTTTTATTATTTATAAAAAAAAGATTGTTCACTTTCTTGACTTTCACTTTTATTTATTTTATATTAGTTGATGTATCAAACATTGATGTATCAAATATTAATCCATCAATAAATATCATAGAAAAAAGGGAGCGACTTTCTTGTCACATTCATGTTCTGAAAAAGCAAATGTTCTGTATGCTCTGCAAGAAGTTAATAAACAAATTAATCAAAAGTTTGAGCATTGTACCGGTGTTAGCCAATCACGTCTTGATATTTTACATCAGCTTTATGAAACAGGTGAAATGAGTCAAAAGGCGCTTCAACAGCAAGTAAACATTGATAATGCTGCAATTACAAGGCATTTAAAGCAGCTAGAAGAAAGAGATGTTGTATCACGCCGTAAAAATCCTGATGACAACCGCGTAACATTTGTAAAGCTTACGAAAAGCGGACATGAAAAAATCGGTGCATTTCGAAACGAAAAAGCTCGCTTTATTGATGAAGCATTTAAAGATTTCAGCGAAGAAGAACAGCTGCTGCTTTCCAAAATGCTTGAGCGTTTAAAAGTAAACATTTCGGCCATTGAACGGTCATAACATTTTTAACATAAAGGAGAGTTCATCATGACACAAACAAAAACACTAAACAATGATTTCCAAGATATTATTACAGGGCGCAGATCTATTCGTTATTACGATCCATCTGTCAAAATCAGCCGTGAAGAAATGAAAGAAATTTTAACAGAAGCGACGCTAGCTCCATCTTCTGTTAATGCACAGCCTTGGCGCTTTCTAGTAATTGATAGCCCTGAAGGAAAAGCAACACTAGCTCCGCTTGCTAAATTTAATCAATCACAAGTAGAAACATCGGCAGCTGTTATTGCGATATTCGGCGATTTAAAAAGCGAAGAAAATTTAGATGAAATTTACGATAAAGCTGTTGAACTAGGCTATATGCCACAAGAAATTAGAGATATGCAAATTCCAAAAATCAAAGCGCACTACGCAGCTGCTTCTGAAGAATTAAATAAAGAAACGGTATTAATTGACGGCGGTTTAGTATCTATGCAGTTAATGCTTGCTGCACGTGCTCACGGTTATGATACGAATGCTATTGGCGGTTATGAAAAAGATCAAATTGCCGAAGCATTCGGTTTAGACAAAGAACGCTATGCACCGGTTATGTTACTTTCAATCGGCAAAGCAGCAAATAGCGGTTACCCTTCTGTACGTTTACCAATTGAAAAAGTAGCTCAATTTAGATAATAAAAAAGGTGCTGTGTATTCAGCACCTTTTTTTATCCTCCACTAACGGGTGGAATAAATGCAACGGTATCTCCCGTTCCAATGATTTCTTCATCTGTTACAAACTCTTCGTTGACTGCTGTCATCGTTTGATTCAGAGAGGACAGCTTATATGTTTTTTGTACATATTCCTTTAATTCCTTCACTGTTATATCTTGCTTATCAACTGTTACTTGTTCCACTCCAGCCTCTTCACGTATAGCAGCGAAAAATAAGACGTTAATCATTTTTACATCTCCTTCAATGGCTTTCCTTCAGGATATTCTTTTGTTTCTAACTGATCCCCAATCCATTTTGTTCCATCTTCCCAAAATTCCTTTTTCCAAATTGGCACAATTTGCTTAATACGTTCAATAGCATACTCATTTGCTTCATAAGCTGTTTTGCGATGCGGAGAAGAAACCGCAATAACTACTGCGACTTCTGTTATATCAAGCTTTCCGATTCGATGAGTAATAGCTGTCAAAGCATCCGGCCACTTTTCCTGAATTTCGTCACCAATTTGGCTGAGCATTTTCACTGCCATTGGCACATAGGCTTGATATTCAAGAGAGAGCGTCTTTTTGCCTTTTGTAAATTCTCTTACCGTTCCAATAAATGTCGTAATAGCTCCCGCGTCTCTTCTAGAAACTTTTTTAATTATTTCATCTACCGCAATTGGCTGATTTACTACTTCAAATAAGTGCTGGTTCATCTTCTTTCCCCCACTTCTTTCAATAAAAAATTAAGATAAAGCTCGTCTTCTTGTAAGTGAAACATTGGATATGCTCGCTGCACTTCGTTTTTAAGCGGAATGTGACTAATCACGCATATGATATTGGTTAGAGAGGAAAGCAGAACAAGATCTTCTTCGCTTCGAATCAAGACTGCTTTTGGATAGGATTCTTTTTTATATCCTTCAACAAAAATGACATCTGGCGAGAAAAATTGATAAAAATCAATCAGCTTTTTTAGGCTCCAGTCTTTACTGTTTGCCGTAAGCTGAAGGATCCCACCTCCTTCTACACCTGCCACATCGGCACCTGCTTGCTGGTGGCGATGACTGTCTTTTAGCTCACTGCTGCTATCTGGAGGTCCGCCGTGTCCATGGTGCTTAATAGAACCTACACGTAGATCGAATTGTTTCGCTTTTTTAATTAGCCTTTCCACTAAAGTCGTTTTTCCGCTGTTTTGAAATCCAACTACTTGTAAAACGGTGCAACTTGCTACCAAGGCCATTCACTTCCCTGCACGTCATCTAGCAATAAGACGTCAACCAGCATTCCTTCTTTGTACCCTCTCGTCCCTCCGGGAAATATAATTAACGTATCCGCATGAGCTAAAGAAGAAACAGCACTAGATTTTGTAAAGCTTAATGGAGAAGCAATCAGCTGTCCTTCCCTGTATGAAAGCCTGCCAGATACAAATCGCATAAAAGGATTTGGCTTTAAGAAGTCTTTTCCTAACAAAGCTTTTTCTTTCCGGAGATGAGGGGTTCTTTTCCCCGCATATGTACTGATGACCGGACGAGCTAGCAGTTCAAAACCAACGTAGCAGGCCGTAGGGTTTCCCGATAGACCAAATAAAAGCTTGTCTTCCATACGTGCAACTGTTGTGACACTGCCTGGTCTCATCGCTATTTTATTAAAAAGAACTTCGGCCTGTAATTGCTTATACACCTCTGGTAGATAATCATAATCTCCTACTGAAACGCCCCCCGTTGTAATCAGTATGTCCACTTCTGATAGCGCAGATTTTACCGCGCTGTAGCACTGACTTAAATCATCGGGCATAATACCAAAATAGTTTACTTCTCCTCCAGCTTTTTCAATTTGGGCACGAAGCATATGAGCATTGCTATTACGAATTTTCCCTCGCTGAACAGGATCACGTACTTCCACTAGTTCACTTCCCGTTGCAAGTAATCCAACTACAGGCTTTTTGAAGACAGCTACGTTACTATAACCAAATGTGGCTAGAAGAGCAGCTACTCCCGGAGTGATATACGTTCCTTTTGAAACTAACATGGTGCCTTTTTTTGTTTCTTCTCCTTGAAACGAAATGTTATCTCCGCTGTTAAACGACCGCTTGATTTGAACGACGGGCTGGTTGTCTTTTGTATATTCTTTTGTTACTTCAAGCATTGCCACCGCATCGCAGCCTTTTGGAATAGGAGCTCCTGTCATAATACGCACAGCCTGCATCGCGTTGACTGTATGTTCAAAAACAGAACCCGCTCCTATCTCTCCTCGAACATCCAGTTCTACTGGATGAAGTGATGATGCTTTTTTCGTATCTTGTGACCGAATAGCAAAACCATCATATGGAGAACGATTAAAAGCAGGAACATCATGATCTGCCATTAAATCTTCTGCTAAAAATCTGCCGTGAGCTTCTTCAAGCGCAATGATTTCTTGCTTTCCGCTTTTGACATACTGCATCACTCGCCCAACGCATTCTCCGACAGGGATAGGAGTTCGCTTTTCTCTCATTTTTTCACTCCTTTACTCATCCTAATAAACGATAATATAAACTTCTCGCAAATTGAATATCATTCGTTCCATGAATAAATACACGGCCATCTTGAAAAATAACAAAGCGCTGCTCTGGAAGCTGACATGACAGAAGATATGGGTTGCGGTCTACTTTCCCTTGGTTTTTTAAACGCTTTTCCAATTCATCAAAGTTGTGTAAATGCTGCTGCGAGGGTCTGATCTGAACCGTCTCTCTGCCGCAAAGAACTTCTGTTTTAAGCTGATTTTCATACGCTAAGTACGGATATGTGCGTGCCGATCCGCAAGAAGAACATTCATAACTTTTCATTTTACCCGTCTTAAATTCAGCGTGCTGATTATTCCAGACGTCAAAAGTTAGAAATGTGTGTCGCAAAGCTTCAACGTCTCCCACTAAAATTTTTAATGCTTCGGTTATTTGATAGGCTGCCACAATTTGAACGGCTGGACTGATAATTCCTGCTGTCTCACACGTCGCTCCTCCCACAGGCACTTTTTTCAATATGCAGTGCAGACAAGGGGTTACGTTTGGGATAACGGTATAAGTGGTGCCATAACTCCCTACACATGAGCCGTAGATCCAAGGAACTTCATACTTATGTGACAAATCATTTAAAATAAAGCGAATGTCGAAATTGTCTGTCGCATCGATAATCAAATCAGCTGTTTGGACGATACTTTCTAAATTAGCAGGCTGAGCATCCATCACCAGCGCTTCGATTTTCACTTCTGTGTTTATTTGACGCAAACGATTTTTGGCTGCTACAGCTTTAGGCAGTTTGTTTTGCGCATCTTGTTCTGTATAAAGCTGCTGACGCTGCAGATTACTCCATTCTACATAATCACGATCTACAAGAGTCAATTTTCCAATTCCAGCACGCACGAGAGCTTCTGCACTAGCGCTGCCTAGAGCCCCTGCGCCTACAACTAAAACATGCTTACTTCTAATTTGCTGCTGCCCTTTGTTTCCAATGGGCTGGAAAAGCTGCTGACGTGAATAACGTTCTGTCACTCTTTTCTCTCCCTTTCTCGTTCAATCTATGACTTCACTATCTATTCCTTCGTCAAAGATATTTCTTTAAAAACATGCTATTATACACATAAAGCTAAGCTGCTTTACGGACGCTTATGTGCATAAATATACAACTATATTTTGATGGAGGTATTTAATAAATGTCCATTGCCGGCATTGTATTAGCAGGAGGAAAATCTTCTCGCTACGGTCAACCAAAAATGTTTGAAACCTATAACAAGAAATCATTTTACGAATATAGTATAGATGCATTAAAAGAAAATCACGTCACACCTATACTTGTGTCTACCAACCAAGATTTACTTCCTTATTTTCAAAGAAAAGATGTTTCATTTGCAGTTGAAAAATGCCCGTATCAAGGACCTTTGTATGCAATTCATCATGCTTTAACTGCAATTGATTGCCGTGCTGAATGGTTCTTTATTCTTTCGTGTGACATTCCTTTTGTTAATGCTGAGTTTGTTCATAATATGATTACCCTAACTCAGGCGAACTCAGCTGATATTGTTCTTCCTGTTCAGCCAAATCACATGCACCCGCTTCTAGCCCTCTATCACCGTAGAACGCTTCCTCTTATTGACCAACTCGTTACACAAGGTGAAAGAAGGCTCACAGGATTGTTGAATCAGGCAAACGTCCTTCGCGTGCCTTTTTCAGCAGAAGATCCTACTTTTATAAATGTAAATCATCGCAGTGATTGGCATTTATAAGGCTTTTTTTGAATTATCCACCAATATGAGACATTTCCACTTTCTCAGCGCCTTGGACCTGTCTTCCGTTAGCCCGCTCATCTGAGTAACGATCTTTCCGATGATTCCAGATATCAGAAATGGTGTCACAAACAGTATGATCAGATGCTTGTGATCGTATCAGTTTCCGGAGGTCGTACCCTTTTGACGCAAACAAGCAGGTATAGAGCTTTCCTTCAGCCGATACTCTTGCGCGTGAACAAGTCGAACAGAATGAATCTGTCACGGATGAAATGATACCAATTTCCTCTTCTGTCCCAACATACCGATACCTGGTAGCTACTTCTCCCGTGTAATGAGGCGGAATTTCTTCAAGAGGCATTTCTTGTCCAACTATATCAAGAATTTGTTTCTTTGTTATAACCTCATCCATTTTCCATCCGTTTGAATTTCCAACATCCATGTATTCAATAAAGCGCAGCGTATGTTTTTTGCCTTTAAAATATTGGGCCATCGGAAGGATATCCTGCTCGTTCTTGCCTTTTTGGACAACCATGTTTATTTTGACTGAAATCCCCGCAAGAGCTGCTGCCTCTATTCCTTCTAACACTCGTTTGACGCTTCCTCGATTTCCGTTCAGCTCTTGAAATCTCACTTCATCAAGCGAGTCTAAGCTGACGGTTACTCTTGATAATCCCGCTTTTGATAAGGCTTCTGCATGCTTCTTTAACAGTGAGCCATTTGTTGTTATGGCAATATCATCTATACCCTCAATTTGCTTCAGACGATTGATTAGATCTGGCAAGCCTTTTCTTAGCAGTGGCTCTCCTCCCGTTATACGCACTTTTTTTACTCCTAGCGATACGAATAATCTCGTGAGTCTCTCTAATTCATCAAACGAAAGAATATTTTCGGCAGGTAAAAATGGATAGTCTGCCCCAAAAATTTCTTCAGGCATACAATATCGACAGCGAAAGTTACAGCGATCTGTTACGGACAAACGCAAGTCTCGTAAAGGGCGCTTTAACGTATCAACTATAGTGTATGACATCTGCCTCATCTCTCCTCTCTAGCTGTCAGCTTCTCCACAGCAGATTAACTTTCTCTTAAAATTCTTTCCGGGCATGTATAAATATTCAACGAATCACTTCGGATAAACCCTACCGTTGTAATTCTCAATTCTTCTGCTAGATTTAAAGCAAGTTCAGTCGGAGCGGATTTTGAAAGAACCACTTCACACCCGATCTTCGCTACTTTCAACAAAATTTCTGAAGAAATACGGCCGCTGAAAACGACTACTTTATCCCTAATTGAAATATGGTGTTTTAAGCAATACCCATATAGTTTATCTAGAGCATTATGCCTGCCAATGTCCATTCTGCTAAGCATGAAACCATTTTTATCACAAATGGCAGCGTTATGAACGCCACCCGTTTCTTGAAACGTAGCAGCAGATTGCTGCAGCTTATTCATGAGTTGAAAACAATCCTTAATTGAAAGTTCTACCGATATATCATTCATTTTTTTAGCAGTCAGCGCATCATTTATAAAGACAAACCCTTGTCTGCTCGCCCCGCAGCAAGACGTGATATATCGTTTATTTTGAAGGTTTTGAAAATACGGGTTTAATTTATCTATTGTAACATGAACATACCCTTCTTTTTCTTGAACCCATATGTTTTTAATGTCTTTGTATTCTCGAATAACCCCTTCAGATGCTAAATAGCCAATTACCATATCTTCAATGTATTGAGGGCTACATACCATCGTGACAAACTCTTCTTCATTAATTTTCACAGTCACAGGAAACTCCGTTACAATTTTATCTTCCACGCTTTCCATTTCACCATTTTTAAATCTAAGAACTGTACGCTTCTTAACGGTCGAATTCATGTGATGTCTCCTTTTTTAAATAATGTTTTTATCAAAAACAAATACGGAAACCGCTATATTTTCTTTTATTTTCATATCTGAAAATAAATTAACCAGCTTTGCTCCTACCAATTCTTCTAGCCCTTCCGGCGGATTCGATGCATATACATCTTGAATCATTTTTGTTCGAGCTAAATGAACCATGTCACACCCTTCAGAAGTGCTTGCAATAAATGTTTCTGTCGGAGTTAAATTTCCATACAGTGTTGAGACAGCCATATTTTCAACAAAAACCGTATGTATTCTTTCCGGTCCTTTTCCAAATAAATCTTTTCGAAGCTTCCGAATAATATCATTAAATTCATGAATTGTTTTTGACATAATCAACGCTCTCCCACCGATTAAAATTAAATTGTGCATTTTATTCCTACAGTTTTTTTATCATAAATCAACACTTCAAAAAATAAAAGCCTAAAATCTTTGCAGCAAAACTTTTGAAGAGAGTTGGGTATTTAAAAAAGTTGTGCATTTAAAAACGTAGCGATATAATTATAAATAACCGAGATGGAATAATAATAATAATGAATTGTTATTACTCTATCACTTTTTCTTAACGATATAAATGGGCCGGATTGGCATATTAGTAAGACCTGCTAGTAAACTATTCCACCATGATTGCACTTCCCTTATTTAATTAGGCATGTGTATTCATGGTGGTTTTTTGTTTTATATAAAGGAGGAAAACAAATGAGTCGTGAAATCATCACTGTTCATATAAATGGCAGCGAATACAAGGCAGCTTCAGGTTCTACCATACTCGAAATTATTAACCAGCAAAACATCGAGCATCCTCAGATTTGTTATGTGCCTGAAGTAGACCCTATTCAAACTTGTGACACATGTATTGTTGAAATGAATGGCGAGTTAGTTCGTTCTTGTTCTACAAAAGCTGAAAACGGCATGAAGATTGAATTACAATCAGCACCCGCAAAAGCGGCACAGACGGAAGCAATGGATCGCTTATTAGAAAATCATTTGCTATACTGCACCGTTTGCGATAATAACAACGGAAACTGTAAATTACATAATACAGCCGAAATGATGGAGATTGAACATCAAAAATACCCCTATACGCCAAAGGCCTCAGAGGATGAAGTCGATATGTCTCATCCGTTTTACCGTTATGACCCTAATCAATGCATTGCTTGTGGACAATGTGTAGAGGTTTGTCAAAATCTTCAAGTTAATGAAACGCTCTCTATCGACTGGGAAGCGAAACGTCCCCGCGTTCTCTGGGATGATGGTGTAGCAATCAATGAATCTTCTTGTGTGAGCTGCGGTCAATGTGTAACAGTATGCCCTTGTAATGCCTTAATGGAAAAATCTATGCTCGGAGAAGCTGGATTCATGACCGGACTTCCAAAAAGCGTTTTGAATCCAATGATTGATTTAGTTAAAGAAGTGGAACCAGGGTACAGCGGAATTTTTGCTGTTTCAGAGGTGGAAGCAGCTATGCGTGAAACTCGGACGAAAAAAACAAAAACCGTCTGTACATTTTGCGGAGTTGGATGTTCATTTGAAGTGTGGACAAAAGGCCGCGAAATCCTTAAAGTTCAACCTAGCTCAGATGCTCCCGCAAACGCTATTTCAACCTGTGTGAAAGGAAAATTCGGCTGGGATTTTGTAAACTCTGAAAAACGTATTACTAAGCCTTTAATCCGAAAAAATGGCGCATTTGTAGAGTCGTCATGGGAAGAAGCGCTCGATTTAGTAGCAAGCAGGTTAAACTCCATCAATCAGCAGTACGGACATGGATCCGTTGGTTTTATCTCTTCTTCTAAGATTACAAACGAAGAAAACTATGTTATTCAAAAGCTGGCTCGCCAAATGTTTGAAACAAATGACGTAGACAACTGTTCTCGCTACTGTCAGTCTCCTGCAACCGATGGATTATTTCGAACAGTCGGAATGGGAGGCGATGCCGGCACGATAAAAGACATCGCAAAAGCTGGACTGGTTATCATCGTTGGAGCTAACCCTGCCGAAGGTCACCCTGTATTAGCAACTCGTATCAAACGCGCGCATAAGCTTCATGACCAAAAACTAATCGTCGCAGATTTGCGCAAAAACGAAATGGCTGAACGCTCTGACATTTTTATCAGTCCAAAACAAGGTACGGACCAAGTATGGCTAATGGCTGTAACAAAATACATGATTGATCAAGGATGGCACAACGAAAAATTTATCCAAGAAAACGTCAACTATTTTGAAGACTTTAACTCTTTGCTTGAAAAGTACACGCTTGAATATGCTGAACAAATTACGGGTATTTCAGCAGCAACACTCATTCAAATAGCTGAAATGATTCGAGACGCCGATGGAACCTGTGTGCTGTGGGGTATGGGCGTGACGCAAAATACAGGAGGCTCTGATACATCAGCGGCTATCTCAAACCTGTTGCTTGCTACTGGAAACTATCGACGCCCTGGTGCAGGCGCTTATCCACTCCGAGGCCACAATAACGTGCAAGGCGCATGCGATATGGGAACTCTTCCCGCTTGGCTTCCAGGTTATCAGCACGTCACGGACTCAGTCGCTCGAGAAAAATTTGAAAAAGCATACGGCGTGAAAATTAAAGACAAGCCGGGTCTTGATAATATCCAAATGCTTCATTCAATTGATGAAGGAAAAATGAAAGCTATGTACCTTGTAGGAGAAGATATGGCTCTTGTCGATTCGAACGCTAATCACGTACACGAAATATTATCAAATCTAGATTTTTTTGTTGTCCAAGACATTTTCCTTTCAAGAACGGCTCAATATGCTGATGTTGTACTCCCTGCTGTTCCTTCTCTTGAAAAAGACGGAACGTTTACCAATACGGAGCGACGCGTACAAAGATTGTATCAAGCATTGCCAACGCTTGGTGATTCGAAGCCGGATTGGTGGATTGTTCAAGAGATTGCAAACCGCTTAGGTGCAAATTGGACGTATACACACCCTGGTGACATCTTTTCAGAAATGGCTAGTCTATCACCTCTGTTCAGCCAAGCCAGCTACGAAAACCTTGAAGGCTGGGATAGCTTCTTATGGGGGAGCTTAGAGGGGAAAAGCACGCCTTTACTTTACGTCGATGGGTTTAATTTCCCAGATAAAAAAGCGCGCTTTGCTTTATCAGATTGGGTTCTTCCTGCTGAATTTCCAGAGGAATATGATTTGCACATTAATAACGGACGAATGTTAGAACATTTTCATGAAGGGAATATGACCAATAAATCGAGCGGTATTCAATCAAAGGTACCGGAAGTATTTGTAGAAATTTCACCTCAGCTTGCCAAGGAGCGTGAAATTGAAGACGGTTCGCTTGTCAGATTAATCTCACCGTTTGGAGCAGTAAAAGTACAGGCATTAATTACAGAGCGAGTAAAAGCAAATGAGCTGTATCTTCCGATGCACTCCGTTCATAAAGATTCGGCTATTAACTTCTTGACGGGACCTGCAGTCGACCAACGAACAAATACGCCGGCTTACAAACAAACAAAAGTACGGATGGAAGTATTAAGCAAAGGTGGAAAAACGCCTTTACCGTCTACAAATCCGCGTAACAAAAAACGTCATCCTCAAAATGGGGTCGAGGTTCAGCGTAAATGGAATCGTCCTGGCTACGTCCATTTAACAAGTAAATAGGAGGAGAAAAGATGGCACAACCTATTACAGAAATTAAAAAGCCTCTTCTAAGCGAGGAAGAAAAAAAACAGCAAAAATTAGAAGACTTGACTTCTCTGCTGGCAGATAATGAAGAAGCGCTGAATCGTATTCTCGGTATTGTCGGCGAACTTAACGACATGGGTGTTCTTGAAGCTGCTGATTCAATGATTCAAGCAAAAGAAAAAATCTCAAAAATTGCGCTTCATCAAATTTCTAGAGAACCCGTAACCAATTTAATTAATACCCTTATGGGTGCAAGCAGCGGTTTGATGAAGGCAGACCCAGAGGTAACTGCTAAACTTGTTAACAGTGCAACAGCTGGTATGAACGAAGCAAATGAATATGTAAAAACAGGAAAAAAAGTAAGTGCGTTAGCTCTTATAAAAGCGCTAAATGATCCAGATGTTAATCGTGCAATTGGATTTGGACTTCACTTTTTAAAAGGAATGGGCAAAGCGTTGGAAGAGTAAATAAGGCAGCGACTTGAAAGTTTTTCCCTTTCAAGTCGCTGTTTTCTTTTTAGGAAGTCCTTTTCTAAGTGAACGTGATATAGTTATACTAAATTGCTCTACTAAAACTAATTGAGGTGACACGATGCAACAATACTTTAAACCCTTATTCGCACTATTATTTTTAATTATGTTTACTGCTGCTTGTTCAAACGGAACAAATACGAGTCAATCAGCGGCTCAGCACCAAAACGTCAGCTTAACGATATCCGCTGCAGCCAGCTTAAAAGATGCGCTTACCGATATTCAAAAGCAATATGAAACAAAGCATCCGAATGTCGACTTAAAATTTAATTTTGGGGCTTCAGGCTCGCTGCAACAGCAAATCGAAAACGGCGCACCGGCTGATTTGTTTTTTTCAGCAGCGGAAGATAAGTTTGATGCACTGGTAAAGTCAGGAGTTATTTCTAAAGAAAATGGAACTGACTTGGTTGGCAACGATCTTGTGCTTATCGTCCCAAAGAATAATTCGGCTGCCATCAAAAATTTTGAAGATCTATCAAAGCCTGCTGTTCAAAAAATTGCACTTGGCATACCGGAATCCGTTCCTGCCGGACAGTATGCAAAAGAGACTTTTGAACACATGAATCTGTGGAAAAACATTGAGCCTAAAACCGTCTATGCAAAAGACGTACGCCAGGTGCTTTCCTATGTGGAGACAGAAAACGTTGAAGCTGGAGTTGTTTATAAAACCGATGCGTTGATTTCAAAAAAAGTGAAGATTGTCGCCACTGCAGATCATAGCACTCACAAACCAATTGTATATCCTGTAGGCGTTATTAAGGATTCGAAACATCCACAAGAAGCAAAGGATTTTTATCAATTTTTACAAAGTAAGACGGCTCTTAACACGTTTAAAAAATACGGTTTCACTGCGAATTGAGATTGCTATGATTCAAGAGTTTTTATCTCCTCTTCAGCTATCGCTTAAAATTGCATTAGTAGCGGGATTTGTCGTGATTATTCTAGGCACTGTTATAGGAAAACTGTTATCCAGGAAACACTTTAAGGGAAAAGTGATGGTTGAAACGGTGTTGATGCTACCATTGGTCCTGCCTCCGTCCGTTGTTGGATTTTTATTGATTGTCATATTCGGAAAACACAGCCTACTTGGCCGAGCAATTGAATGGGTCTTTCAACAACCCGTTATTTTTACGTGGTGGGCAGCTGTTATTGCATCCGTTGTCGTTGCGTTTCCCCTTATGTATCAATCTGCCAAAACGGGCTTCCAAGGCGTTGATCATGAAATTGAAGACGCAGCTCGAGTAGATGGTGCAAGCGAATGGAAAGTCTTTTTCTTTATTTCCATTCCTTTAGCTTCTAAAGCTATCGTAACAGGAGGTGTGTTAAGTCTGGCAAGAGCACTCGGAGAATTTGGAGCCACTTTGATGTTTGCTGGCAATATTCCAGGTGAAACTCAAACTGTTCCTACCGCTATCTACGTCGCGATTGACTCTGGAAACATGAATCTCGCTTGGCTATGGGTTATCTCGATCGTCTTTCTTTCCTTTCTTATGCTGCTTTTTGTTCAGCTTAAACAAAAGTAAAAGGATGCCTCTTACACAAAGAGGCATCCTTTTACTTTTGTACCGCTTTTTCAATTTTACATACATCATAAATTAAAAAGGAGCTAATCAAATGTAGATCATACATTTGATTAGCTCCTGTTATAAGTAAGGTAAGCCACCAAAAATATGTATTTGGTGGAGACGGTGGGAGTCGAACCCACGTCCAGAAATATCGCCACTTAAGCGTCTACGAGTGTAGTTGGCATATTGATCATTCGCGAGCTGTTCTGCCTACCAACAGGCGTCCCAGTCGCTAGTCTGATTATTCTCTTCCTTCGTCCTCAGACGGCGAACTCCGGCGTAGCCCACTTAAAGTGAGTCCCTTACCCTACCACATGGGCGATGGAGGGAGGAACCGCTAAGCTACTATTATGCAGCTAAAGCGAAGTTATTGTTAGATTTGCCAGTTATTATTGGCGTTGATGTTTTAACGAGGCCATCTCCTCGACTCGCAACCTAAGCTCGAACTATCCCTGTCGAATCCGTAACGTCCCCATATAAAAGGGAGTCGGAATGTGTAAGAAAAATTCTTACATCAGATAGCGACTTCAGTGTGCAAAATGAAATCTAACTGATAACAATATTTATTATATCACAAAATGAGCATTTTGCAATTGTAAGATTTTGTAATTTTACATCTTTTGACGATCACGAAATGCTCGTTCGATATCACGCTTGGCTTCTTTACGCTTTAAGTCTTCACGCTTATCATATTTCTTTTTACCCTTACCAAGCCCTAGTAAAACCTTTGCGTATCCATTTTTCAAATACACTTTTAACGGAACTAGTGAATAACCTGTTTCTTTTGAATAGCCAATTAGCTTGCTGATTTCGCGTTTATGCAGCAATAGCTTTCGTGTACGAAGTGGCTCATGATTGTATCGATTTCCTTGTTCGTAAGGACTAACGTGCATATTGTGTAAAAATACTTCTCCGTTTTGCACACGAGCAAAAGAGTCCTTTAAATTCACACGACCATTACGAATTGATTTAATTTCCGTTCCTTGTAGAACAATACCCGTCTCATATGTTTCTTCAATAAAAAAGTCGTGGCGGGCTTTTTTGTTTTGTGCAATTAATTTCCCTTCACCTTTTGGCATAAAACGTTCCTTCCCTTCAGCCGTACTTACGTATATGTATGATATTATGTATCATTTTACTGTATGGAAATCTAAACAACAACTAAAACGTTTAATAGAGCTGTTTTGAAGCAGAAGGTCTATCCTTCTGCTTCACTGCTGTCGATTATTTGCGCTTTTTCTTTTTACGCTTAACGTTTGGAGCGCCTTCGAAGAATCTTTTTTTCTTTTTCTTCTTTGGTTTTTGAGTAGACCACTCTTCATTTTTGCTTCGGCTGCCCTCTCGACCTTTTCCTTTATCGTCTTTGCGTGACTTTTGTTTTGCCTTAATCACTTTAGGACGATCTTTAGATAAGCGTTTGCGGCCTTCTTTCATTCCCACAATAACAAAGTCCACTGAACGCTCGTCTTTATTCACATCGGCAACTTTCACTTCAATTTCGTCTCCAATTCGGAAGACGTTGCCCGTTCTTTCTCCAATCATCGCATAATGACGTTCGTCGTAACGATAATAGTCATCCGTTAAGTCACTAACATGAACTAACCCTTCAATCGTATTTTCCAGCTCCACGAACATCCCAAAGTTTGTAACAGAGCTAATAATACCATTGAATACTTCCCCAACTTTATCAGCCATAAACTCAGCTTTTTTCATATCGTCCGTTTCTCGCTCAGCGTCAACTGAACGACGTTCCATATTAGAAGAATGCTCAGCAACATCAGGCAGAAGCTCGCGCCATTTTTCTTGCGTTTGCTGATCTGTTTTTCCTTCAATTAAATACGTACGAATGAGACGATGAACGATTAAATCCGGATAACGACGGATTGGAGACGTAAAATGCGTATAGAATTCAGCTGATAAACCAAAGTGGCCTAAACTTTCTGCTTCATATTTCGCTTGTTTCATCGAACGAAGCATAACAGTTGAAATAACCATCTCTTCAGGCGTACCCTTTACTTCTTCTAAAATATCTTGCAGCGCACGCGGATGAATATCGTTGCCTGTCCCTTTCACTGTATAACCAAAGTTTGTAATAAACTCTAAGAAACGAGTAAGCTTCTCTGCATCTGGATCTTCATGAATACGATAAATAAACGGTACGTTCATCCAGTGAAAATGTTCTGCTACTGTTTCATTCGCCGCCAGCATAAATTCTTCGATTAGCTTTTCAGCAACTGAACGTTCACGCAAAATAACATCGTGAGGATGTCCATCATCATCTACCAATACTTTTGCTTCTTTGAAATCAAAATCAATGGCACCGCGATCCATTCTCTTTTTACGAAGAATAGCTGCCAGCTTTTCCATACGCTCAAACATCGGAACGATTGGCTCGTAGCGTTCTAACACTTCTTCATCTTTATCCACTAAGATTTTGTTCACATCTGAATACGTCATTCGTTCTGTCGTTTTGATGACACTTTCAAAAATCTCATGTTTTACTACTTCACCTTGTGGATTAATTTCCATCTCACAAGAAAGTGTAAAACGGTTAACTTTTGGATTTAATGAGCAGATTCCGTTAGATAAACGGTGAGGAATCATCGGAATAACTCGGTCTACTAAATAGACGCTTGTTCCGCGCTCTGCTGCTTCTACATCAATCGGAGAACCTTCTTTAACGTAGTGACTTACATCTGCAATATGAACACCTAATTTGTAGTTTCCGTTTTCAAGCTCTGTAACCGTTACAGCGTCATCCAAATCTTTTGCATCTGCTCCGTCAATGGTTACAATAACTTGATCCCGAAGATCGCGACGGTTACCGATATCTTTTTCATCAATCGTCTCAGGTGTATCAATTGCTTGCGTTAAAGCGTCAGCAGGAAATTCTTGAGGAAGACCGTGCTTATGGATAACAGAAATGATATCGATCCCCGGATCGTTTTTATGTCCAAGAATTTGAACAACTTTTCCTTCTGCATTCATGCGGCCTTCCGGATAGGTTGTGAGCTCTACTACTACTTTATGGCCTTCAACTGCACCGTTTCTTGCTGCTTTGGGAATAAAGATATCACCTGCAATTTTTTTGTCATCCGCAATCACAAAGCCGAAATTCTTGCTTTGCGTATACGTACCTACAATTTGCTGGGTACCTCGTTCTAAGATTTTTACAATGGTTCCTTCACGACGAGCACCTGATGATTCTGATAACACTCTTGCAAGCACAATATCTCCGTGCATAGCATTGTTTGTTTCAGTAGGGGGAATAAATACATCACCCGCATCTTTTTCTTCAGGAACTACGAACGCAAACCCTTTTGCATGTCCGCTTACTTTCCCTTTGACAAAATTCATTTGTTCCGGCAGCCCGTAGCGGTCATTTCTTGCTCGGATAATTAAACCCTTCTCTTCCATAATAACAAGTGCCTTAACAAACTCTTTGAATGACTCTGCATCCTCCGTATTAAATTCTTTTGCAAGCTCTTGGACAGTCAAAGGTTTGTAATTATCCCTTTTCATAAAATCCAATATTTCATTCATATAGGGCTGATTTTCTTCTTTCACATCATGTCCCTCCTTTTTCCTTATTCGTATTATCTCTATTACCAATCAAGTGATTCCAAAAATGCATATACATCCTCGTGAAGCAGATCTCGCTCTTTATCAAAGGTAATGGTATGACCAGATTCTTCGTACCACTTTATATCTTTTGTAGGAGACTCGACGCTATTATAAATAATATTGGCGCTGTCTGTATTAATCATATGATCATGACGACCTTGTACAACAAATGTCGGTGCATAAATCATATCAACTGAATTTCGCACTTCAGCGATTAATTCCTGTAAAGACTTTAACGTGTTCATTGGTGTTTGTTTGAACTCTTCCATTTCTTGTTCAATCTGTTCAGACGATTTACCTTCACGCTTTTTATATTCGCGTGCATACGCTAAAACACCTTCATACATGACTTCTTCACTCTTTATATACATAGGCGCGCACATAGGCACAATACCCTTTATAGGTACAGTGTAACCTAATTTCAGTGAAAATACGCCACCTAGTGAAAGACCTACAGCGGCAATACTTTCATGGCCTTTACTTTTCAAAAACTCATAGCCTTCCATGACATCTTTCCACCAATCTTTTGGACCAGTATGAACAAGCTCTTCAGGCGCTACACCGTGTCCTTTATAGTGAGGTGCGTGGCATGTGTATCCTTTTTTCTCTAAAAAACGACCTAACATACGAACATCAGCAGAATTTCCGGTAAAACCGTGAAGTAATAAAACAGCCTTTTCGCCGCCTTCAAATGTAAATGGCTTTGGTTGTGCAATTTTCATATATCATTTAACTCCTTTTAGTTATAATATCTGCAGTCATAATAGAAAAAAACATGTATTTATGTGACGGTCATCACATAACAAGAGATGTGTCCGTCAACTTTTACGCTTTTATACTATATTTAGTACTTTTTTCTAAAGCTATATTATATCATTACTTAAAAATGAAATTAAAGTATTCAACACGCCCATTAAAAAAGCCACCTAATACATAAGTTGGTATACACCAAGTACGTATGCATTAGGTGGCAGTCTATCCAGTAACATATTAAAGTTTGAAATAAGATACAGCAAGTGTTAACGCAAAGAATAAGATAGATAACACTACTGTCAAACGGTGTAAAACTAAGTCAATTCCACGTGCTTTTTGTTTTCCAAATAACGTTTCAGCTCCACCGGAAATAGCTCCAGATAATCCAGTAGTTTTGCTTGATTGTAAAACGACCACAACAATCAATGCAATTGAAACAATCACTAGCAAAGTAATCAGCAATGTATGCACTAAGACACACCTCCTACACCAAGTAATAGTCAATCAGCGGGGTTTCTTCATCCCTTCTGATTGGCATTACCGGGGATAAAGTACGCGCACTACGCTAAGGTTAATTTATCATAAAAAACCCTCTCATACAAGTAATGACAGCGAAATACACCGGATTTTAACATAAAAAAACGGATGACAATCGTCATCCGTTTTTTATGATTTCAACTTATTTTTTTAAGTTGTAGAAAGATTTAGCGCCATCGTATACAGCTAGAACACCTAGCTCGTCTTCGATGCGTAGTAATTGGTTGTATTTCGCAATACGGTCTGTACGGCTCATAGAACCAGTTTTGATTTGACCAGCATTTGTTGCAACAGCGATATCAGCGATTGTTGCATCTTCAGTTTCACCAGAACGGTGAGAAACTACTGCTGTGTAACCAGCACGTTTAGCCATTTCAATAGCTTCGAACGTTTCAGTTAATGTACCGATTTGGTTAACTTTGATAAGGATAGAGTTACCTACGCCTTGTTCGATACCTTGAGAAAGTTTTTTCGTGTTTGTTACGAATAAATCGTCACCAACAAGCTGTACTTTGCCGCCAATGCGCTCAGTTAATAGCTTGTGACCATCCCAGTCATTTTCGTCTAAACCGTCTTCGATTGAAACGATTGGGAATTCGTTAACTAACTGCTCGTAGAAATCTACCATTTCAGCAGAAGTTACGCCTGTACGACCTTCGCCTGCTAAGTCATATTTACCAGTTTCTTTGTTGAAGAATTCAGAAGAAGCAACGTCCATACCTAATTGGATGTCTTGACCAGCTTTGTAGCCAGCTTTTTCGATTGCTTCAACAATTACTTCTAATGCTTCACGGTTAGAACCAAGGTTTGGAGCGAATCCACCTTCGTCACCTACAGCTGTGTTTAAGCCTTTTGCAGATAAAACAGATTTTAACGCGTGGAATACTTCAGCACCCATACGGATTGCTTCTTTGAATGTAGGAGCTCCTACAGGTAAAATCATGAACTCTTGGAAGTCAACGTTGTTATCAGCATGAGAACCACCGTTGATGATGTTCATCATTGGAGTTGGTAATTGCTTCGCGTTGAATCCACCAAGGTAACGATATAATGGAAGACCTACGAAATCAGCTGCTGCGTGAGCTACTGCCATAGATACACCAAGGATAGCGTTAGCACCTAATTTACCTTTGTTTTCCGTACCATCTAGCTCAATCATAAGGCGGTCGATACCGATTTGATCAGTTGCGTCCATACCTACTAATTCAGGAGCGATAATTTCGTTTACGTTTTCTACTGCTTTTAATACACCTTTACCTAGGTAGCGAGATTTGTCACCATCGCGTAATTCTACTGCTTCGTGTTCACCAGTAGAAGCACCACTTGGTACGATTGCGCGTCCGAAAGCGCCTGATTCAGTATATACTTCTACTTCAACTGTTGGGTTACCGCGAGAATCTAATACTTCGCGTGCATAAATGTCAAGAATTGTTGGCATTTTAAAACTCTCCTTTATAATTAATTATTTAATTAATGTTTTACCTGTCATTTCTTTTGGCTGTGCTACATCTAGAAGAGTAAGCATTGTAGGAGCTAGATCCCCTAGAATACCGTCTTCACGAAGCTCTAAGCCTTGTTTTGTTACAATTACCGGAACAGGATTCGTTGTATGAGCCGTCATTGGATTACCTTCAAGTGTAATCACTTCATCAGCATTACCATGGTCTGCTGTGATAATTGCTGTACCGCCTTTAGCTAAAATTGCATCTACAATTTTGCCTAAGCACTCATCTACTGTTTCAATCGCTTTTACCGTTGGTTCTAACATACCTGAATGACCTACCATATCAGGGTTTGCAAAGTTTAATAAAATAGCGTCCTGCTTGTCGCCCTCGATTTCTGCAAGCAACGCGTCCGTCACTTCATAAGCACTCATCTCAGGTTTCAAGTCATATGTTGCTACTTTTGGTGAATCGATTAAGATACGTGTTTCACCAGGAAACTCTGCTTCACGTCCACCGCTCATAAAGAACGTTACGTGAGGATATTTTTCCGTTTCAGCAATACGAAGCTGCTTTAAGTTATTTTGAGATAATACTTCACCAAGCGTATTATCTAAGTTAATTGGCTTAAAGGCTACATATCCGTCAACTGTTTCGCTGAAGTGAGTTAGACATACAAAATGTAAGTTTTTCGGATGTTTCTCACCGCGATCAAATGAGCGGAAATCTTCGTTTGCGAACGTATTTGAAATTTGAATTGCGCGATCGGGACGGAAGTTGTAGAAAATGACTGCATCTTCGTCTTGAATTGTCGCAACTGGCGATCCGTCTTCCTTTGTAATAACAGAAGGTAAAACGAATTCGTCATAGATTCCATTTTCATATGAATCTTTTACGCACTCTTCAGCGCTTGTATATGATGGACCTTCACCGTACACCATTGCGCGGTATGATTTCTCTACGCGCTCCCAGCGTTTGTCGCGGTCCATTGAGTAGTAACGTCCTGAAAGTGTTGCAATTTCACCAACGCCGTACTCTTCAATTTTTTCATTAAGTTCTTTTAAATACGTTTCAGCAGATTGAGGTGCTACGTCACGACCATCTAAGAAGCCATGAATGTAGACTTTTTCTAAGCCTTCACTCTTAGCTAGACGCAATAATGCATAAAGATGTTCGATATGACTGTGTACACCGCCATCAGATAAAAGTCCGAAAAGATGAAGGTTTGTACCCTTTTCTTTTGCGTGCTTTACAGCTGCTACAAGCGTTTCGTTTTGTTCAAACTCGCCTTCACGAATTGCTACGTTTACACGAGTTAAGCTTTGGTACACAATTCGGCCTGCACCGATGTTTAAGTGACCTACTTCAGAGTTACCCATTTGGCCTTCCGGTAAGCCTACAGCTTCTCCAGACGCCTGAAGTGTAGCATGAGGATACTCGTTCCAGAAACGGTCGAAGTTTGGTTTTTTTGCATGTGTTACCGCATTACCTTTATCTTCATCGCGTAATGCAAAACCATCTAAGATGATTAATGCTACTGGCTTTTTACTCATTACTTACCAGCCTCCAAAAGCTGTAAGAAAGAATCTGCTTCTAAGCTTGCTCCACCTACTAAAGCTCCGTCAATGTCTGATTGAGACATATATTCTTTAATATTAGCAGGTTTTACGCTACCGCCGTATTGAATACGTACAGCATCTGCAACATCTTGAGAGAATTGCTCTGCAACAACGCTACGGATGTATGCACAAACTTCGTTTGCACCTTCAGCAGTTGAAGATTTACCTGTACCGATTGCCCAGATTGGCTCATATGCGATAACCGTTTGTTTTACTTGCTCATCAGTTAGACCAGCTAATGCTTTTTGTACTTGATTAGCTACAACTGTTTTTGTTTGGTCTTGTTCATACTCTTCGTTTGTTTCACCGCAGCAAACGATTGGTGTTAAACCGTGTTTGAATGCAGCAATTGTTTTTTGGTTTACTGTTTCGTCCGTTTCAGCAAACATTTCACGACGTTCAGAGTGTCCTAAAATTACGTAGTTCACACCTAGGTCTGCTAATGCAACAGGGCTCACTTCTCCAGTGAACGCACCGTTTTCTTCGAAGTGCATGTTTTGTGCACCAATTTTTAAGTCTGTGCCTTTAGTCGCTTCTACTAAACGATCTAAAAATAGTGCAGGTGCACATACTACTGAATCTACGCTTTCAGGAGATGGTACTGCTCCTTTTACTTCTTCAACAAAGCTAGTTGCTTCAGAAAGTACTTTATTCATTTTCCAGTTTCCTGCAATAATTGGTTTACGCATGTGTAACACCGTCCTTTGTTTATTGTGGGTTTTCACTTCACGCGTTAGATGTCCAAGAGGGTGCTGTTAAAAGTGATTCGGTCCCTTTTATCTCTTGGTCATCCTTCTTCGCTGCTTGATAATTATTTATATTATCAGTCGTCAGGTCGGTCCTCCGTCTTACTGAAACATAAACTTACTTATCGTTTAGTGCAACTACGCCTGGAAGTTCTTTACCTTCCATAAACTCTAGTGACGCACCGCCACCTGTAGAAATATGGCTCATTTTATCAGCTAGGTTGAATTTTTCAACAGCTGCTGCAGAGTCTCCTCCGCCGATTACTGAATATGTGTCAGTTGCTTCTGCTAAAGCTTCAGCTACTGCTTTTGTTCCATTAGCAAATGCGTCTAATTCAAATACACCCATTGGTCCATTCCAAATAACTAACTTAGAGTTTTTGATTACGTCAGCATAGATTTCACGCGTTTTCGGTCCTGCGTCTAAGCCTTCCCAATCGCTTGGAATGTTTTCAATTGATACAACTTGAATATTAGCATCATTTGAGAAGTCATCTGCTACTACCACGTCCACTGGCATGTAGAAGTTTACTCCGTTTTTCTTAGCTTTTTCCATGAAAGATTTTGCAAGTTCAATCTTGTCTTCTTCAAGAAGTGATTTACCTACTTCATGGCCTAGTGCCTTAATAAATGTGTAAGAAAGTCCTCCACCGATGATTAAGTTATCTACTTTATCAAGTAAGTGGTCAATTACACCGATTTTGTCTTTAACTTTTGCTCCACCAACGATTGCAGTAAATGGACGTTCTGGGTTCGATAATGCTTTTGAAAGCACATCAAGCTCTTTTTCCATTAAGAAACCTGCTACTGCTGGAATGTGTTGAGCAATTCCTTCTGTTGAAGCATGCGCACGGTGAGCTGCACCGAATGCATCGTTTACGTATACATCTGCTAATTCAGCAAACGCTTTTGCTAATTCAGGATCGTTTTTCTCTTCGCCTGGGTAAAAACGTACGTTTTCAAGTACTAAAACATCGCCTTCGCTCATGCCGTCGATTGTTTTCTTTACTTCTTCACCAAAAGCTTCGTCAGCTTTTGCAACGTCTTTACCAAGAAGAGCTTGTAAACGTTCTGCAACAGCATTTAGACGTAATTCTTCAACAACTTCGCCTTTTGGACGTCCAAGATGGCTAGCTAAAATTACTTTTGCACCTTGTTCTACTAAATATTGAATAGTAGGAACAGCTGCACGAATACGAGTTTCGTCTGTTACTTTTCCGTCTTTCATTGGTACGTTAAAGTCTACGCGACAAAATACTCGCTTTCCTTTTACATCGATGTCTTTCAACGTTTTTTTGTTCATCGTTAAAAGGCCTCCTTAAGTATTTATGGTACTAAGCAAGTAGGCTTCTATGTAATCATCAATCCACAAACCAACGTACATTTCATTTTATATATTGGCGCCTTTCTATATAAAGTGAAACTCGAGTTAGCTGTTTATGACGCTTTTTCATGTAGAAGCCAATACATAAATCAAGGAAGAGGGGGTATGCCCCTCTCTTCCTTAGCAAGTCTTATTATAGTCGTTCTATTTTCAGATATCCAATAAAAAAGGAAAGTCTAGTCGATTTCTGTCTTATTGAATCAAATAGAAGCGAATTTTAAGTTATTCTTATAGTCCTTTAGCAGCGATGTATTGAGCAAGGTCTACTACACGGTTAGAATATCCGCTCTCGTTATCGTACCAAGAGATAACTTTAACCATGTTACCTTCCATTACCATTGTAGATAATGCATCGATTGTAGAAGAGTTGATGTTACCATTGTAGTCACCAGATACTAGTGGCTCTTCGCTGTAACCAAGGATGCCTTTAAGATCGCCTTCAGCAGCTTCTTTAAGAGCGTTGTTTACATCTTCAACAGTTACTTCTTTATCAAGTTCAGCAACTAAGTCTACTAAAGAAACGTTTGGAGTTGGAACACGCATAGCTCCACCGTTTAATTTACCTTTTAATTCAGGTAATACTAGAGATACAGCTTTAGCAGCACCAGTTGAAGTTGGGATGATGTTTTCAGCAGCTGCACGAGCACGACGGTAATCTTTGTGTGGTAAGTCTAAGATTTGTTGGTCGTTTGTGTAAGAGTGAACTGTTGTCATCATTCCGCGTTTAAGACCGAACTTGTCGTTTAACACTTTAGCAAATGGCGCTAAGCAGTTAGTTGTACAAGAAGCATTTGAAATTACGTTGTGGTTAGCTGCATCGTATTTGTCTTCGTTAACACCCATTACGATTGTGATGTCTTCATCAGATGCTGGAGCAGAGATAATTACTTTTTTAGCTCCTGCTTCTAAGTGTTTTGCAGCGTCAGCGCGTTTTGTGAAGAATCCAGTAGATTCAACAACAACTTCTACGCCTTGTTTGCCCCAAGATAATTGAGCTGGGTCGCGTTCAGCAGAGATTTCGATTGTTTTACCGTTTACTACTAAGTTGCTACCATCTACTACTACTTCTGCATCTAATTTTCCGTGTACAGAATCATATTTTAAAAGGTGAGCAAGCATGTTAGCATCTGTTAAGTCGTTGATTGCTACTACTTCAACGTTATCATTTTTTAAAGCTGCGCGGAATACATTACGGCCGATACGACCAAATCCGTTAATACCAATTTTTACTGCCATGGGTATTTCCTCCTTGAATGTAAAAAGTATTTTTTTATATGAGGGATTAATTAAAATCCCTTACTAACTCTTTTGCGGCGCCTTCATCTGTAATGAGAATCGAATCATGCGCTTGTTGCATAAACGCTTTAATTGCCTTTGCTTTTGATGAACCTCCTGCAACAGCAATAACACATTTATTGTTCTTTAAATCATCGAGTTGTATGCCAACTGTTTTAACTTTATGAACAACTTCGCCTTGATGATTAAAATAGTATCCAAATGCCTCACCTACAGCATGTCCATTTTTCACTTTTTCTAAGTCAGCTTGTGGTGTTTTACGGCGTTCTGCCATTGTCATAGCGTCTCCTATTCCGTGAACAACCATACCAGCGGACTTGATTAAATGAAGCATGTCTTTAATAGATGGCTCACCGATAATGGATCGGTATGCTTCATCACTAAGCTGATCTGGAACATGAAGCAAGCGATAGTGACTCATGGACTTTTCAGCCATCTTAGCACAAATCGTGTTTGCTTGGTTTTGTACATTTTCACCTAACCCTCCGCGAGCAGGTACAAAAAGTACATCAGGGTGTTTTGAATCAGGTGTCATCATTTCGGCAACGGCGGCAAGCGTTGTACCACCTGTAACAGCAACGGTATTTTTTTCACCAACAAGGCGCTCCTTGATACACGAAACAGATGCTCGACCCATTTCATTTTTGACCCAAGGAGACTGATCACTATCTCCAGATACAACAACAACTTCTGATAAAGAAAACGCCTCTTTTAATGTTGTTTCCAATAATCGAAGTCCTGAAACTTCCTTCATTACTTCTTCTAACTCAGCTAGAAGTAGTTCTCCCTCGTTTGTAAGCGTCATCCCACTAGGGTAAATGTCAATCAAATCTTGTTCTTTTAAGAATGTTACTTCGCTTCGTAACACACGCTCTGTTAGCCCAAGGCTTACAGCTAAGTTTCTGCGGCCAATCGGCTGCATTAAACGTATGTATTGCAAGATTTGATAGCGCTTTTGCATAACTGAGAGAAGTTCAGGTAATAATTTTCGTTGTACTTCTATTAAAGAACGCATGTTAAAATCCCCTTAAGGCATAAACTTACTGGACATATTTTGTCCCATATAGACATATTATGTCCCACCTTGCGCAAAAAAAATTCACCCTGCTACAAAATCTATTCTAACAGGAGTGAATCCTTTATTCAACTCATGTGTTGCCTATTTTTAAAAGTAAGCGTTTTCTTAATGGAATACCTGTTATTTTTCCATATTCCACTTCTTCTCCATCCATTTCTACTACAGGAATCGCAAGGTGATACTTTTCCAACCACTCATCGTTTTTGTAAATATCTCGTGCCATAAGCTGAAAGGGAAACTCAGACTGCATCTCTGCAAGCAGCTTCTTTGCATCATCGCATAAATGACAGCCATTTTTGGTATATAGTACGACTTCCACATTCCCACTCCTTTACTGCGTGACAAAAAGTTTTCGTTGACTGGATGGTAGAACGTTTAATTGGTCTCGATATTTGGCTACCGTTCTTCTTGAAATAGTAACGTTATAATTGCTTTGCAAGACGTTAGCCAACTGCTGATCTGAAAGCGGACGCTGTTTGTTTTCTTCTGATACTAGCTTTTTAAGCAGTTCTTTTACGTGAGTTGTAGAAGTCGCTTCGTTGTTGCCCAGTTGAATACTAGTTGAGAAAAAAGATTTCATTGAAAAGGTGCCAAAAGGTGTTTGAATATATTTGTGCCGAGTAGCACGGCTAATCGTTGATTCATGCACAGAGGTTTGTTCCGCTACTTCCTTCATCGTTAACGGCTTCAAATACGAAGGGCCCTTTTTAAAAAATGCTTCTTGTTCAACGAGTAAAGTATTCATTAATGCGTTTAATGTGTCTTTGCGTGTGTGTAAACTTTTCATAATCCATTGAAATTCACGATATTTCTCTTGCAAATAAGAAAACATTTCTTGGTTCTGCTTATTTTTCAGCTGAAGTTTGTATTGTTCGTTCACTGAAAGACGAGGTTCCAAATCCTCATTTGCATAAGCAACGACATTTCCATCTTCAATTTTCACAATAAAATCCGGTACAATGAATCGTTCATTGGACTTCATATAAAATGATCCAGGACGAGGATTTAATTTCTTAATCTGTTCATGTAATTGTTGAAGAGCTTCAAGTGAGATTTGACATAACTTTGAGATTTTCATCCATTTTTTATAAGCAAATTCCTCAAAGTGATGTGTCAAAATTTGCTCTATTTTTTCTGTCCATTGATTACTTCTTTTTAATTGGAGCATTAAGCACTCCTGTAAACTTCTCGCCCCTACTCCTGCCGGGTCCATCTGCTGCACAAGTTGAAGAGCCTTTTCAACCTGCTCTTGATCTTGGCCAAGCTGGTTAGCAAGTATGATTAACTCATCGTGCAAATAGCCAGCATCATCCAGACTATGAATAACAAACTCAACGGCTGCCTGCTCACATTCATCTAATTTTAATAATGCGGATTGATTCATTAAATGTTCGT
Source organism: Priestia sp. TRN 1309 (assembly GCF_050846875.1). Classification (NCBI taxonomy): domain Bacteria; kingdom Bacillati; phylum Bacillota; class Bacilli; order Caryophanales; family Bacillaceae; genus Priestia; species Priestia sp. TRN 1309. Next base: position 253,189 of record NZ_JBOZGM010000005.1, on the reverse strand, counting down.
ACAGCGTTTCTTTAGGAGCTGGTATACTGCTCATATAATCTGTTGAATCAGAAGTTGCATGATTTTTTTGATTGTGAGATGTATTGACGGGCAGCTCTGAAAAATCTATAAGCGGATTTTGAAGCGCCTGCTCATGTAAAAACGCTACAATATCCATCGATGAATATTGTAAAAGAGAAATAGCTTGTGATAATTCTTTTGACATCGTCAGTTTTAACGACTGCTGCTGAAATAATCCAATCTCCATTATTTCTCCCCTCCCCTTCATCTATTTTACTATAAAAACGCTTTCAAAGAGCATATAACTATTTTTTATATGTAATTTTTTCATCAAAAAATCTCCGTCAACCTTTGTTAACGAAGCATTTCATCCTATTTTTAGTTACTAACCATCAAAAAAGTAATAGAGCTATACACCTTTATAACTTTTCATTATAATTCGCGCCTACTACATGATCCGAGTACTAATTCGACATGACGTTTTCTTCGTCATGTCGAATTTTCTGCATTTGTATAATATATAGAAGAATTGCTTATTGAATAGTTTGTGCCATTTGCATAAACTTGTCTAAGTTTTCTGCGTCATTTTTCGTAAAAATGGTTAGCTTCATTGGTTTCTTTCCTTTAACCAACACGGCGTTTACCGTATGATCGCCAGATGTGGCTTCATACCAAACAGAATCTTTGAAGATTCCATTCTCTTCAAGATTCTTTTTCTCTGCTGCATTTTTATTAACTGCTGTTGCCGTTTGTTTAACAGATTGAGCAGCGTCATCCAGCGATGCTTCTGATGAAAGCATTTCAATACGCATAAATTGAGAATCATCTGAAGTTAACACTAACGCATCTTTTCCAGGTTCTTCACCCGTTAGTTTATAGCCGTCCATTACTTGAATAGAATAATCTTGTTCTGGGCTTTTTGTTAGTTTTGTTTCTGAAGAAGACCTTGACTGTCCACCTTCCGCCGTTTCGCTAGTCGATGATTGACTTCCTGAAGGTTCGGCTGAGATTTCAGCAGAATCCGCATCTTTTTTCGACTCTTCTTTTGCAGCGCCTGATGTTTGATCAGATTTAGAAGCTGTATCCTGCTGAACATTTTCTGCTTGATCATTAGACTTCGGCTGAGCAGAATCTTCGTTCGTCCCGCATGCAGATAGTAATAGGGCTACCGATGCACTGACAATGGAAAGTTTGTTCATGTATTTCATATTTATTCCTCCTCCGTGTTTCTTTTCCTTATATACTGTTTTATAGTATTCTGACAAATTCCGCAACCGGTACAATGGAATTAATTTCTTGCTTCCTTACGCGTATAAAGGGTTATAGAAGGAAAATAAATATTATTTTTTGAGAAGATGAGCCTTTTTACTCAAAATAAAAAACGTTGCGTAATCCGCAACGTTTTAAGACGCCCTCGACAGGATTCGAACCCACCCTAAGAGAACCGGAATCTCTTGTGCTATCCACTACACTACGAGGGCATATTTGTCACAACTTCCATTATAGGAGAGAAAACTTCTCTTTTCAATAGAATACTACGTTTATTTTTTTTAGAAGGGGGAAAAATTTTAATAATGTCAAAGAGGAATACATAGTCTTTTAAGCGAATATGTGTAGTAGAGGTTCTTTTGTTTGACCTTTATTGACCATACGTGTATTATAGGTACATAACAAATTATTCTTGTTAAGGAGGAATTTAATATGAACTTAATTCCTACAGTTATTGAACAAACAAACCGTGGTGAACGTGCTTATGACATTTATTCACGTTTATTAAAAGACCGCATTATTATTTTAGGTAGTGCTATTGATGATAATGTAGCTAACTCGATCGTTTCTCAGCTTCTATTCTTAGCTGCTGAAGACCCAGAAAAAGATATCTCACTTTATATCAACAGCCCAGGTGGCTCTATTACAGCTGGAATGGCTATCTATGATACGATGCAATTCATTAAGCCAAAAGTTTCTACAATTTGTATCGGTATGGCTGCATCAATGGGTGCTTTCTTACTGGCTGCTGGTGAAAAGGGCAAACGTTTTGCTCTTCCAAACAGCGAAGTAATGATTCATCAACCTCTTGGTGGTGCTCAAGGACAAGCTACTGAAATCGAAATTGCGGCAAAACGTATTCTATTCCTACGTGAAAAACTAAATTCAATTTTAGCCGAGCGTACAGGTCAACCGTTAGAAGTGCTACAACGTGATACAGATCGTGATAATTTCATGACTGCTGAACGCGCTTTAGAATACGGTCTAATTGACAAAGTATTAGAAAACGACCCTAAATAAGAAAAAAGCCTTTCCCACTTTGGGAAAGGCTTTTTTATGCATCGTTCTCTACGTAAGCGACTAACGCATCCATTGCTTCTTTTTCATCTACCCCTTCAACAATGAGCGTAATAAGAGAACCGTTATTAATCGCTAAGCTCATTAACCCCATGATACTTTTAGCGTTGACTACTTTCTCATCTTTCTTCAAGTACACATCAGATGTAAAACGAGTTGCTTCTTGCACGAATAGTGCCGCAACACGAGCTTGTAATCCCGTTTTTAATTTTACTTCTACTTGTTTTTCCATGATAAAATCCTCCCCCTTGCAATTCCCCTTATGTGACTGGCTGACCGGCGCGAAGCTTGTCTGCTATTTGGTCAATTTTACGCAATCGATGGTTAATGCCTGATTTGCTAATTTGACCTCCAGATACCATCTCACCAAGCTCCTTTAACGTAACGTCTTGATATTCCACACGCAAACGAGCAATTTCTCTTAGCTTTTCTGGTAAGATATCTAATCCAGCTGTTTCATCAATATAACGAATGTTTTCCACTTGACGAATGGCCGCTCCGATTGTTTTGTTTAAGTTAGCTGTTTCACAATTAACTAAGCGATTAACGGAATTTCGCATATCTCGGACAATTCTTACATCCTCAAACCGTAAAAGAGCGTTATGGGCTCCAATGATATTTAGAAACTCCGTAATTTTTTCAGCTTCTTTCAAATAGTTAATATAGCCTTTTTTTCGTTCTAATGTTTTACTATTCAATTGAAATTCGTTCATTAAATTGCATAAAGCTTCGTTGTGCTCTTCATACAATGAAAAGATTTCAAGATGGTACGATGATGTCTCCGGGTTATTAATAGAGCCGCCGGCTAAAAATGCGCCTCTTAAGTAGGATCGCTTACAGCATTTCTTTTGTACTAGCTCTGGTGAAATACGATGTGTAAACGTGAATCCTTCTTCTACAATTTTTAAGTCTTCCAAAAGCATTCTTGTTTTCTCTACTAATCGAACAATATACACATTGTTTTTCTTCAGCCGCATTTTCTTACGTACAAGCAGTTCTACTGACACATCATAATTTTTCTTAAGCAGGACATAAATGCGTCGAGCAATCGCTGCATTTTCAGTTTGGACATCAACTGTGAATTTTTTATTCGAAAAAGAAAGTGAACCATTCATTCGAATTAATGCAGAGAGCTCTGCTTTTGCACAGCAATCCTTGACTTCTAAATTCGTTAACTCTTTTTTTGTTTCTGATGCAAATGACATAACTTCACCTCCAATCTACATACGGAAATAGTGTTAAACACCTGTATTCGCTTTACCTTGCAGCGATGTCAGCATAGAATACACAAGCTTTGCTACTTTTTTTGTATCATGCCTAATTACGCTGCCGTCATACTGAATAATTTGATCTTCAATCACTTCTAAACCTAATTTTAGCAATACTTCACGGTCATATTCTACAGGCTGAGCCTGCTCTACTTGATATTTCTTTTTTAAAGGTGCCGGAATAGGTGCATTATTGACAATAATCGCATCTAAAAACGCACACGGCATATGGTTGTAAAGCGCTTTAATATGATCACTTGCCTTAAAACCCAATGTCTCACCCGGCTGCGTCATCACGTTGCACACGTACACTTTCTTTGCTTTTGTCGAACAAAGCTCATTACAAATATCTTGCACCAGTAAATTCGGCAAAATACTTGTATAAAGACTTCCCGGCCCCAATACAATTAAATCAGCGCGTCGAATAGCTTTTATTGTCTCGACAAGCGGTTTCACATCGGCAGGCGATAAAAACACTTTATTAATTTTTTTATTAACTTCTGGAATTTTAGATTCACCTGTTACGATGGATCCATCTTGCATCTCCGCATGCAGCACAACACTTTGATTAGCTGCCGGAAGCACTTTCCCTCTGACGTTTAGTACTTTGCTCATTTCTCGTATAGCATGCACAAAATCGCCAGTAATAGACGTCATAGCTACAAGCAACAAATTGCCAAGAGAATGGCCTGTAAGCTCATTTCCTGTATCAAATCGATGTTGAAAAAGCTCTTCAACTAGTGGCTCTACATCAGATAAAGCAGCTAGCACATTTCGAATATCACCAGGAGCAGGGATTTCAAGTTCATCGCGCAATCGGCCAGAACTTCCCCCGTCGTCTGCTACGGTTACGATGGCTGTAAGATCAAGAGGGTATTCCTTCAACCCTCTTAACAGCACTGGTAAACCCGTTCCTCCCCCAATGACGACAACTTTTGGAAGCTGTTCACTGCTCATCTATGATTTTCCTTTCTCCTCTCAATGTCACGATGAGAAATATGAGTTTTGTATTCATTCTGGAAATGGTGACCTAAATATTCAGCTAATGTGACGGAGCGATGCTGTCCCCCTGTACACCCTATAGCGATGACCAGCTGGCTTTTACCTTCTCGCTTGTACTGCGGAAGCATAAACGAAAGTAGGTCTACTACTTTTTCAATGAACTTTTGAGTTTCCGTCCATTTTAATACGTAAGAAGAAACCTCTTCTTCAAGCCCTGTTTTAGGACGCATATGGTCAATATAGTGAGGGTTTGGCAAAAAGCGCACATCAAAGACTAAATCAGCGTCAATAGGCACCCCGTATTTAAAACCAAATGACATCACATTAACAGTAAAAACTTGTGAAGCGTGCGAAGAAAACTGAGTTAAAATCTTTTCTCTAAGCTCTCTTGGCTTTAACTCTGATGTCTCATAAATAAGCTGAGCTCTTCCTTTTAACTCCTCAAGCAGCTCCCGTTCCATACCAATTCCTTCTAACGGTAAACCCGAAGGAGCTAGCGGATGTGAACGTCTCGTTTCTTTGTAGCGCGTCACCAGTACAGAATCTTTTGCATCTAAAAATAAAATTTGTGGCGTGACCCACGTTGTTTCACTCATGTTATCTAATGCTTCAAATAGGCTTTCAAAAAACTCTCTGCCTCGCAAATCCATAACAAGAGCAACTTTATTCATTTTATTCCCTGACTCTTTCATGAGTTCCAAAAATTTCGGTAGCAATGTAGGGGGTAAATTATCTACACAAAAGAACCCTAAATCTTCAAAACTCTGAATTGCTACTGTTTTTCCTGCACCTGACATTCCAGTAATAATCACTAATTGAATATCGCTTACAGACCCAGTACTCATTTTTCATCCCCCTCAATCTATGCATACATGTCTATTTATCATTAACAAGGATCAATTCGATAAGATAATAACTCGAAATCCGTTGTATACGTAAAGTTGCCATAAATAACACCCGACCCTTTTGCTACATAATCGATAATGTGATGATCTCCCGGGGCCATCGGCAATTCACTTACTTCACTCAAATTATGCCAACCGAGTTTGCCTTCTTCTGATTCTAGCACATTTGTCCCATCAAAATCTGTAGCAAAAAAAGTAAACATCATCCACTCAGATGAAATTTGATCGTTTTCTTTCATCGTAAATGTAAAAATACCTTTTACAGTGGGATTTTTCAAATAAATTCCTGTTTCTTCACGAAACTCTCTTACAACAGAGTCTTTTACAGATTCTCCTTGCTCCATTTTCCCACCCGGGGCCACCCACCAGTTTCTTCGTGGCTTTTGAAGCAACAATACTTTATCGTCTTTCATTAATACACAATTTGTGACCCTTTGCATGTTTTCCACCTCATCATATGTATACTGACATTTTCTTTTATTATACTACGAAACAAACTTCTCTCACAACGGAGATGAACTAACTATTACTAAATTTTCTGAAAATAAACACTTGCTGTTATATACGTAAATTCAATCTGTTATAGTCAAAAAAAAGAGGCATAGGAACACGTCCTATGCCCGACATACATATATTTTATAAAAGGGGGTCAATTACTATCTATATAGTACCCCATCAATGTTTCACAGGTGTTACAGAACAGTTAAAACCGAATTACGTTTTGTAAACGATTGATTTCAGCCTTATTGCTGAATAGCTTTTAACTTTTCTTTTAACTCTTCTACATAGTGCTGAGCCGCTTGAGCAGCAATGCTGCCATCACCTGTAGCTGTTACAATTTGACGAAGAGCCTTTTCACGAACGTCTCCAGCTGCGAACACACCTGGTACTTTTGTTTCCATTTGCTCGTTCGTTTCAATATATCCTTCTTTATTCGTGATGTTTAGGCTTTCGAATGGTTTTGTTAGTGGAACCATTCCAACATAAATGAATACGCCGTCCGCACCAAACTCGCGCTCTTCACCTGTTTTTGTGTCTACTAACGTTACGCTGCCTACTTTACCGTCTTTTTCATTTACTTCTTTGACTGTTGTATTCCAAATAAAATCAACTTTTTCGTTGTCAAATGCACGCTGCTGTAGGATTTTCTGCGCGCGAAGCTCATCGCGTCGGTGAATAATTGTTACTTTTGTTGCGAAGCGTGTTAAATATACGCCTTCCTCAACCGCAGAGTCTCCACCGCCTACAACGACTAGCTCTTTACCTTTAAAGAATGCACCGTCACATACAGCACAATAAGATACGCCGCGGCCGCCTAGTTCTTTTTCTCCTGGCGCACCTAATTTTTTATATTCAGCACCAGTAGCAACGATTACTGAACGTGTTTTATATTCTTTGCTGCCTGCACGAACTGTCTTGTATTCTTCTCCGTCGATGATTTCTTTAATATCACCGTACGCATATTCCGCACCGAATTTTTTTGCATGCTCAAACATTTTGTTAGAAAGGTCAGGACCAAGGATATGATCATAACCTGGATAGTTTTCTACATCTTCCGTATTAGCCATTTGACCGCCTGGAATTCCGCGTTCAATCATTAGTGTTGATAAATCTGCACGAGATGTATATACAGCAGCAGTCATACCTGCTGGACCTGCCCCAATAATAATGACATCATAAATTTTTTCTTCTGTCATTTCTTTACACTCCTTTTAGGAAATTCCTTCGTAGTTGATTCCAAATTTATGGATAATTATTTCGTTACCACTATCCTAATATGTTCTTCCTATTATCGTCTATTTTTTTGCTCAATTTAATAACGTATTCACAATTTTACTGTACTTTCTAACTGTTGCAGCCGAAATGGAATATTGTTTTGCCGCATCGGCTTGAGTAATAGACTGGTTTTGTTCTTTCGCCCATATATATGTGACGGCTGCAGCCCATGCATTTACGTTGACATGCTGAAAATCATAGGATTGTTTATATACCTGTACATATACATAAAACCAAAAGCTTAAAAGATCCTGGGTATCACTTTCAGTCTGCGATTCCATCTCCAGTTCAATAACATCTGCCACCTCAAAAATCACATGTTGTTTATCCTGCCATACATACGTATATACTTCATCCAAAAGTGTACTCATATGTATGGACGATTTGATTTCTTCTAAAAGAAGCAGACGCTGCTGTTCAGGAAGCTTTTTTGCCATATACAAGCTGTAAAGCTGATCGTGAACATTGTTTGTTGCACACTTCTTTTTCGCTGTAACATCCACTTTCGATTGAAAAACCTTCGCAGCTTTTTGACTGATGCGCCAAGGCTCCTCTCCTTCTTTATCAGGAACGTCTTCCAATGCCAGCTTCCACATTTCTTTAGAGAAGGCTTCATGTCCAGTATAGTAAGAGGCGTATGAAAGCCAATAATGAAATGAGTTGTCTCCTTGAAAACCTTGTGTATAAAGCTTTTTTAACCATCTGTATGATAGTTTGTATTGACCAATCAACGCAAATGTTGCTCCAAGCTTATAGCGGTGTTCAAATGACATCGGATAAACGCGGCTAAGCCCGTCTGTAAGCTCCTCAACTTCTTTATGCTTATGGCAATAATAATAGAAAATCAGCTGATTGCATAACGCATGAAGATTTCCAGGGTTTTTCTCCAATACTTCATTCAGCAAATCCATTGCCTCATCAATTTTATTTAAATAAAAATAAGCTAACGCTAAATTATTATATGCAGACCAGAATTCTGGATACTCATCAATTATTTCAGTTAACAAATCCACTGCTTCTTCAAAATTCGTTGCTTCAAGCAGTCGTTTTGCTTGTTCTTGTTTTATAATCAGCATGTCGCCTAGCTGATTTTTAGGCTCTTCATCTTCTTCATCCACATCAATTGATAGTAAATCTAACAGATCTGTAGCCGATCGAAAGAGGTCACCATTTGGAAAATGCTCAATGTAATACATCGCGTATTTTTTTGATTCTTCAAACAGTCCAAGATGCGCATAGCTGTTGGCTATATAGTAGTAACAGCTTCCTAATGTATCGTCCATATGATGAATCACATGGAGAAAAAGCTCGTTGGCATCTTGATAATCTCCCTGCTCCGTTAAAGCTACTCCAACGTTTGTAAGAAGCTGTGGATTACGGGCATTTTCTTTGTTTGCACGCGTTAAATACTTGAGCGCTTTATCTGACTCCTCTTCTTCAAACGCCTGCAGCGCTTTTTCGAAATAGAAGTCACCCGTTTGCGAAAATGGAATTACTTGTGCCATTTTTTGAATTACTTTTGAGTGTTTTTCCATTAAGCCCTCCAAATAAGTTGATAATTTCGACGTTCGTAGTATATCACATTTGCCAAGAAGTTTAATACCTCTATTCAAAAAAGGAGCCTGCAAGCAGTCGTTTCTTGACGCAAATAAGAGAAGGTTTTGCCTCTTTTATCTAAAATGAGACAACTCCTTCTCTCCTTTCACTATGTAGCTATTAGCTAGAGTGACGTTCCTTTAATACTGATAGGACATCGTCCAAAGGCAGCTTTTGCTCACGAAGTAAAACAAGTACGTGGTACAGTAAATCCGCAACTTCCCACTTCAGCTCATCATGGTCACGATTTTTTGCTGCAATAATCACTTCACCTGCTTCTTCTCCTACTTTTTTGAGGATTTTATCTACGCCTTTATCGAATAAGTACGTCGTATAAGCTCCTTCTGGCATTTCAGCTTCACGCTTAGCAATCACTTCTTCTAGCTCATTAATAATAGCAAACCGATTATCATTTTGTTTATTTTCGCCAAGAATTGTTTCATTAAAACAGCTGTAAGCCCCCGTATGACAAGCAGGACCTTGAGGCTCCACTTTTACAACAAGAGAATCAGCATCACAGTCATATGCCATGCTCACAATTTTTTGTGTGTTCCCAGAGGTTGCGCCCTTGTGCCATAACTCTTGTCGAGAACGGCTGTAAAACCATGTTTCACGTGTACCAATTGATTTTTGAAGTGATTCTTCGTTCATATAAGCCAATGTTAAAACTTCTTTGCTCACAGCATCTTGTACAATAGCTGGCACAAGTCCATCACTGTTGAATTTAATGTTTTCAATCGTCATCGAATGCTCACTCCTTGTTGTTTTGCATAGCTTTTAATTTCTTTTACAGATGTTTCTTTATAGTGAAAGATCGAAGCCGCCAAAGCCGCGTCAGCTTCTCCTTTTTCAAACGCATCGACAAAATCTTGACCATTTCCTGCGCCGCCAGAAGCAATAACAGGAACGCTCACCGCTTGGCTGACCGCTTTGGTTAACGCTAAATCAAACCCTGACTTTTCGCCGTCTTTATCCATGCTCGTTAACAAGATCTCACCCGCACCGCGCTTCACTGCTTCTCTTGCCCAGTCGATTACTTCCCAGTCCGTTGCATTGCGGCCTCCGTGTGTATAGACTCGCCATGATTGTAAGCTTTCATCGTACTTAGCATCGATTGCTACCACAATACACTGAGCTCCAAAAAAGTCGGACCCTTCTGTAATCAGTGCTGGATTGAGTACGGCCGCTGTATTTAATGACACTTTGTCTGCACCAGCACGAAGCATTCTCTTCATATCTTCTAATGCATTAATTCCTCCGCCCACCGTAAAAGGAATCGCTAGCTGAGATGCTACTTCTTCTACAACATGTACCATTGTTTTGCGTCCTTCATGAGAAGCAGAAATATCTAAAAAGACTAATTCATCTGCGCCTTCTTCATCATAAAATTTCGCCAACTCTACAGGATCTCCTGCATCTCGAAGTTCCACAAACTGAACTCCTTTTACCACACGGCCGTCCTTTACATCTAAACAAGGAATGATTCGTTTTGTAATCATTACGCTTTCACCTCTTGAAGTGCTTCAGCTACTGTAAACTTATTTGTATAAAGTGCTTTCCCTACAATCGCACCAATAACGCCGTCAGCTTCATATTTCTTTAGTGCATCTAGATCAGCAAGCTTACTAACTCCCCCTGATGCAATCACACCTTTTCCAGTAGCCTTAGCCATTTCAACAATTCCTTCCACATTAGGACCAGACAGCATACCATCTGTAGAAATATCCGTGAAAATAAATGTTTCCGCACCAGCATTAGCCAATTCTTTTCCTAGTTCTGTCGCTTTGATTGTAGATGTTTCCACCCAGCCTTCCGTCGCAACATAGCCATCACGTGCATCAATACCAATAGCAATACGCGCACCATATTCCTTCAACATTTTTTTCACAAATTCAGGATTTGAAATAGCTGCACTTCCTAAAATAATGCGGTCAATTCCGTTTTCTAAATAGTAAGCAACGTCAGCTTCTGAGCGAATGCCTCCTCCAATTTGCACACGTACATTTAATTTCTTTTTCACGCCTAGCACAAATTCATCATTCACGCGCTTAGCCGCTTTTGCGCCGTCTAAATCAACCATGTGAATCCACTGAGCGCCTTCACTTGCGAATTGTGTGGCCATATCTACCGGAGAGTCTCCGTACACCGTTTCTTTTGTGTAATCTCCTTGAAGCAAACGGACGCACTTCCCTCCGCGCATATCAATGGCTGGATATATTTCAAATTTGCTCATACGATGGGCTCCTTTTCTCTACGAAGTTTGCATAATTTTGAAGCATTTGCATTCCGATTGCACTGCTTTTTTCAGGGTGGAATTGAGTGCCAAATACGTGTTCTTTTCCAACAACTGCTGGAACTTCAACATCATAAGGACTTGTTGCTAAAAGCACGTCTTGGTCGTTTGTTTTTACGTAATAAGAGTGAACAAAGTACACGTGACCTGCACTGATTCCATCAAGCAGAGCGGACTGCTGATGAAAATCTAAAGAGTTCCAGCCCATATGCGGAACTTTATATGTCTGTCCTTCCGCAGTAATGCCGGGAATACGCTCGACTCTCCCTTTTAACAGTTCCAGCCCTTTTGTTACACCGTTCTCATCGCTTTCTTCAAATAAAAGCTGCATACCTAAACAAATTCCAAGCAAAGGCATTCCTTTTTCTACTTCTTCTTTAATAAAGTCCGTCAGCTTTGTTTGATTCAGCTGTTCCATCGCATCTTTGAATGCTCCAACTCCAGGAAGAATCAGCCCTTTTGCCTTTCTTAGTTCTGCAGGATCTGCGGAGATGATATAGTCATAGTTTAATCGTTCAAGAGCTTTACTTACGCTGTATAAGTTTCCCATCCCATAGTCAATAATGCCAATCATTTACAACATCCCTTTCGTCGAAGGCACACCTTTGACACGCGGATCAATCGTTGTCGCTTCGTCCAAAGCACGTGCTAATGCCTTAAATACCGCTTCAATAATGTGGTGCGTATTTTTACCGTAGTGTACGATTACATGTACATTCATGCGAGATTCTAATGCAAATTTCCATAAAAATTCATATACAAGCTCTGTATCAAATGTACCGACGCGCGAAGCGGGAATGTCACCTTTAAATTCAAAATGAGGACGATTGCTTAAATCTACTACGACTTGGGCTAACGCGTCATCCATTGGTACAAACGCATTTCCATAGCGTTTAATTCCTTTTTTATCACCGAGCGCTTCTTTGAACGTTTGACCAAGGCAAATACCGATATCTTCCGTTGTATGGTGATCATCAATCTCCGTGTCTCCATCTGCTTTTACATCAAGGTTAAACTGTCCGTGTTTTGTAAATAAATCGAGCATATGATTTAAAAAAGGAACGCCTGTATCAATGTTCGCTTTTCCTTCTCCATCGATTCCAATCGCTAATGCAATATCCGTTTCGTTTGTTGTACGTTTAATACTTGACTCTCTCATTGTGAAACTCCTTTCAACTGTGCATGTAATAAGTAAAGAAAAGAACATTTCTACTCTTTTTTTAATCTCCGCCTTATTTTTTAAAGCGTTCTTCAACCGCCCTTGCATGAGCTTCTAGCCCTTCTAAACGAGCAAACGCTGCGATTTTTGAGACATTTTTCTGCAGGGCTTGTTGGCTGTATGAAATAATACTAGACTTCTTCACAAATGAATCAACTGATAAAGGACTTGAGAATTTTGCTGTCCCATTGGTTGGAAGAACATGGTTTGGTCCAGCGAAATAATCGCCAACAGGTTCTGAACTGTATCTTCCTAGAAAAATAGCACCGGCATGACGAATGGAACCTAAAAGTTCAAGCGGACTTTCAGTCATAATTTCTAAATGCTCAGGGGCTAATTGATTCACAGCTTCAACCGCTTCTTCTAATGACCCGGTCACATAAATAGCGCCATGGTTATCAATAGAAGGTTTGGCAATTTCTTTACGTGGTAAAGATTCTACTTGCCTTTCCACTTCTTCTTTAACAGCTTCGGCTAACTTCATAGAAGGCGTAACTAAAATACTTGAAGCTAATTTGTCATGTTCTGCTTGAGACAATAAATCAGCGGCCACTTCGTTCGGCTTAGCCGTATCGTCTGCTAGTACGACAATTTCACTAGGTCCAGCAATTGAGTCAATGTCTACTAAGCCATATACTTCTCTCTTCGCCAATGCAACAAAGATATTACCAGGCCCTACAATTTTATCGACGGGTTGAATTGTTTCTGTTCCATAGGCAAGTGCTCCTACTGCCTGAGCTCCCCCTACTTTATAAATCTCTTCGACCCCTAGCTCACTCGCTGCTACAACTACTCCAGCAGGAAGCGCGCCGTCTTTTCCTGGAGGTGAAACCATCACGATACGTTTTACACCTGCCACTTGAGCAGGAATGACATTCATTAAAACGGAAGAAGGATACGCTGCAAGACCTCCCGGTACATAAACACCTACTGCATCTAAAGGCGTTACTTTCTGCCCTAAAATGGTGCCGTCTTCTTTTGTTGTCATCCAAGACTGCTCGACCATTCTTTCGTGGTAATCACGAATGTTGTCAGCAGCTTCACGAATGATTGACAGCATATCTGCATCAACCAGCTCATAAGCACGCTTCTTTTCTTGTTCTGTCACAAGCAAAGAAGAAAGCTCAACGCCGTCAAATTGGGCTGTATATCTTTTTAAAGCTTCGTCTTTTTGCTCTTGCACTTGCTTTAAAATATTTACGACAATTTCTCTTTGGGCACTCGTCCCTTGATCAATCGTACGCTTTAAGCTCACTTGTTCTGTTACACGTGTAATTTTCAATGTATGTCACCTCTTTTATACAGGTTGAACCACTTGGGCTAAACGATTCACTAAATCATCAATTCGTTCGTCTTTTAAACGATAGCTTACAGGGTTCACAATCAAACGCGATGTAATATCTTCAATGTGCTCCAATTCAACAAGTCCGTTCTCTTTTAGTGTTTGTCCTGTTGATACAATATCAACAATCCGATCAGCAAGGCCGATTAAAGGCGCTAATTCAATCGAACCATTCAATTTAATAATCTCTACTTGCTCTCCTTGCTCCCTGAAATAAGTAGATGCTACATTTGGATATTTGGTTGCCACTTTTTGAGCAATTTCTGATTTTTTAGCATTAGGCAAGCCGGCAACGGCCAGATGACATTTACTAATATTTAAATCCAACAGCTCATAGACATCTCGTTCTTCTTCTAACATTACGTCTTTGCCTGCAATACCAAGATCCGCTACTCCGTATTCTACATAAGTAGTAACGTCCATTGGTTTCGCTAAAATAAAGCGCATGTTCTCTTCAGGAATGTCTACAATCAGCTTGCGCGAATCGTCAAATTCTGGCGGCAATTGAAAGTCTGCTTGACGCAAAAGTTCAGCTGCTTCTTCAAAAATACGTCCTTTTGGCATTGCAATTGTTAATAGTTCACTCATTATTGTCCCCCCTTGCCTCGTTTTCCAATTAGAAACGTGACTTCTTCAAACTGTGCAGTAAATACATCAACATCATCAACGCCCGCAATTTCCTGAGTCACTACCCGGTATCCTTGCTTGCGCTGTTCAGCAGCTAAAGCTAATGCCTCATCTAAACGCTCTTGACTATATAATATGCCGTATACTACTGAAGGCTCATATACTTCTTCGCCCAGCGCTTCAATTAAGCGGTCGAGCTGAATTCCAAATCCTGTAGCTGGTGTTTTAGACGCGAATTTTTCAAGAAGCTGGTCATAACGTCCTCCATTACCGATATGGAAACCAACGTTTTCAGCAAAAACTTCAAATAAAATACCTGTGTAATAGCTCATATGACTGACTAAGTTAAAATCAATTTTAATTTCATCCGTTACACCGTACGCATCAAGCATATTCCATAGCTTTTTCAAATCACCGGCTGCTTTTTGCCCAGCTTCGTTTTCAACGAGTTCAACCGCTTCTTCAATCTTCTTTTCATCTCCACGCAGGTTAAGCAGCTGAAGGAGACGCTGTTTATCGATAGAAGATAGATTCAAATCTTTTACATGATTACGATAACCCACGTAATTTTTCTCATATAAAAAGCGGCGAAGCACGTTAGCACGTTCTTCATTTCCGACAATCTCTAAAAAAAGCGAATTAACGAACCCGATGTGGCCAATTGCGACTTTAAATGATTTAAGTCCCGCTCTTTTTAATGCGCCGATCATGAGAGCAATGACTTCAGCATCGCTGCTCATCGTAGCGTCTCCAATTAGCTCAACGCCTATTTGTTCAAACTCCGCCGGGCGGCCACCCTCACGCTGCTGAGCTCGGAATACATTTGCTTCATAAGCTAAGCGCAAAGGAGAATTATTTAAAAGTTTTGAAGCGGCCACACGTGCAAATGGCGTTGTTACATCCGGTCGCAGCACAAGCGTATGCCCTTCTTTATCTAAAAGTTTAAACAATTGTTGATCTAAAATAGCTGATGCGCTTCCTACCGTCTCGTAGTATTCCACAGTAGGTGTTGCCATATATTGATAGCCCCAGCTGCTGATTTCATCTGCCAGCTGACTGCGAACTTGTTTTTTTCTTTCAAAAAGAGCTGGCAGGGTATCTCTCATTCCAAGGGGTTTTTCAAACATAAATAACTTTGACATTCTGACACGTCCTTTAAGCTTGATTTTATCTATTAAGGAACCATTGATAGGTTGATTTTACTTTATCGCGCTAATGTATTAGCGAAATAACAAATTAAAGTTATTGATAGTTTACACCCGATAAAGTCAGCCGTCAACCGCCAGCTGTTCAAATTTACAAAAAAAACCACAGCTTAGTTCTTGCTAAGTTGTGGCTTTAGGTTCTGCTTCCCTGCGCTTTTCCATTTCTTCTTTTGTATAGATGACACGCATAGGGTTACCTCCAACAAAGAAACCGGGTGCTACATCTTTATGAACCACCGTTCCAGCCGCTACAACCGCTTCGTTGCCGATTGTTACACCTGGAAGGATGGTGCTATTTGCTCCAATCATCACTTCATCCCCAATGATGACATCTCCAAGACGATATTCCGTTATCAGATATTCATGAGCGAGAATAGTGGTATTGTATCCAATGACCGTATTGCGTCCTACTTGTATTTTTTCAGGAAACATAATATCGAGCATCACCATAAGGGCAAAGGATGTTTGAGGTCCTACTTTCATCCCTAAGCACGCTTTATACAGCCAGTTTTTCATCGAAAGAAAAGGCGTATAACGAGCGCATTGAATGATGAGGAAGTTGCGCACTACTTTCCAAAAAGGCACGGTCTTATAGACATGCCAAAGGGAGTTAGCTCCTTTAACCGGATAGCGCGTTGTTTTTCTCACTGACGTTCTCCTTTTAATATATCAATTAAATCCGTCATATTTTCTAAAATAATATCAGGGTTATAAGAAGCGATATGATCTCTTCCTTTTGCACTCCAAGCAACTCCAGCTGTTTTCGTGTAAGCTCTTTGGCCGGAAACGATATCGTGATGGTTATCTCCTACCATCAGCGCTTCTTCAGGTTTAGCATCAAGCAGATTCAGCGCTTTTTCGACCGGCTCAGGATGCGGCTTTGCATTTGTTACGTCTTCAATTGCGACAATCGTATCAAAGAACTGATCTAACTTTGTTAACTTAAGCCCCATCATGACCGTATTTCTTTGCTTAGTTGTGACAATACCTAATTTATAATTCTGCTCGTGCAGCCATTTAACTGTTTCAAGTACGCCTTCAAATTCTTTCACAAGCAAATCATGATTAGCTAGATTATGCGTGCGATACATCTCAATCATTTCGTTTACTTTCGTTTTATCCATTTCTACAAACGTGTCGTATAAAGGCGGACCCATGAACTGTAAAATATCTTCACGAGTGTATTGTTCAGGATAATAGTGATTAAGCGTATGAGTAAACGAAGCAATAATTAATTCATTTGTATCAATTAACGTACCGTCTAAATCAAACAAAACCGTATTAATCGTCATTATTCATTTCCTTCCCTTGCGTCAAATCAAGTTTGTCTAAACCTTGTAGCTTTTCTTCATTTACGCCTTAGATTGTGCTTCTTCATTCTCTAAGTATTTCTGTTTACTCATTCCCGTCACGCGGCGGATAATAATTAAAATAATGGCGATGACAATCAGTGCAAGTGAAACAACTTGAGCGATTCTGAGTGTATGCGTCAGCATTAAACTATCCGTGCGAAGCCCTTCTACAAAGAAGCGTCCAACTGAGTACCAGATTAAATAAGATAAGAAAATTTCTCCTTTTCGCAGACTGGTGCGGCGAAGTACCATCAACAGGATAAATCCGGCAAAATCCCATAATGATTCGTATAAAAACGTAGGGTGATAATATGTACCATTAATATACATTTGGTTAATAATAAAATTTGGAAGGTGCAACCCTTCTAAAAAAGCACGGGTAACCGGCCCCCCATGTGCCTCTTGATTCATAAAGTTGCCCCAGCGCCCAATGGCTTGGCCAAGGATTAAACTAGGCGCAGCAATATCAGCCAACTTCCAAAATGAAATCTTTTTTACTTTCGAATACACAATGGCAGTTAATACGCCTCCGATTAAGCCACCATGAATGGCGATCCCGCCTTGCCAAATCTGAGGTATTTCGTTCAAATGCTTTGAATAGTATCCCCATTCAAAGGATACATAATAAATTCGTGCACAAATAATAGCTATTGGCACAGCAAATAGAATAAGATCAACAAATGTATCTTTTGATAAGCCTCTTCTTACGCTTTCTCTTGTCGCAATATAAAGACCCAACAGAACACCTGCACCGATAATGACACCATACCAGTAGACCGTTAGAGGGCCAATTTCAAGGAAAACGCGATCTAACGGCTGAATAGTTGCTTCCACAAGTTAACACCCTTTCTTATAAATCTTCACGGTCTCCTTCTTCAATTACATCTGTTAGACGTGCAGAAAATTGTTCTGCTGCGTTAATACCCATACGCTTTAAGCGGAAGTTCATTGCTGCCACTTCAATGATAACAGCTAAGTTTCGTCCCGGACGTACTGGCAATGTAATTTTTGTAACGTCTGTATCAATAATTTTCATTTTATCTTCTTCTAAACCAAGGCGATCATAATGTTTCTGCTGATCCCATGTCTCTAACTGAATAACAAGTGAAATTCGCTTATAGCTTCGTACAGCTCCTGCGCCGAATAGCGTCATCACATTGATGATCCCTAGTCCTCGAATTTCAAGCAAATGCTCGATTAAACCAGGCGCATTTCCTACAAGGGTGTCTTGATCTTCTTGACGGATTTCCACACAGTCATCGGCTACTAGACGATGCCCCCTCTTAACAAGCTCTAGAGCTGTTTCACTTTTACCAACGCCGCTTTTTCCCATGATTAATACACCAATTCCGTATATATCAACTAATACGCCGTGCAGGGCAGTCGTAGGTGCTAGCCTGCTTTCAAGAAAATTCGTTAAATGGCTGGAAAGTCGCGTTGTTTTAAAGCTTGAACGCAGCACGGGAACTGATTCACGCTCTGAAGCTTCGATAAGTTCTTTCGGTACATCCATTTCGCGGGAAACAATGATAGCCGGCGTGATATCTGTACACATTTTTTCCATTCGAACTTTTTTTTGTTCCTCATCTAACTGTTTAAAAAATGATAGTTCTGTTTTACCTAACAGCTGGATACGTTCTGCTGGGTAGTATGTAAAATAACCTGCCATTTCAATACCTGGACGTGAAATATCACTCGTTGAAATAGGGCGGTCGATTCCTTCTTCTCCGCTAATAAGCTCTAATTTAAATTTCTCAATGATGTCTTTTGTACGTACTTTAACCACCGTGCATCCTCCTTTTATAAACAGTCATATACCTGTTCATGTCTACAGTATATCCAACTCTCGCTTTTATGTCGCGTTTGGTTCTACTAGCCACTTTATTTTATCATTAATACAGAAAGAAAAGAAAAAAAAGATGGCATAGGCTGCATCGCCTTACCATCTTTTTTAGAAAATTAAATATTGCAAGAAAGTTATCTTCTATTTTGAAGCGGTTCAACAATCACTCGTTGAATAAGCGCATTTAGAAGCGACATAATTACCGAGGCTAAAAGCGCTGTACCAAACCCGTCAATATTAAAAGAATCTCCCATAACACTTTGTGTAATCATCAGCGTAATGGCATTAATGACGAATAAGAATAGGCCAAGCGTAAGAAATGTCACCGGCAGGGTAAGTAAAATTAAAATCGGCTTAACAAACACATTCAAAATCGATAGAATTAAGCTCGCGATAATAGCTGCACTGACCGATTCCAAGTGAAAGGTGTCAATATAACCTGCGATTACGATTAATACGAGGGCATTGATTAAAATACTAATGATTCCACGCAATAACATTTTTAGAAATCTCCTTCTTCATTTGGAACTAAAAACACAAAAATCATATATAAAATGACCGGAGTACCTACTGTAAAAAATAAACTGATGATAAACAATACGCGGAGTAGTGAAGCATCTATTCCGATATACTGAGAAATACCGCCGATAACACCCGCAAGCTTGCGATTTGTTCGCGAACGATACAACTTTCGCACGTTAATCATCTCCTTTGTTTTTTTACTAAAACAAGCATTTTCTATTTTATAACAATTGAGCCCGTTTTGGATTCAGCTAACAATTTATAGCCTTTCGGCGAAGCGACATTTGCTTTGAAACGAAGTTGTTTCATCACCGTTTCTTTTTTCTCATCTACTATTTCCATCTCAGGAAGTGTACACGTAAAATTCCCAAAGTTAGATTTCAAATCTCCATCAACGGAGAGGTGGGACGGCGTATAGAGCGTAATGCTTCCTGTAGTCGTTTTGAAAAATGCTTTTTCAATGCGCTCTCCTTTTAAATACGTATCAATATCCCCGTTAAATGTCTGAACATCAATCTTTTTTGTATCTCCATCAAATTTAACCGTTCCATTGATTGTTTCAAGCTCACATTTCGAAGCGAGTATTCGAGAAAGTTCCATATGCCCGTTTGATGTCTCCATTTCAAGAGAATGGCTATTCACATCGTAAAAGCGGATGGTGCCATTAGCTGTTTTGGCTTTCAGGTCTCGTACGCTTAGTCTTTCCCCATCGATTGAACCATTAAACATACGGAGCTTGACGCGTTCATATTCCATTTCTGGAATATAAATAATCGCTTTCACCTTCATTTGCTTTTGCTGAATTGCAAAGCGCAGTTTGCCATTTTCGATGGAAAATGCGGTATGCTGCAAGAAAGTGCGGCGCGCTTCATCCGAATTCTCTACTTTGTAGATAGCAGCTTCACACTCTATTCGTACTTCTGTACTTCCCCAAGGTCGGAGTTGAACGCTTCCATTTGCTAAATCTACGTCAATCTCTTGAATATATGCTTCTGATTGCTGAAAGATGTGCTGAACGTCAATCGAAGGACCAAAGTTAAAATCTAAATCTCCTTCTTTTACTTTTTTTACCGTTTGATCTACAAATGTAAATAATTTTTCCTTTAAAGAGCTTTGAGATGACTTAGAAGCGTACGTTTTTTTCTGTTTTCCTCCTACATAAGGGGATAGCTCAGCTTTATCAGGCGTAGCATAGTAAGAGTCATTAGCTGAGTCTTTTTCCAGTGAATTCAGCAAGGTTAAAGCCTCATCTACGCTAAGTTTCCCTTCTTCTACCATCTGTAAAATTTGTTTGCGCTTTTCACTCATACCTTCCATCTCCTCTTTACGTTTTAGTCATTTAACTTTTATCTGCTTAATATTTGTATCCCTTTTACAATATTCCATACAAACACAACAACATTAACTAAAGAAACAACAACTAAAGCTACAATTAAAAGAATAAATACCGTTCCACTAGAGCCAGTAAGAGCAGGAAGCAAGAAAAATAAGAACAAGATCGCTGTAGCGATAGGTAATAAATGTGACAAAAATGCAGTTTTTGCATGTTTCTTTACTTCTATGTTATGAACAACAAAATAAATAATAATAGGTAATAAAAATGGTGCAAAGAAAACGCTAAAATAATTTAAGGAAGATAGTATGCGATTTCCTTCCATAATAATCAGCTCCTTATATCATGTATTACGTTTTAATGAGTTAAAAAGTTTCATTCTTTATAAAAAAGACACCAATGCTGGTGTCTTTTAACGAGTTAATGCCTCTGCTTTTTCAACTTTTTTCTCCATACGCTTACGGTCACGTTCTAAAATTGGCTTCAAATAATGGCCCGTATAGGATTCTTTTACTTTCGCCACTTCTTCTGGCGTACCCGTAGCCACAATTTGTCCGCCTTTATCTCCACCTTCAGGCCCTAAATCAAGTAGATAATCAGCTGCTTTGATCACGTCTAAATTATGTTCGATCACTAGAACTGTATCTCCATTTTCAACTAAACGCTGAAGCACTTTTAATAAACGTGCGATATCATCGACATGAAGACCGGTAGTCGGTTCGTCTAAAATGTACAGCGTTCTTCCTGTTGAGCGACGGTGAAGCTCTGAAGCTAACTTTACACGCTGGGCCTCTCCACCCGATAAAGTAGTGGCCGGCTGTCCAAGCGTGATATAGCCAAGTCCTACATCGTAAATGGTCTGTAGCTTCCGCTTAATCTTTGGAATGTTTTCAAAGAAGTGAAGCGCGTCTTCAACTGTCATATCCAACACATCTGAAATGTTTTGATCTTTGTATTTTACTTCTAAAGTTTCCCGGTTATATCGTTTGCCGTGGCAGACTTCGCAAGGAACGTATACATCTGGCAGGAAATGCATTTCGATTTTAATAATACCGTCTCCTCGACAAGCTTCACATCGGCCGCCTTTCACGTTAAAGCTAAAGCGGCCTTTTTTATATCCGCGCACTTTTGCTTCGTTTGTTTGGGCAAATACATCTCGAATGTCATCAAATACACCCGTATAGGTTGCAGGGTTTGAACGAGGCGTACGGCCTATGGGAGACTGATCAATATCAATGACTTTATCTAAATGTTCAATGCCTTTGATTTCTTTATGTTCTCCTGCTTTGCTTTTTGCTTTATGCAGCTTTTGCGCCAATGATTTGTGAAGGATATCATTTACAAGCGTACTCTTACCTGATCCAGATACACCTGTAACAGCTGTGAATACACCTAACGGAAGCTTTGCTTTTACATTTTTTAAATTGTTTTCTTTTGCTCCTATAATTTCAATCATCCGATCTTTATCTATCGAACGTCTTTCGGCTGGAAGTGGAATAAACTTCTCTCCTGATAGATATTGACCCGTTAAGGAATTTTCATCATCCATCACTTCCTGAGGCGTGCCTTGAGAAACAACGGCACCCCCGTGTACGCCGGCTCCTGGTCCGATATCAATTAAATAATCAGCTGCCATCATCGTATCTTCATCATGCTCTACAACAATCAACGTATTTCCAATATCGCGCATGTCTTGCATTGTGCGAATTAAGCGATCGTTGTCACGTTGATGAAGACCGATAGAAGGTTCATCTAAAATATAAAGAACCCCCGTCAAACGAGAACCGATTTGAGTAGCCAAGCGAATGCGCTGCGCTTCCCCTCCTGAAAGAGTTCCAGCAGAGCGGTTCAATGTTAAGTAATCAAGTCCCACGTTAATGAGAAAGCTTAGACGCTCACGAATTTCACGCAGTATCATATCCGCAATCTTCATGTCTTTTTCAGATAAACTGAGACTTTCAAAAAAGTCATATGCTTCTTTTACTGAAAAGCGTGTTGTATCTCCTATATGCTTTTCGTCAATAAGCAC
Source organism: Priestia sp. TRN 1309 (assembly GCF_050846875.1). Taxonomy (NCBI): domain Bacteria; kingdom Bacillati; phylum Bacillota; class Bacilli; order Caryophanales; family Bacillaceae; genus Priestia; species Priestia sp. TRN 1309. The sequence goes on along the minus strand of NZ_JBOZGM010000005.1, from coordinate 230,531 downwards.
CGCTAAGCTTTCGCGTTTTAAACGATTTCCTTTACATTTTGGACAAGCTTGCTGAGCCATGTATTTTTCCATTTGCTCACGGATATAATCAGAACTTGTTTCATGATAACGGCGTTCTACGTTCCGAAGCACACCTTCAAATTCGATATGATTTTCTCTTACTTGGCCAAAATCATTTTCATAGCGAAAGTAAATTTTTTCTTTACCGCTGCCATATAATACTTTATCAAATAAATGTTCCGGGATATCTCGAACCGGCACATCCATGTCGATGCCGTAATGTGTACATACGGCTTCAAGCAGCTGCGGATAGTATTGAGAACTTGTTGGCTCCCAAGGTGCAATAGCGTGCTGATGAAGTGTTAAGTCATAGTTAGGAATCACTAAATCTTTATCCACTTCCAATTTCGTTCCTAACCCGTCACACGTTGGACACGCCCCGTACGGACTATTAAATGAAAACATGCGGGGCTCAAGTTCTCCAATGGAGAAGCCACATTTTGGACAAGCATGATGCTCGCTAAAAAGTAATTCTTCCTCACCTATTACATCAATAATTACTTTCCCATCTCCAAGGCGAAGAGCTGATTCCAAAGAGTCCGACAAACGAGCGGCTACACCTTCTTTGACAACAACGCGATCAATCACTACTTCAATGGAGTGCTTTTTGTTTTTTTCCAGTTCAATTTCTTCTGTTATTTCACGCATTTCTCCGTCTACTCGAATGCGAACGTACCCTTCCTTTTTAATATCTTCTAATACTTTTACATGGGTGCCTTTTCGGCCAGATACCACAGGGGCCAGTACTTGAAGTTTTGTACGTTCAGGGTACTCTAAAATTCTATCTACCATTTGCTCAATCGTTTGAGACGTAATTTCAATTCCATGATTAGGACAAATCGGCTTTCCTACACGAGCAAACAAAAGGCGCAAATAGTCATAGATTTCGGTCACAGTTCCGACGGTTGAACGAGGGTTTCGGCTCGTTGTTTTTTGATCGATTGAAATAGCAGGCGACAATCCTTCGATCGAATCTACATCTGGCTTATCCATTTGACCTAAAAACTGTCTTGCATACGCCGAAAGTGACTCGACATAACGTCTTTGTCCTTCAGCATAGATTGTATCGAAAGCTAAAGAAGATTTACCAGAACCTGACAACCCTGTTAATACCACTAATTTGTCTCGCGGGATTTCAATATCGATATTTTTCAAATTGTGGGCTCGTGCACCTTTTACCACGATTTTTTCCATCGCCATGTTTTATCACCCTTCCGCTTTTAATTCTAGAATCAAGTCACGAAGCTCAGCTGCGCGTTCAAAGTTAAGCGCTTTGGCTGCTTCTTTCATTTCTTGTTCCATTTCTTCTACGAGCTTTGCTTTTTCTTTTTTATTGAGTTTATCAAATGCCGGTGCTTCTTCATACGTTTCTGTATCTTCTGCTACTACTGTTGCACGAATTGAGCCTCGAACTTCTTTTTGAATCGTTGTCGGTGTAATACCATGCTCTTCGTTGTAAGCTTCTTGAATACTTCTACGACGCTTGGTCTCATTGATAGCAATGTCCATGGAGTTTGTGATGCGATCTGCATACATAATGACATGTCCATTAGCATTTCGCGCAGCACGTCCGATGGTTTGAATAAGCGATCGTTCTGAACGCAAGAATCCTTCTTTGTCCGCATCTAATATGGTTACTAACGAAACTTCTGGAATATCTAAACCTTCACGAAGTAAGTTAATCCCTATGAGCACATCATATTTTCCAAGCCGCAGCTCTCGGATAATTTCAATACGCTCGAGCGTCTTCACCTCAGAGTGAAGATATTGAACTTTAATGCCAATTTCTTTTAAGTAGTTCGTTAAATCCTCAGACATTTTCTTTGTTAACGTCGTGACGAGCACTCGTTCATTTCGCTTAATCCGGTCGTGAATTTCTCCAATTAAATCATCAATTTGCCCTTCAATTGGTCGAACTTCAATATTTGGATCTAATAATCCCGTTGGACGGATAATTTGTTCAATCACCTCAGGCGCCTTCTCAAGTTCGTAAGGACCTGGTGTTGCTGAAACATGGACGATTTGTTTAATATGCTGTTCAAATTCATCAAATTTAAGCGGACGGTTATCTAATGCAGACGGCAAGCGGAAACCATGGTCCACCAACACTTGTTTACGCGCTTGGTCTCCATTATACATTCCTCTAACTTGAGGAATGGTAACGTGGGATTCATCCACCACAAGAAGGAAATCTTCCGGGAAGAAATCCAGCAGTGTATAAGGTGTGGAACCAGCCGGACGAAGCGTTAAATGACGAGAGTAATTCTCGATTCCTGAACAAAATCCCATTTCTCTCATCATTTCTAGGTCGTAGCGAGTGCGCTGTTCCAAGCGCTGCGCTTCTAAAAGCTTTCCTGCTTCTTTTAACTTCTCTAGCTGTTCTTCTAGTTCTTTTTCAATGTTTTGAATGGCCACACGCATTTTTTCTTCCCTCGTGACGAAGTGAGATGCCGGGAAGATAGCCACGTGTTCACGATCTCCAATAATTTCTCCTGTTAAGGCGTCGACTTCGCGAATGCGGTCAATTTCATCCCCGAAAAATTCCACGCGAATACAGTGTTCATCTCGAGACACAGGAAAAATCTCAACAACATCACCGCGAACGCGGAACGTTCCGCGCTTGAAGTCAATATCGTTTCTTTCGTACTGTACATCCACTAGCGTACGAAGCAGCTGATTGCGTTCTTTTTCCATTCCTACTCGAAGAGATACGACCATTTCTTTGTATTCTTCCGGAGACCCTAATCCATAAATACAGGATACGCTGGCAATAATAATGACATCTTTTCGTTCAAAAAGAGCAGAAGTTGCTGAGTGACGAAGTTTATCAATCTCGTCATTAATGCTTGCATCTTTTTCAATAAATGTATCTGTTTGAGGTACATAAGCTTCAGGCTGATAGTAATCATAGTAACTGACAAAGTATTCGACTGCATTATTAGGAAAAAACTCTTTAAACTCACTGTACAATTGACCAGCAAGCGTTTTGTTATGAGCCATAATTAATGTTGGCTTATTTATTTCCTTAATAACATTAGACATAGTGAAGGTTTTTCCCGTTCCTGTAGCACCTAACAAAACTTGATGCTGCTTACCTTCTTTAATTCCTTTCACAATCTTTTCAATTGCCTTTGGCTGATCACCTTGCGGTTGATATGGGGATACTAATTCAAACTGATCTTTCAAATGAAGGCCTCCGTTTCTATTTTCTTGTTTTATCTATTTTTATTACGATATGTAAAAACCGAAAACACGAACTGATATTCGTATTTTATCACTTTATACTCATAAATGAAACTAATGAGTATTAATCTTATATAGTGTTTGTTTGTTTTGATTTTTTACCCTGTTACTTTATTACCCACTAAATTCTTATACTACCCTTTTCGAGGGGAATACAACTCTTTAGATGAAAGCAATAAAAGAAAGTAAGCTGCCTAATTGTCTGAAAAGGATAGGCTTTTGCGCCAATTTCTAAATTATGATACAGTATAAAAAATATGTACTGAGAGGGGTTTAGTATGGCAAGCGTTGATCAAGTTCTTATAAATAACTCCTTTATAACAGTTGAAGAATCAACTTCTTTAGCTAAAGTGAAATCTGAACTTTCCAACTATGATTTCGTTGTAGTCACAGCAAGTACCTTTTATGTAATACAAAAAGATGAACGATACCTTTTAACAGGTCATGACGAGGCATCGTCCATTAAAAAAGTAATAGCGGACACAAATTGGCCTTCATCTTCTACTTCTACGTTAGCCAATTTACAAGCCAACACAAACTGGAATAGACCAGTCCTCATTCAAGCAGAAAACCAAGAAACCACAATAGGACTTGTAACACCTTCACAGTGGATTACACATTTGCATAGCCAAAATGAGATATTAGCTTCCTATTTTGATACATTGGCAGAAACCATTAATGATGCAGTGACAGCGGTCGATCATGAAGGAAATGTAATCTTGTGGAATACTGCTGCGGAACATACGTATAAGATTCAGAGAGATAATATTATTGGTAGAAAAATCGGAGAGCATTTTAAAGATGAATCCATCATTCTACATACGATTCTAAATGAAGGGCGTCCTGTGCGCGGAACGTATCATCGTCCTAATGAACAAACTCACGTGCTCATCAATGCATCTCCTATTATAAGAAACAACCGAGTCATAGGTGGAGTAGCAACCGAACATGACATTACCAATATTGTAAGACTAAATGAAGAAATTGATGTATCTCTTCTCATTCCGAAAGATAATCCATTTTCTTCTTTTGCGGGTATCAGTCCTGAAATTAAGCAAGCCGTTGACATTGCCAAAAAAGTGGCATCTACAGATATGCCTATTTTATTAACAGGAGAACCTGGTTCTGGGAAAGAAATGCTGGCTCAGGCCATCCACTACGGGGGATCCAAACATAAAGAACCTTTTTTATCTTTAAATTGCGCCACTATTCCATCTGGACTTCTGGAAATTGAACTCTTTGGTCATCAAAAAGACGTCTTTTCAGAAGATCCAACGACCATTGCAGGAAAACTGGAGCAGGCTCATAACGGGACGTTATTTATTGAAGAAATTGATAAAATGCCTCTTGAAATTCAAGTTAAGTTTCTCCGTTACTTGGAAGAACGAGCCTTTTATCACGTTGGAGGCACGGAAGAAATTCAAGTCCAAACCCGAATTGTAGCCTCTACTACGACGCCTTTGGAAGAGTTGCTAAAAGCCGGTGAATTCCATGAAAATCTTTACTATTTGCTGACCGTCATTAATATTATCATTCCGCCGCTTCGAGACCATAAAGAAGACATTGAAGCATTAACGCAGCAATTTGTACAGGAATTTAGTAAAAAGTATAAAAAGAAGGCTCCTTTCATCAGCTCTGAAGTTCTCGAAGCCTTTATGCAATACGATTGGCCAGGAAATATTCGCGAGCTGAGAAATACGATTGAACGAATGATTTTTCTTAGTGATCAGTCGTTGATTACCCTTACGCACCTTCCTGACAATCTGAAGGATGCCAGTTCTTTCACAGAAGTTCAAAAAGAAGAAGATTCTCTCCAAGAAGCTAGGCTAATAGAAGAGACTCTTCAAAAAACCTATGGAAATAAAAGTGCAGCAGCAGATCTGCTTGGCATTTCGCGCGGCACCCTTTATAACAAAATCAAAGAATACGGATTAAACTAATTAAAAAATTCGACACGAAGCTCAGGATACTTGTGTCGAATTTTTTATGTTTCTTGGACTGAACTTATTTGGAGAAATTTTTTAATACGAACCATACGTTGGCGGGGCGTTCGGCTAGGCGTCTCATGAAATACCCAAACCAATCAATTCCGTAAGGAACATAAACCCTGACTTTATATCCTTCTTTGACCAGACGATCCTGTAGCTCTACGCAAATTCCATAAAGCATTTGGAACTCAAACTGATCATTTGAAATGCCGTTTTCTCTTACTAATCGTTTTGTATACTGAATCATTTCCTCATCATGACTCGCTACAGCTGTATAGTGTCCATTTAATAAATGCATTTTAATGATTTTTTTATAGTTTTCATCTACGTCTTTCTTTTCCGGAAACGATACTTCTGGCGATTCTTTGTAAGCTCCTTTTACCAGACGTAAATTAGCTTGATATTGATGTAAGTCATTCATATCTTGTTCTGTACGATAAAGATACGCTTGAATCACAATTCCAATATTATCAAATTCTTTGCGTAATTCTTTATACATATCAAGGGAGATTTGGCAGTGCAAGTAGTCTTCCATATCAATTCGAACAAAAATATCATTCACTCTGGCTGTGTGTAGAATTCTGCGCATATTTTCCATACAAAGCTCTTTGCTAATATCCAATCCTAAAGAAGTCATCTTTAATGATAAATTTGATTGAACGCCCGATGCTGCAATGGCTTCTAGTGTCTGAATGCACATGGCCGTAGATAACCTAGCTTCCTCTTCTGTAAAAACAAATTCGCCTAAATGATCGAGTGTCACAACTTTCCCACCATTGTTAAGCTCCTTGGATGTTTGAATTGCTGATTCAATTGAGTCTCCAGCAACAAAACGAGCTGCCCCCATCCGCAATCCATACTTTTTAGCTAATTTATTCATTGAATGATTTTTGCCAAGCGACTGAAACATCGTTCTCATTAACACTTCCATCGATACTAAACCTCCTTTTATTCATAAAAATCAAAATAAATATAATTTTCAGATTAATTTCTTTATTTTTCTATACCCTAACTACATATTTGTACACGTATTTAAAATAATTTACACAAAATTGTTTAAGTTATTTTATTTACAAACATATTTGTATAATTAATTTAATTATACTCATTTATCGATGGAACCGTAACAACAGTGTTATGAGTTCTAACTCGTTTTTCGACATAAAAAAGCTCTCCACATTTCGTAGAGAGCTTTTGCGTACGTTTTGATAATAGGACGATTCACTTATCATCAAAGCAACAATCTTTATTTTCCAGCTGCTAGCATGCCTTTTGCATATATAAAACCAATGGCTGCTGAAAGTAAATCTATTAAAATAATAAGTGGATAATCTGCGTACCCTTTATATACAGAAACAGCTATCAACAAAAGCGTCAGCGCTGTGGCAACATATAGGTTATATGTTACTCTAGCAAACAGAACAAGCAATATGGCGGGTAGAAAAACTGCGGCAATCGTTTTGACTTCCACAAACATTTCTCCTTTTTATCCGTCTTTTAACCAGCTTGTGAATTACGTTTTGTATAATTGTGTACAAACAAAATACCTAGTTCATGATGTTCGTTGTCATACAATGCTCGCTGAGTAAAGCGAACTTCTCCATTTTCGTCAATAACTTCTAGCTTACAAAAAGCACGGTTATTCACTTGTAATGCTTCATAAAATTTATGGACTTCAGATATAGCGATTCCATTTACTTTAATAATCACTTCTCCTACTTTCAAACCCATTTTCTCTGCCGGAGAATGAGGGATGATTCCTAACACAACCAAACCTTGTGTACGCTTAGTAAATAGTGCGGGCGCTTTTTCATCGCTTCGACGCTGCTGCAAACGAATCCACTCTCTTCCTATGATCGCTAGAATAACAACAGCGACAGCGGCAGGAGGATAAAAAATAGCAACAATTGTAATAATCGTTAATCCCACGCCTAATGCTAATACACGCTTACCGGTAAATTCAATAGATTTAAACGGAACCATACTTTGAATTCGCTGATAAAAACCGATAGCAAAAGGAACAAAAAACAGGCTAAATGATGTTCCGTCAATAGATAACACAGGCCACCATGGAAACACAGACGTAATGGCGCTGCCTGGAATTAAGACAAAAAGCGGAACAACCCATAATTTTTGAGAATAATGAGCCCCAATTTCCTGCCCTCTTTTACTTTTCACAATGGCTGGAGACGTACCTTTTGCTCCAAACTTCCAAATTAAATATCCTTCTGCTAATACAAGCAGCGACATTAAAATAGTAAGAGAAGGTAAATCTGCGTTATGAGCTTGCACAGACCACGTTTGAATAAATCCTTCACCGAAACCAGCTGCAGGAATAAGCAAGGTCGCAAGCACAGCCAGTCCTACGGTATAAGAAGGAGAAAGCCATTTAAACGTCCACGGGCCGCTTATGATAAAAGTTAAAACAGCTACAAGTACAATCGTTCCTATAGATACATAGACACCTAGCAACACGGTAACAACGGATAAAATCAAACCAATAATGATACCTGGAAAAAATAAATATTTTGCTTCTAAAATAAAATCAAACACGCGAACATGAAAATTCTGACGCTCTCTCTTGACGCGAGAAAGACCTACAAAAAACGAGACGAGCAGAAATAAATAAGTTAACGGGTGCAAAAATAAACGCCCGATACCTTTTAAAAGCTCTAATGCAAAATCCATTTTTTCACCACCTGTATTTTTCACATTTTTATTACAACATTTACGATTGATTGTTATGTATCATAGGCTTCTTTATTTTATCAAAATGCATCACTAACCGACAATGTTGTTTTTACTAAAAAAGTTCCGTGCTTTGGAAAAGCACGGAACTTTTTCTACTTCTTATTGACTAGCTAGCTTTAAAGCCGTTTGAAGCTGACGATCTTCATCTTTGGATTTAATTTTTTCTAATAGTTTTGTTTGTAAAAGCGCTGCTGTATCTTCATCAATTTCACCTGTAGCTTTTTGCTTATTGGCTTTTTGGAATGCAGTTACAGCTGTTTCTGTCTCTTTACTAAAATATCCGTCTGTACGTCCAGGTTCAAAGCCAAGGCCTTTTAGCATCACTTGAGCATTCTTCACTTGGTCACCTGTCATATCACGTGTTAATGGCTTTTTATCAACTTGAATTGGATTTGCATAATAGTAATCCGGCTGCTTGACTTCTACCGTTGGTTTTATACCTTTTTCGTTAATCCAGTTTCCATCAGGCGTTAGCCATTTATAGAACGTTAATTTTAAATTACTGCCGTCTTCCATTGGAACAGCTTGTTGAACCGTTCCTTTTCCATAGGATTTTTCACCGACTAGCTTGTATCCGCCTGCTTCTTTTAATGCCCCGGCAAGAATTTCAGAAGCAGATGCACTTCCTCCATCAATCAAGGCCACAATTGGATAATCCTTTTGCTTTTTCATTGAAGAAACCACTTTTTGACGTTCACCGTTACGATCTTCAATTTGAATGTATGGCTTTTTATTCGTTACTAATTTATCGAGCATTTTTTCAACACTCGTTAAATAGCCACCAGGATTTCCACGAACATCTAGAACTAAACCATCAATATGTTTATTTTCAAGTTTTTTCAACTGTTTCGTAAATTCGTCTCCCGTTGACTCAGAGAATGACGTAATTTCCATGTAACCAATTTTTTTATTGTTTACATTTTTAACAGAAGAATAGACGGTTTCAATTGGAATCTCATCTCTTACAACTTTTACTTTCATCGTTTCTTTCACGCCTGGTCTTTGAACATCTAATGTCACGGTAGAGCCTTTTTTACCGCGAATTTTTAATACCGCTTCATTCAATTCAAGACCCGCGATACTTTTACCATCGATCTTTAAAATCTGATCATTTGGTTTTAATCCTGCTTTTTCCGCAGGAGATTGTTTAAACGGAGCTACGATTGTTACTTTTCCATCTACCATGCTTACTTCAGCACCAATCCCCTCAAACGATGAATCAAGAGACTGCGTGAATTGCTGTGCCGTTTTCTTATCCATGTAAGATGAGTGAGGGTCTCCTAAGGTTTGTACCATTCCTTGGATTGCGCCATCTAATAATTTTTTGTCATCTACATCTTTGTAATATTTTGAAGATATCAGTTCGTAAGCCTGCTTGATTTTGTCTAGCTCTTCCTTTTCCACTTTACTATCATTTGAAGAAGTTGTAAGGGGGGTACTGACCGTTCCAGCATTTGCATACTGAATGCCAAAATATGTACCTGCTGCTCCAACAACTAAGGAGAGTGCCATTAATAGTGCAACGATTTTCCGATTCAAGTTCTTTCATCCTCCTCAACCTTAAGCCATCTCTTCTTATTATAATAGATACAACCAAAACTATGTAATAAAAAGGATGCATGTGTTATTTGTAGCAAAAGGCACCACACAAATCAAGTGCGATGCCTTTTTGTTAAACTATATGTTGAGCTTGTACCACGTATGCTAGGAACTTAAAATTTAATATAACGTTCAGGGTTTACAGCAGAGCTTTTGCCTTTCCAATCGCCCTTATGCAATTCAAAATGCAGGTGAGCACCAAACGAACGTCCTGTGTTCCCTATATAACCTAATTGTTGACCTTTATTGATAGATTGACCACTTGAGACGCTGTAGCTCTCTAAGTGAGCATAAACTGTAACCCACGTCTGACCTTCGACATTGTGACGAATAAATACGGCATTACCAAAAGAAGAAGAATGATATGCTCTAATTACTTTTCCGCTTGCTGCGGCTACAACTGGAACACTTTCTCCTCGCTTTCCAATATCAATACCGTAATGTCCTCTTCCAAACGTTTCTCGATATCCAAAATGAGATGTTACCGGGCCCTTTGCCGGCCTCATAAACGACCCGCTTGTAACAGGTGGTGCCTCCTCTGTTGCCCCGGCTTTTTCAATTTCTTGCTGTTGAGCTTGTGCTGCATTTTTTTGATCGGCTAAAATAGAAGCTTGCTCTTCTAATCCAACGGCTTCTTCATTAAATTCTTTTTCCTGATCTTTGAGCGTTTGCATGAGGTGATTCTTTTCATCCACTTGTTTTTGCAGCTGCGCACGAAGATTTTTAAGTTCTTCAAGCGCTTGATTTACTTCCGTTAGCTTGTTTTGAACTTTTGTTTCTTTCTCTTCTTTTGCCTTTTTATCAGCTTCATGCTGCATTAACAAATCGCGGTCAGCCCCTACAATTGTCGAAACCGCACTCACTCTGCTAATAAAGTCTCCGAAGCTTTCAGAGCCTAGCAGTACATCTATGTAATCCACAGACCCGCCGTTTTCTTGTAAAGCACGAGCACGCTTTTTTAATAGCTCATTTCGTTTTTCAATTCTTTTTTTTACAACGTCAATTTCATTTTTCAGCTTTTCGATGTCTTGCTTTGCTTTTTCTACTTCAGCTTCACGGCTGCGGATGTCTGCATTTGTCTGTCCGACTTCTGAATCCAAACGCGCAATCTCAGCTTCTTCGTTTTTTTGCTGTTCTTGAACTTCTTTTAATTTCTCTTTATTTTGATTAATATTTTGGTTCACATCGTTACTTTTTTTCTCTAAATCACTGAGTTTAGTAGTGCTGGCACTTTCTGCATAAGCAACTTTTTCATTACCTATCCAAGCTGTACCTAGTCCAACTAAAACTGCTGCTGTCATTACTAATGTCTTACGTGTCATTTGTTTCTCCCCATTTGCACATATTTCCCCGTATAAACGGGCATTAGCAAGACCCCCATTAGCACTTTTTTCTATTTTTATCTGTAATTACACAACAACCTCACATCTGATAAACATCAAATGTGAGGTTGTTATAATCTATTATGTTAAAAATCTATCTTTATTTTCGTAAGAATTTACGGATGGATAATGTACTTCCCCACATCCCAATTAGACCACCGATTACAAGTAGTAATAGCGATACTTGAAGCACGAATGGAAAAGCAGGTAAAAGTTCAAAGAATCCATCGAACTTAGGCTGAACTTCATTATATAAAACGCTGTACACACCGATAATAACAGCAATTGGCACAATAGAACCAAGCACTCCTAAAAACAGACCTTCAATAAAGAACGGCCAGCGAATAAAGGAGTTTGTGGCTCCAACTAAGCGCATAATTTCAATCTCTTCACGGCGAGCTACAATCGTAATTTTAATTGTATTTGAAATGAGGAACATCGCTGTAAATAGAAGCCCTAAAATCAGTACTACTCCGATATTACGAGCTACTTTCAGCACTTTAAATAACTTTTCAACTTGATCTTGTCCGTATTGAACTTTTGCTGCATACGGATATTTCTCAATTTGTTTAGCTACTTTTGCGACATCAGTCGGCTCTTTTGTTTTAACAACAAACACATCATTTAATGGGTTTTGCTGCTCAAACGGTTCAAAAGCTTGTCCTTCATCACCCATACTATTAATTAAATCTTTTAACTCTTTATCTTTAGAAGAAAACGTCACCGTATCAACTTGCTTAATTGCATCTAGCTTTTCTTTCATTGCTTTTCGATCATCCGCTGTCGCTGCAGCATCAACGTGAACGCGAATTTCCACATCATTTTCAATCAATTTAGCAATGTGATTTAAATTCATCATCAACATAAAAAATACGCCTACAAGCAAGAGCGTCACGGTAACCGCGCTTGCAGATGCGAATGTCATCCAGCCGTTTCTTCCTAAACTTTTAGATCCTTCACGTAAGTGGCGACCGAATGTCCTAGCCTTCATATCCGTATTCACCTCTTACTTCATCACGCACAACATTTCCATTTTCAATCGCAATTACGCGCTTTCGAATTGTATTTACAATTTCACGGTTATGCGTTGCCATTAAAATAGTCGTACCGCGTTTATTAATCTCCTCAAAAATATCCATGATTTCCCATGAGGTCTCCGGATCAAGGTTCCCTGTCGGTTCGTCGGCGATGACAACCTTAGGACTATTCACAATTGAACGCGCAATAGACACACGCTGCTGCTCTCCTCCAGATAATTCATCAGGGAAAGAATCCATTTTACCCTTTAACTTAACAAGCTCTAGCACCTCTAGCACTCGCTTTTTAATTTCTTCGGGACTTTGCTCAATTACTTCTAGTGCAAAAGCAATGTTTTCATAGACCGTTAATTTTGGAAGCAGCTTGAAATCTTGAAAGACTACACCAATATGACGTCTAAAGATAGGAACTCTGCTATCTTTTATTTTTGCTACATTTGCACCGTTTACAATGATATTTCCTGAAGAAGGCTTTTCTTCACGATACATCATTTTAATAAAAGTGGATTTTCCTGCTCCACTTGGTCCTACGATATAAGCAAACTCACCTTGATTAATCTTGATGCTAATGCCATTGATTGCTTTTACACCGTTCGGATACGTTTTATATACATTTTGCATTTCAATCATAAGTAATCACCTAATCAAGTGTGTTATTTTAATACTATGTAAAACTTGTCAAAATACGACAAAACTCTACAATTCAAACCAAAAATTCGACTCTTCTCACGCGCTTTCTCATTATAACATCACTCTTCGTGAAAATAAGCCCCAAAAATATTACATTTTTATTTCAAATATGACATAAGTAGGATATTTTTAGCAGGGTATGAGAATTTATCCTTATTTTTAATTCTGTTGTTTTTTGCTGTTCATTTTTTTACGAATATCGTTAGACAAAGCACATTCATGTCTACTTTTTTACAAACAAGGTATGATAAATAAGAAAAACGATGAGGAGAGATAACATGATCACTATTTATGGAAGTTCACGGGAAAACGGAAATACGGAAGAATTGGCTAAAGCAGTCTTAAAAGATATCAATACTGAAGAAGTTTACTTACGTAGGCATACCATTAACCCCATTACTGATATGCGTCACGATGAACATGGATTTACCAATCAACAAGATGATTATTATGATATAGCGAAAAAGATGGCAGCGCACGATACTATTTTATTTGTTACGCCTCTTTACTGGTACGGTATGAGCGGATTGATGAAGAACTTTGTGGATCGTTGGTCTGAAAGCCTTAGAGATTCGACAATCAACTTTAAAGAACAAATGAAAAATAAGCGCGTCTATGTATTAGTAGTCGGGGGCACAGGCGCATCTGTAAAGGCCCTTCCTCTTATTATGCAATTTCAATACATTGTCGATTTTATTGGTTCTTCCTTTAGCGGATACATCATTGGAGAAGCCAATGCACCTGGAGACATAGCAAAAGATGTCAAAGCTCAACAGCAAGCTATTGTCTTAAATGAACAATTAAAGCAGCTTTAACACAAAAATAAGACGGATACCCGTCTTATTTTTTCTTTGCCAGCCAAGCCGCAACTTTTTTGGCATCTTCTTCATTAATCAGTCCTTTTGGCATACCGCCTTGACCATTGTTAATAATGTTTTCAATTTCAGCTTCTGAGTGCTTGCTGCCTACATGCTGCAAGCTTGGCCCATTTGCTCCTCCTAAATCTACACCGTGACAGCCTGTACAGTTTTTCTTCACAATATCTTCTGCACTCGCTGAAGATTCACCGGCAGATTCATTTTTGGAACTGCCTCCGCCGCACGCGGACAAAACAAGCGCTAGGCCAATTGTTAACGTTAATAATACTTTTTTCAAGCCTTCTCCCCCTTGCTGTAGAGTTTTCACTCTATTATAACCTACTCAAGAATGTTTAAAACACTCTGTTTACAAGGACTTTGTTTCAATTTCATGAATTCTCTCATCGTATTTATGTATGAGGTCAAGCAATTGATTCGTTTCCTAAACGTTTTTTGTATACTACGCGTGAAATTGTCACACTGAGCTCATATAAGAGCAGAAGCGGGACAATGACTAAAATATCCGAAATAAAATCAGGAGGAGTAATAAGCACAGATATCACAATTAAAGCAAAATAAGATAACTTCCTTGCTTTAGCTAACCTCACTGGATTTAGAACCCCTAAACGCGTTAAAAATAAGACAACTAAAGGCATTTCAAATAAAAAACCAAATGGTAAACACAGATTAAGCATAAAACGGAAATAATGCTCCGCCGTAAACATGAGTGAAAACTGATCATTCGACAAACCTGTTAAAAATGCTAAAACCATTGGAAATAAAACAAAATAACCAAACCCCAAGCCACTTACAAATAAGAGAAAAAAGAATGGAATGAAGGTAATCATAATCTTATACTCTTCCTTTTTTAATCCCGGTGAAACAAACCGAAATACTTGATAAGCAGCTACTGGAAGTGTAAAAGCAAGCGCAAAAACAAATGCAATCACCATATAAATCCATACAATTTCACTTGGTCCAAGTACAGCAAGCTTGCCGTCCAAATCTTTCACTAGCCACTGATAAATATCTTGTACAAATACAAAACTGACAATAAGTAAAACTACAAATGCACAAAGTGTTTTAATAATACGAACACGCAATTCTTCAAGGTGCTCCATCAAGCTCATTTCTCCCATTGTCTATTTCTCCTTTCTGACAAGTAGAAATAGACGAGTTTCCTCGTCTATTTCCTTACTTACAATGTCGATTCATTCCTTTTTTGTTCAGAAACGGTTGCTGCCTGCTTTTCTTTAACACTTTCATCATCTGATACGAGCCCTTTTGCTGCTCCTTTAAATTCAGTTAATGTTCGCCCAAACGCCCGTCCAACTTCCGGCAGCTTAGACGGCCCAAAAATAATTAACGCAATGACCAAAATAATAACTAAACCAGGAATTCCAATATTAGAAAGCATACTTGACCTCCTTTCCCTTACTCAATTTACTGCTGTACTTTTTCTTTCTTTTTCAACTCTTGTTTTTCATGTGCTTTCCCGTGTGCCCGCATACGATCTTCCTCTACTTCCTTAGAAATCTTTAGCCCACGCGGCACGTTATTTACTTCAACTTCTGTCATACCTTTTCCATCTTTTTTATATTGAAAGGAAGCTCGAGTTGAAATTTCCGCACCAGGTTCTGTTACAAAAGGCACAACGCGATAATCAGCTTGCCATATATCAGAAGTGACCGTACACCTTACATATCCTCTGTAATCATTAAAGAATGTGAGATGTGGATTTTGACTTAAAATTTTATCCGTATCAGCTCGTTTATCTGCTCCGTTCCCTCCGGAAGTGATGGAGGTGCCAACGAACTCTGCACCAATAATTCTTGAATTAAGATTGGCAAAATCCGTGTGTAAATTAGAAGCCCAGTTAGCGTGCACATCTCCAGTTAGTACAATGACGTTGTCCAACTTTTTCTTTTCAATAAAATCAATAACACGCTGACGATTCGCCGTATACCCATCCCATGCATCCATGCTGTATGTAGGCTTAGCCGCCGTTCCAAATTTTCTGGGAGCAAAGAAAATTTGTTGAGCCAGTACGTTCCAATGACACGCTGATTTTTCAAGATTAGTAAAAAGCCATTTTTCTTGTTCAATCCCTAATAGCGTACGTTTAGGATCAAGAGATTCTGGCGTTTGCGGCTTTGTTCCGTCTCCATTTGCTTGATCGTCTCTGTATTGACGCGTATCCAACACTTGAAAGGAAGCTAGTTTCCCATATGAAAAGTCACGATACAATCTCATATCCGTTCCGTGAGGCAAGGATGTTTGACGCAAAGGCATATGTTCGTAATAAGCTTGATAAGCTGCCGCGCGGCGTTGAATAAATGCTTCTACTGATTGTCCTTTTTCAGGAATTACATTTGCATAATTGTTTTCTACTTCATGATCATCCCACGTCACAATCCACGGAAAAGCAGCATGAGCAGACTTCAAATTGGCATCTGACCTGTACTGAGCATGCCTGTTTCGATAGTCTTGAAGCGTTTGAATTTCTGCGCTGCTGTGAGTACGAACATTTCCGCTTGCAGCCACATACTCGTTTGGTCCATATTCATAGATGTAATCGCCCAAATGAACCACAAAATCCAATTGTTCTTTAACCATATGTTCATAAGCTGTAAAGTAACCATGTTCATACTGTTGACACGAAGCGAATGCAAACGTCATGCTGGCTACTTCTGCATTTGCTGAAGGAAGTGTTTTTGTTTTTCCAACCGGGCTTAACTCATGACCGCTTTTAAATCGATAATAATAAATACGGCCTGGCTTTAATCCTTTTACATCAACGTGAACAGAGTGAGCAAGTTCAGGTCTAGCTATTTCTGTTCCTCGTTTGACAATTCGATGAAAGTCTTCATCTTCGGCAAGCTCCCATTTTACTGGAACGGGTTGATTAGGCATTCCCCCGCCATTCAATGGGTCTGGTGCTAATCTTGTCCAAAGAACAATACTATCTGCTAAAGGATCTCCCGATGCGACGCCTAAAGTGAACGGATAACTTGAAAATTTAGGCGCTGCCGCTGAAACTTCTACTGCATTTAAACCGATAGACTGAGCAATTGTTAAGCCAAGTGATACTCCTGCTACTTTTCCAGCTCCTTGTAAAAAATGCCTTCTATCAAACCCTTTACTCGAAGAAAAACTGTTCTGTTTTACTTGCTCTATTAATTCGTGTAACGATTTATTTGCCACTGCACATGCCCCTTCCTCTTGATTTAACTCAAATTATAAAAGCTGTTTGTAAAAGAGGTATAAAGGATTGTAAAGAAGCATTTACCATAAAATAGGTATTTTAAACCATTTTATTTCATTGACAAAATAAGCGAACGGACGACAGCAACCTTTAAATTTCTGCATTTTCTTAATTTTCTATCTACAAATAGTTCTTTACGCTCGTTTTTCTTCATTCAAATTTTACAAAGTCCTAACAACTAAAAAAAGGCAGCATACCGAGGTATACTGCCTTTTGATTAAATATGAGAACGTAAATACGCATCAATAAACGGATCTAGATCTCCATCCATTACACTTTGCGTGTTTCCGACTTCCGTATTTGTGCGGTGATCTTTTACTAACGAATACGGATGGAATACGTAAGAACGAATTTGACTTCCCCATCCAATATCTTTTTGTTCTCCGCGGATTTCAGCTAGCTGTTCTTGCTGCTTCTCAATTTCTAACTGATACAACTTAGATTTTAACATCTTCATTGCTTGCTCACGGTTTTTAATTTGTGAACGTTCCGTCTGACAAGATACGACTACATTAGTGGGGAGGTGAGTAATACGAACAGCTGAATCTGTTGTATTGATATGCTGACCTCCGGCACCGCTTGCACGGTACGTATCAACCTTCAAATCTTCCGTACGAATATCAATTGAAATTTCATCGTTAAATTCCGGCATTATGTCGCACGATACGAATGACGTATGGCGACGGCCTGATGAATCAAACGGAGAAATACGAACGAGACGATGAACGCCTTTTTCAGCTTTTAAATACCCGTACGCATTATGGCCTTTAATTAAAAGCGTTACACTTTTAATACCAGCTTCATCCCCAGGTAAGTAATCAAGTGTTTCTACTTTGAAACCTTTTTTCTCCGCCCAACGCGTATACATACGTAGTAACATTGAACCCCAATCCTGTGATTCTGTTCCACCAGCACCTGGGTGCAATTCTAAAATGGCGTTATTTTTATCATACGGCTCGCTTAAAAGCAGCTGTAATTCAAAGTCGTTCATGCCTGAAATAAGCTCTTTTAGTTCACTAACTAGTTCTTCTGCTAAATCTTCATCGTATTCTTCTTTTACAAGTTCATGAGATATCTGTAAATTTTCGTATGTTTCATCTAAGTGGTTAAATTGATTTACTGCATCTTTTAAACCATTGGCTTCATTAATAACAGTCTGAGCTGCCTGCTGGTCATTCCAAAAATTTGGATCAGCCATAGTCTCATCTAATTCATCGATACGAGCTTGTTTTGTATCGAGGTCAAAGAGACCCCCTAAAGTCCGCTAATCGCTTAGCTGTTTTGTCAAGTTCTTGCTTAATTTCTACTAAATCCATGAGTTAAACACCTCTATTTTATTTTTGACGCACAGGAAGGAAATGAGAAGACTCATTTCCTTCCTGTACTAGTTCATTCTATACTAATTGACTCTTATTTTATGATTCTTTACCGCAGCAGTTTTTATACTTTTTGCCACTTCCACAGATACAAGGATCATTTCGGCCAACTTCTATCGCATTTACTTTTGGCTTCTTCTTAGCCGGCGCGTCTCCTTCTTTTGGATGAACAGCCGCCTGACCTTGCGCTACTTCTTGACGCTCAAGGTTGTTGTTAATTTCTGCTTTCATGATATACTTCGTCACTTCTTCTTCAATGGTTGCAATCATATTTTCAAACATCGCAAAACCTTCCATTTGGTATTCGCGAAGAGGATCTGTTTGGCCGTACGCACGAAGGTGGATGCCTTGGCGAAGCTGATCCATCGTATCGATATGATCCATCCATTTAGAATCAACTGCTCTAAGAACAACTACTTTTTCGAATTCACGCATTTGTTCTTCAGGGAGCTGCTCTTCTTTTTCATTATAACGAGCTTTTGCATGATCTACCAGCAGTTCTACCATTTCTTCAGGCTCTTTACGGCGAAGATCTTCTTCTGTGACTTCACCTTCCTCAAGAACATTAGCATTTACGTAATCAATAATCGCTTGTAAATTCCATTCTTCTTCTAATTCTTCACGCGGTGTATTTACCTCAACCACACGCTGTAGCGTTGATTCAATCATACGTTCTACAATCGCACGTAAGTTGTCTGAATCAAGCACTTCAAAGCGTTGTTTGTAAATAACTTCACGCTGCTGACGAAGAACATCATCATATTGAAGCAATTGTTTACGCGCATCAAAGTTATTACCTTCAACGCGTTTTTGAGCGGATTCAACAGCTCTTGTTACAATTTTACTTTGAATTGGCTGTGAATCATCCATACCAAGACGATCCATCATCGCCATCATATTATCAGAACCAAATCGGCGCATTAATTCATCTTCCATGGATAGATAGAATTGAGACACCCCTGGGTCCCCTTGACGTCCAGCACGTCCGCGGAGCTGATTATCAATACGGCGTGATTCATGACGCTCTGTACCAATTACAGCAAGACCTCCAGCTTCAACGACACCTTCACCTAGTTTAATATCCGTACCACGACCGGCCATATTCGTTGCGATTGTTACCGCACCTTTGTGACCCGCATTCTCGATAATATCCGCTTCACGCTCATGCTGTTTTGCATTTAAAACGTGATGGCGAATGCCTTTTTTCTTTAATAATGCTGATAAAACTTCAGATGTTTCAATCGCAACTGTACCAACAAGAACAGGCTGTCCTTTTGCGTGGCGCTCGGAAATATCTTCCACTACCGCATTAAACTTGCCTTCCATTGACTTGTAAATTAAATCCGCTTTATCATCACGTGAAATTGGCTTGTTTGTCGGAATAACGACAACGTGCATGTTGTAGATATTACGGAATTCTTCTTCTTCCGTTTTAGCTGTACCCGTCATACCTGATAATTTTTCATACATACGGAAGTAGTTTTGGAATGTAATTGTAGCTAACGTCATGCTTTCATTTTGAATCTCAACGTTCTCTTTAGCTTCGATAGCTTGATGCAAGCCGTCACTAAAACGTCTTCCTTTCATCAAACGACCAGTAAATTGGTCAACGATTACGACTTGATCTTCATCAATTACATAATCCACATCGTTTTGCATCGTTACATGTGCTTTAAGCGCTTGGTTGATGTGATGGTTTAGCGCTACGTGTGAAATATCAAATAAGTTTTCAATGCCAAATGCGCGCTCGGCTTTTGACATACCTTCTTCGGTTAGCTGAACGCTTTTTGTTTTGATATCAAAAGTAAAATCGGTTTCTTTATCAAGCGTGCGAACGAATGCATTAGCTTGAATATAAAGCGCAGTCGATTTCTGTGCGCTGCCGGATATAATAAGCGGCGTACGTGCTTCATCAATTAAGATAGAGTCAACTTCATCGATTACAGCAAAATGAAGCGGACGTTGAACCATTTGTTCTTTATAAAGCACCATGTTATCACGTAAATAGTCAAATCCTAGTTCATTATTTGTACTATACGTAATATCCGCTGCATATGCTTCTTGTTTTTCTTCACGCGTTAAATGGTTTAAGTTTAACCCTACTTTCAAGCCTAGGAATTCATATAAACGACCCATTTCACTAGCATCACGGCTCGCTAAGTATTCATTGACTGTTACTACATGTACACCTTTGCCTGTAATGGCGTTTAAGTATACAGGCATAGTAGCTGTCAACGTTTTACCTTCACCCGTTTTCATTTCCGAGATATTCCCTTCATGCAGAGAAATACCCCCCATTAGCTGAACTTTGTACGGATACATGCCTAACACACGTTTCGCTGCTTCACGTACAACCGCAAAAGCTTCATCTAATAGGTTATCGAGCGATTCACCATTTTGGTAGCGTTGTTGAAATTCAGCTGTTTTTTCACGAAGCTGATCGTCCGTTAAAGACGCTATTTCAGGACCTAACGCATCAATTTGGTCCGCCATTTTTTCTAAACGGCCGATTTGGCGCTGATTGCCGTCAAACACTTTTTTAAATAATCCAAGCATATTAAAACGCTCCTCTATTTATAATCAGTACATTTTATACTATTTTCATTCATATCTGTATCTTTCATTATAAAACATTCTGAGTAAAATTGTAACATTGCAGCTAAACAAGTAGCAACTTGTACCCTTTTTCGTCTGTCTCTTTACTAGTACTACTCTATTAAGGAGTTATTTTCTATTGTGATTTTCCCTGCCTCACTCTTACAATAAAAAAGGGGAATGTAGAATGAACGTTCAAACGATTACGAAAGAACAAGCTTGGGAAGTCCGACATATCGTCATGTGGCCTCATAAAGATTTCAGTTATGTTCAGCTGAAAGAGGATCCATCAGGCATGCACTATGGACTGTTTGAAAAAGGAGAGTTAAAATCAGTTGTTTCCTTATTTATAACAGGTGATGAAGCTCAATTCCGGAAATTTGCTACGCTCAAAGAAGAACAAGGAAAAGGGTACGGCAGTCATTTGCTAAAAGAGGTTTTGTTCAAACTCAAGAATCTTGGGATACGAAGGGTCTGGTGTAACGCACGAGAAAATAAAGTATCTTTTTATCAGGCATTCAAAATGAAAGAAACCACGCGTGTATTCACCAAATCTTCTACACGCTATGTAGTTATGGAACTATTTTTTTAAACAGCTAAAAAAGCAGCGTGCGGAAGCACGCTGCTTTTATTTTACTGCTCTTATTTAAGAAAGACTGTAACCTTTAGTTTGGTTCAATCAATCCATATCGGCCATCTTTTCTTCGGTACACAACGTTTGTAATGTTTGTCTCAGCATTTGTAAATACAAAGAAACTATGTCCTAACATATTCATTTGTAAAATAGCCTCTTCGCTATCCATTGGTTTTAAATTAAATCGTTTTGTACGAACTAGCTCTAATTCATCCTCTTCAGTTGCAACAGCTACGTTCGCTTCACTTTCTAATGCTGCAAATAGATACTTCTCAGCACCTTTTTCACGCATTTTTCGATTCACTTTTGTTTTATGTTTACGAATTTGACGCTCTAATTTATCTAGGACAAGATCGACAGCTGCGTATAAATCACTGTGGGTCTCTTCAGCTCTCAATACGAGATCATTCATTGGGATTGTGACTTCTATTTTTTGATCGTTATTGTAGACTTTTAAGTTTACATTTACGTCAGCAGTTGGTGTCTCGTCGAAATAACGCTCTAACTTACCAAGCTTTTTCTCTACGTATTCCCTAATTGCTGGAGTCACCTCAATGTTTTCACCGCGAATGTTATACATCATGTTCGAACTCCTCCTTTAATCCATTGCTATACCTCTACAATTCTACAATACCCGACACAATCCCTTCCTAAACTATTAAAATTTTTAGAAAATTTAGTGAAAATTTTTGGAACCTGAGAAAAGTTTATGAAAAAACCAAAAAAATAGACCTTCTTCATAAGAAGAAGGGTTGTATTTTTTACGCAAAATTAATTTTTTTTATCGTAAAACATCCCATCAAACGATTTCATTTCGTAAGGGTTTACATAGCTGTTATTATGCTTTTTTTTCACTTTTAGCAAACGGAGATCTTCCATGATTCGATGCCGGATGAAGATCAGATTTTGATCAATCGTCTTATTCATTTCGACAATTTTCTTACCCATCCATTCATGATCTCTACTTTTTGGCGGCAGCTTCTCCATGAGGTCACGTCTTTTTAATAGAAGATACTCTAATTTCTGAATGTCCTCTTCTCGATTTTTGTCAGAAAATATTTGAGTAAGTCGGTAAATCTCGTCAGTTATCTGATACAGTTCGTTTATCATATTTATGCTTGGCCGCCGCTTCCATGGACTTGCTGGCGGTGAAGCTGCACAACTTGCTTCCACGTATCGCGGAACTCTGTTACATATTGTTCGGCTTCATCCAAGCTCTCTATGTCATTTTTTGTGTTCGCTTCAATTAAACACTGGTTGATATAGTCATACATAGTCATCATAGACTTAGCAACTTGCACTTTTGTATCAAGGGTAATCATTAATTCTTGAATAATATTTTGTGCTTTTAACAAATTCGTATTTTTTAGCTCAATATTTTTTTCCTGTATGCCTGTTCGTGCAAGTTTGATAAATTTCAAACACCCGTTATACAGCATAAGCGTTAACTCTCCTGGAGAGGCAGTCTGAACAGCTCCCTGCTGATACGCTTGATATGGATTATTTGCTGCCATAAACGTTCACTCCTTCTTAACTAAAATATTGCGATAACTGCGCGCTTTGAGCATTTGCATTTTGAATGGCTTTCTCCATTGCTGTAAACTGACGATAATACCGGTCCTCTACTTGTGTGAGCCTGCTTTCAAAACTAGTAATTTGGCTGTTTACGCTTTTTAAATTCCGCCCAAGCAAAAATTGTTCACTTGTCCATGTTGAACGGCCAGCGCGCTGCTCAACTTTGGATACGGTTTGAGTAATCGTATCTCGTAAACGTCGTACAATCCCTTTTTCACTTGTTGTACTTCCACTTTTCATAAATAAATCCATAACAGACTGCGGGTCTTTTTCAATTGCTTCTTTTAATTTAGTCCCGTCACCTTCAATCACTAGCTTGCCTCGATCACTATAGTTTGCGCTAGTTGAAATACCGATGTCCGTTAGCTGTGAAAATGCTCCGCTCACTCCTGATACAGAGGCATACCAGTTAGAACGCATTTGATTCAGCCCGCTTGATAAAATTGTGTCTCCTTTTAACAAACCGCTTTTTGCTTTATCATCCCACTGCTCAGCTTGTTTGTCCGTTAGCTTTTCTCTTTCTTGATCCGTCAAAGGCTGATAGTTTCGGTCTCTTTCTTCGGTAATCTTTCCATTAATTTTCTCAATCAGCTCATTATATTTAGTCACAAAATCTTTGATTGTATCAAATACTTTTTGCGTATCATTGCTTACGTTAACGCGCACATCTCCTGTGAAATTATTTTGAAGGGTATAGGTAACGCCTCCCGTTGTAAATGTATTAGACTTACGAGTTGTTTCTAGACCGTTTAGCGTAAATTTTGCGTCTGTTCCTTTCGCATCACCGGCAAGCTGCAGGAATCCCGTCAAAAATTCTCCTGAAAAAACCATATTGGGTCCATCTGGACTGTCGATAGAAGATAAATTCCCCGTATCTTTACGAGTCATGACAACTTTATTCGTTCCTTCATCAAAAAAAGCTGAAATGCCTACTTTTGAATTACTGATTTGTGTGAGAAGGGTGTTTAATGAGGTGGAACCGTCAAATTCAAATGGCGTACTTCCCCCATCTTGAATATTTCCTGTTGCTTTGCCTGTACTATCATAAGTTGTCATAGAAAAGTGCAGCACATTTTGCTGATACGAGAACGCTTCAATTGTGCTGCCGCTTGTTAATGTTGTACCAAACGTCATTTCACCTGTGTCTTCGTTAATGAAAACTTCATCAGAGCCTAATGTTTCCACCTTTGTTCCTATTTTTATGGTATACGCTTTACTTGTACCATCAGTGGTAACAGATAAAGTGCCTATATCCTTATTTACAGCAGAAACAGAACCCTTAGCTAATTTTATTGTGCTAGTATCAGCACTTAACGTTATAGCCGCTTGTTCCACCGTTTTCTCAGTCCACACACTTGAAGCTGTTTGGATTGAATCTCTTTGAGACCACAAGCTTTTTGTTGGATCAATACTAGAAGCAATACTGTTAGCGCTAATACTCTGCGCAGCAGTCGCCATTGTCACGTTTGAAAGGGTATAAGACGCATTTCCTGCTGAGGAAGTAGCTGATGCTTTTACTTTTGTTTCATCTGCTGAAGATACCGTTTTGGACGAATAAGAAGACTGCAAGGTCATATTAAAAGCAAGATTATTAAAGTCTGATAACAGCAAATTCATAGAGCGATAATCGTCGCGCTGCCACTCTAACGTTTGCTTTTGTTTTTTCATCTTATCAATAGGCATTCGTTCAGCCTTCATTAAATCACTGACGATTTGATCAATATCCATCCCACTTGCTAATCCACTTACTCTTACCACTTACCATCACCACCGTTTTTTTATTCATCTATCCATCAACTGCTAGCCATAAAATATAAGTATATTTTTTCGAATCTCCCTATTCGTTCATAGGTTCACCACTTCTCTATTTTGTATCGGTAAAACGAACATTTTTTTCATAGGTCAAAGGGTGCAAGATAGAAAAAGCTCACTTATTTTTTTACAATAAGTGAGCTTTTTATTATTGGCCAAACAAGTTCAGTTTTTGGGATAAATTCCTTTGAATATCCTTAGGAATAAGGTATGGTGCTAGATTTATAATATCTCGTAACGAATCAATGGTTACAGAGGCAGATAAATTTATATATTCATCCGTTGTATCTGCTTGCTCAAACGAAATGGAATCTGGCAAATTATTGAGCAGAGTAATTTCATTCATTTCTTTATCGACCGTGACATCAGAAGACTCGTTAATATTTAAGCGATCCCATACAAGAGACCTCGGAATCGGCATTCTTCCTAAATGCACACTATTCACCTTCAAAACAAGCTTTCCATTCTCGGCATTTGGTGTTACATCAACTACAAACTGTGATTCCATAAAAGATACTACATGTTTATTAATATAAAATTTTATATGTTCCGGAAGCAACTCCGCTTCTGCTCCCTCAACCGTTTCATCATTTTCATAAAGGTAGCTGCGCAAATAATCGTTAACATCGCTCTCGCTCAATCGGTAGCCTAAAATAGGGGAGCCTCCGTTCAGTTCTAGCGACGTCGCACGAGCGGACTTTTCTTGTGCTAGTGAAGATAATGAAGCAGTCTGATCAAGCTTTTCAACATTTCTAACTGGACTAACGAAAAAATACAACCCAAATAAAAGGATAATAAATAGAAAAATAACAGCTATAAATTTTCTCAAACACACGCACCCTTTCAAACATTCTTCTTGGAACATAATACCGATTTATCTTTTATCATACAAGATAAATAAGATGTATGTCGAAAACTTGTATAAAATGTACGTATATACTCGACATCCCAAATGGCGAATAAGTCTATAGTGAATAAAACGAGTCTTTTTCGACTTAAAATGCGTCGATTTTAGTAACTTAAAGTCGATTTTTATAGGAATTTGATAATTGGCACACTTCTTGCTTATTATAAAGGTAAGGGGAGGAATTTCTATTTATATTTTCAGAATTTACTTTATTTTCTAATAGTCTTTCGATAATTTTAAAGGAGTGAATACGATGGGAAACAAAACAGAATCACACGGAAAGTTAAAGCAACGTCACGTTTCCATGATTTCCATTGCAGGTATTATCGGGGCCGGCTTGTTTGTAGGAAGCGGATCCGTTATTAACGCAACAGGCCCAGCAGCAGTAGTTTCATATGCAGCAGCCGGACTGTTAGTCGTTCTATTAATGCGTATGCTCGGTGAAATGGCTATGGTAAATCCAGATAAAGGTTCATTCGCGACATATGCTCAGCAAGGAATTGGCCCGTGGGCAGGTTATGCTGTTGGATGGCTTTACTGGTTTTTCTGGCTAATTGTAATTGCGATTGAAGCCACTGCAGGAGGAGCAATTGTTCATGAATGGCTCCCTTCCGTACCAATTTGGCTTTTAAGCTTAATCTTAACCTTTGCATTAACCTTAACAAACTTATTCTCTGTCAAATCATTTGGAGAATTTGAATATTGGTTTGCTATGATTAAAATTGTGGCAATCGTTGCTTTTATGGGAATCGGTTTAGCTATTATTTTCGGATTAATCCCAGGTACATCTTCACCTGGTTTAGCTAATTTAACGGGGCACGGAGGCTTTATGCCAAAAGGTACGAACTCTATCTTTTTAGGAGTTATTACCGTTATTTTCTCTTATTTTGGAGCTGAAATTGCGGCTATTGCAGCTAGTGAATCAGAAAATCCAGCAAAAGCTATTACAACTGCTATTCGCAGTGTCGTATGGCGAATTTTAATTTTCTATATTGGTTCAGTTGCTATTTTAGTAACTCTTTTACCTTGGAACTCAGCTGATTTACTAAAAAGTCCGTACGTAACAATGTTAGAAATGGTCAACATTCCAGCGGCTGCACAAATTATGAATTTAGTCGTATTAGTATCCGTTTTGTCTTGCTTAAACTCTGCTTTATATACGAACTCGCGAATGATTTTATCATTAGCTCAAAAAGGACAAGCTCCTCGTGCTTTAGCAAAGGTAAGCAAATCAGGCGTGCCGGCAAGAGCCGTATGGATTAGCACAGCTGCCGCATATGTATGTGCTATCTTTAGCTTCGTTTCGCCGGATAAACTCTTTTTATTCTTAGTTAACGCATCAGGAGCCATTGCTCTTATTGTGTACTTAGCTATCGCTATTTCGCATTTACGCCTGCGTAAGAAAATGATTCAAGCCAACCAGCCAATTAAAGGAATGAAAATGTGGTTGTTCCCGTATTTAACATACGTAACAATTGCTGTTATTACCGTGATCTTCTTATCAATGGCATTTATTGATTCGATGCGCTCACAGTTTTTCTTAACTCTTGGATTAACCGCTGTTGTTCTTCTTTCATACTCGTTCATCAAAAAAACAAATAACAAGCGACCTGACGATCAATTTTCCGAGTCAGAAAATATTGCAAAATAAAAAAAGCCGCATCTGCGGCTTTTTTTATTTTGTTTTTGATTATTTCTCAACCGATATGTCACGATGAAGGTTTCGAAGCGGCTGAGGAGGGCAAATACGTCGCGTTGCGTAAGAAACAATAAAAATAGTTAACAACCCGCCTACCATCGCAAATGTACGAAATGGAAACATGACCACCCCGTCTTCTATCATCGGATACGGAAGCAGCGCTTTTAAATGAAGCAGCGGTTCCCCTCCACCGATTCGAAGAACAAGAGACACAATGAATCCAGCCAAAGATCCGTACCAGTTTGCTCCTTTAAAGAACAAAGCGCAAACCAATTGTGGAAAAAGAATACAATACACTAGGTCCCCTGATAAATACCATAAGGAGTAGACACTCTCAGAGTTTAAAGCAATTAAAGTTGCTCCAGTTCCAATGATAATGATAGAACGTTTAATAACTTTATCTAACTGCGCCTGTGTCGCATTTGGTTTTACAATCGGACGATACACGTTCCAAGCTGCCATTCCCGAAGCTGAAAGTAACGAAGCCGCTACTGCAGCCATGACGGCAGCAGCTAGTCCTCCAAGCGCAATCGCTCCTACTAAATCAGGCGTTAGATATTTAAATACGTATGTTAAAATCATAGACGCGCTCTCAGGGCTTGACGCTCCAAATGAAGACCAGTCCGCACTGTAACCAATCATTCCTATTAAAGTTGGAGGCAAGGCCGCTAGAGCGCAAAAAATGCCGGCTGTAATAGATAGCCACATTGCTGCTTTTTCATTTTTAGCAGATAACACGCGCTGAAAATAAATCTGCCATGGAATACCACCAAAAATAAGTAAAAATGTGCTATCCCACCATTGCCAATATGTATTTCCCCATTTTGGATCTTCCCAGCCTTTTAATGGAGGAAATAAATGAAGAGAACCAGTCATACCTTCTGAATAAGTAGAAAAAACGGCTCCCACCCCTCCCGTATTCGAAAATGCAAAAGGAAGCACCAGAAATAATCCTAAAAACATAATAGAAAGCTGTAAGATATCGGTATGTGCTACTGCCCACAAGCCGCCAATCACGGTGTATGCAATGGCAATAAGTGCGGAAAGAATGATGGAAATTGAAAAACTGAGGCCTAAAATCACACCGAATGTTGTTCCTAAAGCAGTTAAGATAGCTGCGCTCCAAAACAGCTCTCCTAATATAGCTGGAAAATAAAGAACCGTAGCCATTTTCTTACCGAAACGAGATTCTAGAGGATCGAGCATTGTCATAAACTCAAACCTTCTCATCTTTCTAGCAAAAAAGATACCGCCTAAAATTAAGCTGATTGAATAACACCATGGCGCTTGCGTCCAAGTCAGTCCTGAGGAATAAACAGTTTCGGCCGTTCCAGCAATATACCCTCCACCTACCCAAGTAGCGGTCATTGTGAACATTGAAATCCATAGCGGCATAGATCTTCCCGCAACAAGCATATCATCTGATTTTCCTTTTTTACTTGCAGCAGCTCGAGCACCAATAAAGTAAATAACACCATACATAATGAACATTAAAATGAGGCCTGGCCAATAGAGATCTGGATTATAGAGAGAATAGATAAATGCGACAACCATAAAGATGAAAAATCCTATAATAGTTGTCCATAAGGGGGTTAGTAGACGGTTGTTTCTGTTTGATTTCCCTGAAAAGTCAGAAGTCTCATTCGACTTTTCAGGCCTGGCTTGTTGTGTGTCTGAACGAAATGGCTTTTTAGCATTTTGCATCGTCTCACATCCTTTAAATTGATAAAGAAATCTAAAGACATAACTGTCCTCTATTCCTTTTTCCTACCAGCATACAATTAAACCTAAAAATAGATTTTTTTAGAATAAACTATAAATAGTTGGATTATAAATACCAATACGAGGGGGAGAAATTACGTTTATATAATTATATTAAAATAATTTAAATTGACTTATTTTATTATTCAGCTAAAAATTCATAATTATTTTCATCTTCTCTCTAAACTCCTTTCTTAATTTCCACATTCAAAATCCTTTGTTTCTCAAGGTTTGTATGCAAGCAGATATCGTACTATGGTTAATATATCTGAATGTTTAGGATATTGTCAAAAAAGTTTAAGGGTTTTCATATAAAAAAAGAATAATATTCTCATAGCTCATACATAAAAAAACCTTTTGTATCAAGGGACATAGCAATCAGTATTTTTTAATTACTTTTTGTTAAATTTTTTCTTAATATCCGAATAATCAGCTCTTAATAGAGAAGAAAATCAATTTAAATTCAGAACATTTAAAGTTTTTGGATTTGACTAAATTAAATGGCCGATGCTATAATTCAAATTGTTAAGAACGTTAAATATAAATTTAACAAATTCTATTATTTGGAGGTCGATGCTATTGGAACAAACACTTATGCTTGAGAAAATGCACATAAACGGCCAATGGGTTGAAGCACGTAGCGGCGAGAAAAGAGAAATTATAAACCCCTTTAATCAAGAGGTTATCGCTGTCGTTACAGAAGGAAATCGTGCTGATGCCATAGAAGCCATTGAATCAGCTAGAAAAGCTTTTGATGCAGGTGAATGGTCTAAATTTACAGCGGCCGAAAGAGGTTCTTTGTTATTTAAAGTAGCGGAAGAAATTCGCAATGATCGCGAGGAACTAGCAAAGCTTGAAACCTTAAATACCGGAAAAACCCTCGTTGAAAGCCTAGCAGACATGGATGGAATTGCTGATGTCTTTCAATACTATGCTGGATTAGCAGATAAAGATGGCGGACAGATGATTGAGTCACCTAATCCCGATTCTGTTAGCCGCGTTGTCCGTGAGCCTGTAGGCGTGTGCAGTCAAATTACTCCTTGGAATTACCCGTTATTGCAAGCCTCTTGGAAATTGGCTCCCGCACTTGCTGCTGGGAACACAATTGTTATTAAACCAAGCGAAATCACCCCTTTAACAACTATTCATATGATGAAAATTTTTGAAAGAGTTGGCTTTCCAGCAGGCGTCATTAACATTGTGCTCGGTCCAGGTGCGACCGTTGGACAAGAAATGGCAGAGAGTCACTTAGTAGATTTAGTTTCCTTTACAGGTGGCGGAGTATCTGGACGTAAAGTCATGCAGGCTGCCGCAGGCAACTTTAAAAAAATTGCTCTTGAACTCGGAGGGAAAAATCCGAATATCGTCTTTGCTGACGCTGACTTTGACACTGCGGTTGACTATGCATTAAATGCGGTCTTCTTTCATGCTGGTCAAGTTTGTTCAGCTGGTGCGAGATTACTCGTTCAAGATGATATTCACGATAAATTTGTTTCAGCAGTTATTGAACAAGCCAAAAAAATTAAGCTAGGGGACGGCATGGACGAAGCCACTCAAATGGGACCCGTTATCTCAAAAGAACATCTAGCTAAAGTGGAACATTATATTGAGCTAGGGAAACAAGAAGGTGCTTCTCTTGTTTTAGGAGGCAAGCGTCCAACTCAGGATTCTTTACAAAAAGGATTATTTATCGAACCAACTATTTTTACAAACTGTCATGGAGACATGAAAGTTGTCCAAGAAGAGTCATTTGGTCCGATTATGACAATTGAGCGCTTCAGTACTGAAGAAGAAGCAGTCGCACTTGCTAACGATACGATCTATGGATTAGCTGGAGCTGTTTGGACAAGTGATATGAACCGAGCTGAACGTGTAGTGAAAGCACTCCGTATGGGAACAACTTGGATTAACGATTATCATCCCTACTTCCCGCAGGCTCCTTGGGGAGGTTATAAGCAATCTGGGATTGGAAGAGAGCTTAGCCATATCGGTCTAGAAGAGTATACGGAAATTAAACATATTTATACCAATACAAATCCACAGCCAATGCGCTGGTTTCAATAAAAATTAAGGGGGAATTTAAAGATGTTTATGCGATTTGAAAGAATGGAACGTTTAAAAAGTTTTGAGATGCCAACGGTTGTAAAACATGGAATTGGTGCTGTAAAACATACTGGAGAGGAAGTAAAAAACCTAGGTGTGTCTAAAGTTTTATTAGTAACAGATCCTGGTGTAAAAAAAGTAGGTTTAGCAGATCCCGTAATCGCTAGTTTAAAAGAAGCGGACGTAGACGTTATTCTATTTGACCAAGTAGAAGCCAACCCTTCTATTCACGTAGTAGCAGACGGCACAAAAATGTACAAGGAAAATGGATGCAACGGACTAGTAGCTGTTGGAGGCGGAAGTTCAATGGATACGGCAAAAGCTATTGGTGTAGAAGTAGCTCATAATGCTCCCGTCTTAGATTATGAAGCAGCTGAAGGAAAAAAACCTTTAACAAAACGTATCCCTCCTTTAACAACAATCCCTACAACTGCGGGTACAGGAAGCGAAGTCACACAATGGGCCGTCATTACGGATCCTGTTCGTGAGTTTAAGTTTAATACAGGTGGACCTTTAATTGCTGCTCACTTAACAATTATTGATCCAGAACTGCACGTATCTATGCCTTCACATATTACGGCCGGTACAGGAATTGACGCATTAGCTCATGCAATTGAGTGTTATACATGCCACTTTGCGCAACCAATGACAGACTCTGTTGCTTTATTGGCTATTGAATACGTTGGAAAATACTTACGACGTGCAGTTGCAAATGGACAGGATATCGAAGCACGCTATGGAATGGCGCATGCAGCTATGCTTGCTGGCCTTTCATATGGAAGTGAATCTGCAGGAGCAGCTCACGCGATGGCTCAAACATTAGGAGGCATTTATCCAATTGCCCATGGCCCTTGCGTAGCAGCAATGCTAGGTCCTGTAATGGAGTATAACTGGATGGGTGAGCCTGAGAAATTTGCGCGCATAGCTCAAGCTCTAGGGGTTAATACACATGAACTAACACTTGAAGAAGCAGCTCAAGCAGCTGTTCGTGAAGTATATCAATTAGTTAAAGATGTACAAATCCCTTCTTTAGAAGAACAAGGTGTTCCAAAAGAAGCGGTTTCTCGCTTAGCGCAAGAAGCATTTAATGATCCTCAAACAGTTGGGAATCCTCGTGATTTAACTGTAAAAAGTTACGAATGGATTTATAACCGCTGTTTTGAAACTACACCATTAACCGTATAAAAATGATAAAAGGCTGTTGATTTTTCAACAGCCTTTTTTATGTTACTCTTTCGCTAATTCTTCATTTAAAATATCGATGATTCTTCGGTCGTCAAAAACTTTCACTACTTTTTTCAAGAAATGATAATAATGTTTGGACTCTATAATCTGCGCTAAATTACGCTTTGCTTTTACTGCGATCTCCTCAGGTACATCTTCATCATTTAAAAGAATCTGCAGCTTGTTTTCCGCTTCTTCGATTGCCTCTAAATTAACTGAAATTTCTCTTTGCCACTTCTTACAGAAAAATGAAAAAAAGGACTTAGAAAAATCTTTTTCTGCTTCATATAAGTCTTTTCGAACACCTTTTTTCCACACTTTGTGGACCATGTCAATATTTTGCAGTGAACGAATAGATGTACTCATCGTTGGTTTACTCATACCCAATTCTTCACTCATTTGATCTAATGTAACAGGTTCATCCATAAAATAAAGCATGCCATACAGCCTTCCTACTGAAGGTGTAACACCATATAAATCCATCGTATCAGCTAAAGCACTGACAACCACATCTTCGGCTTCTTTTAATAAATCATGATACTCTTGAACATCACTCATTTACTCTTCTCCTCTTTTGTTAAATTTATTTGAATTATACTTAATAAATTTAATGATACACGATAAAAAGGAAAAAAACAGAAATTCAGTTCAATTTTTTGATAAAAAAGAAGCCTTCTCTTAAAGAGAAAGGCTTAAGACATAGTGGGGAATACTATATGTTTATCTTTCCCGATTTAGATATTATTTATACGGTATATTTTTAATTATTTTCAATCTGATTGTTTTATTTCTTTTTCGGTAATTGTTTCAGCATATCAATAGCATGTAATGTAATTTGAGAAGCACTTTTATTTTCGTTACGTATTTCTTCATAAATCTCTTGTCTATGAATATCTACAGACTTTGGAGCTTGAATTCCTAACTTTACTTGATCACCATTAACTGCAAGGACGGTCACTTCAATTTCATCACCTATTTTGATTGTTTCATGTAACTTTCGTGTTAAAACAAGCATAGACTCACTCCTTATCTATTCCTCTTACTCAAATAACCTGTGCTTCGTTTCGTAAGCTGTATTCATTAAAATCACTTGCTTAGCAAGCTGTTGCTTTGTATTAATAATAACAGGAGCCTGCAAATTAGCCGTTATCTTTTCCACAGAATCTGACATCGTAAGCAATACGTAAACAGCTGCATCTTCCGCTTGTTGTAATTGAAGCTTTTCGATTTCCTGAGGTTCTAGTTGAAAATCATAATCTAAAAAAAACTGAAATGGATCCGTGATAATAAAAGCTAATTCTTTGGTTTGAGTAGACTGCAGAACTTGGAAAGCTTCGGCTTCCGGAAGTGGTAAAATAACAAATTCAGTTTCTTCCAAAAAACCTGGAATCCCTTGATTAAATGTCAGTGTTTGCTGATTATCTATTTCTATATCTCCATGATAGCTTGTGGAAATTTTCATCTCATCACACCTTTGCTAATTAATTTTTTCTTGTTATCTTTTTTCATTATAAAAAAGCTCCTTCTGTGTAGAAGGAGCTTTTTAACGCAAGAAATCTAGCAGCGTAGGCTGAATAATTTGAGCCCCTACTCCCAAAGCAGCACGATGCACGCTTTCTTGTACGGTTAAATCCGTAATGACTTTTTCAATATCTGCATCTTCATTATTTGAAAGCATCTTAGTAGCCGTAATTTCCTGTGAATCAAGGCGGTTTTCGATCAGCTCAAGCCGATTGCTCCTTGCTCCCAATTCAGATCGCTCCGCTAATAGCGTAGACAGCTGCGTGTCTACCTGTGTAGAAAGATCTTTTAGTGAGTTTACATCGTTTTGTTCAAAAGCTGTTTGAACATTGTTCATTAAGTCGAATGCACCTTGTCCAAAGATGTTTTCAGGATGAATATTGACTCTCAGCTGGATACCTTTTGATACCTCAACTGAAAAAGGATCTAGGTTAATAGTTGACTTGATTGTACCACTTGCGTCCTCACTAACAGGTGGCGCTCCTACATTTACACCGTTAAAGATATAGTTTCCTGCCACCTGCGTATTGCCGACTTGCATATAATCCAGCTTTAACTGTTCAATTTCACGTGCAATCGCTTGTCGGTCATCACTTTCATTCGTACCGTTTAACCCTTGCACGACCAGCTCTTTAGTGCGCTGAAGAATGGAATTGACTTGTTCAAGTCCTGATTCTGAACTATCAAACCAAGACTGAGCTTCTGTTAAATTACGTTTATATTGATTTACTTCAGAAAGATTAGACCGATACGCCATTCCTTTCGTAGCGACTACCGGGTCATCGGAAGGACGAGTAATTTTCTTTCCCGTTGATAATTGGTTTTGAAGGGTTTCCAGCTTATTATAGCTATTGCTAATCTGTTTTAACGAATTAGCCGCTAACATTCCTTGTGTGACACGCATCTTTACCTTCCTCCAGTTCCAAGACCGTTTACAATTTTATCAAGCATTTCATCAATCATCGTCACCATACGGGCACTAGCGTTATATGCATGCTGAAACTGAATCATATTGGTCATCTCTTCATCCAATGAAACTGCACTGGTAGACTGGCGCCTTTGCTCCACAGCTCCTTGGAGAGTTTCTGAATTACTTTTTAAGCGGTTGGCTTGTTGGGCATCTACTGACATTTGGCCAATGACAGATTGATAAAATCCATCTAATGAAACAGCTCCGTTTCCGGAATTAATAAGCACCTTTTGACGAAATTGAGACAACAGCTGAGCATTTTGTCCATCTCCTTTGCGGCCAGTTCCATCATCTTCAGAAGAGGCCGAAGAAGCAGCAGCGATATTATTTGTGTTTTGTTTGATTTTATCAGCAATAACAATTCCAGTTGCAGCTCCTTCTTTTTGAGAAATCTCATTAAAAAAGGACACACCATTCTCACCATCTAGCGTGACACCTTGTTCGTGCTTATCATTAAACCAGTTCACAAATTCATATGCCATTTCATCTAAATCATCAATCATTGAAGCGTAAACACCAGTTCTATTACCACTATTATCTATATATCCAGAAGCCTCAATTAACCCTTTAAGTTTTCCTTGAGGAAATGACTCAGGTTTCCGTATCTCATCCCCTATATGAATGCCCGTCACATAGGAATCTTGATTTGTTGTCAAACTGATGGTATTTATTTGATGAGTTTTCCCATCTAAAAGAGTAATAGGTCCTTGAGACGTTTGAAGCTGAACCGTTACCACTCCTTCTGACGTTGCAGAAGCGTTCCCGCTGCTTTTTGTATACTCTAAAGAAACCGGCATAAATTTAGAAATCTCATCTAGCAGCCGATCTCTTTCATCATACAAATCATTAGGTAAATAGCCATTTGGTTCTACGTTTTGTATTTGTTGGTTCACATTATTTATTTGCTCTAGCAACGAATTTACTTGTGTTACGGCTACGTCACGCTCGTTTTGTAAATCACCTTGAATCGTTTTTAAAGAAGTAGATAAATAAGAGAAAGTATCGCCTACTGCTTCAGCTCGTTCAATCATAACAGACCTGGCTCCTGCTTCTGAAGGGTGTGAAGCTACATCTTGAATGGCCTCAAAGAATTGATTAAAAACAGCTGAAAGTCCATCTTCAGTAGGTTCATTCATAATTTCCTCCATTTTTTCAAGAGCACCAGCGCGTGCATCCCAATACCCCACTTTAATGGTTTCATCTCGATACTGGGTATCTAAAAATGTATCACGTATTCGCTCTACCGTGCTGGCTTCTACTCCCATTCCTATTTGACCCGCAGTCCCAGTCTGATTCATCCCTGGGGCCGGATAAGCTGGGAACGTTTCTAAACTTACTCGCTGACGCGTATAGCCCGGCGTATTTGCATTAGATACGTTATGGCCAATCGTGTAAAGAGCCGCTTGTTGGGCGTCCATTCCTCGTTTAGCCACCTGCAAACCATGAAATGTTGAACTCATTCTGCTTTCCTCCGTTCTTTATGCCTTCGAATTAAAAATAGAGTTGGACTGAAACGATCTATTATTTGTTTTTGTGTAATTGAACGAATCCTCTCGCTTCGATGGAACAAGAAGGTCTAGTTCGGTATGAATCAACTGTAAAGACTGTGTGAGCAGCTGATTGTTTAAGTCATTTGCATACTTTATATCTTGAATGATATCTATTAGCTGTTTTTGAAAGGGTATCAAGATGGAGTATTCAGAGAATGAGCCTGCTATTTCTTCAATGGAGCGAGCAGTATGTCCGACTTTTTCCATTGCTTCTATACGTTTTGTTTCCAGTGCAGAAATAGCAGCTATATGAGATTGCTCTTTTTGCAAAGAAGCCGTCAATGCCTTTACATCTTGTTTAATAATAAAATTCGTTTTCTCTTTAACAATGACAGACAAACTTTTATGAAGCGTTACTTGTTTTTCTAGTATCGTTTGAATTTCTTGCACGTTCAATCAATGTCAGTCCTTTTATTTTTTATAGAAATCTACAATACTTTTAGCAATTTCTTTTCCGTTAATTTCGTATGTTCCGTTGTTAATTTGCTGTTTGAGCTTCTCCAATTTTTCAAGTCTTTCTGGAGATGGTTCATTTCCCTGAAGTTTCTTCGCCTCAGGTGAAATATGAATCTGATCTTGTGGATTTTTTTTAGAGACCTGTTCTGTTTTTTCTGATTGTTTTTTGTACGGATTTATTCCAAATAAGTTCGATGGGTTAATCTTCATCTCTCTCACCTCTTTTTATATTTGTATCCGTTATCTCTATTCATTATATCGGAATTTCCACCTAAACCTTTAGCATCCGCAAGGAAGTTGAGACCATTTTCACAGTCCACCTTAAACATAGGTCTATAGATAGAGAGTCTGCAAACATTCAGCATACTTTTACTCTTTTTTTCTTTCGTTAGAACGATAGGTGGGACGCGTGGGCTCTTCATTTGAACGAATCATCTCACGATTATGCTTTTCTAACCCATGTTTAATTTCTTGAGAGCATGAATGGCAAAGTTTCCCTTCCCGAATCTGAGCGTTGCATTGCATGCATGGATAGCTTATATTTGGAAAGTTAGCTAACACTAAGCGACCTTGTCGAATAAATTGATGAATTAACAAATCTGAAACGCCCGTTTCTTTCATCACTTCGTAAGTCGTTGCTGTACGATTTGCTCTTTTCTTCAAGAATGAAGAAACACGTTGAAACAGAGCTTCTTCTTTGTCAAAACATGATTTACATATATTTATTGATCCAATTTTCACAAATAAATGACCGCATTCCCTGCAATTATCTAACGTTCCCATATTCGAAACTCCTCATTTGTTTTTTATTTTACTATCGGTCAAAGTTTTAAATTATACATCTTCATGCACGAATTAAGGTGAGCGAACGAACTGAACGTGCCCCAGCTTCCTGCAAACACTTTGCCGCTTGGCGCACGGTTGCTCCTGTTGTATAAATGTCATCAATCAAGAGAAATTCTTGATTCGTAACCATTGAGGAGTCAACTACTTTAAATTCCAGCCTTTCTGTCAGCCGACTTCGCCTATTTTTTTTTGATTGCTTTGTTCCTGAACAACGAACAAGAGGCATTTCTATGTTGTCACTGATCAGTTCAGCTAGTGCTAAAGATTGATTAAACCCTCTTTCGTATAATCTCTCCTCCGTTAAAGGTACAGGAACTAGTATAGCTTTTGGGTTACATTCTTTTTTATAGAACTTATACCACTCCTCCTTGAATGCTTGGATAATTTCATAGTCTCCTTGAAATTTAAAACGCTCTATTATGCTTTGCATAAAATCACTGTACGTATAAAGAGAACGGTTAAAAAAAGAAGCATCATTCCATTTCTGACAGTCCTTACATGTGTCTAGCTCATAATGAGAAGGAGCCAGGTCTGCAAGAGAGCGGCCGCATCCCCTGCAAACGCTACTAGTGATGATGGGACATCTTTGCAAGCAAACAGTGCAAATCCTATCCGTTGAAGAAGATTTTAATAATGACCTCCAATCGAAAGAAGAGACCAGAGGTTCAAAACAAATCAGACATATTGTCATCGATCAATCAGCCCTTCCTTATAAGCTAGAGCATTCATATGTTCAATATGTCCTTTTGCTTTTCGCATAGACAGAGATTGTCCATAATGAAAAAAGATCACGTCTCCCGTTGGAAATTGAGCACTCCTCCCCACCCTTCCTGAAATCTGCACAAGAGCACTTTCAGTAAAAATCGTTTCTTCTGCTCCCAATACTGCAACATCTATGTTGGGAACCGTTACGCCTCGCTCCAATATGGTTGTCGTTACTAAAATAACGAGCTGCCCTTCTCTAAATTTCATTACTTTTTCTTTTCGCTGGGAATCTTCAGCATGGACACCGTCTACCTTTTCGGTCAGCTTTCGAATCATGTCTGTGATCGGAGCAATCCACTTAATTTGCGGGACGAAGACAAAGCATTGTTTCCCTTCATCTATTCTTTTTTTTACCCATTTCTCAACATTAGCAGGCAAGGTATCTGTTTTTATTTTTTTCTTCCAATTGCCACACCATTCAAACCGAGGAACAGGAATAAGCATTCGGTGATAGCGGGCTGGAATTTTAACTACTTGTTTTTTTCCTTGCTCAACGTCTTTTTTTAATGATTCACTTGGAGTCGCTGTTAAATAAATCTTTGACGCAGCGTGTTTAGCTGCTTTTGCAACAGCATAGTGCAGCATAGGCTCTGTTGAATATGGGAATGCATCTACTTCGTCAATAATCAGCACATCGAATGCTTGATAATAATGCAAAAGTTGATGAGTGGTGGAAATAATAAGAGAGGATTCATGAAAACGGTCTTCGCTGCCTCCATACATAGCCAGCACAGATATATCCGGAAATGCCGATTGAATTCTTGGCTTTAACTCAATAACCACGTCTGTTCTTGGAGTAGCAATACAGACTTTCTTTCCGCTGTTCAACGCGGATTCAATACCTTTAAATAAAATTTCCGTTTTTCCTGCTCCGCAAACAGCCCAAATTAACAGCTCTCCATCCTTTTTTATAGCTTGAATGAGTTCATTTGAAGCACGTTCTTGAGCTTTAGACAGCGTGCCTTTCCAATTCATCACGCTGCTTTTTGGCAGGACATTACTTGCTGGCCCTTCCCAGTTTATAAAGGGTGTGCATTCACTTACTTTGCCCATTACAATACATGCTCGGCAATAGTAGCAGTTCTGGTGACATCTACTGCATGGAAATGAAGCGAAATAAAAAGGGCTATCATTTCCACACCGGTTGCATCTATATCGATTTTCTTTTTGGGTTATTGCTTTTTGATAGGAAATATATCCGTTTAGGTAATGTTCATGAATGAGGGGTAAAGGATAGGGAGTCTGATTGAGTAGCAGCTGCTTTCCGCTTAAAGAGCGCTGAAGATCTAAAGAGTAAGGGTATGAAGGATTTAAAGGTGGAGTTCTCCACGTATCGATTTGAGAGAGAGGAAAAGCATCAGGACTAGGCACTTGAACGGGATCTAGCAGTTCTTGTTTAACAGTAAAAAGCATCTCTTCATTCCTTTCCATTTTTATCGTACACATCTATATACGCAAAAAAAGGTGTTTTTTCCTGCAAAAAAACCAAATCAAATGATTTGGTTTTCGATTACTTTTTATACCAGCCTATACCGATGGCACCTTCACCTAAATGCGTGCCAATGACAGCCCCAAAATAAGAAAGGCTCCATTCAATATGAGGATATTCTTGTTCTAAATCTCGTTGAATTTCTTTTGCTTCATTTTCACGATTAGAATGAATAACTACAGCTTTCATAGGTACGTTTTCTTTTGCATCTTCATCAAGAAGCTCGGTAATTCGTTTTAATGCTCGCTTACGCGTACGAATTTTTTCAAACGGAACGATTTTTTTAGATTCAAAATGGAGCACGGGCTTTACTTGAAGAAGACTGCCAATAATAGCCTGAGCAGCATTTAGGCGACCTCCGCGCTGTAAGTGAGATAAATCATCTACCATAAAATACGCACGCATTGATAGTTTCATCTCTTCGAAACGCGCAATGATTTCGTCAGGATGTTTATTTAATCGGACCATCTCGGCTCCTTCAATCGCATAAAAGCCCTGAACCATACAGCTGATTTCTGAATCAAATACGTGCACATCAAAGTCTTCTACCATGCTACCTGCCGTCAAAGCACCCTGATACGTTCCGCTAATTCCACTAGATAACGTAATAACGATAGCAGCATCGAACTGATCTCGTTTTAACTGTTCAAACAACTCTACAAATTCTCCAATAGCAGGCTGAGAAGTGGTTGGAAGATTTTTTGCTTCTTTAATTTTTTCAAAATATTGATTTGCAGTCATATCTACTTCTTCACGATATGTTTCTTCACCAAAAATAACGCTTAGCGGTACCATATGTATATGATAGTTTGATCGAATTTCCTCTGATATATAGGCGGTACTATCTGTAATAATTGCTGTTTTCATAAGATAGGGATCCATCCTTTGTTATATAAAATAATTTCACTCTATTCTACAACATTTAGGATTAAAATGCATGTAACGAGAGGTTTACCTATTAGTAAAAGCTCCTTCACGTATACATATTAATTAACAAACCTTGAATTTCCCCTACCTGCTTGAGTAAATTTAAACTGTCTTTTTCTTTTTGAAGGATATCATTTGTCAAGTCAACTAGTTTCGTATCCACTTCTTTCACTAGCTTATATACTTTAGTCGTTCCTCTGTGGTTAAATCCTCTTTCTTCATGCAGTTCAAAACTATTTTTAACGACTTCGTTCATAAACTGCTTCACAAGCGTCTTGTATTTCCGCAAAGAATCAATAGTTTGACTTTTTACTAACTGCTTTCCCTGTTCTTCAATTTTATTTATCACTTGAGTTAAATGTTCATAGGTCAGTTCTTTTTGTTTCTTTACCATTACTCCTGTAAATGAAGCCGAACTACTTACTTCTTTTTCTCTAATGAGATTCACGGAAGAAGAAAGACCGTTAATTCGCTGTAACTCCACTATGTATCTCTCCTTTCTCTGTTAGTATACACTTCATTCAGTTTAGACTTTTAGATGTGCTTGCTTGATTAGCTGAAAAGTTTCGAGAGGCATCTGATGCGTGGATATGATGATTATCCTTTAGCTAAGAGTAATACGTATGTGCTGTTCATAAGAAGACAGCTTGTTTTTGCGGGGCGAAGAGGTAACTTTAGGCGTCTCTTTTAACACTTCATTCCAAGCGTTAGAAAGCTTCTTCATCATTTGTTGAACTTCACATAAAATAAACGTATCTTTTTTTAAATTAGCCATAATTAATCTCTCAGACATATAGTTGTAAAGGGTATCTAACTGCTCTGCAATAATACCTGCTTGATATGTTAAGCCAATTCCTAGACGATATAAAATATCGTTGCACTGTTTAATTTTTTCATTCGCTGTAAAATAATCGCTGTGTTGAATTGCTCTAACAGCTTCATCAATATTTTGAATAAATTTTTCATACATCATAGCTGTTAGCTCTTGAGGAGATTTATGATAGATTAATTCTTCCGTTATAAAATTCAGCTTCATCACCTTCTTGCCTTCTTTAAATCCATTTTCTATGTGTTGCGCTATAACTCTTAAATTTTTAAAGTATACCAGTTGAGGTTTGAATAAATTCTTTTACGACCTCATATGTATCTGAATGTATTGAAGACCTTCCTTTACAAGAGCTTGCATCAAATGGATGGACATTGTTTTGAGGTATGGATGCTTTTGTCGAAAGTTGAAGGACGAGTAAATGCACAGAGCTATCACCCTTCGCCTTCCTAGAAGATATCTTCTTCCCTTAACTTATCGGTTGGTTTCCTCTCTCATTACACATGACTTTTTACCCACAATTTCAAAAAAAGTTATAAAAAGAAAAAAAAAGTCCGATATACCTAGCGGTATATCGGACTTTTGAACTTATCTTACTTCTACCCAACCGTTTTTGATTGCCACAACAACAGCTTGCGTGCGATCATTTACATTCATTTTTTGCAAAATATTACTCACATGGTTTTTAACGGTTTTTTCACTAATATATAATGCTTCTCCGATTCCTCGGTTACTTTTACCATCAGCCAACAATTGTAGCACTTCGCACTCACGACGTGTTAGCAAATGCAGTGGACGGCGAATCTCAATTGGTTCGTGCGGATAAGAAGACGACTGTCCTTGAGCTGCTAGTCGACGGTACTCTTTTACTAAACTATGTGTTACTTTAGGGTGTAAATATGAACCACCTTC
Organism: Priestia sp. TRN 1309; assembly: GCF_050846875.1. Classification (NCBI taxonomy): domain Bacteria; kingdom Bacillati; phylum Bacillota; class Bacilli; order Caryophanales; family Bacillaceae; genus Priestia; species Priestia sp. TRN 1309. The sequence goes on along the minus strand of NZ_JBOZGM010000005.1, from coordinate 187,711 downwards.
TGCAACTACTTTCACCGCTTCAATTAACGCATCCGCATCCATTTCTTTTAGCAGATAGCCTCGTGCCCCTGTTTGCAAGGCATGAGTTACATACGTCTCATCATCATGAATAGATAAGATAATAACTTTAGCATCCGGATTTACTTCTACAAGCTTTTTCGTAGCTTCTACACCATTCACAGCCGGCATGTTAATATCCATGATTACAACATCAGGTTGATGTTCTTCTACAAGGTCAATAACTTCGCTACCGTCGTCACCTTCTGCAACTACTTCAAAATCTTTTTCGAAATCTAAAATTCTTTTTACTCCTTCACGGAATAATTGGTGATCGTCGATTATGATAATTCTTGTCTGCATGTTTGATTCCTCCCCAAATCGAACAACAAATGTTTTACTCTATATTGACCCCTATTTATATACATATCTCTGCCTTTTTAAGCGGCTATAATCGGTACTTTAATCATAACAAGCGTGCCTTGGTTAATTTTCGAATGAACAGAAATAGTCCCATCTAACAAATCAACACGCTCTTTCATTCCTATTAAGCCGAACGAATTCTCTTTTTTCTCTTCTTGATTAAAACCACAGCCGTCATCTTTGACCAGCAAAATAGCGTGTTCATTGTTGAACTCTATCTTCACCTGGATTTCCGTCGCGTCTGCATGTTTTAATGCGTTCGTTACAGCTTCTTGCACTAGACGAAACAGTGCTACTTCTAATTTTGAAGCAGTTCGCTTCTCTTGTCCAATGGAAATAAACGTAATCCGAGGCTTGCCTTCGTTATAATCTTCGATTGTATCAAGATATTTACGCAGCGTCGGAATTAGACCTAAGTCGTCAAGTGCCATCGGTCTTAAATCATATATAATTCGACGTACTTCGTATAGGGCAGAACGAACCATTTTTCGTAAATCTCGAATTTCTTCCATTGCTTCTTTTGCACTACGTTCCCGGTAAATTCGGTCAATTAATTCTGATCTCATCATAACATTTGCAAGCATTTGAGCTGGGCCGTCATGAATCTCTCTTGACAAACGTTTCCGTTCCTCTTCCTGAGCTTCAATAATCCGAAAGCCAAAATACTCTTTTTGAATAGCATCTTCTACTATTTCCCCTACTTGTTTTAAGTCACTTGTTAAATAATTTAACACAACGGAAATTTGACCTACTAAGTGATCTGCACGTTTAATCGTTTCTTCCAATGTAAGCAAGCGTCTTTCTAGTTCATCTCGACGATTACGCAGCTGATATTCGCTTTGCTGATTCATCAGCAGCTTAGTTTGTAATTCGTGTGCTTTTTCATAAGCGTCTTTTACTTCAGGCTCTGAATAAATTTGAAAATGTCGGCTCACATCAGACAAACGCTTTCGAGCCAACCTTGCCTGAGTTTCCAATTTATCACCTTGCTCTATCGTCTCAAGAACTTTTCCTTTTAACACTTCTAACTCTTCTTTAATTTGCTGATATTCTTGTCTGGCATCTTCAGAAAGGCGATAGACTTCATTTTTACTATCTCCCACTGTGCCAATAATCTTCTCAAAAATTTCATCAAGTGCCTTGCTTGTTAATTTATGTTTCGACATTTACTCACCCCAAACTATACTCACATTCGGAGAAATGTCTATACGTTCATGCTATATATAGTATTCGTATGACCTATCTGAATTGTGAGGATAAGATCCATATTTTCTCCCTATCTGACTTTTTATATCCAAAAAGTAACGGTTGTTTTAGTACCCTCAAACTCGACATCAATCGACGCTTGACTCGCGTTATTTGAATAGATTACCATTTACGCTCACTCTTCAACAGTGACTAACTGCCTGTTTAAATCATTTCATTATTTAGCTATACAAGCCTGCACACTATTTTATTATAACGTATATTCTGTATGGCTTGTTTAAGTGATGTTGAATTTGATTAATTGATGTCTTTTCATAAACATTTTATACTAATAGCAAGTAAACAGTACGTAAATACCCGTTTTTCTTCTATTTATAACGCTAAGGAGGATTTTTTGATTGTTATCACAATATTATACCGTAAAACAAGAAGGTTCACATGAAATCACTATTCAAAAATCTAGATTCATTTGTCATATGAAACGTGTAACAACTGAGGAAGAAGCTCAGCAATTTATTCAAGACATTAAAAAACAGCACTGGAATGCTACTCATAACTGTTCAGCTTACCTAATTGGAGAACGAGATCAATTTCAAAAAGCAAACGATGATGGAGAACCAAGTGGAACAGCAGGCGTACCAATGTTAGAAGTGCTTAAAAAGAGAGGCTTAAAAGATACGGTAGTCGTCGTTACGCGCTATTTCGGAGGTATTAAATTGGGCGCAGGTGGATTGGTGCGCGCGTATGGAAAATCCGTTTCCGAAGCGTTAAATGAATTAGGTACAGTCAAACGAACTCTCATGGCGGTTATGCATACAACCGTCGACTATACATGGCTTGGAAAATTAGAAAATGAGCTTCGCAGTTCCGTTTATCTATTAAAAGAAATCCACTACGCAGACATGGTAGAGATTGAAACATTTGTAGAGGAAGCTCAAACAGAAGCATTTATTGAATGGATGACCGAGCTAACAAACGGCCAAGCAGATATTCGAGCAGGTGAGACGACCTATTTAGAAGAAGATGTAGAATGAATTATTTACTCTTATTAAAAAACATTGTACAATTGATAAATAGCGCAACTATTCTGATGGTTGCGCTACTTGTCAATGAGTAAAAACCTCGTAAAGACGCATAGCTTTGACGAGTTTGATTCATACATTCCAATTTATAACACATACTAAGTGTCACAATAAGTGTTCGAATATACGAATAAAAGGAGAAACCGTATGGCTCAATATAGACGTTTTCAAAAAAGAGTAAACAAACGGAAAAGAAAACGAAGGCTTTTTACATTTTTTCTGTTACCTATCCTTATTTTAGGGCTTTCTGCAACCGCTTATGGCTCTTATTTATTTGTTAAGGCTAAAACAGTAGCTTCTGATTCTTATGAAGGACTTGGAGATCGCGATAACTCTCCTATGCGTGATCGTAAAATCGATCCCAAAAAAGATGATATATCCATTTTATTTATGGGCGTAGATGACAGTGAAACCAGGAAGTTCGGAAAATCAGCCCGTACAGATGCTTTGATTTTGGCGACCTTTAACGAAACAAATAAAACCGTAAAGCTTGTAAGCATACCTCGAGATTCGCGGGTTTATATACCTGAAGTGAACAAAAAAGATAAAATTACGCATGCGCATGCGTACGGAGGTCCAAAAGCAACTGTAGAAACGGTAGAACAGCTGTTTAATGTCCCTGTTGATTACTATGTTAAAGTGAATTTTAAAGCTTTCACAGACATTGTAGACTCACTTGGGGGAATCGATTTTGATGTACCTTATGCGATGAGTGAAAAGGACTCAAAAGATCGTCATAATGCTATTGTCTTAAAACCAGGAAACCAACATTTAAATGGTGAAGAAGCGTTAGCTGTTGCTCGAACACGAAAACAAGACAACGATATTGAGCGAGGAAAAAGACAGCAGCAGTTGATCGAAGCCATGATTAAAAAAGCTGCTTCCATTGGATCACTTAATAAATATGGCAATCTTATCGAAGCTGTTGGCGATAATATGAAAACGAATTTAATGTTCGGTGAAATGCTTTCGTTTTATGATTACGCTTCGAAAAAAGTAGACATCGAAACCATTAACTTAGACGGTAGCGATGAAAAAATTAACGGCGTTTACTACTTCAAACTAGACAATGATTCAGTGGAAAAAGTAAGTGAAAAGCTCCGCAAGCATTTAGGCATTGAATCAACTTCAGATACAACAGAATAATTAAAAAGACCTCTTGGATATGCAAGAGGTCTTTTTAATTAATTTTTTAAACGAAGCCCACGAACCATGTTAAGAATTGGCCTATATGTCTTATCAACTAATCCTATTTTTTCAACGATAATTTCAATCGCCACAAGGAGGATAGCTAGTACAAGAAAAGACCCCCACATTGTTTGTACCTTTGAAAAGATAACTGCCGCTAAGCCAAATATCGCACTCATTCCATAAATAATTAAAACCGTTTGTCTATGGCTGTACCCTAAGCGCAACAAGCAATGATGCAAATGAGATTTATCAGGAGCCGATAGCGGTTGATTTTTTACGATTCGGCGAATAATAGCAAAGAACGTATCTGAAATTGGTACCCCTAAAATAATAACTGGAACAATGAAGGAAATAACCGCTACATTTTTAAATCCTAACAGAGACAATACAGAAATCATATAGCCTAAAAATAGTGCTCCTGTATCGCCCATGAAAATCTTAGCGGGGTGAAAGTTGTAAAACAAAAATCCGAGCGTACTTCCCAATACGATGAAACCCATGCTTGTCACAAACACATTACCCATCATAATAGCCATACCAGAGATGGTAATCAATACAATAGAGGAAACGCCGGCAGCTAATCCATCCAATCCATCAATTAAATTAATAGCATTGGTAATTCCTACAATCCATAATACCGTAATTGGAATACTTAACATTCCGAATTCTAATTTTCCGCCAAACGGCAAGTTAATGAAGTCAATTTGGACTCCACCGTATACAACAACAATTAATGTCGCTACTAGCTGACCGCCTAATTTAATTTTAGCGGATAGCTCAATCATATCATCTAAGACACCGGTAATGATGATAATGATGCTTCCGATTAAAATCGGCAGCGCATATTTACTGTCAGGCTGTAAAACGAGGTATCCAATAAGAAAACTAAAAAATATCGCCAAACCTCCAAGGCGAGGCATAATTTTTTGATGAACTTTTCGTTGATTTGGTTTATCCGTTGCACCTATTTTAAACGCCAGCTTCTTAACCAGCGGAGTGATCAGAATAGATGTAATAAAACAAATAAACAAGGTCAAATATAGCATGGAGACCCTCCTCAGGTTTATGTTAACCAAAACCATAAAAAATGTATCCAACTTTATATAATTGGATAGTATTTCAAATTGCGTATAACAATAATTACTTACTTATTCCCAAAATGGATTATATCACAATGATTCTACTACTTAAATAGAAATTTATTCTCAAAAATTAGCACATTTACAAACTATTAATAGAAAAGAACTGTATTTTTTGGTGTATAAACAGCTGATTTACTTTATTCTTATGTGGTTATTTTATGTAGAACATTTTCTTTACTATATTTTATTAAAATATAAGCGAACTCCCCCCTTTTCGTCTAATTTATTCGTCATCTTTAACTCTTTTTCCTTTTTATTAAGCATATTTAAACCTTTATTTTTATTTCACATGGCCCCACTCATTATATGAACAAACTTTTGACCTATGCATGTCCACTACTTCAAACCACATTCGCTGAATCGTTGTCCTTATCTTATATCATTTAAAAGTTAAAATATAGTGAAATGGACAGAGATAAAATTAAACAAAAAAAGGAATTTTATCAAAAAAATGAAACTTTTTTTTGATACGGTTCGTAATACATAGTAGAAACAGTATCAATCATCTTACATAAAGGGGGTGTTGAATGAACTATGTTTGGTCTATCTGTTCAAACAGTGTATTTGTATGGATTAATTATCTGCGGAAGTCTCACCTTCTTATACATTTTATTTAGCGATTTGTTAGATGGATTATCTGAAGCGATACCTTTTTTTAACCCCACTCTTCTTTTTTCTTTTTTAACATTCTTTAGTGCCAGTGGATATTTGTTCACCTATACGTCATTGCAAAATTATTGGATTATTTCGATTTCCGCTCTTATTGCCCTTCTACTCGTTATTTTGCTCAACGTTTTCGTATTGATTCCTTTATCATCGGCTGAAGAGTCTCTTGCTTTTACTGAAGATTCGTTAAAAGGAAGACTTGGTACCATTATTACTTCCGTTCCTGCAGATGGTTATGGAGAAGTATTTATCGAAGGGGTTAGCGGCACGATCTCCAAACCCGCTGCCAGCTTTAAAAACACTGCTATACCTTTAGGCAGCAAAGTGCTTGTGGTAGATATACAAAGGGGCAACGCACTCGTTGTGATTTACGAAGAAGTTATGACCAATCACTCATTATAAATAGTATTAGGGGGAGTTTTATGTTTTCAACACCTATATTAGTTGTCGTTGGAATTGTTGTTTTTTTATTAATTGCGCTGATTGCCGTATTTATTACAAAATACCGTACAGCAGGTCCAGATGAAGCGTTAATTGTAACAGGGAGCTATCTCGGAAATAAAAACGTGCACGTCGATGAATCCGGAAACCGCATTAAAATTGTTCGCGGCGGCGGTACGTTTGTGCTGCCAGTTTTTCAGCAGGCTGAGCCTCTGAGCTTGTTGTCAAGCAAACTGGAAGTATCTACACCTGAAGTATATACAGAACAAGGTGTTCCAGTTATGGCTGATGGGGTATCAATCATCAAAATTGGAGGTTCTATTTCAGAAATCGCAACGGCCGCTGAGCAGTTTTTGGGCAAAGCAAAAGAAGATCGTGAAACCGAAGCTAGAGAAGTCTTAGAAGGTCACCTTCGTTCGATTCTTGGTTCTATGACGGTCGAAGAAATTTATAAAAACCGTGAAAAATTCTCTCAAGAAGTACAGCGCGTAGCTTCACAAGATCTAGCTAAAATGGGATTAATTATTGTATCGTTTACAATTAAAGACGTTCGGGATAAGAACGGCTATCTAGAATCGCTAGGGAAGCCTCGTATTGCTCAAGTTAAGCGAGATGCTGACATTGCAACAGCGGAAGCTGAAAAAGAAACAAGAATCAAGCGTGCCGAGGCTCATAAAGATGCCCAAAAAGCGGAGCTTGAGCGAAATACAGAAATCGCGGAAGCTGAAAAAATGAATCAATTAAAAACCGCTGAATATCGTCGCGAACAAGATATTGCCAAAGCTCGTGCTGACCAAGCGTATGATCTAGAAACAGCTCGCGCGAAACAAGATGTAACAGAACAAGAAATGCAAATCCGCATTATTGAACGTCAGAAACAAATTGAATTAGAAGAAAAAGAAATTCTTCGTCGTGAGCGTCAATACGATTCTGAAGTAAAAAAGAAAGCAGATGCAGATCGTTACTCTGTTGAGCAATCCGCAGAAGCTGAAAAAGCAAAACAGCTTGCGGAAGCTGACGCCAACAAATATCGAATTGAAGCAATGGCTAAAGCTGAAGCTGAACGCGTTCGAATTGATGGTTTAGCAAAAGCTGACGCTCAGCGTGCCCAAGGTGAATCTGAAGCTGAGATTATCCGCTTAAAAGGTTTAGCAGAAGCAGAGGCTAAACAAAAAGTTGCGGAAGCATTCGAGCAGTTTGGTCAAGCGGCTATTTTAGATATGATTATCAAAATGCTTCCTGAATATGCAAAACAAGTTGCAAGTCCTTTAGCAAATATCGATAAAATTACGGTTGTGGATACAGGAAGCAACGGTGAAAACAGCGGAGCTAATAAAGTGACTGGTTATGCAACAAATTTAATGTCTTCTCTTCAAGAATCGCTGAAAGCATCCTCAGGTATAGATGTAAAGGAATTGATTGAGAACTTTTCTGGAAAAGGAAATGTGCGCCAGAGCTTGCACGAACTAACGGATGAAATCAAGCAACAAAACAAAAAAGAAGATATCTAAAAATAAAAAGCATGCGGATATAATCCGCATGCTTTTTTAACCTCTTAACACTCGAAGAAGAAACCTAGGCAATTCTAACTGACGCTTCCATCTCCATGGTTCTTTTAATAGTCGATAAAGCCACTCTAAACCAAATTTTTGAAAAACAGCCGGTGCCCGGTTCAATCGTCCTGAAATAACATCAAACGAGCCGCCTACGCCTTGATAAACAGAAGGATTGAGTTTTTCTTTATGAGCAATAATCCAATTTTCTTGCGCTGGACTGCCTAAAGCGACAAACACAATTTCTGCTCCTGAATCATTAATCGTACGTTCAATGACTTCTTCATTTTTTTCATAGCCATTTAATGTTCCAACAATTAAAATCCCTGGAAACATCTCTTCCAATTTAGCTTTGGCTTCATCTGCAATGCCAGGCTTGGCTCCGTATAAAAAAATTCTTTTACCGTTATTAGTTGCTTCTTTGCACAGCTTCAGCATCATATCAATACCCGTTACACGCTCACGAATACGTCCCTTTTTGAGCTTTGAAGCTAAAATCACACCGATTCCATCTGGAATTTGATAAGTCGCTTGATTTAACAGTGACTTTAGTTCCTGATCTTCTTGTGCTTTCATAATTTTTTCAGGATTGATTGCTACAATAAATGATTTTCGGCCTTTATCTATATCCTGAAGTAACTTTGCCGCTAGCTCATCGTACGTGTCGCTACAAACGTCTATTCCTAAGATGTTTTCCTTCATTAAATCACCCGTATGTTGATTTTTTAGTTTTTTACAAACGAAAGACAGGCTGTTCAGCCCGTCTTTTTATAAAGTAGAAACTTTTGAATCACCAAGTAACACTACGTCAAAGCCTGCTGCTTTCCATTGATCACGCTGAATGCAGTTTTTCGTATCAAAAATAATCTTTGTACGCATATGATTTTCAACAGCTGATGGAAGAAGCTCTTTGAACTCATTATGATCTGTTAAAATAAGAATCACATCTGCATGTGCAACAGCTTCATCCAAACTTTGCGTTTGACGTTCGATTTTATTCTCTTTGATATGAGGATCAAATGCTGTGTAATCAACACCTAGCTTTTCTAAGTGATGAAGCACATCCGTTGATGGACTTTCACGCATATCATCAATATTTCCTTTAAAAGCTAAACCTAAAACAGCTACACGTCCATGTTGAATGCCCTTCTCATCTAGTAGGCTTTTCGTTTTTAATGCTGTATATTCAGGCATTGAATCATTTGTCTGACGAGAAAGAGAAATAATTTTCGCAAGTTCTGGCTGAAGCTCCGTTAAGAACCAAGGGTCAACAGCAATACAGTGGCCGCCTACACCAGGACCTGGTAAATGGATGTTTACACGTGGATGATAGTTCGCTAACTTAATCGCTTCCCACGCATTTACACCAATTTTTTCACTGATTTTTGCCAGCTCATTTGCAAAGGCAATGTTCACATCACGATATGTGTTTTCAATTACTTTCACCATTTCAGCTGTTGTAGCATCCGTTACGTGAATATTTCCTTTTACAAATGTTTTATAAAGCTCAACAGTCAAGCGACTGGACTCTTCGTTAATACCACCGACAATACGGTCATTATTTACTAGTTCCTCAAATACTTTTCCTGGAATAACACGTTCAGGTGAGTGAGAAACAAATAACTCACTGCCTAATTCTAAACCAGTTTCTTTTAGCACAGGTAGCATAACGTCTTCTACTGTACGCGGAGGAACTGTGGATTCTAAAATAACTAAATTTCCTTTACGAACGTAAGGAACAATTGATTTTGTCGCTTCTCGAACATAGTTCAAGTTTGCCGTTTTATCTTCATTAATTGGTGATGGTACAGCAATAATAAAAATATCCGCCTCTTCAGCTGTTGTGCCTACCGTAAAGTGGCCGTTGTCAACTGCTGATTCTAAACGTTCTTGTAAGCCATTTTCTTCTATATGAAGTTGCTTATTTTTAATTAATTCTACTGCTTTTTCATTTACGTCAACACCATGTACATATAAGCCGTGATTGGCAAACATAACAGCTGTCGGTAAACCTATATATCCTAAACCAACTACACACAATTTCTTTGTCATTGCAGAAAATCTCCTTTATATGACATGCTTAATAAATAAAACCTATCTGATATTATATCGAAAAATGTCATTTCATGATAGCATTTATATAAAAACATGAAATAATTTCTTTTACTTATTATTATGTAACATTTTATGAGAATTCATCAATAAACGATATAACCATCTTTTGTACAACGGGCTCTAACCCAAAAGAACTATTGAAAATCTCCATGATTCCCAATAGTTCTCCTAGTAAATCTATTTTTACATATGCCCTTCTTTTTCGACAATTTCTCTAAAATAGCTCACTAACTCTTCTCGCAGCGGTTCTCTTTGTAAGGCTAAATCAATTGTTGCTTTAATGAATCCAAATTTATCTCCAACATCATAACGTTTTCCTTCGAAATAATAAGCAAGAACACGTTGAAATTCATTCAGACGTAAAATAGCATCTGTTAATTGAATTTCTCCACCTGCACCAATCTCTTCTCTGCTTAAGATATCAAAAATTTCCGGTGTTAAAATATAGCGCCCCATAATTGCATAGCCTGAAGGGGCATCTTCTGGATTCGGTTTTTCAACGAGCGTTTCTACGTCTAATAATCCTTTTTCAAGAGGCTCTCCTTTAGGGCCTACAATTCCGTACTTTGAGGTTTCTTTCCTAGGCACCTCCTGTACACCAACTACAGCGCATTCATATTTTTCGTATACGTCCATTAACTGTTTCAAACAAGGTGTTTCTGATTGAACTACATCATCCCCTAGCATAACAGCAAACGGTTCATCTCCGATAAAACTTCTTGCACAGTGAATGGCATGACCTAATCCTTTAGGTTCCTTTTGACGAATGTAGTGAACATTAGCCAAATTCGAAATCCCCTGCACTTCTTCAAGCATGTCCCACTTTTCCTTTGCCGCTAATGTTTCTTCTAGCTCATATGATTTATCAAAATGATCCTCGATTGCTCGTTTTCCGCGACCGCTTACAATTAAAATATCTTCAATACCTGATGCTACTGCTTCTTCCACAATGTATTGAATCGTTGGTTTATCTACAATTGGCAGCATTTCTTTAGGCTGTGCTTTTGTAGCCGGCAAAAAGCGTGTCCCTAATCCAGCTGCTGGAATAATAGCTTTACGAATTTTCACTTACTTTTCCTCCTGTCAATGTCAATCGTGCTTATTGGTTATAGTATAGTAAGTCTTCGATTGAGTATGTACACAAAGTCATGTTGAATCCATTTCTTTTTATAAAGAGTCATGTTGGATTCTGCTTTATCATAACAAAAGATTTTGTATAATTCTATTTTTATCATTTATAATGAAAAGAAAATTAATCACTTATAAATATAATTTTATGTTCCACTTATGTATAGAAAGGAATGGGATTATGAGTTCGTTTTCAGATCACTTACAGCACCAATTTATACATCATTTCCCGTACAGTGATGCAAGCTATCGTACAAATGCCCAAGCAGGACTAGACCTTTACCGTACCCATTCATTCTTCATTTTGCACAATGATGAACAGATATTAAACGTTAAAATCGATTCGTTTTATGTTGAACTAAACAAACAGCTGCTCCCTGAAAGTACCTGTTCTTGTCAGCATAACGGATTTTGTGAACACTGCTTTGCAGCGTTTTTTTATATGTATTCATTAATAGAACCGCTTTCGCCCCTATTCAAAGAATGGCGAAACCATGAGAAAGAAGCTTTGACTATGCTATCTGCCAAACAAGTGTTAAAAAAACCCAAGGCAACTTTTCAAGAGTGGAGACAAACTTTTGAGGAGCAGTATACGCTTTTTATGCAGGGGCGGAACGAAAATGACCGGTCCATTTATCATGAATATTATCAGTACTATTACCGTTCTTTAGTGAAAAAAGCTCCTGAGCATCCACTGCTTTATGCTTTATTTTGTATGTATGGAGCGGTTCATACATTTTATAAACTATCAGCTCAATTACAGGCACATCAGCTTTCTACTAACATCGAGGAATCATTCGTATATAGTCACGTCTACAAAATAACAAATGAAATTTATGCTACCGCTGATTCATTAAAGCAAACGAAATACGATCGGGATGCATTATCTATTATAGAGGACAGCATCCCATACATCCGAGAATTATTGCATAATGATATGCCTTTACAATATGAGCGTATTGAAATTTATCGCGTTATTTGGCAAAAAGTCTTCACGTTAGAAAGATGGCGAAAAAATGAGGAACGCGAATTAAAAGCCAAGCATGGTTCTTTTATAAATAATACAGCTCTTTCCTATCTTTTATTTCTTCAAGAAAAAGATAGAGAAGCAAAAGAACGTTTGAGCGATGGAACATTACAAATGATTCCCTATCTTATCCCTTGGTTAAATGATTTATTGCACGAAAAAGAAACTGACCGCTTTGCTCAGTGGGGCTCTTATATAATGACCTATATAGGAGATTACGTACGCACCGTTCCAACTACTTATCAAGGAAGCCGAAATATGGTCTCCATGATTGTAAATTTATTTCAGCACTATAAAGACTTAACGAACGAGCAAACTTTGTATACTGAAGCATTGCAAACATTACTTCCCTATAGTTTTATTGAATACAGTGATTTTCTATATGCTTCTAACCAATTAAAAAAATGGGTTGAATTACAGGTGCTTCTTCAATATGACAGCATTAAATATGACGAGCAAACGATAGAGACCTTAAAACAAAAAGATGAAAAGCTGGTTATTCCTCTTTATCATCAAATGATTTCAAAGCTGATTTATGAAAAAAAGAAAAGCAGTTATCAAGAAGCCTATATCTACTTACAAGAATTAAAAAGACTTTATCTACAAATGAATCGCTCTCTACTATGGGAACATTATATAGAAGAATTAGCGATAAAAACGAAGAAACAGCGCGCATTTCAACAACTATTAGAAAAAGGAGATTTACTGAATGTTTGATTTGTTTCATTTAACACTTGAAGTCGAACCTGTACACGATGACTTTTTTCTCTACTGTGTATCACCTAGCGGCCAAATTTTGCTCCCTGATACATGGAAAGATGCGCTGTTTCTATGGCATGAACAGACCTATTACGGAAGTGAAGCTACACAGGTTGAGATTAATGGAAAAAAAGGAATTCTTCTTTCTGCATGGCAAATGTTCACTTTCATACAATCACCTATTCAACAGCATGTGTTGAAACCGGCTTTGTCCGCTTCAGCGGAAGATTATCAGCAAATTGCAGTCGATATGACAAAGAAGATTATCCAAGGGAAATTTCATTCTCTTCCTTTAAAAAAACAAATGACTGGATCGCTTTCACAAGCTGATGAGCAAGAGTGGCGAGCACAAATTAAAGAGAGCCTATTAAAAAAAGAAGGAAAAGACTTTTTAATAAGCATAGGAGGCGAGAGCTATAATCCTCCCTTTGACCTTTCATTGCGTGTTGTAGAGCCAACGACCGATGGAGATGTATGGACGGCTGAAACATTTGTGATTCCCCACGATGAAGCCAAAGAACCTTTTATACTGGGAAGAACACTTCCTAAAGAGTGGAATCACTACGAATCATATATCGCTTACGAACACGAACGATGGAAAGCATCGGCTCCTACTTTATACCAAAAAGGAGCGTTTATTCAGTCTGTCCTAACAGATGAGGAAGTATGGGAATTTCTAACTCAAGATAGTGCAGCATTGATTGAACAAGGTGTCTCTATCCATTTGCCAAGCTGGTGGGAATCATTAAAAAAAGCCACCATAAAAGTATCTGGCGCTATAGAAAATACTTCATCTGCATTGTTTGGTAAACAAGCTATCAGCAGCTTCCGCTGGTCATTTTCTATTGGCGATCAAACTTTTTCAGAAGAAGAGTTTCGGAAATTAGTCGAACAAAAACGCCGATTATTATCTATTAACGGACAGTGGATTCAACTGGATTCTAGATTAATTAAACAAGCGCAGAAAATTGTTAAAGAAGCTAGTAAAAAAGGCGTCTCAATTCATGAAATTTTAAAAACGAAGCTAACCTACATGGCAGACAGTAAAACTGATGAAGAAGAGGTAAAAGTTGAATTCCAACTCCCCGCTTCCTTTCAATCATTTATTACATCCTTAACGGATTTAGAACGGCTGCCGGAAGTGCTGCCTCCCTCTGAATTTAAAGGGATATTAAGACCTTATCAGCAGCAAGGCTTGAATTGGCTCATGTTTTTGAGAAAGTTTAACTTAGGAGGATGTCTAGCAGATGACATGGGGCTAGGTAAAACCATTCAATTAATTAGTTATTTAACAAACATTCATCAGTTACATAGCTTTCCTTCTCTTATCGTTTGCCCAACTTCTTTAATTGGAAACTGGGAAAAAGAATTACAGAAATTTGCCCCTTCTCTTCGTGTTCATGTTCATTACGGGCCGAAAAGAACCGGCGGAGATGCATTTGAGAAGATATGTGAAAGTACTGACGTGGTGATTACGACTTATCAAGTTGCCCTTTTGGATGTCGAATTGTTGAAAGGGTTTATATGGAACAGCATTTCCTTAGACGAAGCGCAACATGTTAAAAACCCGCAGACTAAACAGGCGAGAGCCATTCGTCAGCTGCAAGGAAGACACAAAATTGCGCTTACTGGAACTCCAATTGAAAACCGTCTGCTGGAACTATGGTCATTATTTGAATTCATCAATCCCGGTTACTTAGGAACAATCAATTCATTTAAAAACCGATTTGTAGCCGGCATTGAAAAAGGCGAGAAACCTGAACGAACTGTTGAGCTTAAAGCACTCATTCAACCTTTCTTATTGAGAAGAACAAAACAAGATAAAAGCATCGCCCGCTCACTGCCTGATAAACAAGAACAAAAAGAATATATCCCGCTGACAGCGGAACAAGCTTCACTTTACCAGGAGCTAGTTCAAGAAATGCTTCAAGAAACAGAGGAAAAAACAGGATTTGAACGAAAAGGCATGATTTTGCAAACACTAAATAAGCTAAAATTATTATGCAATCATCCAGCTTTGTACTTAAAGGAAAGTGCAGCTAAACAAACGGTACGGCGATCTCATAAAAGTGAAAAAATTATTGAACTCGTAGAGAGCATTCGCACACAGCAAGAAAGCTGTTTAATCTTTACTCAGTATATTGAAACAGGACTCATGCTACAACGAACCTTAGAAAAAGAAATCAACGAGCCGGTTTTATTCCTTCACGGAAGCTTGTCAAAAGAGCAAAGAGATGAAATGGTTGCTCAATTTCAAGCAAGGAAAAAAGCCACCTTTATCCTTTCTCTTCGCGCAGGTGGAACTGGATTGAATTTAACAGCTGCAAATCACGTTATTCATTTTGACCGATGGTGGAACCCAGCCGTTGAAAACCAGGCAACCGATCGGGCCCATCGCATTGGTCAGAATAAATTTGTTCATGTTCATAAATTCATTACAAGAGGAACGATTGAAGAAAAAATTGATGAAGTGATCAATCAAAAACAACATCTAAACAATGAACTCATCCAAGGAGATCAATGGGTAACAGAACTTTCGAATAAAGAGCTACAAGAGCTTCTTGCTTACAGAAATGAATAAGAAAAATTATAAAATGTGTTACACCGTTACCAAAAAGAGGACTTTTTTACTTGTCCTCTTTTTTTATTAGATCATTCGACACAAAAAAATAAGTGTAAATCGTTCTTCAACTACTGATAAAGATACAAAAAACGCGATAAATATCGTTTTTTGAATAAAAAGGTATTTTTATAGCGAAAAAGACCCTTTACTTTCTCTTTAAATTCCAGCATATTTATACATATAATATTTTTGTAATTTAATAGACATATTGGAAAAAAACACGGAACATTTACATAATTAGGGGGATTTATTAATGAAAAAAAGGCAGCTCGCTTTATCTCTAGGCGCCATTGTTGGCGGGACATTCTTATATCAAGCTTCAGCTGAAGCATCTGCTTCAACTGTTCAAGTGAAAGCTGGAGATACACTTTGGTCGTTATCTACTAAATATCATACAACGATAGAAGCTTTAAAAAGCGTAAATAAGTTATCTTCAAATACAATTCGCATAGGACAAACGTTATCGATTCCTTCTGCTTCAACCTCTCAACCATCTAATAAGGAAGAAAAGCCTTCAGCTCCTGCTACTGGTTCAACCTATAAAGTTCAAAGCGGCGATACCCTTTGGAAAGTGGCTACTCGTTTTAATATGAGCGTAGAAGAATTAAAACGTTTGAACACTCTTTCTTCCAACATCATTTATATTAACCAAACGTTAAAAGTAAATGGAAGCAACAGCGCATCGACTCCAACTACGAGTAAACCAGCAGAAACTCCTTCTAAGGATGCAAACGGAACTTACAAAGTTCAGCGTGGAGATAGCCTGTCTAAAATAGCTTCGGCATTTCACATGAGCGTGAGCGAATTAAAACAAATAAATGGATTAACGTCTAATACGATTTATGTAAATCAACAATTAAAGGTATCAAAAAGCGCCCAAACAACTACGCCAACAACAAAACCAAGTACATCAACATCTTCAACTTCTAGCGGAACATTAAATGTATCGCAAATGATTTCAGATGCAAAACGTTATATGGGTGTTCCTTACAAATGGGGTGGCACAACTCCTTCTGGTTTCGACTGCAGCGGATTCATTTATTACGTAATGAAACAACAAATTTCTACAACGCGCTATACGACGGCTGGTTATTGGAGTGTATCAACACCCGTAAGTAATCCACAGCCTGGTGACCTAGTGTTTTTTAATACATATTCTAGCGGCCCTACACATATGGGCATTTACCTTGGTAATCGTCAATTTATTCATGCTGGATCTTCTACCGGTGTAACCATTGCAAGCTTAGATAACAGCTACTGGAGCAAGCGCTACTTGGGTGCAAAAAGGTTTGCTAAATAACTGATAGAAGCTGAGACAAGAGTATGTTAGCTGAAGGAAGATCCGAATGAGTTTGATTCTTGATGGAGAATCAAACTCGTTCGGATCTTTTCATTAAAAAAACCGTTAAATAATTTAACGGCTGAAATAGAGGAATAATTCGGGGATAGTGCATACTTTAATTTTCTCTCTTGAGAATATAGAAAGAGCCTTGCTCTTAAGGAGGATCTATCTTCTATTATGATAGATAAGGGGAATTAAAACCTTAGCTGAACTAATCACCCCCTTTCATACTAGATCACTTTATTCTTCTTGTTGATTTGAACCAAATGAAGAAGAATCAGATGGCTTTCCACTTAAAAATTTAACCGCATCAGCCACAACGTCGGTCATATATACTCGTTGCTGAAGATTATTTTCAAATGTGCGCGTTTGTACACGCCCTACCACGCCTACAACCGCTCCTTTATCACAGTAAGCAGCTGTATTTTCTGCATTTTTTCTCCACAGAGTAATGTTGACAAAATCAGCATCATATTCACCTTCAACATTTCGAAACGTTCGATTAATTGCTAACGTAATAGTAGATACGGCAATCCCTTCATGGGTATATCGAAGCTCCGGCTTTTTTGTCAGTCTTCCTACAAGAACAATATGGTTAATCATAGTCTACCACTCCAACTGATTGAATAATGGGAATCTTTAAGCTCATTCATGTTATAATATGGATAACCTACTATTTACGTAAAGGAGGAAACATCAATGAAAACATTTAAACTTGTGTCATTTCAATTGGTTGATAATCAAGAAAAGCGTCAGTCTGTCTCACTAACTAATGGCCTTATTATTAATAAAGAAGACGGCGAAAATAACTGGATTTTAGAAGCAGTTATCGATAAGAAATGGTACGATGAATTTCATGTTTTGTTGAAAGATAAACAAAAAGTGACGGTAGAAGCTAAAATTACGAAAGAAACAAATGATCCAGCTACCTTTATAGCTACCGTGGCTTCCATTACTTCAATTGGTGAAAATCGTATTAGTTTGTTGATGAAAGGTGTTTTAAAAGAACGGAGACTTCATTATGCTGAAATGCTCTTAGAGGATTTAATTAACCAAGGGTTATCAGGTCAAGATTTACTTCAACAGTTCAAACTGCAGCTTCGAAACAGACCGGTAAAAAGTACATCTAAAAAATAAGTCAAGTCATCTCAAGGTGTCTGGATTTAAAAGAGAGGATTATTGTTTGAGGTCTTTTTCGTTGGTCCATGAGAAGGGTAAAGAAAAGAGAACTCACTGGAGAGGTACCTTTCTTTTTTTCCTAAAAATAAATGTGCATGACTAGAACGTTTGAAGCGATTATCTCTTATGCGAGCACCTTGCCTTTTCAAATAAAAATTTGTCATTTTTTCACTCCTTTTTCTTTGTAATTCGTATATTAATGCATTTTTCCCCGTTATTCAACCATTTTTTTCAATATACCGAACAAAAAATAGGATTTTTTTACTATAAAAACCTCTATTTTTGTTCTTTTTTTTATATCCATGCAGAAAAATGAATCTTTTTAGAGAAAAAAAAGAAATAAAAACAGGTTTTATTCCCTCTATTGCAGAAAGTAAAGTGTATATGTTTCATATTGTGCAAATTAAGCATGTTACAAAGAACATGAACTACATTCGAACAATAAGACATATACTTATCTTTACGAAATCAGGTGATGCATATGAAAGATTTTGGAGAAAGAATTAAACATTTCAGACTAAAAGGAGGATTTTCACAAGAAGAATTAGCAAATCAGTTGAATGTTTCTCGTACAACTATTTCAAAATGGGAATGTTCGAAACAAACGCCTTCCATTTTTGATTTTCTATCTCTATGTAATTGTTTTCAAATTACGCTAGACCAACTTATTGAGCCTTCCTCTTATAAACAAGATTATTTACATGACTTCCAACTTCTTTACTTAACAAGAAAACGTGAATCGGATTCACAGGAAAATACCATTTTAACCCTCATAGATAAACAGCCCTTATTAAAACATGTGCTCTTACAATTTTCATCTCTGTCACCAACTCTTCAAAAAGAGTTGCTAACGGATATTATACCTTTATTAAAGAAACTTTTTTCTGCTTTGCAGCGCCAATAAAAAAAGCTGCATCAGCAGCTCTTATGTACTATTCTTTTTTATCGCCTAAAGCAAACATAATATCTGTTTCGCAGACTAACTCTCCATCTACAGTTGCGATACCTTTTCCTTTGCCAATAGATCCACGCGCACGTACAATTTCAACCTCTAAACGCAGTTGATCACCAGGTCTTACTTGCTTTTTGAAACGGCAGTTGTCAATGCCTGCAAAAAATGCTAAACGTCCTTGATTTTCCTCTTTTTTTAGCATAGCTACTGCTCCTACCTGAGCCAAAGCTTCTACAATTAAAACCCCTGGCATCACAGGATAGTCAGGGAAATGCCCGTTAAAAAATTCTTCATTGGCAGATACGTTTTTTAAACCAACTGCTTTCTTTCCCTCTTCCACTTCTAAAATACGATCGACCAATAAAAATGGATATCGGTGTGGAATAATTTCTTTAATTTGTTCAATATCAAGCATAAATAAGTCTCCTTTCAAACCGCATGTAACATACGATACTATTATCAATATACAGAATGCTCAATTGAGAAGCAACTACTTGCTTAAGCTCTGATTCCATTCACCAAGCCCATCATTTGGTCTGCAATTGAAATAGAGCGGGAATTAAACTGATACGCACGTTGGGCAATGGACATATCAGTGAGTTCTTTGCTCAAATCTACATTTGACTGTTCCAATTTCCCTTGATCTACGCCTGCTGTTTCTCGAGCTTTTCCAGTCAGATCTGTAAACATATTCGGTTGGTTCATCCCAGCTGGAAAAGCAAATAGATTTTCTCCTTTAGCTTCTAGCTCCTGCGGCTTTTGGACATTTGTTAACCCAAGGGTAAACTGGTCAACGCCCGTATTCGTAGTAACCGTTATCGTTCCACTTCCATCAATCTGTATATCTTTAAATGCGTTACTGAAAATAATAGCTTGACCATTTTCCCCCAGCACATCCTGGCCAGAACCGTTTACTAATTTAACATTGTTGGGGCCTTCAGGCCTAAGGTGAAATGAACCATCTCGCGTATATTGTACAGGCTGTTCGGAATCGTTTACGGCAACTTGAAAATAAACGTTTGGATTTGATGCAGCTACATCTAATGGTTTGTCTGTATTTTCAAAAGCACCTTGCGTCATATTTAAGCGTGTTTGGTCTAGATAAGCTCCTGAACCTTGTCGAATTCCAGACGGTGTAAGCCGCTTTTCTGTTCCCTGGTCTACTTGATTATTTACTTGTTGATACAGCATATCGTTAAATGAAGCGTCTCTCGATTTATATCCTGTCGTATTTGTATTAGATAAATTGTGACTGATGACATCAAGCTGCTGCTGTAGCTGCCCCATTGTATTAGCCGCTGTTATCATTGTACGGTTCATTCTCTTCATCTCCCCTGTTGCTTTTAGCGCACACGTCCAATTTCATTTGCCGCTTTATCCATGCTTCTATCGTAAGCTTGCATTATTTTTTGATTTGCTTCAAAAGCTCTGTAAGCTGTTAGTAAATCCGTCATACTTTGAGCAGCATCTACATTGGAACGTTCAACAAATCCTTGCTTTAACTGATAAGAAATGCCTGGATTATTTCTTGCTGAAGGCAAGGACTGATTGTTCAACGTTTCATACAATCCATTCCCTGCCTTTTTAATCGTTTGTAAATCACTAGAATAAGCAATACCGATTTGTGCAATCTGCTGATTATTTTCCGTTACGTTACCCTGTGAATCAACTGTAAAGTTTTCACTTTTCAGTTGAATTGGCTGATTATTTGTATTTAATACATAAGCTCCCGTAGACGTAGTTAAAAACCCTTCTTGATCTAATGTAAAATTACTGTTTCTTGTATATTGAGGCGTATTATTAGGGCTTTGTACCACAAAAAATAGGCCGCCCTCTTTTGTAGGCATATTTTGCTCCATCAATGCAATATCAGTTGATTGAGACGTTTGCTGAAGATCACCTTGTGTAAAATTTGGAACTGTTTCTTGCATATACACACCCGTATTAATTGTACCTATGTCTTTTTTGTTCTGAACAGAGATGTTACGGTCAGTGGGTAAATCTTCAGATTCCATTCGCTGCAGTAACATATCAGGAAATGCCTTTAACGTACCTTGATCTGCTTTAAATCCTGGCGTATTAGCATTTGCTATGTTATTCGTTAATAAGTCAGTTTGACGCTGCTGAGACAGCATACCCCCTGCTGCCGTGTAAAACCCTTTAAACATACTTCATCCTCCTTACAAGTAAACGTTGTTCGTTATAGCCGGCTGACAGAGTATAATAAATAAAAGAAGAGACTCCTCTGTATGAAACGAGCCAATAGAGGAGTCTTCATTTATTTAAACAATATTGCGACGAGATAGTTTATCAATATTATCAAGCATAATACCTGTTCCAACAGCTACACAACCCATTGGATTTTCTGCAATTAGCACAGGCACCTTTAATTCTTCCGCTAACAGCTGATCCATACCGTGAAGCAATGCTCCACCGCCAGTTAAAATAACGCCTCTGTCTATAATATCGGCAGAAAGTTCGGGAGGTGTACGCTCTAATACACTTTTCGAAGCTTGTACAATGACGCTGACAGACTCTCTAAGTGCCTCCTCTACTTCCTCAGAATAAACAGTAACCGTACGAGGTAAGCCTGAAACCATGTCTCGCCCTCGAATGTCCAGCTCTTCATTACGAGCTTTAGGAAACACTGTGCCAATTTTCACTTTAATTTCTTCTGCTGTACGCTCTCCAATTAAGAGCTTATATTTTTGTTTAATGTACTGCAAAATTTCCGCATCAAAACGATCACCAGCCATCTTAATAGAAGCTGCTGTTACAATATCGCCCATTGAAAGGACAGCCACATCGGTTGTACCTCCACCAATATCTACGACCATGTTTCCGCTCGGCTGAAAGATATCCATTCCAGCGCCAATAGCCGCGACTTTTGGTTCTTCTTCCAAGTAAATGGTTTTTCCACCGCTTTTTTCAGCAGCTTCGCGAATTGCTTTTTGTTCAACAGAGGTAATATTTGTTGGACAACAAATTAAAATACGAGGCTTGGATAAAAAACCTTTTACATTTAATTTATTAATAAAGTGTTTGAGCATAGACTCGGTAATTTCGAAGTCAGCGATAACGCCATCTTTTAATGGACGAATGGCAATAATATTACTGGGCGTTCTTCCTACCATACGTCTCGCTTCTTCCCCTACTGCTAGCACTCTATTTGTATTTTTATCAATCGCCACAACAGACGGTTCATTTAACACAATTCCTTTGCCTTTAACGTGAATTAAGACGTTAGCTGTACCTAAATCGATACCAATGTCTTTTGCTAACATACCTTAAATCCTCCTTCTATTTACATATCTTTGCATGATAACCATTCTTTTTTCCTAATTTACTATTTTATCACAATTTGTATATGTATGTTGTTATTAGCAAAAATATTTATTATATACCTATTTTATCCAAAAATTAAAATGCCCTATACTACCTCTATAAAAAAGGCAATATCGGGCATTCTTTTACTTTACAGTTTCTTCTTCTTTTTTGTACTTTAATTTTGTTGCTTCTCCTCCACGCAAATGCCGAATAGATTTATGGTAATCAAGAATTTCTTTTACTTCATTTGCTAACTCAGGATTTATTTCTGGTAGACGCTCTGTTAAATCTTTATGGACAGTACTTTTCGAAACGCCAAATTCTTTCGCAATTACACGAACTGTTTTCTTTGTTTCTACAATATACTTTCCAATCTTGATAGTTCTCTCTTTGATGTAATCGTGCACACTACTCGCCCTCCCCAAATTGGATATGAGAAGTATCCAAGGGAATGTATATATTATCCCTTTTCTAACATTCTCTTTATAGGTTTGTAACAGTTTATTAGCTTGTGTGCAGATATATGCTAGAAAAGTCAGTAAGGACAAGTGATTTCTTATATTTTTTTGAAAATTTAGTGTTTTTTATTTACTTTTTTAACATAATGCATCTCATTTTAGAAAAATTCATAAAAAAAGAAGCTCGGTTTTATCCAGCTTCTTTTCGTATTTATGGTCTTGCTTTATGCATTTGGTTTAGACGTATCTGTTGAAGGTTGTTTTGAATCTTTATCTTCTTTAGTCTTTTCATCAGATGATTTTTCGCTATCCTTTGATTCTTCAGAAGAAGAGTCGTCTTTTGGTTCTGTCACTTCAGCTGCTTTGACTTCTTTGATAGAACTAACCGATTTTCCAAAATAACTGCTTGGATTAATTGCTACACCATCTTTACGAACTTCAAAGTGCACATGTGTTTTTGCTTCTTGATTATATAAGCTTTTTCCAGCTTTTGCGATCGTTTGGCCTTGTTTAACAATATCTCCTACTTCTACATCAGCTTTCTCAAGAGATTGATACTGTGTTACTAAACCATCTTTGTGATCAATTTCTACTACATAACCTAGTAAAGGATCTTTTGTTGCTTTTGTTACTGTACCGCTAGCTGCTGCTACAACATCAAATGATTTATCTCCCTTAACAGCTAAATCAACACCTGTGTTTGGATGATACGTATTGTTGTAGAAAACTAGTGCTTCTTCTTGTTGTTTTTCAGATGCTTGATCGTCGTAGAAAGGCTTTTTCACGATAGCTGATGCTTCACTAGCAACTGGCATTTTTAAATTTTCAAGCGAAGCATTTACCTCTACAGCGTCGTCTCGATAAGCCGTACCGTCTTGGCTATAGCCGCTTTTGTCTTCTTTGCTAATATCATTTCCATTAGCTTGAAACCAAAGGACTGCTGTAAGAATAATTGCTGCACTCGCTAAATAGATAGCCGGGAACACCCAACGCTTTCTAACTAATTTTTGAACTTTCGATTTTGGAGAAGTACGTTTCTTTTCTTCCTCTCTCATATATCATCACCTCAGCAATCAGTCTGAACACAATTGAATGAATATATACACAGCGATAAAAAATTTTTTTCGATTATTTTTCAACAGATGAATCTAAAATATACATTTTATTTAAAAAAGTGAAAAACATAAAAAAGACCCTGCTATAAGGGTCGTTGAATTAGCGTTTAGCTGTCAATTGTGCAACAAACTGATCGTTAGGAGTAATCGCAACACCTGTATAATAATGAGTAACAATATCTTTATACGTTTTTCCTTCCAGTGCCATACCATTTGCTCCGTACTGACTCATCCCAATACCATGTCCATATCCTTTTGTATTGATGATAATTTCATTCCCTTTTTTTGTCCAATGAAAGTCGGCTGACGATAAATCCAGTTTTTCCCGAACATCTTTTCCCGACAGTTCTTTACCGTTTATCTTTACGTAATCTACGCGCTGCCCCGGCGTTCTAGAGACGATTTCACCTACTGATCCACTGTTTGTTAATTTCACTCCAAGCCTCTGTTCAAAGCTAGCAACAGACATTACTTTCTGATTTGTAAATTCAGGAGACTTTTTATCCCATGGACTAGCTACACTTTTTAGATAAGGAATGGAATTCTTCCAATACGCTTCTGAATTTTCAGTGTAACCATTGCTGGTAGAAAAGAACGTAGCATTAATTGGCTTATTTTTATACGTAAGAATTTGACCTTGGGTGTCCTTCACTGCTTCTTGAATTTTTTTGATTTTCCAATCATAGTCTTTGTTCCATCGGCTTCTTAGCTCATCTTTATTTAAATATACTTGGTACTCTACGGTATCAGTCACATCCGCTCCTTGGGGAAGATGACTATTTCCATTCATCATAGTTTGCACAATATAGGTTCTGGCTGCCAAACTTTGAGCCTTAAGTGCTTCAAGTTCAAAAGTAGCAGGCATTTCAGCTGCTACTACCCCTACAAGATAGTCTTCGAGCGGCAGTTTTTCTACTTTTTTCGTTTCCGTACGATAAACACTGACATCAAGAGGAGACGCTGTCACTTTTTGTAGTTTTTCGGTTTTTGGGGTCTGTTTGACATTTTCATGTAGCTTTCCATCTGTCTTTTCAGTAAAAGGAACAACGAGAAGTGTTGGGATGAGTAACACAACGAAAAAAAAGATGACTCCTAGTACGACGATTGGCTTTGCTTGTTTCATGAACGCCTAGCCTCCATATCTATTATTTTGACAAGGAACACCTATATCCCTATATTCCATATGTATGGAGGTGGACAACCTTTTATGACAGCAAACCGGCCATAAGGGTCGTCCAACGACAAAAAAAGCATCTCGCTATGAGATGCTTTTTTATGACATATTTACTTGACGTCTGAAGCCTGTTGAGTTTGTTCTACCTGCTTTGTTTCGTCATTTACACGTTCAATATCAGCGCCTAAAGCGGCTAATTTATTGTGGAAATTTACATAACCACGATCAAGGTGTTTTAATTCCGTTACACGCGTATAACCGTCTGCTACAAGTCCTGCTAATGTTAACGCTGCTGCTGCACGAAGATCTGTTGCTGCTACTTCAGCGCCTTGTAGTTGAGAAGGTCCGTTAATAATAACAGAGCGTCCTTCAATTTTAATATCAGCGTTCATGCGGCGAAACTCTTCTACGTGCATAAAGCGGTTTTCAAAAACTGTTTCTGTAATCATACTTGTGCCTTCTGCTGCTAATAATAATGCCATCATTTGAGATTGCATATCCGTAGGGAACCCTGGATGAGGCATTGTTTTAATATCTACTGATTTTAGCTTTTCAGGTCCTACAACACGTAAGCCGTCGCCTTCTTCAGTAATTTCAACACCCATTTCTTCCATTTTAGCAACAAGTGAACTGATGTGCTCTGCTACTGCACCGCGTACAAGTACGTTTCCACCTGTAATAGCTGCTGCTACCATGAATGTTCCAGCTTCGATACGATCTGGAATAATTGCATGTTCTGCACCATATAATTTATTAACACCTTCAATACGGATCGTACCAGTTCCTGCACCGCGAACTTTAGCGCCCATTGCGTTTAAGAAGTTTGCTAAGTCGACAATTTCAGGTTCTTTTGCTACGTTTTCCATAATTGTAGTGCCTTCCGCTAATGCTGCTGCCATCATAATATTTTCTGTGGCACCTACACTTGGGAAGTCTAAATAAATTTTAGCACCTTTTAGTCTTCCTTCAACTTTTGCATCAATAAAACCATTTCCTACTTGAACTTTAGCACCCATTGCTTCAAAGCCTTTAAGGTGCTGATCAATCGGTCTTGATCCAATCGCACATCCACCAGGTAAAGCTACACGAGCCTCACCCATACGCGCCAATAAAGGACCCATTACAAGTACTGAAGCGCGCATTTTTCTTACATATTCAAAAGGTGCATCTGTTTTTAACTCTCTTGATGCATCTACAACTACACGATTTGTTTCAAAATCTACTTCTGCATTCAGATGTCTTAAAACTTCGCCAATCGTAAATACATCGGAGAGAGCTGGTACATCATTTAGAATTGTTTTTCCTTCACTAGCTAATAAGGTTGCAGTGATAATAGGTAAAACGGCGTTTTTTGCTCCTTCAACTTTAACTGTACCGCTTAATCTATTTCCACCGCGGACGATGATTTTTTCCAAGGTATTCCCCTCCGCGTCCATTTTCTCTATATTAATATTCAGACGTAATGATAGGTGTGCCAACAACTATGGTTGTTTGACCGCCCATTCTTGTCTTGCGTAATGCAATTTGTAAGTTCATTTCCTGCTTTTTCGTTTGAAGAGCTTCTTTCCACAGTCCAGTATATGCTGAAACAGAGGTAAATGACTCTTCCACTAGAGATTCCACTGGTTTAGCATTGAAAGCTCGTAATAGGTCTTGAATTTCAACAGACAAAACACTTTCCATCTTATCATTGATTTCCCCTGTTGCACAAGAGAAAATTATGGGTTCTGACAGGAAAATTTTTTCATAATTTGTCTGAAATACATTTTGAAAATGGGTCATATTTTTTTCTTTTAAACCTTGTCCCGTTACATGATACGATATGTACGCATTGCTGTGTTCATCGATCGCATAAGTTAACAGAATGACTTCGTTCACATCTTCACTTTTGCGTGTACCTATTGCTTTCCATAGGTCTCTTTCCCTCTTCACTTCCCATTTAAAACCTCTAAAATTACTTTTAATACTTTCAGCTTGCGAATAAAAGGTTTTTTGGTCAGTAACAGCTTTTACTTCTTCTCTTGCATACAACGATACTTCAGTTAACGAAACATGCTGCTTATTTAAGGTGTGAACAATCTTCTCAATAGTAGTTTCATTGTTTTGGGCATTGCTCACATAACTTCCATGATATACGAATAAGCCAGTAATGAAAATAGCCAAAAAGACACTAATTTTTTTAAACATTTCGCCACTCCCTCTCCGTACTCATCAGTCTTTCCAGAAGGCGATGATACATACATGAAAAGGGTCGTCATATTTAGACATAGCGACATACATTAGCGTATAAATTCGTATATCTTCAACGAATGAACGTCTATTTTATCATAGACTCATAGCCTGCCAATCATTGAAAAAATGAGGGAATGCGCTGTGACCAAAATAAATAATCCAAAAAGAAATTACTTACTGTTGATGAAATAGTAATGGTCAATAAAATAAGCATTAATTTTGCTTGAAACACATGATTAGGTTTCATCAGCTTTTCAATTTGAAAGCCTTGCAAAGCATACCAAGTAATCACAATAAAAATCAAATGTGAAATCATGGTTAGTAACGTTTGCTGCTCAATTCCTCCAAACAATAAAAGCACTCCTTTTAAACACCATATGAAAAGAAGAGACGATCATCGTCTCTTCTTTTCATATTAAAGCACACTTATGCAAATTCGTAAACGGTAACATGAAAAACATTTATTTTATTCCCTATTTTAAGATCCTTTTCCATTATTAAGAAAAATAAAGAAGACGGATACGCTTAGTTAAATGGAATATATAATCATAGACGAATGCTATTTGCTCTTCCTCTTTTATATAATAGAGCAAAAAAGCCCTCTCATTCGTTTGAGAGGGCTTTTTTTAGAACTTACGTTGACTAATATCTAAACGATTGACTGCCCGTTTTAAGGCAATTTCAGCACGCTTAACATCAACGTCGTCTTGTTTGCTATCAAGGCGCATTTCAGCGCGCTTTTTCGCTTCTTCTGCACGAGCTACGTCAATCGCTTCAGCTGTTTCAGCAGCCTGTGCAAGAATTGTTACTTTGTCAGGTCTTACTTCAAGAAATCCTCCGCTAACAGCCACAAGTTCTGTACTGCTTGCTTTCTTCAAGCGGACGGCTCCAATTTGTAAAGGAGCAACCATCGGAATATGGCCATGTAAAATACCAAGCTCACCGCTCTGTGCTCGGGTACTTACCATTTCCACTTCTGATTCGTAAACTGGGCCATCAGGAGTCACTACACTGACATGGATTGTCTTCATTTAAAAAACCTCCTATGTCCCTTAAATTAAACTTCTACTCCCATACGTTTCGCATTTTCAATAACTTCTTCAATGCGACCAACTAAACGGAACGCATCTTCAGGTAAATGATCGTATTTACCTTCCAAGATCTCTTTAAATCCTTTAACAGTTTCTTTTACAGGAACATAAGAACCTTTTTGACCTGTAAATTGTTCTGCTACGTGGAAGTTTTGAGACAAGAAGAATTGAACGCGACGAGCACGTTGTACAACGAGTTTATCTTCATCAGATAACTCATCCATACCTAGGATTGCAATGATATCTTGTAACTCTTTATAACGCTGTAACGTTTGTTGAACTTGACGCGCAATTGCATAGTGCTCTTCTCCAACAATTTCAGGAGATAAAGCGCGAGATGTAGATGCTAATGGATCTACCGCAGGGTAAATACCCATCTCTGATAATTTACGCTCTAAGTTTGTTGTTGCATCTAAGTGAGCAAATGTTGTCGCTGGAGCTGGATCCGTATAGTCATCGGCTGGTACGTAAATCGCTTGAATCGATGTTACAGAACCTACGCTTGTTGACGTGATACGCTCTTGAAGCTGACCCATTTCTGTCGCTAATGTTGGCTGATAACCTACTGCTGATGGCATACGGCCAAGTAATGCTGATACTTCTGAACCCGCTTGTGTGAAACGGAAGATATTATCGATAAAGAATAATACGTCTTGACCTTGTTCGTCACGGAAGTATTCTGCCATTGTTAATCCTGTTAATGCAACACGCTGACGTGCACCAGGCGGCTCATTCATTTGTCCAAATACCATAGCCGTCTTCTTAATAACACCAGAGTCTGTCATTTCATGGTATAAGTCATTACCTTCTCGCGTACGCTCACCTACACCAGCGAATACCGAAATACCGCCGTGCTCTTGAGCAATGTTATTGATTAACTCTTGAATTAATACTGTTTTACCTACACCGGCACCACCGAATAGACCGATTTTTCCACCTTTAATGTAAGGAGCTAATAAGTCTACTACTTTAATACCTGTTTCAAGAATTTCAGCTTGTGTAGATAGATTTTCGAACTTTGGTGCTTGACGGTGGATCGGATCACGACGTGCACCTGCATCGATTGGGGCGTCTAAGTCGATTTTTTCACCTAATACGTTAAATACACGACCTAACGTAACGTCACCAACTGGTACTGAGATTGCTGCACCTGTATCTTCTACTTCTAATCCACGAACTAAGCCGTCAGTGGATGACATTGCTACTGTACGAACTGTGTTATCACCTAAGTGAATCGCAACTTCTAATGTTAATTCGATTGCAACTTCACTTGCACTGCTCGGTTTATGTGAAATTTTAAGGGCGTTATAAATTGCCGGAAGGTGTCCGTTGTCAAACTTTACGTCTACAACTGGACCCATGATTTGAGTAACGCGTCCTTTTGTCATCGTGTTCCCTCCTAACTTGCTTTTCCATTAAACTTTCTATTCTAACGCTGCCGCTCCGCCAACAATTTCCGTAATTTCCTGGGTAATTGCCGCTTGACGCGCACGGTTATATGACAATGTAAGATTATTGATAAGATCTTTTGCATTGTCTGTTGCACTTTTCATCGCTGTCATACGAGCAGCATGCTCACTTGCTTTTCCATCAAGCAGGCCGCCGTAAATTAAACTCTCTGCATACTGAGGAAGTAATACTTCTAAAATCTCTTCTTGTGATGGTTCAAATTCATAACCAACAAGTTTACCAGAAGGTTGAAGATCTGTTAGAGGCAATAGCTTCTTCTCCGTCACTTCTTGTGAAATCGTATTGATAAAGTGATTATAGTATAAGTAAAGTTCATCAAACGTACCGTCCGCAAACATTTGAACTGTTTGTGAAGCAATTCCTTGAATGTCAGCAAAAGCTGGCTGATCTGCTAAGCCTGTGATTTCAAGCAAAACCGGAATACCGCGTTTTACGAAGAAATCTCTCCCTACTCGTCCAATTGCAATCACACCGTATTCATCAGGTGATTGATGGCGTTCTTCAATAGCTTGAGATACTTTTCGCAAAATATTACTGTTATATGCTCCTGCTAGACCGCGATCTGAAGTGATTACGATATAACCAGTCTTCTTCACGCTGCGCGCAGTTAACATTGGATGTGAAGCGCCTCTGCTGCCTAGGGCTACACTTGAGACTACCTCTTGAATTTTTTCCATATATGGAACAAACGATTTTGCATTTTGTTCCGCTCTATTCAGCTTTGCAGCTGAAACCATTTCCATTGCTTTCGTAATCTGGCTCGTTTTTTTCGTCGATGTGATTCGAGTTTGTATATCACGTAATGATGCCAAAGGTTTCACCACCTTGTTTTAGAAGATCACGTGGTATGAAAGGTGAACAAATGTTCACCTTCACCTTATTGAAAGATTGTCTTAACATACCATGCTGACAATATATTATTCAGATGCAATAAATGTTTTCTTGAATTCTTCAAGTGCTGATTCGAATACGCCAGCTTCAGGAAGGCCACCAGTTGTACGGATTGATTCAAGTACTTCTTTACGGTTTGATTCTAACCATGTTAAGTACTCGTCTTCAAAGCGTGTAATATCTGATACTGGAACATCATCTAAGAAGCCTTTTGTTAATGCGTAAAGCACAGCTACTTGTTTTTCTACGCGAAGCGGTTTGTGTAAACCTTGTTTTAAGATTTCAACTGTACGCGCTCCTCGATTTAATTTTGCTTGAGTTGCTTGGTCAAGATCAGAACCGAACTGAGCAAACGATTCAAGCTCACGATAAGATGCAAGGTCTAGACGCAGTGTACCTGCTACCTTTTTCATCGCTTTAATTTGTGCAGATCCCCCTACACGTGATACAGAAAGACCAGCATTAATCGCAGGACGTACGCCTGAGAAGAATAGATCTGACTGTAAGAAAATTTGTCCGTCTGTAATCGAAATTACGTTCGTTGGGATATAAGCAGATACGTCTCCTGCTTGCGTTTCAATAAATGGAAGAGCTGTTAATGAACCTCCACCTTTTGCGTCCGATAACTTTGCCGCACGCTCTAATAAACGAGAGTGCAGATAGAATACATCCCCTGGATACGCTTCACGACCTGGAGGACGGCGTAATAGTAATGAAAGTTCACGATAAGCTGATGCTTGTTTTGTTAAGTCATCGTAAATAACAAGTACGTGCTTACCGTTATACATAAACTCTTCACCCATTGTTACTCCAGCGTATGGTGCTAAGAATAATAGTGGAGCTGGTTGTGAAGCTGATGCTGTTACAACGATTGTGTAATCTAGAGCACCGTGTTTACGTAATGTCTCTACTACGTTACGAACTGTTGATTCTTTTTGGCCAATCGCTACATAGATACATACCATATCTTGATCTTTTTGGTTTAAGATTGTATCGATTGCTACCGATGTTTTACCCGTTTGACGGTCACCGATAATTAACTCACGCTGTCCACGGCCGATCGGCACAAGTGCGTCAATCGCCTTGATACCTGTTTGAAGCGGCTCATGTACTGATTTACGATCCATAACGCCAGGTGCAGCACCTTCAATTGGACGTGTTTTTGTTGTTTCTACCGGGCCTAAGCCGTCTACTGGCTGACCTAATGAGTTAACAACACGACCGATTAACTGCTCCCCTACTGGAACTTCCATGATGCGTCCTGTACGGCGAACTTCGTCACCTTCACGAATTTCTGTATATGGTCCTAAAATAATGATACCTACATTGTTTTCTTCTAAGTTTTGTGCCATTCCCATGACACCATTTGAAAATTCAACCAGTTCTCCAGCCATGACATTGTCGAGGCCATGAGCACGTGCGATACCATCCCCAACTTGGATAACAGTACCTACATCACTCACTTTAATCTCAGACTGATAGTTTTCAATTTGCTGCTTGATCAGCGCACTAATTTCTTCAGCTTTGATGCTCATGAATTTCACCCCTATCTACGATCTGTGTGCAAGAAGTCCTCGGTGGATCGTTTCTAATTTGCTGCTAATGCTGCCATCATAGATACGATTACCAATGCGAAGCTTCACGCCGCCGATTAGGCTTTTATCTACTACATTTGAAATATTTAACGTATGTTTTCCAACTTTTGAAGCAAATGATTGCGAGATTGCTCGTTTCTCATCTGCGCTTAAAGGTTTGACAGAATAAACAGTTGCGTCTGCCACGCCACGTACTTCGTTCGCTAGGAAACGATACTCTTGCACCATTTGGCTAACAATTTGAATGCGGTGACGCTCTAATAATAGAAGAACCGTATGTTGAACAGTTGGTGAAAGTTCAGCAAATGCCTCACTTACAAACTGTTTTTTTCGCTCAATTGTAATTTTTGGATGAGTTAATACATCCATTAATTCAGGTGTTTTAGCAAACACCTCTTCAACGATTTGTAGCTGTTCTTGCATTTCATCGATCATCTGTTTTTCTGTTGCTAATTGAAAAAGAGCTAGTGCATAGCGCTTGGCTACAGCTGGTTGACTCATCGTACATCCCCTACTTCTTGGATATATTCATGAATTAACTTCTCTTGATCTTGTTCAGAAAGTTCTTTTTCAATAACTTTCGACGCAATTAAAACAGATAATGAAGCAACTTGCTCACGTAACGCAGCAACTGCTTGATCTTTTTGCTGTTCGATTTCTTGTTTTGCTGCAGCTTTTAGACGCTCAGACTCTTCGCGTGCTGCTGCAATGATTTCTTCTTTTTTATCTTCTGCAGACTTTCTAGCGTTTTCCATCATTACTTGCACTTCTTGACGAGATTGCTTTAAGATTTCACGCTGCTCTTCAACAAGCTTCTTCGCTTCCTCATTTTGCTTTTCTGCTTCATCAATCT
This sequence comes from Priestia sp. TRN 1309, assembly GCF_050846875.1. Taxonomy (NCBI): domain Bacteria; kingdom Bacillati; phylum Bacillota; class Bacilli; order Caryophanales; family Bacillaceae; genus Priestia; species Priestia sp. TRN 1309. Next base: position 154,679 of record NZ_JBOZGM010000005.1, on the reverse strand, counting down.
CACCGGCAATATGCTCTTCACGTTTTTTCATGATTCCCATTACAGGACCAAACGCGAATTTTTGAAGTAACGCAAGTAGGATAAGGAACATCACTAATTGGAAAAGAATATCTCCACCATTAATGCCTGCTGCTCCTAACACAAACATGTTCGACACGGCCATGTTCACTCCCTTCAGAGACTCCACATATATAATTTACTTCTTAAAGACATAAAGTAATGGCGAAGGTTCTTTTGAATGATCTTCGCCACATGTAACACATTATTATTTACCTTGTACCATGAATGCAATAACTACGGCGATAATTGGAAGCGCCTCAACTAAGGCAACCCCAACGAACATCATTGAAGTTAATGTACCACGTGCTTCTGGTTGGCGAGCTGTGCCTTCAATCGTCTTAGAAACGATAAGACCGTTACCAATACCAGCACCTAGTGCCGCTAAACCAATCGCAATTGCAGATGCTATTAAACCCATTTTATAAAGTCCTCCCTTAATATATATGATTTTGTTTAACTAAGTTTTGTTTTGTCCAAATTGGGTATTACTTGAACAAAGCTTTATAAATTAATGGTCGCTACTCACTTTGTGAGATAAATAAACCATCGTTAACATTGTGAAAATGAAGGCCTGAATTGCGCCTACAAAAATACTGAATCCTTGCCATAAAAGCATTGGGATAGCAGCTCCAATTGTACCTAGGAAGCCTGTTGTTGCTAAACCAGCTAGCAAGCTTAACAAAATTTCCCCAGCATAAATATTACCGTAAAGACGAAGGCCAAGCGTTAACGTATTGGCAAACTCCTCGATAATCTTAAGCGGGAATAAAAATGCCATTGGCTTGAAGTAATCTTTCGTGTATGCAGAGAAACCTCGCATTTTAATACCATAATAATGTGATAGTACAACTACCATAACGGCTAACGTCAGCGTAATTGCTGGATCAGCGGTTGGCGATTTCCACCATAAGTTATGGTCAATCACGATGGCGAATGGAAGACCCAACATATTTGACACAAAAATGTACATAAGTAAAGTTACACCTAGCGTCAAAAAGCGGCCACCTGTTTTCCAATCCATATTGCTATTAACGAGTCCTTTAACAAAATCTAAGACCCATTCAATAAAGTTTTGTGCACCGCTTGGCTTCATAGCAAGAGTACGAGTACATAAAACTGCAATTAAGAATACAATAACAGAAGCTACGGTAACCATAAGCAAGTTACTTTGACTAAAAGTAAGGCCTAGAAACTCTATAGTTGGTGATTCATGACCCAACTGTGTTCACCTCTCTTTCTATCTTCTACGCATATTTTGAACAACTAAATCTATGATAATGACAACATAATACGTCATTAATCCCACAACTACACTAATAATATGAAAGGTTTTTGGATAAGAGATGGTAATCACAACTGCGAGAGCAGCTGTTGCAAATCTTACAACAGTCCCAATTGAACGGGGCTTTTTCCCCTCATCCAACGCCTGTCCAAACTGCTCAAACTTTCTTACTAAGTTCCACAAATTATACAAACTCAGGGCGGTTCCTAAAATTAAACCTGCAAAAACAGCCTTATAACTTGTAAATTCCCAGCCGAGAACGTATAATGCTAACAAATACAATATGTATGAACGAAGTCTTGGAAAAACGTGCTGCAAATCCTGCATGAATTATTAATCTCCTGAAAAAAAATGGTGGACTGTCCGCAGCATCATAAAAACACCTGCTGCTAGCCCTGAAAGAAGGCCTAAAATCAAAAATAGTGGTTCGGTGTCAAGCCATTGATCAGCCCATCTTCCAGAGAATAAGCCAATTAAGACTGAACCTGCTAACTGTGATAGAATGATTGACACTAATGCCATCGCTTGCAAAGGATGACGGTTGCGATCTTTCATAAGCTCATACCCCTTTTGCAAAATTTTCTTTTTTCCGAATTCTCTATCGTTTTCATAGCTCAATATATGATAGAAAGGCAAAAAAAATTGCTAAAAAAGGTAAAAACAGCTAATAAAATACGCAGAAATATCAACGGTTTTCACAGGTTGAAAACCTTATCATTTATATTCCCTGTAAGCATACAATAGCGTATATTTAATGTCAATGTGTTTAAGCTAAAAACTTCACAATCTCTTCTTATTGTTCACATTTCTGCCACACATAAAACCTCTTCAAATGAAAACATTTAAAGAGGTTCATTCAATCGTTATTGTACTGTGTACAACCTGCTCTTGTCTATGCTTTTTCACAAATGCAAATATTTGGTACACTCCTGGTACAAGCGATTCATCAATCGTTATTTTTCGTTTTCTCATGCCTCTTTCTACATCCACGTCAACATCTAAATACGATACAAACTGTAAAGACTGCTTATCAAAAAGAGCGACGCCTAACTGATCTGCTCCTTCAGGCAAAAACAGTTCATAGCTATACGTATTTTTCTCTTTTTCCGCTGCTACTTGCAATCCCATGACACGAGGATAATCTGGAATGCTAATCATGTACATATAGGGAAGCGAAAATGTTTCACGTGAATCATTTATTTCCAAATATCCGTCATATATACCTTTATTTTTAAAACGGGGCTGCACCGATAAAGTAACAGCTATCTCTTTTGTCTGACGGGGTGGCACCGTGACGGGTAATGGAACATCCCAGTTCACTCCTTCATCCCTTTTTGGAACGTTTAAGCGATACGTTTTTGCTTTATCAGACTGGTTATCAATTTTAAAAGATAAAACTTTCTTTGATGGACGCGTAAAAATACCAAAAGATAAAGAAGATGGATAAAACAAAGATTCTGCTGTGACGGCTTTTGCTATTTGAATTCTTCCCGCTCCTTGTTCATATACGCGATACGTTTGACCGTTTAGCTGCTGCATTACTTTACTGGTGTTCATCAATGAAGCTTTGACTTGTTCAGGAGACCAGTTCGGGTGAGCTTGTAAAATCAGCGCACACGCTCCAGCTACATGGGGCGCAGCCATACTTGTGCCATGCATGCGTTCATATCCTCCAGGAACTGTACTATTAATGAAGTAACCTGGTGCGACGACGTCTGGTTTGATTCCCCAAGTAGTCGTTACAGGCCCTCTTGAACTGAAAGATGTGAGCAAGTCTTGCACCACTTGCTGCCCAGTGCGTAAGTACGGTTGTTGAGACTGAATGTGTTGGCTAATGGTGTCACCGCTTTTTTTACTTACCCATATCACGGGAATATTTACTGACTCTTTTAGTTTACTGACTATGCTTTTTTCTGTCGGGCTATATAAAATAACCGCTTTTGCTCCCGCCTGTTCAGCTTGTTTAATCTTTTTTTGAACCGCATTTCCTTCTGCTTTTAGCAAAATGACGTTACCCGACGCATGCTTTTGCTCTTTGGAATCTTCTTCATTTATTACACGCAGCGTTTGATTAAACGTCCATGGACGAGACCCTTCTACTGGCGCCATCATAATTTTTTCTTTGTTAAATCCAATTGTTAGAAATTGAACTGTTGTCGGAGAAACAGAAGCGCCAACGGAAATAGCTTTTCCCGCTGTACCCGGAGAGCCCACCGTCCATAAACCTGGACCTGAATTGCCGCTAGATGTAACCGTTACAATTCCTTTTTCAACAGCTCGATCTAACGCTAAGCTTGTTGGTAAATCAGGGCCATTCACATCATTTCCTAATGATAAATTAATAATATCTACATCATCTTGAATTGCTTTTTCAATAGCTAGAATAACACTTTCAGACGTTCCAGCTCCTCCAGGTCCAAGAGCTCGGTATGCATAGATTTCCGCTTGGGGTGCTACGCCTGTAATATTCCCATTCGCTGCAATAATACCAGCTACATGAGTACCGTGCAGAGTCGGTTCTCCTTGCTCACGAGTGGTTTCCATCGGCTCATAATCTTCATCTATTACATCGTAACCCCCTCTGTAGGTTTGTTTTAAATCAGGATGAGAATAATCAACCCCCGTATCGATAACGCCTACTTTGATCCCTTTTCCTGTTAAGCGCTGATTGTGAGTATCAAACAAGCCTCTTACCTGTTCTGAGCCAATGAACGTTACGCTATTTTCTTCTGTAACCTGATAGTTTTTAATAGAATGTGAACTAATAATAGATGGATTCTGAGATAGTTTTTCCAAATCCGAGATGGAGCCGTTTAATGAAAGTCCTGTAAACACCGTGTGAAATTCGCTCTTAATCTTTATATTAGGATAATTTTTTTGTAGCTGACTTTTAAAGTTCGTGAATTTTTCTTTTTTAATCATCACAATGATTGATTTTTCCTGATGATTCATTTCTTGTTTTATAGAAGGAAATGTCGGATTGAGCGACATTTGCCCTCCCCCACTCCCAAATATAAAGCTAATCATTAACCATTTAATCCACATAAAAAAACACCTCTCACACTATCGTGTCTCAAAGAGACGCTTTTCATGTGAAAGGTGTTTAGAAATCTTACGAAAGCGGATTAAAAGCTTCCGGTCTGTTTTCACGGCGGTTGAAATAGTAGCTAATAGCATCACAAATGCGTTTAGAAGCTAAGCCGTCTCCGTAAGGATTCGATGCTTGTGACATTTGCTTATATACGCCTTCATCTATTAACAGCTCTTTTGCTAGCGTATAAATCGTTTCTTCTTCCGTGCCTGCTAGTTTGAGCGTTCCTGCTTCAATTCCTTCCGGGCGCTCTGTTGTATCGCGAAGTACCAATACAGGTACGCCTAATGAAGGAGCTTCTTCTTGAACACCGCCCGAATCTGTCAAAATAATATGAGCGCGCTCAGCGAAGTTATGGAAGTCAATTACATCTAACGGTTCAATTAAATGAATGCGCGGGTCATTTCCTAAGATATCGTTTGCTGTTTCTCTAACTACTGGATTCAAATGAACAGGATACACAACTTGCACATCTTCATGTTCATCTACAATACGCTTAACAGCACGGAACATATTTTTCATTGGTTCGCCTAAATTTTCGCGGCGATGTGCCGTTAACAAAATAAGACGATCATCTCCCAATTTCGTTAACACTTCATGCTCATATGTCTCTTTTACTGTTGTTTTTAACGCATCGATAGCTGTATTTCCAGTCACAAAGATTCGCTCTTCTTTTTTGTTCTCTGCTTGCAAATTAGCTGCAGACTTATCTGTTGGAGCAAAGTGCAAATCAGCGAGAACACCTGTAAGCTGACGGTTCATTTCTTCCGGGTATGGAGAATATTTATTCCATGTGCGCAAACCTGCTTCAACATGCCCGACCTGAATCTGATTATAAAAAGCTGCTAGCCCAGCAATAAACGTCGTAGTTGTATCACCGTGTACAAGTACCATGTCCGGCTTTACTTTTTTCATTACGTCGTCCAAGCCTTGTAATCCTCTGGTCGTTACGTCCATAAGGGTTTGGCGATCCTTCATAATGTTCAGGTCATAGTCAGGCTGAATGTCAAAGATGCTCAATACTTGGTCTAACATTTCACGGTGCTGAGCCGTTACTGTAACAATTGCTTCGAACTCTTCTGGTCGCTTTTTAAGCTCTAATACTAGAGGAGCCATTTTAATTGCTTCTGGTCTTGTCCCGAATATCGTCATTACTTTAATTGGCTGCTTCATGTTCATCACCCAAATCTACAAATTATTTTGTACCGAATAAACGATCCCCTGCATCACCTAAACCTGGAACAATATATCCATGGTCATTTAATTTTTCATCTAATGCTGCAATGTAAATATCTACGTCAGGGTGTGCTTCTTTTACAATTTCCACGCCTTCAGGAGCAGCAATTAAACACATAAATTTAATGTTTTTAGCGCCTCTTTTTTTCAGAGAGTTGATTGCTTCTACAGCTGACCCTCCTGTTGCAAGCATAGGATCTACTACAATAAAGTCACGCTCTTCTACATCATTAGGTAGCTTTACATAATATTCAACAGGCTGTAATGTTTCTGGATCACGATATAAGCCAACGTGTCCAACTTTAGCAGCTGGCATTAGTTTTAAAAATCCATCTACCATGCCGATACCAGCACGAAGAATTGGAACGATACCAAGCTTTTTCCCTGCAATAACTTTTGACTTTGTTTTGCAAACCGGTGTTTCAATTTCAACATCTTCTAGCGGTAAATCACGTGTTGCTTCAAAAGCCATTAAGCTTGCCACTTCATCAACTAATTCACGAAACTCTTTCGTTCCCGTTTTTACATCGCGTATGTAAGTTAATTTGTGTTGAATAAGCGGGTGATCAAATACGTATACTTTGCCCATTGATATCTCTCCTTATATATAAAGATGTACACATTAAAATACCATTCAACGAATTGAATGGTACGTACTAGTAAAAACATATCTCTTGCTAATTAAATTTATACATTGCATTCATTTTACAGAAAAAAGTTTTTGAGTTCAAGCATTATTCAAAAAATGATTGGATTGCTACCACTTTCTCCATAAAAAAACAGGCACAAAGGCCTGTCTCTCTTAAAGTGATTTATACATTTCAAACTTGCTTGTTAAAGCTTCAACACGTGTTTTAGCTTCAGCTAACTTTTCTTCATCTTCAATATTTTTAAGCGTTAATCCGATGATAGAAGCAATTTCATCCATCTCTTCTAAGCCAAATCCGCGAGTTGTAACCGCAGCTGTACCAATACGGATACCGCTTGTTACAAATGGGCTTTGCTCATCATAAGGAATTGTATTTTTGTTTGTTGTAATACCTACATCATCAAGCGCTTTTTCAGCTACTTTACCTGTCAAATTCATTGAGCTTACGTCGATTAACACAAGGTGATTGTCTGTTCCTTCAGATACAAGAGCAAATCCTTCTTTCTTTAATCCTTCTGCTAAACGATTAGCATTGTCGATGATATTTTGAGCATAGTGCTTAAACTCATCTTGTAATGCTTCACCAAATGCTACTGCTTTTGCAGCGATAACGTGCATCAATGGACCACCTTGAATACCAGGGAAGATCGACTTATCAATCTTTTTCGCAAATTCTTCTTTACATAAAATCATACCGCCGCGTGGTCCGCGTAGTGTTTTATGTGTTGTAGTTGTAACGAAATGAGCATGTGGCACAGGATTTTGATGAAGTCCTGCAGCTACTAGACCAGCAATATGAGCCATGTCTACCATTAAATAAGCGCCTACTTCATCAGCGATTTCACGGAAACGCTTGAAGTCGATTGCGCGTGGATATGCGCTTGCACCAGCCACAATTAATTTTGGTTTGTGTGTACGAGCTTTTTCTAATACGTCATCGTAGTTAATGCGATGTGTTTCGCGATCTACACCATATTCGATGAAATTGTACTGAACACCACTAAAGTTAACAGGACTTCCGTGCGTTAAGTGACCGCCGTGCGATAAATTCATACCAAGTACTGTGTCTCCAGCCTCTAAAACAGTGAAGTATACAGCCATGTTTGCTTGTGCACCTGAGTGAGGTTGAACGTTCACGTGCTCTGCTCCGAAAATTTCTTTTGCACGATCACGAGCTAAGTCTTCTACTACATCCACGTGTTCACAACCACCGTAGTAACGTTTAGCTGGATAGCCTTCAGCATATTTATTTGTTAAAACTGAACCTTGTGCTTCCATTACCGCTGTTGTTACAAAGTTTTCTGAAGCAATTAGCTCAATCTTAGTACGTTGTCTTTGTAATTCATCCTTGATCGCATTATAAACTGCTGGATCTTGTTGCATTAGTTGTTTCTCCATCAAAATCCTCTCCTCGTTTCGTATTCGCAATGTTCGTTATTTGTTAATTCAACTACATTGTAACATGATTTATTTAGAATAAAAAAGAAAAAATGTGTATTATTTTAATATATTTAATTACGAAAGTTCGTAAAACGCTCTCATTCCACCGATTAGTTTTGGACGCGTCTTTGCTAAAGTAACATAAGCGTGTCCAACTGCGTTCAACGTACAACGAACGGGTACTGCGACATGCTTTAAATGCATACCAATGAATGTATCTCCAATATCAATCCCAGCATCAGCTTTAATAAACTCTACTAAAACAGGATCTTTAAGCTGGCCATAGGCCTGTGTAGCCATTGCTCCACCTGCTTTATGAATAGGAACAACACTAACGATTTCTAAGCGTTCTTTACGAGCTAATTCTCTTTCTACTACCAGTGCTCGATTAAGATGTTCACAGCATTGAAATGCTAAGTGGACACCCGTTTTTTTTCGAAAATCTGCTAGTGTATCAAAGATCATTTCTGCAACTTCCATTGCGCCTGCGGTTCCTATTTTTTCACCAATTACCTCGCTTGTACTGCATCCAATGACAAGTGTATGTTCTGAAGATAACTGCACTTGTGCTGAAAAATCAGATAAAACTGTTTCCAACTGCTCTTTCCATTTCGTAAGTTCAGACACGTTTTTCTTCCTTTCTTCCATTGAATACGTTCACATTATGCCGTTACTGTTGCATCACTTTGCTGCTCATACTGTTTAATTTTATTCACGCGATTTTCATGTCGCCCGCCTTCAAATTCTGTCGTTAACCAAATTTTCGCAATTTCACGTGCAAGTCCCGGCCCAATGACGCGTTCACCCATTGCTAAAATGTTGCTATCATTATGTTCTCTTGTGGCTTTTGCACTAAACGTATCATGCACTAGAGCGCAGCGAATTCCCTTTACTTTATTAGCTGCTATGCTCATACCGATGCCTGTTCCGCAAATAAGAATGCCTCGACTTACTTCTTGGCTCGCCACTTTTTGAGCAACGGGAAGTGCATAATCCGGATAATCGACAGATGCTGAGCATTCACACCCTAAATCCACATATTCAATATTTAATTCTTCCATTAAAGAGATAATTTCCTGTCGTAAATTTATACCGCCGTGGTCAGATGCAATAGCTACTTTCATCTTTGTTTCCTCCTCATACATACCTTCATCTTCTATTAATTTTTGTTCAGTTTAAGTCTGCAAAAATTTATGGGACCTTTTATAATTTGTCGACTATTTTGTTAATCATACGCTCTAACTCTTCTAAAGTCTGTTCGTACGTCTGTAATGATCCGCCAAACGGATCAGATACTTCACCTTGCTCGCCGGCAAATTCTTTTAGCGTAAATAATTTATCACTTACGTATGGAGCTTGGTTCAAAATTAGCATTTTATGCTGCTCCGTCATCGTAAAAATATAAGTAGCCCACATCAATTGTTCTTCCGTTAATGCTGCCGAAGCATGAGAACAAGCTATGCCTTTCTGTTGAAGGGCAACTTGTGCATGAACAGAAGCTTCACTTCCATTTGAAGCGAATACACCTGCAGACTTCACGTTTATTCCATCTATTTTTTTAGCTTTCAGCAACGCTTCTGCCATAGGGCTGCGGCACGTGTTTCCTGTACATACAAATAAGATGTTTTTCAAGATACATCCTCCCTTGCTTTCACTATGTGCGACTATGTTGATATTCCACCCTATTGTATCTCTATTGCTTGCATAAATCCAGTTAGCTTTTTTGGGTGTTTTTTATCCATGATCTCTTTATTTATCTTGAAAAAAACACCTTCGCTTTCCTTTTTTTATTGCTGTAATTTAAAAGAAGCAAAAAAAGACCATAACCTGCATGGTCATGATCCTTTACCTATTTATATATAGTTAAAAAGGTAATAGCAATTTGATGCCAAAAGCTAATAAAATGCTCCCGCCCAGTGCCTCACTATATGAACCAAGCCAGCCTTGTACTCTTCTGCCGAGCAACAGTCCTAACCAAGTTAATAGCATACTCACTACGCCAAAAACAATAATGGTCAAAAACGTTCTTGCCCCAAAAATACCTAAGCTAAGTCCAACAGAAAAACTATCTAGACTCACGCTGAGCGCAAAAAATAACAGTCCAAAGCCAACTGGTTTGATAAACGGCGTATCGTCATGCTTAAAGGAGGAATAAATCATCTGCGCCCCAAGAATCAGCAATAAAATTCCACCGCCATAGGTAGCAAACATTCCAAGTTTATCAGACAAAAGTCGTCCAATAAACATGCCCAATAGCGGCATCCAAATATGAAATATACCGATAACAACACCAATGTAGAAAATTTGGCGAAAGCGTAAACGAATTAACCCCATTCCCAAACCAACTGAGAAAGCATCCATGCCTAAGGCAAACGCCATAATGACTAACGTGATCATTTCACTAATTAACTGAGATACATTCATCTTTACCCTCCTCGGACGTGCTCCTATTTCAAAATATGCACATTCGAAAAGGTTTAGAAGATGAATTTTATTGCTTAATCACGTGATGTCCTGCAGCTTTCATTAATCGATTCATAACGGCATGACCGACTCCTTCTTCAGAAAAACTTTCACTAACGATAATATCTACATCGCACTCATTAAATGAACGAAGAGACTCATATAAGTGGCTAGCAACCGTCTCTAAATTTGAGCGAGATCCACATGTAATGACGGCATCGGCTTTATACACATTTTCATGTTCAGATGTCGTTAATACCCCTACTCGCTTACCCTGATCTTGATAGTGATCAATAATAGATTGGAAAAAATCTGAACTGCCGTCAACAATGACAAGCGGTGCATCAGGTGCGTAATGCGTATATTTCATACCTGGAGATTTTGGCGCTTCTTTATCACTTAGTAACGCTCGATCTACTTTTACGGGACCAATTACACTTTCTAACTCTTTCTGAGTAATGCCGCCTGGACGTAAAATAATAGGAATCTCTTCAGTACAATCAAGGACAGTCGACTCTACTCCTACCCCTGTCGCTCCTCCGTCTACAACTCCGCTAATACGCCCTTCTAAATCATTCATCACGTGGTGAGCTAAAGTGGGGCTTGGCTTGCCGGAGAGGTTTGCACTAGGAGCCGCGATAGGCAAAGCCACTTTTTTCAATAATGCAAGAGCTACCGGATGTGATGGCATTCTCACTGCAATGCTGTTTAAACCAGCCGTAACCTTATCTGAAACTTGATCTTTTTTAGGTAATATCACAGTAAGAGGACCTGGCCAAAAAGCATCAATCACTTTCTCTGCTTTTGAAGGAATTGACTCTACAAATGTATGCAGCTGCTCTTTATCTCCAATATGAACAATAAGAGGGTTATCACTAGGACGTCCTTTCGCTGCAAAAATTTTATCCACAGCTTTATCCGATGTTGCATCTCCTCCTAATCCATACACCGTCTCTGTAGGAAAAGCAACCACTTCGTGGTTGCGCAGCAAATCTGCTGCTTCTTCTATCTGTGGATAAATATCTTTTTCGTTCATAAAATTATCCACAACCCATAACTTAGTTTCCATCTTCTTCAACTCCTTTTTCTTTCTATATCTAGGTTTTTTTTACTTTAAAAGTACAATATGTATCAAAAACAGTAAAATACATGTATTCATTATATCAGCAAACAAGCTTTATCCACAAAATGTGGATAAAGCTTAGGTTTTTGTGAATAACATTGTGGATACCCCATTAAAATGATTTATCCACATTTCCTTTTAACTAGCTGCATAAAACATCACGTAGACATCCTTAGGATTTGGTAACTGTTTTAAATACGAATGTTCTTTTAACAAATCAGGTAGAGCACTATAAGATGTTTGCTGAAAATTCATCATTTGAAAAAAATGCAGAGAGGATGCCTTATTTGTTAGTAAATATAGTTGCTTCACACCATGCTTTTGAGCCAGCTGAACGATACTTTTAAATAGCAGCAGAATATCAGATTGCATCAAAGAAGGTGACACGACAAGGGAGCGAAGAATTCCGTCCATGCCTTCTTTTTCAAACCCAACTGTTGCTAGCAGCTCGCCTTCTTCACTTTCCATGATGACAAATTGATGAATATGTTCTTCTACACCCGCTGTGCTAATACCCGCTTTTTGTAAAAACTTCTGAATTCGAATATAATCATTTTCACTGGCAATTTTTAATTGTTCTCTCATTTTAATCACCTCAACTTGTTTTCTAGTAACAAATCTATGAGATGGTTAAAAAAAGTAGAACTGAATTTTATTTTTAATGATTCTATTAATTAAATACGGACGATACCCATTCTACTACAAAAAACTTAACTTCTACAGAATCTTCTTTCGATTTAGCATCAGCTTTTTTCTTAGATGAAACAGACTTTTCAGCTTCCTTACTTTCCTTTTTCTCAGCCTTAGCGCTTGTTTCTTCTTTTACTGTGTTGCTTGTATCCTTTGCAGCTGCTTCTTTAGAAGATGCCGTTGGTTGAGAAGGTTCCTCAGCTTTCTGCTTAATAGAATCCGATGTAATAGTTGCAGATTGAATTTCTGTCTTCACTGCGGGTTCTTTACTTTCAGCCGACGTATCATCTGTTTTGTCTGCAGATTTTAATTCAGAAGCTGCTGGTTTTTCTTTTTCTACCTTTGGTTCTTCTTCAGATGGCTCTGGCGCTTTTACCGCTTCACCGTTTGAAAAATCTAAGAAGCATAAAGGAGGAAATAGTACACACCACCAGTTTGCTCCTTCTCCTTTACCAAGAGTAATAAGCACGGCTTCATACTCACCTGCTGGATATAAAAACTGACCGTACAACTTAGTAGGAAACTCTACTTTTCCGAATTTAACGTGAACAGATTCATTTACGCCTTCTTCTTTTAGCACTTCTTTCGCAATTGTCTCAAGCGCTGGCAAATTTTCTTTAATTGTTTTTCGAGCTACAGTTACAGATGTTAAATCTTTTACCCATTCTGTAATTTGTTCGTTCACACGGTCACGAATCAGACGTTTTACGTACTGATCTTTTTCACCGTCGCTGTTTGCTAAAATACGCAGTCGAATTGCCTCGTCTGGAATGACTGCAGGCTGATCTGCCTGCACTTGGTTATGTGTATATATAAGTTGAGCATTTGCTCCAATAATTAATAAAATAAAATAAATGATAGCATATTTCTTCATTTCGGCCACCGCCCTTTCATAGGAACAGTATGGCCGAAAGCAAGATATCTTAAACTAGTAATTTAGTAAAAAAATGCATGATTTTCAAAAACCAAAGGGAAAATCATTCCCTCTGATTTTTTTAGTTATCACGAAGTTGTGCAAAAACCATTCGATCTTTTCCATTAATATCATATACACATTCTACAAAAGCTGTCGGAAACGTTTTTTGCAGCATCTCAGCTACATCTTTTGTCTGTCCGGCCCCCACTTCAAATCCAATAATACTGTTTGACTTCGTTACATATGGCAACTCTTCCATAAAACGTCGATAAAAATCCAGACCATCTTTTCCACCAAAAAGAGCTCGATTTGGCTCATGATCTTTTACCACTGTGGACAATTTATCATCTGCTGGAATATAAGGCGGATTAGACACAATTACATCAAATTTCTGATTTGATGATAGGAATGGTTGTAATAAATCTCCCTGTATAAACGTGACAGCAGCGTCCAGATTTTGAGCATTCTCCTTGGCTACATTTAAAGATTCTATAGCTATATCTGTTGCTGTAACATTGACGCTGTCAAGCTCCAACGCTAAAGTGATAGCAATCGCCCCACTTCCCGTTCCAATATCGACAAGCTCAATAGACTGGTGTTGAAATTCTTTTTTCATTCGAGAAATCATTCCATATACGAGCTCTTCTGTTTCCGGTCTTGGAATTAATACATGTTCGTTTACAATAAATGAACGTCCGTAAAATTCTTCTGTCCCGATGAGATATTGTACAGGCATCCCTGCTTTATGAGCATGGACATCTTGTTCAAACCTTTTTAGCGTTTCTTCTTCTAGTTCTTCCTGCAGAGCACCTAGCAAATGAGTTCTCGTCATCTGTAAGTGATGGCGAAGCAAGAGTTCTCCCGCGTTTTCATCTCGCTTTGCCTCTTTCAAAAAAGAAGAAGCCCACTTAAGGGCTTCAAATACTTTCATTAGTTCGAATCTTCCATTCGGCGCGCTTGGTCTTCCATTACTAATGCATCGATGATTTCATCAAGCTTGCCTTCTAAGATTTGATCTAGCTTTTGAATCGTCAGACCAATACGGTGGTCCGTTACGCGATTTTGCGGGAAATTATACGTACGGATACGCTCAGAGCGATCTCCTGATCCAACTGCTTGTTTGCGCGTTGCATCGTACTCTGCTTGTGCTTCTCGCTGGAATTTGTCGTACACGCGAGCACGCAATACTTTCATTGCTTTTTCTTTATTTTTAATTTGAGACTTTTCATCTTGACATGATACCACTGTATTTGTTGGTAAATGTGTTAAACGAACTGCCGACATCGTCGTATTAACACTTTGGCCACCAGGTCCACTTGAAGCAAATGTATCTACACGGATGTCTTTTTCATGAATGTCCACTTCAACTTCTTCCGCTTCAGGAAGACATGCTACCGTTGCTGTAGATGTATGAATACGACCGCCTGATTCTGTTTCAGGAACTCGCTGAACACGGTGTGCACCGTTTTCAAATTTCATCTTTGAGTACGCACCTTTACCGTTAATCATAAAGATAATTTCTTTATAACCGCCTACTCCAGTAGTCGTTGCTTCCATTACTTCTGTTTTCCAGCCTTGTGATTCAGCAAAACGAGAATACATGCGGTACAAATTAGCTGCAAATAACGCTGCTTCATCTCCACCAGCCGCTCCACGAACCTCCATGATTACGTTTTTATCATCGTTTGGATCTTTTGGAATTAATAAAATACGTAGCTTTTCAACTAGCTCTTCTTGCTGCGTTTCTAACTCGGCAATTTCTTCTTTGACCATGTCGCGCATATCTGCATCAAGCTTATCTTCAAGCATTGTTTTCGCTTCTGATAACTGCTCTTTTACATCTTTGTATTCCTGATAAGCGGCTACCGTTTGTTGTATATCTGATTGTTCCTTCGAATATTCTCTCAACTTAGAGGGGTTGTTTACGATCTCAGGGTCACTCAGAAGTTCGTTTAACTTCTCATAGCGCGCCTCTACCGCTTCTAAACGATCAAACACGTCATTCACCTCATTCTTTATCCATAACATTGTAATTATAGTATAGCTTTAAAATAGAGTCAAAACCTTGTTAATACACGTATATGAACAAAAAAACAGAACTGCGCGTTCTGTTTTTATCATCATAAAATTCTTGCTTTATTTTTCGACCATTTCGCTTGAGTCCACAGACACAGCCTGTCCTTTGGACTTTTGCACAACGTGGCAATGACGACATCTTGGTTCGTACGATTCAGACGCACCGACTAAAATAATAGGGTCGTCATAAGAAGCAGGCTCACCGTTAATCAAACGCTGCGTACGGCTCGCAGGAGAGCCACATGAAGCGCACACGGCCTGTAGCTTTGTTACCGATTCTGCAATAGCCATTAACTGGGGCATTTGTCCAAAAGGTTCACCTTTGAAGTCTTGGTCTAACCCTGCTACAATCACACGAAAGCCTTGATCTGCTAAAGATTGAACAATTTCTAAAATATCTGTGTCAAAAAACTGTACTTCATCTATCGCTACTACGTCTGTCTCTTCATTTACTCGCTTTAAAATATCGCGCGATGCTGAGATTGAATAAGCCATAACAGATGTACCATTATGTGAAACGACAGCTTCTTCACTATATCGATTATCAATTGCAGGCTTGAACACTTGTGCTTTTTGTTTAGCAAACTGCGTACGGCGCACACGTCGAATCAACTCTTCTGATTTCCCTGAAAACATACTGCCACAAATTACTTCTATCCAACCGCTTTGTTTCATTACGTACACCACTGCGGGACTCTCCCTTCTTCTCGTTCCGTTTCTGAGCGAACCGCTACTAACTTAATCTACGTCTTCTATGTAGATCTTATTCCTATGATAAAGTACCCACTTTTTTATCAAGCAGACACTGTTTTTCTACTTTTTTAAGCAAAAAAACAGGCAAGAAGTTAAGCTACTTGCCTGTTTGTTTCGACAATGTGATTACTTAAGACCGTATTTTTTGTTGAAGCGATCAACACGGCCACCAGCTTCAGCGAATTTTTGACGACCAGTGTAGAATGGGTGACATTCAGAACAAGTCTCAACGCGGATCTCTTCTTTTACAGAACCACTTTCAAATTCGTTTCCGCAAGTACATTTAACCATAACTGTTTTATAGTTTGGATGAATTCCTGTTTTCATTCGTTTCATCTCCTTCCGCCCTGAATCATTCTGAAACAGAGTTTATTGATAAAGATAGTGATGAAATAATAACTATTTCACTGTGTACTTTATCAACACACATGATGAAATTATAACAAGGGTTGTATGCTTTTGCAACCACATGTTTTATAACTTATCGTTTATTTGCTAGAAGCGTTTTTTTCTCTTCCGTTAACATCGAAAAGAACTCTTCATTTGTCTTTGTTTGACGTAAACGTTTTAAGAATTTTTCTGCAAAATCAGGAGCATCTGCCATTGATTTGCGAATTGCCCATAAGTGGTCTAAATGCTCTTTTGGAATTAACAGCTCTTCTTTACGTGTGCCTGAACGACGAATGTCAATCGCAGGGAAGATACGTTTTTCAGCTAGTGAACGATCTAGATGCAGTTCCATGTTACCTGTACCTTTAAATTCTTCATAAATAACATCATCCATACGAGAGCCTGTATCAATTAAGGCTGTTGCTAGAATGGTTAAGCTGCCTCCATCTTCAATGTTACGCGCAGCTCCAAAGAAGCGTTTTGGACGATGAAAAGCAGCTGGATCAATACCCCCTGATAGTGTACGACCGCTCGGTGGAATAACTAAGTTATAAGCACGAGCAAGTCTTGTAATGCTATCCATCAAAATGACAACATCTTTTTTGTGTTCGACAAGTCTCATCGCACGTTCAAGGACAAGTTCCGCTACTTTAATGTGATTTTCTGGCACTTCGTCAAATGTAGAACTGACAACATCACCATCAACCGAACGCTCAATGTCCGTTACTTCTTCAGGACGCTCATCAATAAGAAGAACAATCAATTCCGCATCAGGATGATTGGTTGTAATGCTATTGGCAATTTCTTTTAACAGCATCGTTTTACCTGCCTTTGGCGGCGCAACAATTAGTCCCCTTTGCCCAAATCCAATTGGTGAAATCAAGTCAATAATACGCGTAGAGAAACTTCTTGGCTGAGTTTCCAGCAGCATTTGCTCATTTGGATAAATCGGGGTTAGTGCTGGAAAATGTACGCGTTCTTTTGACGTTTCTGGGTCTTCTCCGTTTACTGCTTCTACATGCAGTAACCCGTAGTAGCGCTCATTTTCTTTCGGAGGACGAACTTTCCCCGATACCTTGTCTCCATTACGCAGATCGAAGCGACGAATTTGTGAAGCTGAGATATAAATATCTTCTGAACTCGGTGAATAGTTAATTGGTCGTAAGAAACCGAATCCTTCTGACTGAATAATTTCAAGAACGCCTTCCATAAATAAAAGCCCATCTTGTTCAGCTTGAGCCTTTAAAATAGCAAAGACAAGTTCTTTTTTCGTTAATTTACTATAGTACGAAACTTTATACTCACGAGCATGTTCATATAGCTCTTTTAATTTCATATTTTCTAAACTGGATAATGTTAAGTTCATTAGGACACCACGCTTTATAATGAATAATTTTTAACCGTTCCTCCCATATTAAATTCAAATATAAAATTGAGAGATGATATGGATGGAATAAATCTGTGAAAATGGAGAATATAACCTTTGAAGTATAATAAGTAGAATCAATTGATTAACCATACACTTTTAGAAGAATAATTCCGACATAAAACCATTTATATTATCTTGATAAATTTAACGTAGCAATTTATATTCTAACCTTTTTCTATCTTTTTAATCAATCTTTTTTTACTTTAGAAGATGAATAAAAAAAAGGAAATTTAATAGCTTAAGAGAAGCAAGGAAAACCTTTTCATAATTTCACATTAAAGGAAATAAACTGGACGTTAAAATAAGAAGTGAAATTTATCTTTTAGCTTCCCCTTTTTATCTATTTACCCTATTCATAAATATATAAGCTACACAGACATAGAAGAACGTTCCTACACCTGTGTAGCTTATTTAACGGCTCATTTCTAGAATTTGCTTTCCTGACTGTTGTGCAATTTGCCTCTATGAATTTTGAAATTGTTCAATTTCTTCTTGAGTCATCTCTTCACGCCAAATCATTGCCCCTAAATCCGATAGCTTGTCTACTAAATGGCTGTAACCTCGGTCAATGTGCTCTAAACCCGTTACTTCTGTAATCCCTTTGGCCATTAAGCCTGCGGTTACAAGGGCTGCTCCTGCTCGTAAGTCCGACGCTTTCACACGTGCACCTTGTAAGTGAATGGGACCATTAATAATAGCTGAACGTCCTTCTACCTTAACAGATGCATTCATTCGTCTCAGCTCGTCAATATGCTTAAACCTTGCACCGTAAATTGTATCTGTCACAACGCTTGTACCTGATGCTCTTGTTAGAAGCGTCGTGAATGGCTGCTGTAAATCAGTTGGAAAACCTGGATATACTAACGTTTTAATATCTACGGGCTTCAACAGCTGACGAGTCGCTACGAGAATCTGATCTGAGCTTGTTTCGATATGAATACCCATTTCCCGCATTTTAGCCGTTAATGACTCTAGGTGCTGAGGGATAACGTTGTCAACAACAACTTCTTTTCCCATACTCGCTCCCATAATCATATACGTGCCTGCTTCAATTCGGTCTGGAATGATGGAATGACGGCATCCTTTTAATTGATCTACGCCATCAATTCGAATAACGTCCGTCCCTGCACCTTTAATACGGGCACCCATACTTGTCAGTAACGTAGCTACATCGATAATTTCAGGCTCTTTAGCAGCATTCTCGATAACGGTACGCCCTTTTGCTCTCACAGCAGCTAGCATGATATTGATTGTTGCTCCTACGCTCACAACGTCTAAATAAATTCGAGCACCAATCAGTTCATCAGCTCGAATGTAAATAGCTCCTTGCTCATTTGTTACTTTCGCACCAAGAGCTTCAAAGCCTTTAATGTGCTGATCGATTGGTCTTGGACCAAGGTAACAGCCTCCTGGAAGACCAACTACCGCTTTTTTAAAGCGTCCCAACATCGCCCCCATTAAATAATAAGAAGCGCGTAATTTTTTTACTTTTCCGTTCGGTAAAGGCATTGCAACCATTCCGGATGGATCTACTGTTAATTCGTCGTTATCAATGGTTACTTTCCCACCAATTTCTTCAACTAAATCCCCTAATAACTGCACGTCTGAAATATCAGGCAGACCTTCAATTGTAACAGGTGACTCGGCTAAAATTGTTGCTGGAATAAGCGCAACGGCACTATTTTTAGCACCACTGACGCGGACGGATCCACTTAAGGTAAAGCCACCTTGTATTTTTAACTTTTCCATTTATAGCTCCCTTCTAGTGAAAGAAAGTTTCTCACCTAGTAATTGAGGAAAATTTTGGTACAAAGAATACCTAAAAGAATGGTTATTTTTCCTATTACCTACTAGTGTACACGAAAATGAAAAAATCATGTATAGTTTCGACAAGATAAAAGAAAAATATGGCATTCACCTGTCAGGATGGTAAATGCCACACAAATTTATACATGTTTAGACATTTCGTTTTTCCCAATCTGCTAAAAATTGGTCAATTCCTGCATTTGTTAACGGATGTTTGAACAATTGCATTAAAACTTTGTAAGGAATTGTCGCAATATGTGCTCCATTTTTTGCAGCTTCTGTTACGTGCATCGGATGACGAATAGATGCTGCAATAATTTCGGATGGAATGTCATGAATTGCAAAAATACCTGCAATATCTGAGATTAAATCGAGGCCATTAAAACCAATATCGTCTAACCTTCCCAAGAAAGGCGATACGTAAGTAGCACCTGCTCTTGCTGCCATTAACGCTTGGTTAGCTGAGAAAATAAGCGTAACGTTTGTCTTAATACCTAAACTAGTAAATTCTTTTACTGCTTTTAAGCCATCTGGAGTCATCGGTACCTTGATTGTAATATTCGGCGCAATCGCAGCAAGCTCTTTTCCTTCGCGAATCATGCCTTCTGCATCAAGCGCAATCACTTCTGCACTTACAGATCCTTCAACGAACTCTGTAATTTCACGAAGACGATCTTCAAACGTGATGTTCTCTTTAGCTACTAAACTAGGATTTGTTGTAACCCCCGCTAACAAACCTAATGAATGCGCTTCCTTAATCTCGTCTAAATTAGCCGTATCAATAAAAAACTTCATGAATGCCATCCCCCTGTGTTATGTATTCAGAATGATAAGAAAATTATAGTAAAAATAAAACCGCCTTACAATAAAAATAAGACGGTTTTATTTTTCAGACTCAACTAACTGCAAACAGGCCATCCGAAGATTTCAAATTATGCTTTGTTAGAAGAACCGAATTCACGCATTTTACCTTGAACCGTTTCTTTGATTGCTTCGCGAGCAGGTCCTAAGTATTTACGTGGATCATATTGTTCAGGTTGCGCAGCTAATACTTCACGAACAGCTTTAGCTGAAGCAATTTGGTTTTCAGTGTTTACGTTGATTTTAGCAGTACCTAAAGAAACTGATTTTTGGATATCTTTTGTTGGAATACCAGTTCCACCGTGTAGAACTAATGGTAAGCCTGTACGATCTCCGATTTCTTTCATTTCAGCAAAACCTAGGTTTGGTTCACCTTTGTATGGTCCGTGAACTGATCCTAATGCTGGAGCTAAGCAATCGATACCTGTACGGTTAACAAGTTCTTCACACTCGTTAGCATCTGCATAGATAACACCCTCAGCAATAACGTCGTCTTCTTGTCCACCAACAGTTCCTAGTTCTGCTTCTACAGATACTCCGTGGAAGTGAGCTAGTTCAACTACTTTAGAAGTAATTGCAATGTTTTCTTCAAATGGGTGGTGAGAAGCATCGATCATTACAGAAGTGAATCCAGCATGGATTGCTTTTGCACATGATTCAAAGCTTGAACCGTGGTCTAAGTGAATTGCAACTGGTACTTGAACGTCGTAATCTTCGATTAGAGCTTCAACCATTGCTACAACAGTTTTGAAACCGCCCATGTAGCGTGCTGCACCTTCAGATACACCAAGAATAACTGGAGAGTTTTCTTCTTTTGCTGCTTGAAGAATAGCTTGAGTAAACTCTAAGTTATTTAAGTTAAATTGACCTACTGCATAGCCTTGTTCTTTTGCTGTAATAAGCATTTCTTTCATTGATACTAAAGGCATATTGAAATCCTCCTTAAAATCAACCTTAGATTAGATGCTAACCAAAAGGCACACTCAAATAGTATGCTCTTGAATTGAGTGTTTCATGTAGAAACAACGCGCATCTTTACATAATAGATTGTCGAATTATGAATACAGTAATTAGGATACCAACTAACAATGAAAACAGCAACATTTTTAGGCTGATATTCAAAATTTGTTAGGATGAAAACCCTACCAAAACCTTAATTCGACTTTACTGGTATATATTCCCTAACAACTTTGCGGATTTCATCAATATCAAAAGGTTTTGCAAAGTGAGTTAACGCTCCTAGATCTTTTGCTTCTTGAATCATATCCAATTCACCATAAGCGGTCATAATGATGACTTTAATCGTTTCATCGTGCTGCTTTAACCTTTTTAAAATTTCGATTCCATCCATTCCTGGAATTTTCATATCTAATAAGACAAGATCCGGTGCTTGCTCTTTTGTAATATCAATCGCCTGGAAGCCGTTCGCCGCTTGAAATGTCGTATAGCCTTCTTTTTGCAGCACTTCCGTTAATAAAATACGTATACCATACTGATCATCAACAATTAAAATTTTCTCTGCCAATATAATCCCACCTTTTATATTCCTCTTCTACAGACAAAACTAACATATGTATTTCGCCTTTAAAACAAAAATCCCTGCTAATTAGAGAAATTGTTACAAAACATAGCTTTTTTTGTCATCCATCTAACTTCATTGCACTTTACTTTCATTGTAGCTCATTTCAAGATAGAATACAGATAGCTTTTTTCGTTATAATGTGTAGATAGACGGCTTTAGCCGCTTAAATCGAAGGGAGATTCTATGCTTAAAATTTTCACAACTCAACTTTCAGGTTTTTTTAAACGAATTGAAGAACAAGAAGAATTCCAATTTGAAGATGCCGCGCGTATTTTAGCACAGGCCTCTGTCGGAGAAGGATTTATCTATATTTATGGTGTAGAAGAAATGCATGCCGTTACACTAGAAGCACTAAGCAGTGCAGAACCTTTAAGTCAGGCAAAACCTTTGCCTTTACATGAATTGGATCAGCTGACTAGCGTCGATCGCGTACTGCTTGTCTCTCGATTTTCAACAGATCACAAAGCTGTAGAAATAGCTGAACGTTTAAAGAAACGCGATATTCCATTTGTCAGCATTGCTGCTGTCCCTAAAGAAATAACCGAACCTTCTTTAACAGCACTCGCAGATGCTCATATTGATACAAAATTGTTAAAGCCCCTTATTCCTGGAGAAGACGGCTCAAGATTTGGTTTTCCAGCAATGATGGTCGCTTTATACGCGTACTACGGTTTAATTTTTACATTAAAAGAAATCGTAGAAGAATATGAATAAAAAACACGCTGTCTAAAGACAGCGTGTTTTTATTTCACTTATTTGTTTTGGCCTGACTCCATTGATGCGCGAATAAATTCTTTGAACAATGGTTGCGGTCTTGTTGGACGAGACGTGAATTCTGGGTGGAATTGTGAAGCCAAGAACCATGGGTGATCTTTAAGCTCTACAATTTCAACTAAACGGCCATCCGGGCTTGTACCAGAGAAGATAAAGCCTTTCTCTTCCATTTGCTGGCGATATTCGTTGTTAAATTCATAGCGGTGACGATGACGCTCATACACCACTTCATCTTGATATGCTTCATATGCAAGCGTATCTTCAGACAATTTACAAGGATATAATCCTAAGCGTAATGTACCACCTAAGTCTTCTACGTCTTTTTGTTCCGGTAATAAGTCGATAATTGGATAATTTGTTTCAGGTGCAATTTCTGCTGAATGTGCGCCTTCTAATCCTAATACATTGCGTGCAAACTCAACTGATGCTAGCTGCATACCTAAACAAATACCTAAGAATGGAACTTTTTGCTCACGTGCATATTGTGTTGCCACAATTTTACCTTCGATTCCACGATCCCCAAATCCACCTGGAACTAAGATACCGTCTACATCACCAAGTAAATCTTGAACATTTTCTTTTGTTACAAATTCAGAATTTACCCACTTGATATTTACATCTGCATCGAATGCATATCCAGCATGTTTCATTGCTTCTACAACAGAAATATAAGCATCTTGAAGCTCTACATACTTACCAACTAATGCAATTTTTGTTGTGTTTGAAAGTCCTTTTACTTTCTCAACAAGTGCTTTCCACTCAGTCATTTCTGCCTCTTTGCAATCTAATTTCAAGTGATCGCATGTGATTTGATCTAAGTGCTGCTCTTGTAGAGATAGTGGAATTTCATATAATGTTTCAGCGTCTGCACACTCAATAACTGCTTTTGGATCAATGTCGCAGAATAAAGCTAGCTTATCTTTCATATCTTCAGAAATTGGCATTTCTGTACGAACAACAATCACGTTTGGCTGAATACCTAAGCTACGTAATTCTTTTACACTATGCTGTGTTGGTTTTGTTTTCATTTCACCAGCCGCTTTTAAATATGGCACAAGTGTACAGTGAATATACATAACGTTGTCACGGCCAATATCGCTTTTGATTTGACGAATAGCCTCTAGGAAAGGAAGTGATTCAATATCTCCTACCGTTCCGCCGATTTCAGTAATAACAACATCTGCGTTTGTTTCTTTGCCTGCACGGAAAACGCGTTCTTTAATTTCATTTGTGATGTGCGGAATAACCTGAACTGTTCCGCCTAAATAATCACCGCGACGCTCTTTTTTCAATACTGTTGAATATACTTTACCTGTTGTTACATTGCTGTAGCGATTTAAGTTGATATCGATAAAACGCTCATAGTGACCTAAGTCTAAGTCTGTTTCCGCGCCGTCATCTGTTACGAATACCTCACCGTGTTGGTATGGACTCATTGTTCCTGGGTCTACGTTAATGTATGGATCAAACTTTTGAATCGTTACGTTCAACCCACGGTTTTTTAATAAACGGCCTAAAGAAGCTGCTGTAATCCCTTTTCCTAGAGATGATACAACACCGCCTGTTACGAAAATATACTTTGTCATCTATACTTCCCCCTCTAAATAATTTGAACTGTACAATATTAAAAGTTTTCACATAAACAATCACAATTCATTCATTGTGCATGCGAAATTATAAGAAACCTTATGAATGTGAAACGTTCAAGAACCAAAAGAAAGTTTCTATCAAGGATTTATAAGAACATATCGGGGTGTAAAACATTGATAAATAAAATAAAAAAATTGCTCCCAATACCAAAACTGGATTGGGAGCAATAGTCTATTTTAAATAAAAACTTTTTAAATGCTTGTTTAAAGAGCCCAAAAAAGATTCTACCTACTTCGCTTGAAAAAGTCAAGAAGGATTATTTTTCTTTTTCGTCCTCATAATCGTCTTCTTCATCTTCCTCATCATCGTCTAGATCATCTTCTAAATCGTCAAAATCGTCTTCTGCAAGATCCTCTTCATCTTCTTCTAGCTCGTCGATGTCTTCAAAATCTTCTTCTTCGTCTAGATCGTCAACATCTTCATAATCTAAATCTTCTTCTAGATCATCAAAGTCTTCAACTTCTTCAACAACAGCTTTTTTCGCTTTTTTCTTTTTAGGTTTTGCAACCGGAATAACTTCTTCTTCAGCCTGGTCAAAAGGATACCATCCACGAAGACCCCAATGGTTGTCCCCTACTGTTAAAAAGCGACCATCAATATTAATATCTGTATAAAACTGAGCTAATCTCGTTTTTAATTCTTGATCTGACATTTCCGCTGCTGCTTTAATTTCAGCAATAATTTCTTGGAATGACATTGCTTGACGATCTGTTTTTTCTTCTAGAAGCGCGTAAGCAATCTCAATCATCGACATTTCTTTTAAATCCGTTTTTGAGTACTGTGCTAAACTCAAATCTGGCACATCCTTTCTATGGCTATGTATATCGAAAATCTATTAAATCAATTCATCATATGTGTAAATGATGGAAACGAATAAATACATACCATTCATTATAAACAAATTCAATACATTTATGCTAGCCTCGTTTCTAAAATTCTCGAGAATTTCGCATAAAACAACGAAAAAATAGACATTTTATTACTATAATACATTCTACTTGATACACCAACAGTATCCTTTGACCAAAAGGAATTCACCATCAGTTATTCTGAGTCCGTTAGGGTTAAGTCTATAAAAGCCGCGATGACCAAAAATAGTCACCGCGGCTTTTAATATATCACTATATACTAACGATACATTATTACATATTTCGACGATATTGCCCACCGCATTCATATAAAGCTCGCGTAATTTCTCCTAAGCTGGCTACTTTAACAGTCTCCATTAACTCTTTGAAAATGTTCTCTCCTTCTGTTGCAGCTTTCTTTAACCTTTTCAGCGCGTCTTCTCTTTTTTCTTCATGCTGCTGTTGAAACTTCTGAAGCTGATTAATTTGATGATTTTTTTCTTCTTTTGATGCGCGGGCTAACTGCATGTCATCAACTGAGGAACTTTCCTCTTCATTTGGATTAATATACGTATTTACTCCTATAATAGGTAAAGCTCCCGTATGTTTTTGCATCTCGTATTCCATCGATTCATCTTGAATCTTACCTCGCTGATACTGCATTTCCATCGCACCTAAAACGCCGCCTCGATCATTTAAGCGTTGAAATTCAGCCAATACCGCTTCTTCTACCAAGTCTGTTAGTTCATCAATAATAAAAGAGCCCTGTAATGGATTTTCATTCTTAGTGAGTCCATGCTCTTTTGTAATGATTAGTTGAATGGCCATCGCTCTACGTACAGATTCCTCTGTCGGTGTTGTAATTGCTTCATCATACGCATTGGTATGAAGAGAGTTGCAGTTGTCATGAAGAGCCATTAAGGCTTGCAGCGTCGTACGTATATCATTAAAATTAATTTCCTGTGCATGAAGCGATCGGCCGGATGTTTGAATATGATACTTAAGCTTTTGACTGCGTTCATTTGCGCCGTATTTATCACGCATCACAATTGCCCATATTCTTCTTGCCACACGTCCAATAACCGTGTATTCAGGGTCAAGTCCATTACTAAAGAAAAACGATAAATTAGGAGCAAAATCATCAATATGCATCCCTCGGCTTAAGTAATATTCCACGTACGTAAAACCGTTGGCTAATGTAAACGCGAGCTGAGAAATTGGATTCGCCCCTGCTTCAGCAATATGATAGCCTGAAATAGACACAGAATAATAGTTGCGCACTTTCTCGTCAATAAAGTACTGCTGAATATCTCCCATCATTTTTAACGCAAATTCTGTGGAAAAAATACACGTATTTTGGCCTTGATCTTCTTTTAAAATATCCGCTTGAACGGTTCCTCTCACTTGTTTCAACGTACCCGATTTTACTTCCTCGTATTCCTGTTCCGTTAAAGGACGCTTTAATTCTTCTTCTTTCTTTTCTACCTGCTGGCTGATAGCTGTATTCATAAACATAGCTAATAATATCGGAGCCGGCCCATTAATCGTCATCGAAACGGAAGTCGAAGGATGGCAAAGATCAAATCCCTTATACAAAAGTTTCATATCATCAAGCGTACAGACATTTACGCCGCTTTCGCCAATTTTCCCAAAGATATCCGGCCTTGGATCCGGATTTTCTCCATAAAGCGTTACAGAATCAAACGCTGTACTTAAACGCTTGGCCTCATCATCTTTTGACAAATAGTGAAAGCGGCGATTGGTTCGTTCTGGTGTTCCTTCACCTGCGAATTGACGCTTAGGATCTTCACCTTTTCGTTTGAACGGAAAAACACCTGCTGTGTATGGAAATGCACCTGGCACGTTTTCTTTATAAAGAAAACGAAGAACTTCCCCGTATTCATCAACCTTTGGAAGGGCCACGCGCGGAATACGCAGTCCTGATAGCGTATCAACTTGCAAAGACGTTTTAATTTCTTTATTTCTTACCTTTGTAATAAGTTCTTCTTGCCGATACTGACTTTTTAATTTAGGCCAGTTTTCCAGCTTTTCAATCGATTCGGCCGTTAGCTGTTTTTGATATTTCTCCTTTAGCTGAGTGAGCTCTTGCTTGGCTGTTTCTGTTTCCACTTCTTCGAGAGCACCCTCTAGCTGATAAAATTTACGCGCTGTTTGCGCTTGAACGTCCGTATTGCGGTGATAAGAGCGAACGCTGTTTACAATCTCCTGTAAATATTGCTGTTGATCATTAGGAATGATGGTATATTTCTTTTCACTTACGCGCTCTGATGATTTTTCTACGTGCCAAGACGTACGGCATGTTTGATGCAGATGATTTACAAGATCTTCAAATAAAATATTTGTTCCCCCGTCGTTGAACTGACTCGCGATTGTTCCGTAAACTGGCATCGTAGAGAGACTATTTTCAAACAGCTGATGATTGCGCTGATATTGACGCTGCACTTGTTTTTTTGCGTCTTCGGAACCTTTTTTTTCAAATTTATTGATGACAATAAAGTCTGCGTAATCAATCATTTCAATCTTTTCTAACTGCGACGGCGCGCCAAATTCGCTTGTCATGACATAAAGAGAGACGTTTGCAATATCTTTAACTTGAGCATCAGCTTGCCCGATGCCGCTTGTTTCGACAATGATAATGTCGAAGCCCGCTTTTTTCACGACGGCAATTCCATCTCGAATGGCCGCCGATAGCTCATGTCCAGATGAACGCGTGGCCAAACTTCTCATATACACACGAGGAGACGCTGCGATGTTCATGCGAATTCGATCCCCAAGAAGCGCTCCTCCGGTCTTTTGTTTAGTTGGATCAACGGATAAAACAGCTACATGAATATCTGGAATATGTTCAATAAACCTTCTTACTAATTCATCCGTAAGCGAACTTTTCCCCGCTCCTCCTGTTCCTGTGATTCCAATAACCGGTATTTTTTGATCCGTCTCGCTGTCGATTACACTTTCTCGTATTTCTTCAAGAGCGGCTGCATGCTCTTTTGTGTATTCATAGGCTTCATTTTCAGCACATGTAATAAGCTGGGCAATTAAACGGTCATTAGCCGGCGTTAAGGTTCGATCATTCGGCAGTGCAGGGGGATTTGTGTAATAACAATCATCGATCATGAATTGAATCATGCCTTCTAACCCCATTTTTCGTCCATCTTCCGGAGAAAAGATTTTAGAGATGCCGTAATCATGAAGCTCTTGAATCTCACTCGGAATAATTACCCCGCCGCCGCCGCCATAAATTTTAATATGAGAAGCCTGTTGTTCTTGGAGTAAATCGTACATATACTTAAAATATTCTACATGGCCGCCTTGGTAAGAAGAAATGGCGATCCCCTGAACATCCTCTTGTATAGAAGCGTTAACAATTTCTTCAACAGATCGGTTATGCCCCAGATGAATGACTTCTACCCCCTTGGCTTGAAGAATCCGTCTCATAATATTAATAGACGCATCGTGGCCGTCAAACAGGCTAGAAGCGGTTAAAAAACGAAGCGGTCTTTTGCTTGTATTCAAACTGTCTCCCCCTCACACAGTTGTTGAAATGAAAAATTTTTAAGTAAAAAATCCAACTGCATATTTGTATATTCTTCTAGTGAATAATGCTTTTGCAGCCACCATCTGCGAAATGCCCACATCTGACCTTGAACAAATAAATGATGAGCAAACAGCGAAATTTCTTTATCCGTAAGTGCAAATTGATTGTTTTCTACGCAGCCTTCGATAATAACCTTAAACATTTCAACCATATCCAGCTCTTTTTTTAATACATATGGAAGCGCATCTTTAGACAGCGATTTCGCTTCTTGGTACATGACTAATACTTCATCTTGAAGCTCATCTACAACTTTAAAATAGTGTTGAATCGCTTGTTGAAGCTCAGCGATTGTATAACGATCCACTACCATCTCTTCTAATCGCTCTCTCACTTCGTCGTAAATGTTGTCACATACAAGATATAAAACATCTTCTTTAGATTGAATATATTCGTAAAGTGTACCGATACTGAACCCAGCGGCTTTGGCAATTTCCCTTGTTGTTGTTCGGTGAAAACCTTTTTCCTTAAATAGCGTGACGGCCCCTTTAATCATTTGATTACGACGCTCTACAATCAGCTTTTCATCTTTAATGGATGTGAGAACTTCTCTCTTTTTCATTTTTTCACCTCTCCTACAACAAGTGTTTTATTTAGCAAGATACCTAGAAATGACGAGACGCTGAATTTCTTGTGTACCCTCATAAATTTGCGTGATTTTTGCATCTCTCATAAAACGTTCTACTGGATAATCTTTTGTATAACCGTACCCTCCAAATACTTGAACAGCTTCTGTCGTTACTTTCATTGCTGTATCCCCAGCATATAATTTTGACATGGCTGATTCTTTGCCGTATGGCAGCCCTTGAGACTCGAGCCAAGCAGCTTGATAGGTTAACAGTCTGGCAGCTTCTATACTCGTGGCCATGTCGGCTAACTTAAACGCAATTCCTTGCTGAGAAATAATGGGCTTTCCAAATTGCTGACGTTCCTTTGCATAAGCCACCGCCGCATCTAACGCTCCTTGAGCAATTCCTACCGCCTGCGCTGCAATACCATTTCGGCCGCCATCTAGCGTCATCATGGCAACTTTAAATCCTTCTCCTTCATTTCCTAGCAAATTTTCTTTTGGAACACGGCAATCCTCGAAAATAATTTCTGTGGTAGGTGAAGAGCGAATGCCCAGTTTCTTTTCTTTTTTACCAACTGAAAATCCCGGCATATCTTTTTCAATAATAAAAGCGCTCGTGCGTTTTTCATTAGGATCGATGCGAGCAAATACGACGTAAATATCCGCTTCGCCGCCGTTTGTAATAAAGATTTTAGAACCATTTAAAATATAATCTTCTCCGTCCTTTACAGCGAGCGTTCTCATTCCTCCTGCGTCTGATCCAGCACTCGGTTCCGTTAACCCATAAGCACCTATTTTCTCACCCGTTGCCATAGGTTTCAGGTATTTTTGTTTTTGTTCTTCTGTTCCGAATGTATAGATTGGCCAGCCGGCAAGAGAAGTATGAGCCGACAACGTAACGCCTGTTGATGCACATACTCTAGATAGTTCTTCAACGGCAATGCAATAAGCTAGATAGTCACTGCCGATTCCTCCGTATTGCTCTGGCCATGGAATACCTGTTAATCCTAGATCAGCCATTTGTGTAAAGATTCCTCTGTCAAAACGCTCTTCTTCATCTCGTTGTGCAGCTGTCGGAGCCACTTCGTTTTTGGCAAAGTCTCGCACCATTTTTCGAATCATTTCGTGCTCTTCTGAAAGTTTAAAAAACATGATTATTCCCCCTATAGTTGACTGCTAATGACAATGCGCTGAATTTCGCTTGTACCTTCGTAGATTTCGCACACTTTGGCGTCACGAAAATACCTCTCTACTGGATAATCTTTCATATAACCATAGCCTCCCAAAACTTGAATCGCATCGATTGCTACATTCATAGCCGTCTGGGAAGCAAACAATTTCGCCATTGAGGCTTCTTTTTTGCAAGGAAGTTTTTGATCATATAAAAAAGCGGCTCTGTACATTAAAAGCTTCGCTGATTCAACAGCCGTTTCCATATCAGCCAGCTTAAAGGCAATTCCCTGCTGAGATAAAATCGGCTTTCCAAATTGATATCGTTCATTTGCATAGTTTTTGGCTGCCGTTAACGCACCTTCAGCAATTCCTACCGCCTGAGCAGCAATACCAATTCTTCCAGCATTTAAATTAGCCATAGCAATTCGAAATCCTTCACCTTCTTCTCCGAGACGATTTTCTACAGGCACCTGCATATTTTCAAAGTGCAGTTGAACCGTTCGAGAACCGTGAAGACCCATCTTATGTTCATCTTTTCCTACTGAAAATCCCTCCATCGTCTTTTCAACGATAAAGGCGCTCATCCCTCTCGACCCGCGTTCGGGATTCGTTTTAGCAAATACAATATATGTATCCGCTTCTCCCCCGTTTGTAATGAAAAGCTTTGACCCATTTAAAAGATAGTGGTCTCCTTTTCGTTCTGCTTTTGTTTTTAGGCTTGCGGCATCAGACCCTGCACTAGGTTCTGTTAGGCAAAAAGCACCTAAATATTCACCTGTCGCAAGTTTTTTTACATACTTTTGTTTTTGATCTTCCGTCCCAAATACGACAATAGGATTCGTACCTACAGAAGTATGAACAGACAAAATGACGCCGAGGGCTGGACTTACTTTTGATATTTCGTGGATGGCAATCATGTATGACACAAAGTCCAGTCCACCTCCTCCGTATGTTTGAGGAACGGGAATGCCCATCAGGCCAAGATCAGCCATCTGCTTTAATAAACCTCGAGGAAATTCACCCTTTTCCATGTTTGGCACAGCCGCAGCGACTTCTTTTTCACTAAAATCAGCTACCATCTTTTTAATCATGTGTTGTTCAGACGTAAAAAAGATCATTTTGCCACTCCTTTATGTTTCGTACGTAAAAAATCCTTTTCCTGTTTTTCGACCAAGCCATCCTGCCTTTACATATTTCCTAAGCAATGGACAAGGACGATATTTGTCATCACCAAACCCTTTATGGAGCGTTTCCATAATAAACAAACATGTATCGAGGCCGATGAAATCTGCTAATGTCAAAGGTCCCATTGGATGGTTCATTCCTAGTTTCATCACTTGATCAATATCCTCTTCGTTTGCTACACCTTCATAGAGCGTAAACACAGCTTCGTTAATCATTGGCATTAAAATTCGATTTGAAACAAACCCTGGAAAATCATGAACTTCCACCGGGGTTTTATTTAATTTTTTTGTTGTTTCATAGACTGCTTGATACACTTCATCAGCAGTAGCCAGCCCTCTAATAATTTCAACGAGCTTCATCACGGGAACAGGATTCATAAAGTGCATGCCAATTACTTTTTCAGGTCGAGTGGTCACAGCTGCAATTTCAGTAATAGGAAGCGAAGACGTGTTGGTTGCTAAAATAGTATGACTCGGGGCTAACGAATCCAACTCCGCAAAAATGGCTTGCTTGACTTCCATCTTTTCCACAACCGCTTCGACGATTAAATCTGCTTTTTGTGCTGCTGTTATTTCATTTGCCAAGTGAAGGCGCTCCATAATCCCTTCATATTCCTTAGCTGAGAGAGAACCTTTTTCCACCTGTTTTTTCAGACGTTTATCAATACCTTCTATTCCTTTTTGTGTATTTTTTTGATCAACGTCATACAAAGAAACTTGATATCCGCTCGCAGCAAATACTTGCGCAATGCCTGCTCCCATCTGACCTGCTCCAATAACCATAACTGTTTCAATATTCAAGTTGATCTCCCCCTTTTACACTTCTACCATGATGGCATCACCTTGGCCGCCGCCGCTGCAAATAGAAGCAATGCCTAGTCCGCCGCCTCGTCGTCTTAATTCATGAATGAGCGTTACAACAATACGGGCGCCGCTTGCTCCAATCGGATGTCCAAGTGCCACTGCCCCGCCGTTCACATTTACTCTTTCAGCCGGAAGCCCTGCAATCTCCATACTCATTAATGCTACTGCTGAAAAAGCTTCATTGATTTCAAACAGCGCAATATCGTCTACTGTCTTCTTTGTTTTTTGCAGTAGCTTGTTAATAGCAAACCCAGGCGTTTTCGGAAATTCCCTTGGCTCCATCGCAAGAGAAGTATGGTTTATAATCGTAGCCAACGGCTCATAGCCATTTGCTTTCGCCACATCTTCATCCATTAGCATGAGCGCAGCTGCTCCGTCATTCACGCTAGGTGCATTTCCTGCTGTAATGGTTCCACTGTGGCCAAATACAGGCCGAAGAGACGAGAGTTTTTCTAACGACGTATCTTTTCTTGGTCCTTCATCTTTTTGAACCGTTATCGTTCCTTTTTTAGACGGAATATCAACTGAAATTCTTTCTGCATCCCATCTCCCTTTTTCTTCTGACTCTACCGCTAATTGATGACTGCGAAGCGCCCATTCATCCTGCTTTTCTCGGGAAATATTCATTTCAGAAGCTATTTGA
The DNA here is from genome assembly GCF_050846875.1 of Priestia sp. TRN 1309. Classification (NCBI taxonomy): domain Bacteria; kingdom Bacillati; phylum Bacillota; class Bacilli; order Caryophanales; family Bacillaceae; genus Priestia; species Priestia sp. TRN 1309. The sequence goes on along the minus strand of NZ_JBOZGM010000005.1, from coordinate 121,509 downwards.
TTTCCATACGTACCCATTTGCACCCCTGTAAAGCTGCATGTCAAACCGTCATGAACCATCAAATCCGTCACCACGCTATCTCCCATCCGGAATCCCCATCTTGCTTTTGGAAGAAGATACGGCGCGTTACTCATCGATTCCATTCCACCTGCAATGATTGTTTTTGCTTCTCCTAATCGAATCAGCTGATCAGCAGTTGTAATACTGCGCATACCCGATGCACAAACTTTATTAATGGTTTCCGTCTCTACTTGCCACGGTAAACCTGCATAATGCATGGCTTGCCTAGAAGGTAGCTGTCCTTGGCCCCCTTGCAGCACGCACCCCATAATAACGGAATCAATTTCTGTACGTCCCTTTGATGCTGCTTGAATCGCTCTCCCCCCTAGTTCTGCCGCTTTTAGTCCGCTTACGCTGCCACCTAATTTTCCAAAAGGTGTTCGAACTGCACTCACAATAACTGTTTTCCCCACTATTGTTTCCTCCCCTTTTTCCTACTCTTTGTCCTTGCCGATTGAACGCTTGCTCAATTTCCTTTCTTTAAAAAGTAGAGATGAATACCATCTCTACTTCTCCTTTATGAAACCTGTTCTTGCACGTCACCATAAATTGACTTTTCAAGCAGTTCTGCTACGTCATACGTATGAACCTTTTCTTCTACTTCTTTTGCTTTTGTTCCGTCACTTAGCATCGTTAAGCAGTACGGACAACCTGAACTGATAATGCTTGGATTAACGGCTAAGGCTTGTTCCGTGCGCGCTACATTAATGCGCTGGCCGGTCGTTTCTTCCGTCCACATTAACCCTCCTCCTGCTCCACAGCACATACCATTTTCACGGTTGCGATCCATTTCAATCAAACTAACACCTGGAATCGCTTTCAAAATTTCTCTTGGTGGACTGTATACTTCGTTATATCTTCCTAAATAACAGGAATCATGGAAGGTAATTTTTTCATTAACCGCATGTTTTGGTGTCAGCTTACCTTCTTTCACCAACATAGCTAATAATTCTGTGTGATGATACACTTCTCCTTCAAAACCGAAATCTGGATATTCATTTTTGAAGATATTGTAAGCATGTGGATCAATCGTAACAATTTTTTTGATTTCATTTTTTTCAAATTCAGCGATATTTTTAGAAGCTAACTCTTGGAATAAAAATTCATTGCCCAACCTGCGGGGCGTATCACCAGAATTTTTTTCTTTATTTCCTAAAATCGCAAATGAAACACCAGCTTCATTGAGAAGCTTAGCAAACGATAGAGCGATTTTTTGACTGCGGTTATCATAAGATCCCATCGAACCTACCCAGAACAAATACTCAAACGTTTCACCCGCTTTACTTACTTCTTTAACAGTCGGAATGTGAACATCTTCTCTTACATGTCGCCATTCTTCACGCTCTTTTCGGTTTAATCCCCAAGGGTTTCCTTGACGCTCAATATTCGTCATGGCACGCTGAGCATCCGCGTCCATCTTTCCTTCGGTTAATACTAAAAAACGTCGTAAATCTATGATCTTATCTACATGCTCGTTCATTACGGGACATTGATCTTCACAGTTTCGGCACGTTGTACATGCCCAAATTTCTTCTTCCGTAATGACATCTCCAATTAGGGCGGGATTATATTCCGCTGTTGCTGCGGCTTCTGCTCCGCCTTGGCTGGCCGCCATCATCGCCAGCTGATTTCCTTTTGTTTTAGAGAATGCATACGTAGGAACCCAAGGAGCCTTAGATGTCACAACCGCTCCTTTTTCTGTTAAGTGATCGCGCATCTTCAAAATTAAATCCATTGGAGACAAAATTTTCCCCGTACCCGTTGCCGGACACATATTCGTACATCGACCGCATTCTACACAGGCATATAAATCAATGAGCTGATGCTGCGTGAATTCTTCAATCTTACCAACCCCAAACGTCTCCTGCGTCTCATCTTCAAAATCAATCTTTTCAAGCTTACCTGGCTTAGAAACACGGTTAAAAAATACGTTAGCCGGTCCAGCCAGTAAATGAGCATGTTTTGATTGAGGAACATATACTAAAAACGTCAATAATACGGCTAAGTGAATCCACCATGAAACATAAAAAATGGAGATAGCGGCAGTATCATTGATTCCCTTAAACAAGATGGCAATAGATGACGCAATCGGTTCTGTCCATGCTGGTTCATGATTATGCCAGATGATTGACATGCCGTTTCCAACAAGCACTGACAGCATAAGTGCTCCAATAAAAATCAGTACTAAACCAGATTTAAATCCTCTTTTTAAACGCACAAGCTTTTCTACATAGCGACGGTGAAAAGCCCAGACAACTGCTACTAAAATCAAAAACGTCACAATTTCTTGGAAAAATGTAAAGCCGGGATATAAAGGTCCAAGCGGCAAATGTTTACCTGGAAGCAAACCTTTTATAATGAAGTCTAACGCGCCGAACTGAACTAAAATAAACCCATAAAAAAATATGACGTGCATAATTCCACTTTTTTTATCTTTTAACAGTTTCTTTTGTCCAAACACATTCACCCAAATTTTTTGCAGCCTTTCTTTTAACCGCTGATCAAATTCAACTTTTTTTCCTAATTGAATGTACTCAATGCGTGTGCGAATTAAATATACAAACAAAGAGATAGCGTAAGCGGTTACAATAATAAAAAAGAGAAAATTCACCCACAGCAACCCTGTCATCTCGTCCCCTCCTTGAATAATTTGTTACCTTTCTTTCCTCCTGACGACTAAATTTTCTGATAATATATCTGTTTTCATTGTATATAATGAATGAGCATTCAGTCAATATCTTTTCGTTCTTTTGTTCATATTCTATTTAAACAAGGTGACACTAAGAACAACATAAAATGTATTTACATCGGGAAAAGAGGTGACATGATGAGCGGCATGATTGTGATTTTACTTTTTATTATTTTTATTGCTTGGCTTGCAATTGACCTTGGTGTTGGAAAGAAAGTATTTTCCCAGGCTGAAAATACTTTTCCAAAACGCCGTGCTTCTCTCTTTTTGTTCGCAGACGGGAATGTCTTGTATAAAGATTTATTTCACGAAATAGAAAATGCCTCTTCATTTATCCATTTATCGTTTTACATTGTACAAAATGATGAAATTAGCCAAGAATTTTTAGATTTACTAGTCCAAAAAGCACAGCAAAATGTTGAAGTCAGATTATTGGTAGACCGTGTAGGAAGCTATAAAATCAAGAAAAACAAAATTGCATTCTTAAAGAAACAAGGTGTTCATTTTGCTTACAGTCGAACGCTACGGTGGCCTTATTTGTTTTATACACTCAACGCACGCAATCACCGTAAAATGGCTGTTATTGATGGGAAAGTTGGCTACATTGGCGGTTTTAATATTGGAAGAGAATATTTAGGACTCGACGCCAAGCTTGGGGTGTGGAAAGATTACCACCTGCGTATGGAAGGGGAAGGTATACAAGACCTTCAAATGCAACTATTGAGCGACTGGTATGCTGCTACCGGCTTAGACCTGCGTAAAGTGGAAAGATACTTTCCACCAACCTCTGAAGGAGACTATGTTATTCAGCTAAAGTCGACTGAAGGTTTTTCACTTGAAGAAAGCTTTTTATCGATTATCAACCAAGCCAATAGGGAATTGTACATAGGTACTCCTTATTTTATTCCAAGTGAACCTTTGATGAATGCTTTACTCCAAGCTCGTGCACGGGGAGTAAAAGTTCATATTTTAATTCCAATGCGTGCAGATCAACCGCTTGTTCATCATGCTGCGTTTGCTTATCTTCCCACATTACTTCAAGCAGGTTGTATGATTTATCAATATTATTACGGTTTTTACCATGCCAAAGTATTAATTGCAGACAATGTTATCTGCGATGTAGGAACGGCTAATTTTGATAAAAGAAGCTTGTTCTTAAATGCTGAAATCAACTGTTTAATCTATGATGCAACGTATATTGAAGAAGTAAAGAACAGCTTTAAAGCTTGTATGGGGGAATGCCCAATTTTGTCTTTAGAAGATGTCAAAAACCGAAAATGGAGTGAAAAACTAAAGCAAGGATTTGCAACCTTTATTTCTCCGTTACTTTAATGAACGAAAAGAGGAAGATTTATCATGAAAATTAGATTTGGCTATGTATCACATGCCCTGTCGCTTTGGGACTGCTCACCTGCTAAAACCCTCACGTTTACTAGATGGGGAAAAATGAAAAAAGATGAGAGGCTGGATAAGCTTCATCACGTCACAAAACAAAATTTGAATCATACTAAGCGCGCTTTGCATTTTAATATTGCCCACGAAATTATGCTGTATCGATTGTCATCTTCTCTTGTCCCTTTAGCTACTCATCCTGAAGTAGCTTGGAATTACATTGATGCGTTCCAAGAAGACTGGTCAGAGATAGGAGAATTGATTCGGAATCATCAGCTGCGCGTGAGTTTTCACCCCAATCAGTTCACATTATTTACAAGCGACAAAAAACACATTACAGAAAATGCGGTAAAAGATATGGATTATCACTATAGAATGCTTGAAGCGATGGGAGTAGCTGATCAAGCTCTTATTAATATTCATGTAGGAGGAGCTTATGGCAATAAAGAAAAAGCGATTGGTCGATTTCATGAAAACATTCAAACGCTGCCGCCTGCCATTAAAAAGCGCATGACTCTTGAAAACGATGATAAAACATACACAACTGAAGAAACATTAGCCGTATGCGAAAAAGAGAAAGTCCCTCTCCTCTTTGATTATCACCACCATAAAGCAAATGAAGGAGAAGAACCTCTTGACCTATTGCTCCCTCGTATCTTTGACACGTGGAAACATATCGGATTAAAACCAAAAGTACATATCTCTTCTCCTAAATCTGAAAAAGAATTTAGAAGTCACTCTGATTATGTCTCAACTGATTTCATCGCACCTTTTTTGCAAATAGCTAAAGATATGGGACAAGATTTTGACGTAATGATTGAAGCAAAGTTAAAAGATAAAGCGCTGCTAAAATTAGTGGAAGATTTAGCATCAATGAGAGGAGTAAAGCGTACGGGAGGCGCCACGCTTGTTTTTTAAATAAAAAAAGAGCCAAGAGGCTCTTTTTTTATTTACATTTTTTCAGGTGCTGAAACACCAATTAGTTTTAAGGAGTTTTGAAGCGTTACTTGAACAGCTTTCACTAGTTCAATACGCGCTTTACTTGTTTCAATATTATCGCTGTCTAATACTTTTTCTGCATTATAGAAGCTATGGAACGTAGAAGCAAGATCAAATACATAGTTCGTAATGCGGTGCGGAATACGTTTTGTTGCTGCTTCCGCTACGGCCTGAGGGAACTCTCCGATTTTCTTCAGCAGTTCCATTTCTTTTTCTGCACTAATTAATGAAAGGTCGGCGCCAGATGTTGATTGAATCGCCATCTCTTCACCTTGACGAAGAATACTGCAAATACGGGCATGAGCATATTGCGCGTAGTATACAGGATTTTCATTAGATTGAGAAACAGCTAAATCTAAATCAAAGTCTAAATGTGTATCCGCACTTCTCATCGCAAAGAAGTAGCGAGTTGCATCAAGGCCTACCTCTTCTACTAGGTCACGCATTGTTACTGCTTTACCTGTACGTTTGCTCATCTTCATTTTTTCGCCATTTTGATACAGTTGAACCATTTGAATAATTTCTACTTCCAGCGTATCTTTTTCATAACCAAGCGCTTGAATCGCCGCTTTCATACGAGGAATATATCCATGGTGGTCGGCTCCCCAAATATTAATTAGCTTATCAAATCCGCGTTGAATTTTGTCTTGGTGATACGCAATATCTGGCGTTAAGTACGTAAATGAACCGTCATTTTTAATTAACACACGGTCTTTATCATCACCAAATGTTGTAGAGCGGAACCACGTAGCACCTTCTTCTTCATATACGTGGCCTTGTTTTTTCAACGTTTCAAGTGCAACTGAAATTTTATCATTTTTATAAAGAGACGTTTCAGAATACCATACGTCAAATTTCACACGGAACTGTTCAAGATCACGCTTTAATTTAGCTAACTCATAATCTAATCCGTATTGACGGAAGAATTCAAAACGCTCTTCTGCAGAGGCGTTTACATACTTGTCTCCGTGCTCTTTTGCTAACTCTTTTCCGATGTTTATAATATCAGCACCATGATAGCCGTCTGCAGGCATTTCTTTCTCTAAACCAAGAGCCTGCATGTAGCGTGCTTCTACTGAATAAGCCAGGTTATTAATTTGGTTACCAGCATCATTGATATAGTATTCACGTGACACATCGTAACCTGCTTTTTCAAGAACATTACATAATGAGTCTCCAACTGCAGCACCGCGGGCATGTCCTAAATGTAAATCTCCTGTCGGATTAGCTGAAACAAACTCAACCTGTACTTTTTGTCCGTTCCCTACGTTTGTCTCACCGTATGCTTCACCAGCTTTTATAATCGTTGGAATAAGCTCTGTTAAATAAGAGTTATTCATATAAAAGTTGATGAATCCAGGGCCTGCAATGTCAATTTTTTCGATAGATGCTTTTGATTTATCGAAGTTTGCTACAAGCTCTTCAGCGATAACACGCGGTGCTTTTTTGGCAATACGAGCTAGCTGCATAGCCATATTGGTAGAATAATCACCATGTGTTTTATCTTTTGGTGTTTCTAATAGAACTTCTGGAAGTTCTGCTTTTTCAGCAAGTCCTGCTTTGACCACAGCATCTTGAATTTCAGCTTTTAATTTTTGCTGCACTTGTTCGACGATGTTCATTTTTTCTCCTCCTTGAATGTAATGGTTAACGCATATTTCCCGGTAGGCTGACCCTGTACTTCTAGATCATACGTTAAAAATAACCGACCCTTTTGAGTCATTTGTTTATATTCAATGTTATGAGCGAATGTTAGTAAATCCATACGTCCATAAGGGCTTATATAAGTTCCTTCGATCTGTACCTTTTTACGAAACGATTGCTTCATTTGAACAGCACCAGTTCGGTTAATTGATACTTCGTCTTCGCTAATTTTTACCATTGTTCTAATATCTCCGATTTCCTCTTGGCGCTCTGTGTATGTAAGATAAATTTTCGATCCTTTTTCATAATACATACCTTTTGCATTTACCGATGTTGTCTCTTTTCGGTGACCATCACGGATATCCGTCACAATTTTAACTTCAATGGGTTTTTTGACTTCTGAAGCGTTACTCACAAAAGACACTTCCTTATTAAAATGAATACGTTATAACTTAAATAGTATAAACATTCTAAAGAAAGAATTCAATAATACTTCAAAGGAAATATGATAGATAAGCCGAGAATTCCTTTTTTCACTGTGTTTGACGTACTCACATATTTCAAACAAAAAAGGCGGCCGTAGGCGGCCGCCTTTTTACTTTATTTATTTCTTTTGAACCCAGCCTAAGATCATTTCGCGAATAAGCTTGCTTGCTGTATTAGCTGTTTGTTCAGACGGATCATAAATTGGAGCTACTTCGACTAAATCTCCTCCGACAATACGAAGATCTGATTTAGCAATTGCGTGAATAGAAGCTAAAAGCTCTTTTGATGTGATACCGCCTGCATCTACTGTTCCTGTACCAGGAGCGTGCGCTGGATCTAATACATCGATATCAATTGTTACATAAACAGGACGACCTGCAAGTGTTGGTAGAATCTCTTTTAACGGCTCTAGAACTTCAAATTTTGAAATATGCATACCGTTTTCTTTTGCCCATTGAAATTCTTCTTTCATTCCTGAACGAATACCAAATGAATAAACATTCTCCGGTCCGATTAGTTCAGCAACTTTACGAATTGGAGTGGAATGAGAAAGTGGTTCTCCTTCATACTCTTCACGAAGGTCTGTGTGAGCATCCATATGGATAATGGCTAAATCCGGGTATTTTTTATACATAGCTTTCATAACAGGCCAAGAAACCAAATGCTCTCCGCCCATGCCTAATGGGAACTTGTCCGCTGCTAAAAGCTGGTCGATATACTCTTCAATTATGTTCAAGCTGCGCTGAGGATTCCCAAATGGAAGTGGAATATCTCCTGCATCAAAATATTTCACTTCTTCTAGCTCCCGATCTAAATACGGGCTGTATTCTTCTAATCCAATTGATACTTCACGAATACGAGTTGGGCCAAATCGTGAACCTGGACGATAGCTAACTGTCCAGTCCATTGGCATTCCGTAAAGAACCGCTTCACTTTCTTCAAAAACAGGGTGACTGCCAATAAATACATTACCTGAATAAGCTTCATCAAAACGCATATTTTGTTCCTCCTTCATTACTCATAGAAAAGATGCCAGCCTTAAACCTCTGGCATCTCACTTGTATGTGATAACTTATTTAATAAGATCTTGCACAAATTTAGGTAAGGCAAATGCCGCTTTGTGCAATTCTTTTGTGTAATATTTTGTATCAATATCAAAGAAACGATCTTCGCTTACTTCCAATGGATCATGTTTCTTTGAGCCCATTGTAAATGTCCATAAACCGCTTGGGTACGTTGGAATATTTGCTACGTATAGACGTGTAATCGGGAAGATTTCTCTTACATCACGCTGAACATTTGAGATAAGTTCTGGCGTGAACCAAGGGTTGTCCGATTGAGCAACAAAGATACCATCTTCTTTAAGTGCTTTTGAGATACCTGCATAGAATCCTTTTGTAAATAAATTCACAGCTGGACCTACTGGCTCTGTTGAATCCACTAAAATGACATCGTATTCGTTCTCGCTTTTAGCGATGTGCATAAATCCGTCATCTACTTGTACATCAACACGAGGATCTTCTAGTTTACCCGCAATTGAAGGTAAGAATTTTTTTGAGTACTCAATAACTTTTCCATCGATATCAACTAACGTCGCTTTTTTTACGCTTGGGTGTTTTAAGATTTCACGGATTACGCCTCCGTCTCCTCCACCTACAACTAGTACGTTTTCTGGATTTGGATGCGTAAATAACGGTACATGTGCAACCATTTCATGATAAACGAACTCATCTTTTTCTGTTGTCATAACCATACCGTCAAGTAGGAGCATGTTACCAAACTCTTCTGTTTCAACCATGTCTAATTTTTGAAACTCCGTTTGCTCTGTATGTAAAGTGCGATTAATTTTAGCTGTAATACCAAAGTTCTTTGTTTGCTTTTCTGTGAACCATAATTCCATTTCAAAATCTTCCCTTCTATTTTGAGAATTAACCTATGCATAGATTACCCTAACATAATTTATACAAACATGAAAAAAGTATAGATGAATTCAGCAAAAAAGCAAGTAAAATTTTTAGCAATGGAGGTTTAAAACCTCCTTTTCTATTTCATACTGATGATAGATACAAGCTTTAGAATCTACTTGCACCGCTCTTTTAATAGAATTTTGTTGTGTTGAAAGCAACATGTATGGTGCATAGTGACACATATTGGTGGTGAATAGAAATGGAAACGGTATTAACCGAACATTTAAAAAAGGCAAGACGCATCTTCCGAATTCTTCTCGTCCTTGGTATATTAGCGGGGGCTTTATTGTTGTTTGCCTACATAAGCATCTTTCTCTACGCCAAAATCGCTGGCCCCCCTCCGCTAAACGTTTCTCAAACAGCTGTTTTCTACTCAGCAAACGGTAAAGTTCTTGATGAAGTTCACAATGGACAAAAGCGCTACTGGGTTTCACTTAATCAAATTTCACCTTACGTAAAAGATGCGACTTTAGCCGTTGAAGATAAGCGCTTCTATGAGCATCACGGCTTTGATATGCATCGAATCGCCGGAGCAATTGTAGCTGATATAAAAGCTATGGGAAAAGTACAGGGTGCGAGTACTATTACTCAGCAGTATGCACGAAACTTGTTTTTAGAGCACGACAAAACGTGGACTCGAAAACTTCAAGAAGCTCTGTATACGATTCGGTTAGAAATGAATTATAGCAAAGACCAAATTCTAGAAGGCTACATGAATACGATTTACTACGGCCATGGAGCTTATGGAATTGAAGCGGCAGCTAGGCTGTACTTTGATAAGCACGCCAAAAATTTGACGTTAAGTGAAGCGAGTATGTTAGCCGGTATTCCAAAAGGCCCTAGCTACTACTCTCCTCTTATTCATCAGGAAAATGCAAAAAAACGACAAAATATCATTTTATCTCTCATGAAAGAGGATGGAATTATTACGTCGAAGCAAGCAACAAAAGCGCTGGTAACTCCCCTAGCATTTTCAAAGCCTGCTGAAAAAGATCCTAACAAAGAAGACGCTTCTTACTTTATGGATGCAGCGCTAGCAGAATTAAAGCAAGATTTAGGCATTGATGAAACCATGATTTATACAAATGGACTTCGCGTTTATACAACGCTGGATGAAAAGATGCAGCGAACGGCAGAAGAAAAAATGAAAGATGTTATCAGCAGCTCTTCAGACGTACAAAGTGCATTTGTTGCGATGAATCCTAAAAATGGACAAGTGAAAGCTCTTATTGGTGGAAGAGATTATGAAAAGAGCCCGTTTAACCGCGCTACTCAAGCAGTAAGACAGCCTGGCTCAACGATGAAGCCATTTTTATACTATGCGGCATTAAAAGATGGTTTTACTGAATCCACTCCAATGAAAAGTGAAGAAACGACGTTCAAATTAGAAGATGGTGTTTCGACATACACGCCTAGTAACTATCACAATTATTATGCAGATGCGCCTATTACAATGGCTCAAGCCATCGCACTTTCAGACAATATTTATGCGGTCAAAACGCATTTGTTCATTGGGGAAAATCGCTTGATCGAAACCGCTAAAACACTTGGTATATCATCACCTTTAAAGAAAGTTCCATCTTTAGCTCTTGGAACTTCACCTGTCAAAGTCATTGATATGGTTAATGCGTACGGCATCTTTGCTAATGGCGGAAAAGAAATTCGTCCAACATTTATTAAACGAATTGAAACCCATGACGGAGAAGTTGTTTATCAAGCTCCTTCTGAACGGAAACAAGTCATTGATAGACGCTATGCTTTTCTTACTACCCATTTAATGACAGGCATGTTTAATCAAAAGCTAAATGGCTATACAACCGTCACAGGAAAGCCTATTTCTAAATATGTATCTCGTCCTTACGCGGGAAAATCCGGCACAACCTCTACGGATAGCTGGATGATTGGCTACTCTCCTCAGCTCGTTTCAGGCGTTTGGGTTGGATATGATCAAGGAAGGACAATGGATGATGTAGCTGAAAAAGGATACGCCAAAAAAATGTGGGCGCTATTTATGGAAGATGCTTTAAAAGGGAAGAAAAAAGAAAAGTTTAAAGCACCAAACGGATTAATGAGCGTCAACATTAATCCTCAAAATGGAAAGTTAGCATCCAAATCATGTCCTGTTCAATATAAAGCTTATTATTTAACTGGAACACAGCCTAAAACATATTGTACTGATCACATCGATCATGCAGCAAAAACGAAGAAAAAAGAGCGTGAAACAGAAGGTAAAAAATTTCACTGGTTCCCAAAATGGTTTGATTAAAAAAAGCTTAAGGCCTTGGCCTTAAGCTTTTTTTAGCATTACGATGTTTGAAGCGCTTCTTTTAAGTCATCATTAGATAACGTCCAGATTTCTTCATTATGAGACTTCAAAAACTCACGAAGCAAAGCCTTAGACTTGTTATCCATTTCTTCTACCATAATGCGTCGTTTTAAGGATTTATCCATTTTGTTTACATGTTCAGGAAGTGACTTATAGCCGCGGCGAATTTCACGATCAACGGTCATTTCACATGCTGTCATACCTGCGTAGTAAGGTCCTTCTTGCTTGCGATCAATCGTTACCCATACAAGCCAATATAACTTGCCGTTTGGCACCTCGTCTTTATTCGGTAAGAACTTAATTCCTTTTTCTACTACACTTCTGGCATGCATCGCACCAATATCGACAAATACTTCTTCATCGCTTGGGCAAACAAAAACCGGTGAAATGTTTTCTAAACTTAACGCTCCAACCCCGTAGCCGCCGTGGCCGTCGGTTGAATCGTCTTTTATGATATTAAATCCTATACTTTTCTTTTTTGGCTGAGTCATAGTAAGCCTCCTCTATTTAGTAAATCAGTGGTGCTAATATCTGCTGAAAGATATTCATCACAAACGTTGCTGCTCCGTTTAGAAGCGGCCAGATTACAATTCGATCCAGAGGTGTAATCACAAGAATCAAAAATACAAAAATACCCCAAGACTCATACTGCGTCATTTTGGCTCGCGTAGACGGCGGAACGAGATCTTCAATCACGCGGTAGCCGTCTAAAGGCGGAAAAGGCAACAAGTTAAATACACCTAGTGTTAGGTTTATTTGAATAAATAATGTAAAAAAACGATAAAGTGCATCGTTGTCCACTGCGGCATTGTTCATCAAATAGTAAATAAGCAAGCCGATAAATGCCAACAACAAGTTGCTAAACGGTCCCGCTATCGATACTAGAATACCAGCTAAACGAGGCTTTTTAAAGAAATAGCGATTAACAGGAACCGGCTTCGCCCACCCAAAACCTGCGATAATTAACAAAAGCGTTCCAAATGGATCTAAATGTGCCAGCGGAGAAAGCGTTAGCCTTCCTTGCTTTTTAGCCGTGTGGTCTCCAAATAAATAAGCTACATACGCATGTGCAAACTCATGCAGTGTGAATGCAACAATAAGGGTCATCACCACGTAAGGAAGGTCTTGCAATGAAAAAGCTAAAAAATGTTCCACTCTTTATCTCCTTTATTTTAAAATAATTTCTACACATCATATCTACTAAATAAACCGTTTGCTTACGAAGAAGGATACAAGACTTCTTGAATATGGCCTCAAAGGTCTCAAAAACCAGACATGGGCTCCCTATGGCCCCACCTGGTTTTTAGCATCGATGTTATGATAAAAAGTATACTACAGATTATGACCTGCATCACTACCTCATACTGTCATTTTATTCAGAAAACGGGTACACTAATCATATAATGACTAAAAAGGAGTGTATACATCATGCCAGTTGTAACTGTTAAGATGCTTGAGGGTCGCACAGATGATCAAAAAAGAGCCCTTGTTGAAAAAGTAACGGATGCTGTTGTAGAAACGACAGGTGCTGCACCTGAGAAAGTATCTATTATCATTGAAGAAATGTCTAAAAATCATTACGCTGTAGCGGGCAAGCGCATGAGCGATCAATAACACCTACATATAAAAATGCCATAGGTTGACCTATGGCATTTTTTTAATGAACAGACAGCGTTGCCTGAAGTTTTTCAATGTATTTGTATGCTTCTACAATATCTTCTTCTGTATAGTTTTGCTTACGCTTTAGCGTAAACACTTTTTCTTTTACTTCTTCTTTCGGTAAATTATCGAAATATAAAATCGTAGAGACGAGCTCCAAAAATTTAGAGCTTTGTTCATTCATATCCTTCATACATTCCTGCAAGTGAGGAAGCTCTAAGTCATAGTGACTTAAAAATTCTTCCCCTGCTTCTGTTAATCCGTAGCGATACTGCATATATCCGCCTTTTTTCTCTTTAATTTCACTTAAAAAGCCCAAGTTACACAGTTCTTCAATTCGAAGCGTTAATTCCTCAGAATAAGGTCCAAAAAAGTGAAAATTATACTTTTCATAAAAAGGAAACTTCAGTTTTTTTCCGATGAATATCATCTTTTGTAACTTTTTTCTGCCAACAACTTCTCCCGCCGCGGAAAATACTTTCACAATCTTTGCGTGATCGTTTAACACAGCCCCTTCAACTCCTATACTATTTAACTCTGATCTCCTTTTAGTAAGTTTATAATCTGATCTTTAACTTTTCGCTTAGACGACAATTGATCAATGAGATCTTGTGGAAAATATAATTTATGATCGGTTCTCTTTTTCCCTGAAATTGCTTCAACAATCTCCGACTGACGTGATAATTCACGCACTTCATTATTTGGCATCAACAGATGAATCGGCAAACGTTCTTCCTCTTCACCCGGTCGATAAAAATCGTATGGTAAGTCGCTTGAAGAATCGACGACTAAATAATAATCTGGATTAATGCCCGCTTTTTTAAATAATGTTGTAAGCTCCATCCACATTTTCATTTGTGAATTTGGATTAAACTCAATGTATTTAAAAAGCTGACGATTCATAAATCTTCGGCATAGATCAGATAAAATCTCATCCTCTTCTTCTTCCCATGCTTGAAAATAAAATAAAATAACGGATTCATCTAATTTCAAATACTCTTTTAGCGATATTTCTTCTTCAAAAATCGAATAAAAATGAGTTGGCTCCTGTTTGAACTCATAGTATTGATGATGGAGTTCTTTCGCACGATGTAAAATTTTTGTCAAGATAACTTCAGCACTTCTTGTAACGGGGTGGAAATACACTTGCCAATACATTTGATAGCGGCTCATAATATAATCTTCAACCGCATGCATACCGCTGTGTTTAATTACGGCTTGGTCTTCTCGTGGACGCATGACACGAAGGATTCTTTCCATATCAAAGTGACCGTAGCTCACTCCTGTGTAATAGGCATCACGCTGCAAATAATCCATGCGATCTGCATCAATTTGGCTGGAAATTAAACTAACGACAAGCTTATTTTCATATGTTTTTGCAATTACTTCAGCCACTTTTTTAGGAAAATCCTTTCCTACTTTCGTCAACACTTGATTTACCTCTGTGTCACCTACAATAATGGCTTGCGTAAATTCTTCGTGGTCTAAGTGAAAGACCTTCTCAAACGAATGAGAAAATGGACCGTGGCCTAAATCATGTAGTAAAGCAGCACAAAGACAAAGGAGACGCTCGTCTTCATTCCATTCAGGGCGTCCTTGAAAACCGTCATCAATAATACGGCGAACAATTTCATAAACACCTAAAGAATGACTAAAACGGCTGTGCTCAGCCCCATGAAACGTTAAGTATGTCGTTCCTAGCTGTCTAATACGACGCAGCCTTTGAAATTCGGCCGTACCAATTAGCTCCCAAATAACACGATCTCTTACATGGATGTAGCGGTGAACAGGATCTTTAAATACTTTTTCTTCACTGAGTTTTTCATTAGGATATGTCATTTACATACCTCTCTATCTTCACTTTGTTGTTGCTATAATTTTTCGACACTCACTTCCTATTTTCCTATTCAGAATAAAAAATCACCTTGTCAAGCAACCAAGGTGATTTACCTAACAAACAAGGCGATTCTGTTTGTAAGAAGCTCGTTCGACAAATAAGTAGCAGAAAAGCAGCTATTTATTGTTTCACTATCTATTTTTTTACTTTTTTTTCAATCTTCTCGATTAATTCGTCCTCTGTTGGCGCTGCTACAGGACGGTTATTTACAAATGCAAATGACTTTTTACGTCCGGGCCCACAGTAAGACTGGCAACCGATTTGTACTTCAGCTTGTTCATCTATTTTTTTAAGTCGAGGTAACAACGTTTTGACGTTTGTTGCCTGACAATCATCACAAATTCTAAATTCATTTGCCATGTTGACACAATCCTTTCAAAATTGGTTCATCATTTTGTCTAAGGGGTATTTTACCCCTATTTGAAGTCCGATGCAAGTTAAAGAAGGAAGCAAAATCTATCATACTCCTAGAAGAAATGGTATAAAGTATGGATTTTTTGTACATGATGATACTACAAAACATGATTACTATGAGTCATGGAAAATAGAGGAGTGAACAAAGTGAAAGATAGACAAGATGCTTGGACAGAAGAAAACGACTTATTATTAGCTGAAACAGTATTGCGCCATGTCCGCGAAGGAAGTACGCAGTTGAATGCGTTTGAAGAAGTTGGAGATGAATTAAATCGAACTTCAGCAGCATGTGGATTCAGATGGAATGCTGTTGTACGCCATCAGTATGAAAAAGCACTGCAGCTAGCTAAAAAACAGCGAAAACAGCGTATGCGTGCACTTGGACAAGAGCAAGGCAAAAAGAAATTATTATATACGCCACCAGCATCTGTAGAGCATGTGGAACAAATGATGTCTGCGCCTACAGCAACATATAGCTTACCTGAAACACACGTAGAAAGAAGCAGCAGTGAGGAGCTTTCAATGGCTGATGTTATTCGCTTCTTGCAAACAATGCCAAATCAAGCGAGCAATTTACAAGCATTGCAAAGCGAAAACAAACGCTTGATGCAAGAAAATGCAGAGTTAGCTAAGAAAAACACAGAGTTGGAAAAACAAATTAAACATCTCGAAGCTAATGCTACTACTATTCAAGAAGACTATGAAACATTAATGCAAATCATGAACCGTGCGCGAAAGTTAGCTCTATTTGATGAAGAAGAGCGTTCTTCTACTACGTTTAAAATGGATCGTAACGGAAATCTTGAGAAAATGGCTGAATAAGCTACACGAACGAAGAAAGAGGGATGTCAAACTTGGCTCTGCTTTCTTCTTTTTCTATTTTACAGACAATGACCTGACGCCTTTATGCTATAATATGTTCGTTTACTGTTTATAAAGGGGTTTGAGATATGCAGCAGAATAGTTTGAAACTTTTAGCACAGCCCGCTTGGCGTATTATTGATCAATCCAGTCTAGGTCCTCATTTTGATGCCCGTCATTCTTTTGCCATCGATGACACGCTTTGTACAACCGTCGGAAGAGGTGAATCTCCAGCTGTCATGCGCTCATGGGTGCATCACGATACGATTGTATTAGGCATTCAAGATACAAAGCTCCCTCACCTGGCTGAAGGTGCAGCTTATTTACATGAACAAGGGTATAAAACAATCGTCCGCAATTCAGGCGGCCTCGCTGTCGTACTTGATCAAGATGTTCTAAACATTTCTTTAATTTTTCCAGATGCAGAAAAAGGAATTGATATTGATCGTGGCTATGAAGCCATGTTTGATTTGATTAAGGCCATGTTTGCATCTTACGGTACCGCAATTGAAGCGAAGGAAATCGTAGGATCCTATTGTCCCGGCAGCTTTGATTTGAGCATTCGCAATCAAAAATTTGCAGGCATTTCACAGCGACGCGTTCGCGGCGGTGTGGCCGTACAAATTTACTTATGCGTTAACGGAAGCGGCTCTAAACGCGCTTCTCTCATTCAAGAGTTTTACAAAAAAGGGCTCCAAAACACAGAAACTAAATTTTCATACCCAGATATCGAGCCTCATACAATGGCTTCTCTATCTGAACTATTACAGATTGATTTAACCGTTTCTGATGTCATGCTGCTTTTATTGCAAACACTGAATAGCATGAGCTCTTCTCTTGTAAATATGCCTTTAAATGCTACCGAACAAATGCTGTTTGAGACGCAGCTGCAGCGCATGTATGACCGCAATGAAAAAGCGTTGGGTTCATTAGCCGAATAAAAAAACTCCGCCCTAGGACGGAGTTTTTTTATTAAAGTGCTTGAGCAGCTGTGATTAAAGCAAGCTTGTACACATCTTCTTCGTTACAACCGCGAGATAGATCGTTTACCGGTTTGTTTAGACCTTGTAAGATTGGACCTACTGCTTCGAAGTTTCCTAAGCGCTGTGCAATTTTGTAACCAATGTTACCTGCTTCAAGGCTTGGGAATACAAATACGTTTGCATCTCCTTTGATCACTGAACCTGGTGCTTTCTTTTCAGCTACAGAGGGAACAAATGCTGCGTCGAATTGGAATTCGCCGTCTAATGTTACGCTTGGTGCTAATTCTTTTGCAATTTCTACTGCGTTTGCTACCTTTTCTGTTTCCGGAGATTTTGCTGATCCTTTTGTTGAGAAGCTTAGCATAGCAACACGAGGATCGATATCGAACATTTCAGCTGTACGAGCACTTTCGATAGCAATTTCAGCTAAATCTTGGCTGTCAGGTGAAATATTAATTGCACAGTCAGCAAATACGTATTTTTGATCGCCGCGAACCATGATAAATACGCCAGATGTTTTCTTAACACCTTGTCTTGTTTTGATAATTTGTAGAGCAGGTCGCACCGTGTCTGCTGTAGAATGAGCAGCTCCGCTTACAAGACCGTCAGCTTTGTTCATATGAACAAGCATTGTGCCAAAATAATTTTCATCTAATAAAATTTTGCGAGCATCTTCTTCTGTTGCTTTGCCTTTACGACGCTCAACAAATGCTGCCACCATTTCATCAAATTCAGAGTAGCTTTGAGGATCTAAAACCTCAACACCGTCTAATTTTACGTTTAATTCTGCTGCTTTTGATGCTACCGCGTCTTTATTTCCAACAACGATAGGCTTTAAGATATTGTCGGCAGCTAAACGAGAAACAGCACCTAATACGCGCTCATCTAATCCCTCTGGGAATACGATTGATACATCGCTAGCTGATACTTTTTGTTTTAAACCTGTAAATAAATCACTCAAAGTAAATCCTCCTCGATATGTAAAAAACTTTTCTCATAATAGGATACTCCACTTTTTTTAAAAATCAAAGGCATGTCCTTCAAGAATCCATGATTACGAAAAAGTCTTTTAATTCTTAATTTTCCGCTAACACTCAAAATAAAACCTGTTTTTACTTTGCAACAATTGTTTAAAGTTTAGTCACAAAATCACAGGTTTTTCATTCCAGTTCTTCGGACAAACTATGATATAGTAGAATTGGAATTTATCATAATCGGACAATAGGAGTGAAACGCAATGGCAGAAGCAGCACAAACATTAGACGGTTGGTATGCACTTCATGATTTCCGTTCAATCGATTGGGGCGCTTGGAAGCAGTTATCAAGCGACGATCGCCAAGCGGCCATCCATGAATTTTTAGGTTTGATTGAGAAATGGAAAGGAACTGAAGCTGAAAAGCAAGGCAGTCATGCTTTATATACCATTGTCGGCCAAAAAGCAGATTTTATGCTAATGCTTGTTCGTCCTACTATGGAAGAACTAAATAAAATTGAAACAGAATTTAACAAAACAAAGCTTGCTGAGTTTACCATTCCTACTTATTCATATGTATCAGTAGTTGAATTAAGCAACTACTTACCTGCTGGGGAGGATCCTTATGAAAATCCTCAAATCCAAGCTAGACTATATCCAACTTTACCAAAAGCTAGTCACGTTTGCTTTTATCCAATGGATAAACGTCGTCAAGGAAATGACAATTGGTACATGCTTCCTATGGAAGAACGACGCAGCTTAATGCGCAGCCACGGAATGATTGGACGTCAATACGCTGGAAAAGTAAAGCAAATCATTACGGGTTCTGTTGGGTTTGATGATTATGAGTGGGGCGTTACTCTTTTTGCAGATGACGTTCTTCAATTTAAAAAATTAGTATACGAAATGCGTTTTGACGAAGTAAGTGCTCGCTACGGGGAATTTGGCAGCTTCTTTGTCGGAAATTTATTAAAAGAAGAAGCTATTGCACGCTTTTTACACGTTTAAACTAAGCTGCAAAAGCGTTCATCTCTTTTATAAAATTTAGTATATAAAAAACCTGTTTCCACTTGGAAACAGGTTTTTTTATTTTCTACCCATGGCATATTCGCATCTACAGGACCATATATATACAACAGTGTCACAAGTAAGCGAGGTGGGATAATGGCAGTCGTTGCACACAACGAAGAAGATGTTAAGCTCCTAGCCAGACTCATTCGAGCTGAAGCTGAAAGTGAAGGAAAACAAGGGATGTTACTGGTAGGAAATGTAGGCGTGAACCGCGCTAAAGCTCCCTGTTTGGATTTTAGAAATATAAGAACCATTCGTCAGATGGTATTTCAAAACCCAGGCGGATTTGAAGCAACTCAAAAAGGCTACTTTTATCAGCGTGCCCGCCAGTCTGAAATTACACTTGCACGACGTGTATTAAGAGGGGAACGTTTTAACCCCGCGGAAAACTCACTGTGGTTTTTCAAGCCCAGCGGCGACTGTCCTGCTCAATGGTATAACCAAAATAACACAGGACGATTTAAATCTCACTGTTTCTTTGCACCAACTCAAGCTGATTGTCCAGGAGTTTACTAATTTCTTTTTGTTTGAAGGAGGTTCCTATGAAAAAACCAAAGTCTAATCAACCGCAACAGCAATATATGCAAAATCCTTATATGAGTCCAAACTACCCTTATTATATGCCTCAGCCGCAGCAGCCCCAGCCAGGCGGCCAGCCGCAGGTTCAAGGGCAAAGCCAAGGAGGGCCACCCCCTACCTCTTCTGGAGGCAGTGGTGCCCCGCAAGACCCAAATCAACTGCCTATTGAAGAATCATATATTGAAAATATTTTACGTTTAAATCGAGGAAAAATAGCGACTGTATATATGACGTTTGAAAATAATACGCAGTGGAACGCGAAGGTCTTTAGAGGTATTATTGAAGCGGCCGGACGCGATCATATCATTTTAAGCGATCCACAGACTGGAACGCGCTATGTACTGCTTATGGTTTATCTTGATTACATTACCTTCGATGAAGAAATTAAATACAATTATCCATTTGGCGGTGGAGGCCAACAGTTGAGCAATTATTCTCCGCGTTAAAAAAACCCCTTTTCAGGGGTTTTTTTATAGCCATTTTACAGCTGCAACAACAATTAAAATCCAGGCTACAATAAAAGCAACTCCACCTAGGGGAGTAATCGCGCCAAGAACTTTAATACCGGACGTACTTAATACATAGAGACTGCCTGAAAACAGCACAATCCCTGCAAACATAATCCAGCCCGAAGCTGTTAACAAAGAAGACTGAGGAAATTTGCTTAATAAAAACGCAATAACGAACAGCCCCATTGCATGGAACATTTGGTACTGCACTCCTGTTTTCCATACCTCTAAATACTTCTCTGAGATTTTCCCTTCTAACCCGTGTGCTCCAAAGGCACCAAGAGCAACCGCTAACATCGCATTGATTGCACCGATTATTAAAAATAGTTTCATGTTTTTCTCCTCACTTTAGAAATCAAACAAACTATCGCCGTTTGCATCATCTGATTTCAATTTCGTTCCTTCAAAATTAGGTTTGGATGACTGAATAATCTGTTGCTGCATAATCTCAGGCGATTGCATAATTTCCGGTGAAGACATGACAACAGGTTTTGAAACCGAGACAGGTTTCGATGCTGAAACCTCTTCATTTTGATCTAATGCAAGCTCACACAGTGCTTTGATAGCAACCAATTGATCTCGAACGTTCCCACTATTCGAATGGTGCTTCGCTTTTTGTACTTCTGCACTAATTTTATCAAGGAGCTGCGCCATTTTTATATCCATGTAGACACCTCATCTTACATTCAATATGACTTTATACAGCTATTTTATCAAAAGATGAAATAGGAGGCTATGTCTGAAGCTAATCTTCATGAAATGCTCACTTTTACACATCATCAATTTGCCAATCGATGGATTGACGTCCGTGTTGGAGCAAAAACTCATTTGCTCGTTGAAAATGATTATTGCCAAAAAAGCCTCGATTAGCTGAAAATGGGCTAGGATGCGGGCTTTCCAAAATTAAATGGTGTGAATGATGAATGAGCTCTTTTTTAGCTTGTGCATGTTTGCCCCACAGCAAAAACACGACCGGCTCCTCTTTTTGTGCCACTAATTCAATAATGCGGTCCGTCAGCTGTTCCCATCCTTTTCCTTTGTGAGAATTCGCTTCCCCTCTTCTAACCGTCAAAACAGTGTTAAGCAAAAGAACACCTTGTTCTGCCCATTTGACTAAATAACCGTTATTCGGAATGTGATAGTCCATTTCATTTTTCAGCTCTTTGTAAATATTCACTAAAGAAGGCGGTGTTTTGACTCCTGGTTGAACAGAGAAGCTCAGTCCATGCGCTTGATTTGGTCCATGATAAGGATCTTGTCCCAATATGACAACTTTTACATTTTTATAATCCGTATAGTGTAAAGCGTTAAAAATATCATATTTATCAGGATAAATGGTGTGGTGATTATATTCATCCACTAAAAATTCTCGAAGCTGTATGTAATAGTCTTTTTGAAATTCTTCTTCTAATAAAGGAGCCCAGTCATTTTTTAAAATACTCATTGCTTATCACCTCATAATAATCTTTTTTGTTATTTTATCGTAAACTCTGCCGCCTGCTCAAACGTTGCCTGCTTTAAATACGCTGAGAGCCTGGGCATATTTTAATATTGTCATGTTCAATGAAACTTTGTATACACTTATAAAGAGTGTATTTTTATATTAAAGGAGGGATTCCATATGATCATCAGCAATCCCCACCAAATAGACGTAACCTACAGCCTGGGTGTTACACCCGTTGAACCAATGATACCAAGAAAATACACCGTTTTCCCAGGTCAACACACTTCTGTTCCTTCCATTCAAATCGGCATTGAATTTGCCTACGATCATATGCAAAAAGAGCGGAACGAATATTTAGCATCCTTCGTCTTCGATAAAGGTTTTTATTCCCTTACTGTGTATTATTACATCGGTGCGCATACATCAACAGATGAAACCATTACACGCTACCTTCACTTTTTAGAACAGCTCCCTGTTATTCTATCGTCTATCTATCACGCTGATGCTTCCTTTTTCGAAAAACATCCACTTTTAATGCACTGTCCTATTTTTATCATTGCCGATAGCCCTGAGCTGCCATTTTCAACAAAAAAATCTATCGGTTCCCTGTATCAATATAAATAAATGAGAAAAGCTACTGTTAAAATAACGGTAGCTTTTTCTCCGTATTCGAAACAAAATACTTTTAAACTTGTTAAAAACATGGAATAATAACTACAAATTGTTTTAATCTATTTGCGTTAACCCTTTAAAATCGTTACAATTTATTAGTAGTTCTATACATAAAGGAAAAGGTAAACAAGCAATCATTCGTTTGTTTATAAAGGCCGAGTTTAACGGGCAATGAATCCCCAGATTTCATTTAAGTGTTGTCTGTTAAAGCGGAAAAAAATTGAACGTAACTACGACAAAGTGAGGTCCTAGAAGTAATGACAAATGTACAACCAAAATCCATTATCGTAATTTTTGGCGCTACAGGTGATTTAGCAAAACGTAAGTTATTCCCCTCTATTTTCCGCTTATATAAAGCGAACAAACTATCGGAAGATTTCGCTGTTGTTGGTGTCGCAAGAAGACCTTGGACTAATGACGAATTACGCGAAAATGTAAAAAAATCAGTGAGCAGTTTCAAAAACAGTGACGCTGACATTGAAAAGTTTGCTTCACATTTTTATTACCAACCGTTTGACGTAACAGATGTCGCTTCTTATCAAGAATTAAAAAGCCTAACAGAAAGCCTTGATGAGCAATACAACGTGCCTGGAAATCGTATTTTCTATCTAGCAATGGCACCTGAATTTTTCGGAACGATTGCTTCGAATTTAAAAAATGAAGGTTTAACACAAACAGAAGGCTGGAGCCGCCTAGTCATTGAAAAGCCGTTTGGCCATGATTATCCTTCTGCTAAAGAATTAAATGAACAAATTCGCCATGCATTTAAGGAAGATCAAATTTATCGTATCGACCACTATCTCGGTAAAGAAATGGTGCAAAATATCGAAGTTATCCGTTTTGCAAATGCTCTATTTGAACCGATGTGGAACAACCAATACATTTCAAACATCCAAATTACGTCTAGTGAGACGCTTGGTGTAGAAGACCGTGGCCGTTACTATGAATCTTCAGGTGCCCTTCGAGATATGGTACAAAACCATATGCTTCAAATGGTGGCCCTACTTGCAATGGAACCGCCGATTAAATTAACACCGGAAGAAATTCGCAGTGAAAAAGTAAAAGTATTGCGTGCTCTTCGCTCTTTATCAGTGGATGAAGTAGATGATTATTTTGTACGAGGTCAATACGGCAAAGGTGTACTTGAAGGAGAAGAAGTTATCGGCTATCGCGAAGGAAACTCGGTTGATCCTGAGTCTAATACCGCTACATTTGTATCTGGTAAGCTTATGATTGATAACTTCAGATGGGCTGGCGTACCGATTTATATCCGTACAGGTAAACGCATGAAAGAAAAAGCAACGACAATTGTTGTACAGTTCAAAGACTTACCAATGAACCTGTACTTCAATAAAGATAAAGAAATTCATCCAAACTTGCTTGTCATTCATATCCAACCGGAAGAAGGCATTACGCTTCACTTGAACGCGCGTAAAACGCCAGGTGCCACATCATCCACACCGATTAACTTGAACTATTGCAATAACTGTGGAGATAAAATGAATACACCGGAAGCTTATGAACGCCTTATTTATGATTGCATGCTTGGAGATGCAACGAACTTTACTCACTGGGATGAAGTAGCCCTTTCTTGGAAATTTGTTGATACTATCTCAGAAGCATGGGAAAGCACAAAAGCACAAAACTTCCCGAACTACGAATCAGGTTCAATGGGACCAAAAGAATCAGACGCATTGCTTGCTGAAGACGGTTTCCACTGGTGGCCAGTCGGAGAAGACAACTTCTCACCTAAAGAGTAAATAAAAAAAGCAGCTGTAGTATACAGCTGCTTTTCTTGTTTTTTATTTTAACCACTCAGTATGGAATACGCCCTCTTTATCAACACGTTGATATGTGTGAGCTCCGAAGTAGTCACGTTGCGCTTGTAAAAGGTTCGCTGGTAGCGTTTCTGTACGGTAGCTGTCATAGTAAGCTAATGCACTTGAGAAACTTGGTACAGGAATACCTTGTTTAACCGCAATTGAAATAACTTCACGAAGAGCCGACTGATAGCCTTCTACGATATCCTTGAAGTATGGGTCTAACAATAAGTTTGTTAGATCTGCATCGCGATCGTAAGCTTCTTTAATTTTTTGTAAGAATTGTGCACGGATGATACAACCACCGCGGAAGATCATCGCAATATCACCGTACTGTAAATTCCAGTCATATTCTTCAGAAGCTGCTTTCATTTGAGCAAACCCTTGCGCATATGAACAAATTTTACTCATGTACAATGCTTTACGAATTGCTTCTACTAATTCGGTTTTATCGCCTTCAAATGCAGCTGCATTTGGACCGCTCAATACTTTGCTTGCTTTTACACGTTCTTCTTTCATAGCTGAAATAAAGCGTGCAAATACAGATTCCGTAATGATTGGTAGTGGTACACCTAAATCAAGCGCACTTTGGCTTGTCCATTTACCTGTACCTTTTTGACCTGCAGTATCTAAAATAACGTCTACAAGTGCTTTACCTGTTTCTTCATCTTTTTTCGTAAAGATATCAGCTGTGATTTCAATTAAGTAGCTATCTAGCTCGCCTTTATTCCATTCAGCAAATACTTCATGTAATTCATCTGTTTCTAAGCCTAATACGTTTTTCATGATGAAGTATGCTTCACAAATTAACTGCATATCGCCATACTCGATGCCGTTATGAACCATTTTTACGTAGTGACCTGCACCATTTGGTCCAATGTATGTGCAGCAATCATCGCCTTCAACTTTCGCTGAAATAGCTGTTAAGATTGGTTTTACAAGTTCATATGCTTCTTTTTGTCCGCCAGGCATGATTGAAGGTCCTTTTAATGCGCCTTCTTCTCCGCCGGATACGCCTGTACCGATGAAATGGATACCTAATTCTTCTAGCTCTTTGTTACGACGAATTGTATCCTGGAAGAATGTATTTCCGCCATCGATTAAAATGTCGCCTTTTTCTAAGTATGGTTTTAACGAATCAATTGTTGCATCTGTAGCAGCACCAGCTTTAACCATTAATAAAATTTTACGCGGTTTTTCAAGAGAATTAATAAACTCTTCCACACTGTATGTACCTGCAAAATTTTTACCTTCTGCTTCTGTTTTTAGGAACTCTTCTGTCTTTTCAGGAGAGCGGTTATAAACTGAAACAGAATAGCCTCTGCTCTCAATGTTTAGCGCCAAGTTTTTCCCCATAACCGCTAAACCGATAACACCGATTTGTTGTTTTGCCATGTTAAATTCTTCCCTTCATGTGTAATATGAATTGGTCAACCTAATCGTAACTGAACATATCATAAAGAAAGTTACAGATTCAAGTTTGATATAACCATAATCATACGTTTTATTATACACATTTGAAAAGAATCATGCTCACCGAACATTGATTATTTTGAAGAAAATTTCGATAAAATAAGTGAAATGAACGCAGTTACTAATCATCCGTACATTCTTAACTACCTTTAGACGCATTTTAACATTTTCTTAAACAATTACTTTTGTTAAAATATTAAGCAGTTAATCATTTCAATGAATTGATGATCAACACGGTTGTTACCGTTTTACTATATTTACTGCAGCTAAAAAAGCTGCACTAGTACTTATTTTGTTTTATGAAGAGGGATTTTATATATGACAAAACCAATCAAAGATCCGTTCAAAGAAAATTTTGATACGCTTGAAGAATTTGCTGATCGCATTAGCGAGGTATTGAACTGCCCTATTACGATTGAAGATGCTAATCATCGCTTACTAGCTTACAGCACCCATGATGAAAGAACGGACCAAGCGCGTATTGCTACGATTATTGGAAGAAGAGTTCCGGAAAAAGTCATTAACAACTTATGGAAAGAAGGCATTATTCCGAAACTGCTTGAGACAAATGAACCTGTGCGTGTGAAAAATATAAATGAAATCGGGCTTGGAGATCGTATAGCCATTTCTATCTGGAAAAATGAAGAAGTTCTAGGATTCATTTGGGCTGTGGAAATTGAGAAAGCCTTAGGCGATGAAGAAGTGGAGCTATTAAAAAAAGCTGCGAATGTATTAAAAAACAAATTGCTGCAGCTTCAAATTCGAAAATACAAACGAGAGGAGCGCTCACAGGAATTTTTCTGGAAATTATTAACTGGCCACATTAAGTCTCGCCAAGAAATTTCAGAAGCGTTTTATGAAGCTCAAATTACGGCTCCATCAGCGTTTTCCATTGCTATCTTCCGCTTCCAAGAAGATATTACGCCTGAAGCTGAACGCCAAATTTCGTATATGTTGAAAACAATGCACCGCTTAAAAATCGTTCTTTATACGATTGATTGCAATGATTTAATCTTACTGCTTTCTTTGGATGCGGTTGAAAATCCTCTTGATGAACAGCGAGATTTTGTAGACTATTTTAGAGGAAACATGCATGAACGCTTTGATGTTACTCAAATTAAAGCCAGCTGCAGCAGTATTTATTCATCGCACGATCATATCGAAAAAAGCTATAAAGAAGCTTTGAACGTATTAGATATGAAAAGTAAGTTTCCAGAAGAAACAAAAGAGATTATTAACTATCAAGAATTAGGTATTTATCAATTTCTAGATGTTATTTTAGACAAGCGCGTTCAAGATCAATTTGAAAACCATTCTTTAAAGAAGCTAACTGATTATGACCTTCGTCATAACAGTAACTTGGTGGAGACTCTTGAAGTATTTTTAAATAATGATAACAATATTAATGAAGCAGCCAAAGAATTAAATGTGCATATGAATACACTTAGCTATCGATTAAAGCGAATTTCAGAGATTGGTGATATCAACTTAAAGGATGTTAATCAAAAAATGACTCTTTATATTGATATTAAGTTAATGAAATATAAAAAATAACAGATAATGTTATATTTTTTAACAGAAAGCTATTTATTTATTTTCCGATAAATAAATAGCTCTTTTTTTATGTTTTCTTCCCTTAGCAATGTTAGATAACCTGACACAAAATTAAAAATTCTGATAAGTAAGCGGTTACATTTGTGTGTTTAAACAAAAACCGCTTCTTCAATTCTTCTTTCTAGACAA
Organism: Priestia sp. TRN 1309; assembly: GCF_050846875.1. Classification (NCBI taxonomy): domain Bacteria; kingdom Bacillati; phylum Bacillota; class Bacilli; order Caryophanales; family Bacillaceae; genus Priestia; species Priestia sp. TRN 1309. Next base: position 93,848 of record NZ_JBOZGM010000005.1, on the reverse strand, counting down.
AGAAATTTCACAAAACTTTCTTTATACTAAAGATACACAAACGACCAAGGGGGAAATTAATCATGATTATTGGCGTACCAAAAGAAATCAAAAACAACGAAAACCGAGTAGCGATTACACCAGCAGGCGTAGCATCATTTGTTGGTACAGGTCATCGTGTATTAATTGAAAATGAAGCGGGTATTGGAAGTAACTTCACAAACGAAGATTATGTAAAAGCCGGAGCTGAAATTGTTGAGACAGCAGCTGACGTGTGGGCACAAGCTGAAATGGTCATGAAAGTAAAAGAACCATTAGCAAGTGAATACGGCTATTTTAGACCAGGTCTTATCTTATTCACTTACCTTCACTTAGCAGCTGAACCAGCACTGGCAAAAGCATTAAAAGATAGCGGTGTAACGGCTATTGCTTATGAAACAGTGGCAGTCAATCGTACATTGCCTCTATTAACACCTATGAGCGAAGTAGCAGGACGTATGGCTGCTCAAATTGGTGCACAATTCCTTCAAAAATCAAACGGCGGAAAAGGAATTTTATTAGCGGGTGTTCCTGGAGTTAGCCGCGGAAAAGTAACGATTATTGGAGGCGGCGGTGTTGGTACAAATGCTGCAAAAATCGCAATCGGCCTCGGTGCTGATGTAACAATTATTGATTTAAGTCCTGAACGCCTACGTCAATTAGACGATATCTTTGGCAACCAAATCAATACGCTAGTGTCAAATCCCTATAACATTGCGGATGCAGTAGCAGAGTCAGATTTAGTGATTGGTGCAGTATTAATCCCAGGTGCAAAAGCTCCAAAACTCGTAACAGAAGAAATGGTGAAAACCATGAAGCCAGGTTCTGTTATTGTTGACGTAGCAATCGACCAAGGTGGTATCGTTGAAACAATTGACCACATTACAACACACGATCAGCCTACTTATGAAAAGCACGGTGTTGTACACTATGCAGTTGCGAACATGCCAGGAGCAGTTCCACGCACATCAACGATTGCTTTAACAAATGTAACGGTACCTTACGCACTTCAAATTGCTTCTAAAGGTGTTCACAAAGCAATCGCTCAAAACGAAGCGTTAAAATTAGGAGTGAACGTTGCAAACGGAGCTATTACGTACGAAGCAGTTGCACATGATTTAGGTTATGATTATGTATCAGTAGACGTAGCTCTTGAAAAAGAATTAGCTTCTATTTAATAGATAGTAAAAAACGTCCTTAACCCTCTGTTAAGGGCGTTTTTATTTTAAATAAACAGCAATTAGCTGTAAAAAACACGACTATTTAAAGCTTTGTGTATCTGTTCACCGGTAATCTCCGGTACCATTGGCCAGAACTCAGGAGTAGGAAACATAAGGTTGCTAGGCGTTCTATTATGATTACCATCTAATTCATGAAATGGTTCAGGATCATCTGTCTCGTTAAACCGATTCGTAATAAACATAAAGTGACCTAATTCATGTGCAAGAAGATACTCATCTGTACTTGCATTTGTCATAATCACAAGTGGAAAAGAGTTATAAGTTACAGCAAGAGTCGATGAATAGTCAAAATTAACAGGCCCAAATCTATTTCCATTCATATAAAATACGTATACATCAGCGTCTTGACAAACTTTTCGGCCAGTTTCAAGCATTGCTTGTACCATTGTAAGATGACTAGCTCCTCTAATTGGAAAATTTTCCGCATTACTTACAATGCCACTGATGTTTTCCAAAAAAACAAATGAACGTGTAATAGTAAATGTAACCCCCTGGATTAATTGGTTTTTCTCATATTGTTTCCATATCCTATTAGCAGCCGCTATGTCTCTTTTTACACGGTTGGGAACTGTAGACGGATTATCTTTAGAGTTTCGATCAACTTTAGCTCCTGGTAATACGATTATACAAACATTTAAAGTACCTGTCTTAACAGTTTTGAAGTTATCGCTCATTAAATTCGATTTCATATAACAGTCTTTGTGATTTCTCTTTTGAAGTTGTGATTGATTAGAAGAATCCGGGGCATCTTTATAACTGTCATGATTATAATGTTTTTTTATGTGAATCACCCTTTCTTAAGTTTCTATTCATTTTATTCATTAAGAAAAAGAGTGCTTGTACAATAAGGTAAAAAGCCTTTTAATAAGAGGTTTTTTAGCATGCGATTACTTGTGAAGGTGGTTACTCTTAAGTTTATGTAAAGTAAATGTTCAAACCACCTTATATCTCATTCGCTAACGTTCATTTAACTCATGCTTCACAGTCAGTCATGATAATTCTAAATTACACGTAGGATTCATACAGTTTTTAGAAATTGAATATCTACATTAAAAGCGATAAAATAGAAGAAAAAGTGAATGGAAGAAATTTATCTAAAACACATTGGGCAACTAAAAGCCGCCCGGTAGAAATTTTACTCTATTTTCTCTATGAACTTAAAATACGGGAGGATTTTTTATGACAATGAATAAAGCATTAACCATTGCTGGTTCTGATAGCAGCGGCGGAGCTGGCATTCAAGCGGATTTAAAAACATTCCAAGAACTTGGTGTTTACGGAATGACAGCTTTAACAACAATTGTAACAATGGATCCCGATAACAGCTGGTCTCATAACGTATTTCCACAACAACCTTCCACTGTTGAACAGCAGCTGAAAACAATTGTAAAAGGCGTAGGCGTACAAGCTCTAAAAACGGGTATGCTTGGCTCAGTGGAAATTATTGAACTAGCGGCAAAAACAATTGAAGAATACGATTTAAAAAATGTTGTAGTAGATCCTGTGATGGTATGTAAAGGAGAAGACGAAGCGCTTCATCCGGAAACAACTGTCAGCTTGCGTGATGTACTAGTTCCAAAAGCAACAGTCGTAACGCCTAACTTATTTGAAGCTAGTCAATTAAGCGGACTTGGCCCTATCAAAACGGTTGATCAAATGAAAGAAGCAGCCGTGAAAATTTCTGAACTTGGTGCCAAATATGTATTGATTAAAGGTGGAAGTAAATTAGCACACGAAAAAGCAATCGATTTGCTTTATGATGGAAAGACATTTGAGATCTTAGAGTCTGAACGTATTGAAACGACATTTACACATGGTGCTGGATGCACATACTCAGCTGCGATTGCTGCTGAATTGGCAAAAGGCAGTGACGTCAAACAAGCTATTTATACAGCAAAAGAGTTTATTACAGAAGCAATTCGCCATTCATTTGCTTTAAATCAATATGTCGGACCAACAAATCACGGTGCATACCGTCGTAACAAAGAAAAAGTAACAAACTAAAAGCATGCCTAAAGGCATGCTTTTCTATTTTGCTTATTGTTTGACTGTTTCAAGCGCATTTAAGATAGCTTGAGCTACGCCGTGCTCGTCATTTGTTCCTGTTACGATATGGGCAAACTCTTTAATTTCTTGAGGGGCATTTCCCATCGCTACGGCACGTCCAACTCGCTGAAACATCGATACGTCGTTATAATTGTCTCCAATAGCCATCGTTTCTTCTAAAGAAATATGGCGTTCTTGAACAAATGATGTAACCGCAATTCCTTTTTGAGCATTTTCATCATTTATTTCAATATTTTCTTTACCAGATGCACTGACTGCAATAGAATCTAACTTCACAAGTTCTACTTTTGCCTGCTCTAACTTTTCTTCATCAAAAGAGAAAGCAAGCAGCTTATAAATGTCCTTGTTTGGATCTTGAAACAGCGCTTCATACTCTTCAATAAGCTTTACTCTGCCGCTATTGAAACGCTCTTTTGCCGCTTCTAACGATTTTTCATAATTATCTTTTAAGCTAGCACTTAAATAAATATCCATTAATACGGACAAAGCTTTTTTATAGTCATTTGAATACGTACCTTCACTTGTATAGACTTCAAAGTACAGCTGAAACTCCTTAAAAATATCTTCTACTTCACGAATAGCTTCCATCGTCATGCCTACTGAATATTGTTTTTCCCCTTGTGGATTGCGAAGCTCTGCTCCGTTTGCACAAATTAAATATGTATGAAGTCCTGCTTCTTCTAAAACATAACGCGCTTCTTCATAAGAACGTCCCGTAGCAACAACAACTTCCACCCCTGCCTTTTGAGCTGTCTTAATCGCTTGGGCATTTTCCTTACTTACAACTTGTTCACTATTTACTAGCGTTCCATCCATATCGATCGCAATACATTTAATCATGATGTACCCCTTCCTATGTATCTTTGCTCTCTTATTTTATTCTAGCATATGTTTTTTAGCGCTTTGCTACTTGCATGTAAAAGATTTACTAATTTTTTGTATACGCGCTGTTATAATCTGTTCCTTTTCTTGCTTTTTCGAAAACCTCTTTGATCGTCTTTACATGCAAATCAGCTGTTGAATATACGCGAAAATTCACATCCTCTTCCCTCAGATGCTTACCAACGCCGATTGAAACCATATCTGTTTGATTAATAGCTTTTATACCTGCCTCTCCATCTTCTATTGCCACACATGCATCGGGTTTTACTTTTAATTGATCGGCAGCTGTCAAAAATATTTCTGGATCTGGTTTTCCCTTCTTGATTTTCCTCACATCCACAATACAATCAAAAAAAGAGCGTATTCCTAGCGCATCTATTACAGTATTTGCATTCGAACTAGAAGAAGCAATTCCCATTTTAATGCCTTGTTTTTTACAATCTTCTAACAACATTTTAATGCCTGGAAGTAAATGATCTTCTGTCATTTCTCTTATTAAAGCCTGATAATGCTTATTCTTTTCATAAGCAAGCTCTTCTTTTTGTTCCACTGTCAGGTGTACATTGCCTTGCGCAGCAATGACCTCTACAGTTCTCATCCGGCTGATTCCCTGCAGCCGTTGATTTAGTTCTTCAGAAAACGAAACGTTAAGTTGATCTGCTACTTTTTTATTTGCTCTATAATATAAATGTATTGTATCTGCAATAACACCGTCTAAATCAAAAATAATCGCTTGTAGCTCTTCTTTTTTCATATTATCCTCCTCTGTACCTATCTTTATGCCATTACTTAAATGCTTTTATTACATCCCACCATGTTAAAATACCGTTGATATTGTTCACTTTATCATAAAAATTTTTTCATCATTTATAATTTATGAATAAATTTTTCAAAAAAAGAGAAATTACAGTATTGCATTATGAAAGCCCTTTTATTACAATAGGTTTATGCAAACGGTTGCACTGTCTTAAAAATATAGTTTATCAAAAAATAAAATGAAAACCCATACATAGGGGAAGGGGAAAAACTATGAAGAAGTTCTTTTCATTTGATTTTTGGCAGAAGTTTGGTAAGGCTTTATTAGTAGTAGTAGCGGTTATGCCCGCAGCTGGTATTATGATTTCACTTGGAAAACTAGTTGCAATGACTGGGGGAGACATCACTGCTGTACAAACAATTGCACGAGTGATGGAAGATATAGGATGGGGTATCATTACAAATCTTCACATCTTGTTCGCTGTTGCCATCGGGGGATCTTGGGCAAAGGAACGTGCTGGCGGTGCATTTGCTGCACTCATTGCATTCATTCTTATTAATCGAATTACAGGAGCCATTTTTGGAGTTAAAGCAGAAATGCTCTCAGATTCAAAAGCAACGGTTCAATCACTGTTTGGACAAGAATTAGTTGTAAAAGACTACTTCACATCTATTTTAGGATCTCCCGCTCTTAACATGGGAGTATTCGTAGGAATTATCGCTGGTTTCTTAGGCGCAAATTTATTCAACAAATATTACAATTATGATAAATTGCCTGAAGCCCTTTCGTTTTTTAACGGCAAGCGCTTCGTACCGTTTGTAGTCATCGGTGGTTCAGTTGTAACGGCACTGCTTTTATCCATTGTGTGGCCGTTCATCCAAGGTTCCCTAAACAGCTTCGGACAGTGGATTGCAACATCTAGAGATACAGCTCCTATTCTGGCACCATTTATTTTCGGAGCATTAGAGCGTCTCCTTCTTCCGTTTGGTCTTCATCATATGCTGACAGTTCCTATGAACTATACGGAGCTAGGCGGTACGTACAAAATTTTAACGGGTTCTGGAGCAGGTTCCACTGTTGCCGGTCAAGATCCTTTGTGGCTTGCTTGGATTGCAGACTTAAATAACTTCCGTGCTGCAGGAGATATGGACAGCTACAAGCAGCTCTTACATGACGTTACACCTGCACGATTTAAAGTAGGACAGATGATTTTATCTTGTGCGTCATTAATTGGAATCGCTTTAGCAATGTATCGCAACGTAGATCCTGACAAACGTTCGAAATATCGTTCAATGTTCTTTTCAGCTGGACTAGCTGTTTTCTTAACAGGCGTAACAGAACCGATTGAATTTATGTTCATGTTCGCGGCACCTCTTCTATACGTCGTATACGCCATTATGACGGGACTGGCTTTTGCCATTGTTGATATTGTTCATGTTCGCGTACACTCATTTGGCGTAATTGAACTATTAACACGTACACCAATGATTATCAAAGCCGGACTATGGGCTGACTTAATGAACTTTGTCATCGCCTGCCTTGTATTCTTTGGCTTAAATTTTGGAGTGGCAAACTTCTTAATCAAACGTTTTAACTTCCCAACGCCGGGACGTAACGGAAACTATATCGATGAAGAAACAACTGCAACAAGCAGCAAGCAGGTGAAAAATGATTCGCTTGCCCCAGTCATTATTGGACTGCTTGGTGGAGAAAACAATATTGAAGACGTTGATGCTTGTATGACTCGCTTACGTGTAACGGTAAAAGATATACATGCCGTTGCAGGAGAAAGTGAATGGAAACAAAACGGAGCCCTTGGTTTAATCTTGAAAGATAAAGGGGTACAAGCTATTTATGGACCTAAAGCGGATGTTTTGAAATCCGACATTCAAGATTTGTTAGGAGCTTAACATAATGAAGCTATTAACGTTAAATTGCCACTCTTGGCAAGAGGAAAATCAGCTAGACAAGTTATCTTGTCTAGCTGAAGTAATTAAAAAAGAAAAATATGATGTCATTGCTTTACAGGAAGTAAGCCAAAAAATAGACGCACCTTATGTATATGACTACATTCGCAGCGATAATTACGCTTGGCTTTTAGCAAAAGAACTGGGTAAGCAAGGTGAAGACTATCAATTGGTATGGGATTTATCTCATATAGGCTATGAAGTGTATGAAGAAGGAATTGCCATTTTAACGAAACACCCGATTATTGAAGAGCATTCATTTTTTGTTTCGCAAACGTCAAATATTGACTATTGGAAAACGAGAAGAATTGTTGGAGCAACAATCGAATATGAAAAAGAACTCCTTACTTTTTATTCTTGTCATCTTGGCTGGTGGGATGACGAGGAAGAGCCATTCAAGCAGCAAGTTGATACGCTGCTAGCTCATGTACACAAAGATAACCCATTTTTCTTACTTGGAGACTTTAATAATGACGCTCATAGACAAAATGAAGGTTACGACTACCTGATGAGCCAAGGCCTCTATGATACGTATACTCTATCAAATAAAAAAGACAGCGGTATTACAGTTCAAGGTAATATTGCTGGATGGGATGATAATGAACGTGCGCTGCGCCTTGATCTAATTCTGTCGAGTCATGCGCAGGATATTCAGTCGTCAACTGTGGTTTTTAACGGCATACATTATCCCGTTGTTTCCGACCATTTTGGGGTAAGCGTTGAAGTGAAATAAGTGACATAAAGCGAACGAATAGCGTTCGCTTTTTTCGTGTGATTATGATGATGTGAAAATCATCTTCTTTACTGCTTTATCTATCGTTTTAGAAGTGTCCGATAAACTTTCGCATTTTAAAAAGTAGGTGTGCTATAATATTGTGATGTTGACGATATGCAACCCATTTTTGCATGTTTATCAATGAAATCGCTCAACTTAATAGTAAGATGATACATGTAAGCTCTATTTAAATGAACACCCGTTGTCATTATCATAAACTAATAAAGAAAAATAGGTGTGAAACAATCATGAAAATTTTGTTGATTTCAAATATGTATCCTTCTGAACAATTCCCGAGCTATGGTGTATTTGTTCAAAACACTGAAAAAATTTTAGTTCAACATGGTATTCAAGTTGATAAAATTGTCATGCAAAAAAAGACAAGCAAATTGAGCAAGCTTTTTAGCTATGCTTCTCATTATGCTAATGTCATTGTGACGGGCTTAACAAAAAACTACGACTATCTTTACGTACATTATGCATCTCATAATGCTCTTCCGCTGCTGATTCTCAAAAAGCTAAAGAAGAATGTGAAGATTGTGACAAACGTGCATGGTTCAGATGTTGTACCTGAAGTAGCTTCACAGGAAAAATATCAGCCTAGAGTAAATGACTTATTGCACCATTCCACTAAAATTATTACTCCTTCTCCCTACTATAAAGGGCTCGTTGAAGAGAAATATAAGGTGCATAACCCAATCTATATTTTTCCAAGCGGAGGAGTGAATAAAGATCTGTTTCATCCTTATGCAGATAAAAGCAAAGCTTATCAAGAACTAAATTTGGACCCTACTATCCGTTATATTGGATGTGTAAGCCGCATTGATGTGGGTAAAGGATGGGAATACTACCTTCAAGCAATTGCAAAAGCTGAACAACAAACGCCCACTTCTTACAAATACCTATACGTTGGAAGCGGAAAAGACGAAGCTGCATTTAAGGAAATGATCCAGACTCTAGGTCTAGAGGAAAAAGTCATCCATTTCCCTCTGCTTCCTCAGTCCTCTCTTGCTTACGTATATAATGCGATTGAAGCATTCGTGTTTCCGACCGTAAGAAAAGGAGAAAGTTTGGGCTTAGTCGGCCTCGAAGCTATGGCTTGCGGAGCACCCGTAATTGGGAGTCAGATTGGTGGTCTAAAAGATTACATTATAGACGGAAAGAATGGTCTATTCTTTGAGCCTAAAAATGTAGACGAACTAGCTTCACAGCTACAGGCTTTTATTAATCTTCCTGAAGATGTGAAACAGCAAATGTCTCAACAGGCGTTACAAACAGCAAACCGCTACACAGTAGATGTAATTGCTGAACAGCTCCCAACAATTTTTTTTGATGAGGTGGAAAAATGAAAGTCGCAGTTTTAATTCCTTGTTATAACGAGGAAGTAACAATTGGAAAAGTAATTGACGATTTCAAACGCGAACTGCCTAGTGCAGATATTTATGTATACGACAACAATTCAAAAGATCGTACAAGTGAAATTGCACTTGAACACGGCGCAATCGTCAAAAAAGAATTCAAGCAAGGAAAAGGAAACGTTGTACGCTCAATGTTCCAAGAAATTGATGCAGATTGCTATGTCATGGTAGATGGGGATGATACGTATCCTGCAGAATTTGTTCATCAGTTAATTGAGCCTATCAGAAATCGAGAAGCTAACATGGTCATTGGAGATCGTTTATCAAACGGAACGTATCTCGAAGAAAACAAACGTGCTTTCCATAATTTTGGTAACAACTTAGTACGTTCTTTAATTAACGGCCTGTACAAAAGTAACATTAAAGATATCATGACAGGTTATCGTGCGTACGATAAATTATTTGTAAAATCAATTCCTGTGATGAGCCCAGGATTTGAGATTGAAACAGAAATGAGTCTTCACGCGTTAGATAAACGATTCCGCCTAAAAGAAATCGCGATCGATTATCGCGATCGACCTGAAGGCAGCGAATCGAAACTTAATACGTTCTCTGATGGATTTAAAGTGTTACGAATGATTTTTACGTTATTTAAAGAGTACAAGCCGCTTCAGTTCTTCTCCATTTGGACAGTGTTGTTTATTGTCGCAGGATTAGCTGTTGGTGCTCCGGTACTTTATGAATTTTTTGATACAGGCTTTATTACCAAAGTACCTTCATCTATCTTAGCAACTGGATTGATGGTGTTAGGTGTTTTATCTTTCGTCTGTGGATTAATTCTAGATACAATCGCTTCATTAAATCGCAAGCAATATGAATTAGAACTAAATAAAAAAATTGAACAGATTGAACAAGTAGGAGAATAACAATGATGAAGAATAAAAAAAGTATTTTACTGCTTACAGTAACAGCTTTAATTATTCTTATCGGTTTAAGTATTGGTAATCCAGACGGTGTTCACTATCTTTCCCTTTTTGCTGCACTTGTATTTACCATCATAAGCTCTATTTTTATTTATAAAAATAGAGCTTATGCTTCATTTAAACCGCTAGAATGGCTATTGCTGATTGTTTTTTCGTTTATCGTACAGTTTTCACTTTTAGATAACTTACATATGACGAGCTCAACTATTTTTTCACTCGTTTTGTATGCCATCAGCCGTACTTTATTGGCAATGCTGCTGACGGCCGCTGTACTCAGCGCTATCAAACAGATAAACGATTTTCACTACACATTTGCACACCCAAAGCGTTATCTAGGAATTGTTACGATTCTTATTTTAGCTGTTAGTCTATATTACTGGTTCGCCTTTTTCCCAGCGGCCATGACTCCTGATTCATTAGCACAGTGGAGACAGGCACATAACGGAGAATTTAACGATTGGCACCCTATTATGATTACGTGGCTCATTATGCTGCTGACAAAAATATGGGATAACCCAGGAATTGTAGCGTTCACGCAAATTGTTGTTGTAGTGAGCATATACGCCTATACATTTGACTTTTTCATTAAACGCAAAGCACATCCTGTTATGATTGGACTTTTAACAGCTATTATTGTCATTATTCCAAGCTTCTTAATCTTTTCAATTATTATTTGGAAAGACATTTTATACAGTGCTTTTCTGCTGTTTTTTACGGTTAACATTGCAAAAATTTATCTGTCAAAAGGTGCTTGGGTTAAAAGTAAAGCGAGCTTTTTCTTACTTTTACTTTCCGCATTTGGAGTAGCTTTCTTTAGACATAATGGTTTTCCTGTATTTGTTTTGACTTTCCTTTTAATGATTGTCTTATTCAGAAAAAATTGGAAACCTCTTGTCACGATTTTCTTAGTCGTCTTTATTTTACAAAAGATTGTTACAGGCCCTGTGTTCACGTGGCTTGATGTAAAACCTTCAGATCCAAATGAAGCTTTGTCTATTCCAACTCAACAAATTGCAAACATCATTTCAAATGATGGAGAGATGTCAAAAGAAGAGCGCGAATATTTTAATAAAGTGCTCCCTATTGAATTGTGGAAAGAAAAGTATAATCCATACAAAAGCGATCCAATTAAATTCACGTGGAAATACTACGACCGCGAGTTTATTTTTAATGATTTAGGCCTTTACTTTAAGAACTATGCTAGCATTGTCATCAAAAATCCTTATCTAGCAACGGAAGGCTTTCTCAAACAAACAGCTTTAGTATGGCAAATCAATCCTTTTAAAGATGGCTACACGGATACGTACGTAACCAACATTTATTACGGCAATGATTTAGGTCTTAAAAATAAAGTAATCGAGCCGTTTATTACACATACTGCCAATGCTTACTTAGCTATTTTTAAGCACCCTGTTTTTACATTCTTATGGAAACCAGCTTTTTATCACTGTGTCATTTTATTATTTTCATTAATGCTAGTGATTCGAAGAGGAATTACGTCCCTTATTATTGTCATTCCTTGGGCACTTAACACGCTTTCTGTTCTTGCGGCACTGCCGGCTCAAGATTTTCGATATTTATTAGCAAGCGTATTTGTGTCTTTCTTCTTTATTGGTCTTCCTTTTATCCGATTTGATCAGAAAGAAAAGGATGTGACCTCCTGATGGAGAGCAATTATAACAAAAAGCTAGGAATCACACTCATTATCGTGGCTTCCCTGTTTACAGCTGTTGGACAACTTTTTTGGAAGTTGTCCGAAGCTTCATTTAACTTAAATTTAATTATTGGTTTTTTCCTTTATGGATTAGGAGCGGTGTTTATGATTGCCGCTTTTAAATTTGAAAGAGTTTCCTTGCTTCATCCATTTTTAAGCCTAGGATATGTCATCAGCATCGCTCTTGGTTTCTTTCTATTAAATGAAACCATTAGCCCTATGAAGCTGGTCGGTACTCTTATTATTATCGTAGGTGTAATTTTAGTAGGTGGCCAAGATGAATAGTATCCCACTTTTAATTATTATGACTCTTTTAGGTTCAGTTGGAGCTGTCTTTTTCAAGTATATTTCTACGTATTTAAATGAAAAAAAGATAAAGCTAGCGCTTATTTGTTTTGTGGGTGGCGGCCTTTTTTACGGGGCGGCAGCTCTGCTTAATGTGTATGTTTTAACGCTGTTACCTTATTCTATTGTATTTCCGCTCACGTCTATTACGTACATTTGGACATTAACATTCGGTTACTTTTTAATTAAAGAAAAAGTTACAACAAAACAAGTTATCGGCTGTATTCTTCTAATTGTCGGATGCTTCTTTATTGCTAATAGTTGATGAGATAACTTGAAAAGGTAGGAGTTTCGCATGAAAAACTTAAAATTCGCGAGCATTTTACTGCTCATATCAACATTATTTTTGAAATTTTCTAGTATGATTCGTGATTTAGTTATTGCTAACTATTTCGGTACAAGTTATATTGTCGATTCATACAACGCAGCAATGATTATTCCAAATGCTTTTATTTTATTTATGTTAACGGGGATGAAGGATGCGTTTATTCCTAGTTATTTACGTTATGAAAAAGAAAATAAAGGAAAGGTTCATTTGACTAATATTGTTAAATCAACCTTTCTTATTTGTTTCATTATTTCGGTTCTCGGATCAATTGCGGCTTTCTTTTACTTTCCCGCTTCGTATTCTAATTTTTCTAAAGCAGCAATTGAACTAGGAATTTATACGGGCGTTATGTACTTTTTATCTCTTTCACTAGTTGGAGTGAATGCCGTATACGAAGGTGTATTTGATGCACGAAGTCAATATTCTTTCTCTGTGTTTTCTCAAACGGTTGTTGTATTATTTACAATTTTAAGTACAATCCTATTACATTCAATTATGGGCGGCTATGCAATTGCTCTTGGCTATTTTATAGGAACTATTGCTTCTTTCTTAATTAAAGTTGTCTATTTTAAACCGCAGCATCTGCTGTTATGGAAGCAAAAAATTGACCGTGATGAAGTGGTGGCTTTTTATAAAGTATTCATCCCTGTTGGTGTAACCATTATGGTCGGTCAAATTAATTTAACTGTCAACTTCTTCTTTGCCGGTTCCTTTGGTGAAGGCGTTATTTCATACTTGAATTATGCTTTCAGACTTGTAAGTATTCCCCAGGCAATATTCGGGGTTACGGTCGCAACCATTATTTATCCGCTGATTGCAAGAGCCATTTCTGAAAAAGATGAAGAGCGCTTTAAATCAGGAATTGAAAAAGGGATTACGTTTATGCTGATGCTGCTGATTCCGACGATTGTTATCATGATCTTTTATATGAAAGACATTGTAATGATTGCTTACCAGCGCGGTGCATTTGACGCACATTCGACGTTAAAAACAACAGATGTATCTTATTATTACCTAGGTTCGGTGTTTTTCTATTCCCTGCAAGCTGTTCTTGCAAAAGGATTTTATTCTCTTCAAAAAGGTTATCTTATTATGAGAGCAGGCTTATTATCCATTGTGTTAAATATCATCTTTAACATGATTTTCACTAAATTTATGGGATACCAAGGATTAGCACTTTCCATGTCAGTAGTTGCCTTTTTCTATACGGCTATCGTATTCGTTATGCTGGCAAAACAAATCAATCACTTCCATTACGGATATCTAGTAAAAGAAACAGGAAAAATTCTTTTAGCTTCCGTACCTGTTGCGATCGTCATGTTCTTCTTAAAGGACATCGCATTTTTGAATTCATTACATGTTATCTTACGATTTGGTATTGTCTGTATTGCAGGTGGTTTAGTATACTTAATGTCGACGCTATTATGCAGAGTAGAAGGTGTTATGCTTTTAGTTAAAAGAAAACGTTAATTCACGTAAAACAGGAGAGTACTATATGAAGAACACATACTGGTTATTTTTTCTGTTCGTTGGTTTTATTTCAATTCAGCCGATTATTGATATGCTAACGACGTACATGGTTTTGAACATGGATAGTGGTCTCTCAATTGGGGTTGTTATTCGCTTTCTATATATGATTTTTGCAGGTGTCCTACTTTTAGTGTTTGCCAAACAATCAAAATGGGCTAGATATTCGATTATCTACCTTATTGTTTTTGCACTCTTTCTTGGACTCAACATCTACTTAAATCATCAATGGAAAGATCCTTATTATATTGGGCAAGAAATTAAATTTTTCAATAAAGTTGTTTATATGAACGTTACGCTGCTTGGAATGATTGTGATATTTTCACATTATCGATCATCTGTGGATGTAAAAAGAATACTGAGCAAAAACTTATTAACTGCTTCACTCATCATCAGTATTGTTTTTATCGGTACAATGCTAACGGGTACAGCACTAGAGAGTTATCAGTATAATAAAATTGGGTTTAAAGGCTGGTTTTATGCAGCGAATGAGCTAGGCGCAACCATTGCTATTTTGCTTCCTCTCACACTGCTTTTAGCTTTAGATAAAGTACGTTCGTTTTCAAAAGCTTATTACTGGATTCCTTTTATCTTGTTAGCCGTTTCGTCCATCATGCTTGGAACGAAAGTAGGCTTAGGTGCCGTTATTCTTTCTTTAGTTGTAGCAACAGTTGTCTTATTTGCAAAATTATTTACGAATAAACGCAGCTTAATTAAAGCCAACTTAGTAATCTCAATTCTGCTTTTAATTGTAACCGGAGCAACTACTCCGATTTCTCCAGCTTATAAAAACACTTATACGCACATCGATATGTTAGAGGCTAAAAAAGAGAAAACAGAGAAAGAAAAGCCAGAAAAGAAAGAAAAAGAAAAGCCGGCTAAAAAGAAAAAACAAAAGGAATCAAATTTAGATGACAAAGATATTCAAAATCTGATTCTAAGCAGCCGTGAGCAATTCTTAGCTCATCATAAGGAAGAGTATGCAAAAGCACCTATTGCACGAAAAATGATAGGTATGGGCTTTTCTGGAGACTATACAAAGCAGCTTCCGCCAAAGATGATTGAAATGGATTTTTATGATTTGTTTTTCTCTTTAGGTATCATCGGATTTTTACTATGGGTTCTTCCACTTCTAGTAGTTGGTTTAACCGTGTTGGTTCGATTATTTAAAGACCCATCACAGCTTCTTGATGAAAGCTTTATGATGTATAGTACAGCAATTGTATTAGCTCTTGGAATTGCTTTTGTAGCTGGGCATGTCTTCACCGCACCAGCCGTTACTATCTATTTTGCAGCAGCTGCTGCTTATCTGTTCGTCATTCATTTTAAACAAAGACAAGCATAAAAAAAACAGGTCATTAACGGCCTGTTTTTTTATCTTTTTAATGGCTGAAGGCTTAACACCGTGTCACCCGCATTAACGTTTATTTCTTGATCATGAGCAAAAAAACTCAATGCCTTTCCTTGCTTGCTCACTGCTAGTAAAAGAGAATCATCGCTTTTCTCCTCAAGATATGTTTCAAACGTATATTCATCCGTAATTTTTGTATTGTAAATCGTATATCCGTGCTCCATTTTATGATGCAGAAACTCCCACGTAATTCCTTTCTTAAAGAGCATACGTCCTCTTACTGTGTGCATAATTTCATCAACATCTTCTCTTGAATCTTCTTGGTCACGAATGCTCAATTGAAAAACATTGTTCCGCCCCATATCTTGAAGAAAAGCAGTACAAACAAGCGCATTATATGCATCTAACTCAGTTGCAGCAATCACATATTCATAAGGAGTTAAGTCTAGATGATATTCCGTTTGCTCAGCTAGTACTTCTCCGTGATAAACATTTACCTCCGCTCTGCGCGCAACTCTTAACCGCTCCCACGAAGAATCAGCAACTAATACTGGATAGCCTAGCTGTTTTAACTTCGTTGCAAAGGCAACCGTAAAATCATTGCTTCCTACAAGCAAAATACCAGGTTCTTCTCCAATTGATAAATCAAGCTTCTTAGCTAGCCATGAAAGAGAAAAACCGTGTGCACAAACCGTAGCAAACACTAAAGCAAATGTCAGCGTTGTTAGGATGGAAGCATCTTTAAATCCTTCATCAATTAGTACTTTCGCAAAGTAGCTCGAGACCGTTAACGCCACAATTCCGCGCGGGGCAATCCAGCCAATCAGTATTTTTTCTTTTATAGATAAATCTGTGCCTACCGTTGATAAAAAGATGGAGACCGGTCTGACAATAAACAGCATAAGTAAAACAAACAAAATAATATTCCAATGAAAAATTTCAGTAATGGTCTTCATCGTCAGTCCAGCCGTTAACATAATAAAAATAGTAGAAGTTAATAGAACCGAAATATTCTCTTTAAAGTGTCGCATATCACTAATAGACGAAATATGCATATTAGCAAGGGTAATCCCCATCGCTGTTACTGCTAGAAGACCTGTTTCATGCTTAATTTCATCAGCTACTGTAAAGCAGGCAATAACGACAATAAATACGACCGGAGATTTTAAATACTCTGGAATATGCCCCTTTTGAAACATCCATCCTATTCCGCGGCCAAGAATCCATCCTATTAAAACGGCAATAATAGAGGCTACGAAGAAAAAGAGAATTGTTTTTCCACTCACTTCTCTCAGCACTAAAAATTGAACAATTTCAAACGAAAAAACGGCCAACAGTGCACCAAATGGATCGACAATAATACCTTCCCATTTTAAAATCGCTGCTGGTTTTGGTTTTAATTTAGCTTGTCGTAAAAGAGGTAAAATTACGGTTGGACCCGTCACAATAAAAAGCCCTCCGATAACAATTGCCACCGCCCAGGATAAATCCGCTATATAATGAGCAGCTAAAGAGCCTAACATCCAAGCTAGCATGGCTCCCAGTGTCACAATGCGAAACACGGGCTTTTCGATTCCTCTTACCTCTCTCATGTCTAAGTTCAAGCTGCCTTCAAATAAAATAACAGCTACAGCAATCGATACAAAAGGATCAAAAAGCTGAGCAAACTGTGCTTTAGGATCAATTAAACCTAAAATAGGGCCTGTTAGCAGTCCGATAATCGACATCACGACAATTGCTGGTAGCTTAAATCTCCAAGCCAGCCACTGAGATAGAACTCCTAGTCCCACTACAAGTGTGATATGTACAAGCATAGGTTCCATTGTATCTTCCTTCTCTCGTTCGCATAATGTGTATATATTTTCCCTAAAATAAACCGATGTTATACAGGAAGAAACAAACACTACCTTGTTTTACCACTTTTTCAAAAATGCTAAACGCCTCTCCCCTCTTTGAATCCAAGCTATTTTCCTTCGTTCGACACATATCTTACTCATGTTTGTCGAATTTCACTTTAGTATAAAATAGTAAAAAGCCTTTAGCTGCTGCTAAAGGCTTTTTGCCGGATGATCCAATTCATATAGCTTTTGATAGTGACTGTTCGTAGCAAGTAATTCCTCATGCGTTCCGCGAATGGCTATCTTTCCATCTTGTAGGAATAAGATTTCATCCATCTTTTCCATCCCAACTAAATTATGTGTAACCCAAATTAAAGTTTTGTCGTGAAGAGTTTCAAAGATAGTGGATAACAAACTCTTTTCAGTCACGGTATCCAACCCTGCAGTTGGCTCATCCAGCATAACAATTGGCGTACGCTGAAGTAGAACACGTGCTAACGCAATCCGCTGACGTTCTCCTCCTGAAAAGCGCTGACCTGTTTCGAGCATGGACGTTTGATATCCTTGATGCAAACCTTCCACAAGGGAGTGCATATTGACTTGCTTCATTGCCTCAATTACCTCTTCTTTTGTAGCCTCTTCATTAGCTAGTAATAAATTGTTTGCTACGCTTGTATTAAATAAATAAGGATTTTGATTTAATACAGAGATGAGTTTTGGTACATCTTCACGAACTTCAGCAACAGACTGACCGTTTAGTTGAACTGTACCTTCTGTAGGCAATAAGGAGCCTTGCAGCAGCTTTAACAGAGTCGACTTTCCAGCTCCGCTCTTGCCAAGAATCGCAATTTTTTTCCCTTGCTCGACTTGAAATGAAAGATCATGAATGACTGACTCTTCCTCATTGCTATAGCGAAAGCTTACATGCTCGACTTTTAAGCTAACCGAGTCCCATGAACCTTTGTAAGGTAGGGAAAGAGTATGTTTTTTCTTTTCATTCACAGATTCCCAGTTCTTTTCCATTTCCTGCACTCTATTTAATGACTCTTCAAATTGAGGAATTTTTTCTACTGCATTAGATACCGGCAGCAGTGCTTCAGATAAAGGAAATACTACTAAAATAAAAGCAGCAATAAAAACACCTGCAAGCTCTTTGTCTGCAAAAAGAGAAGCCCCAAACCAAATCATTGTGACAATTAAACCTGCTACAATAACTTGGCCAATCAATTCTCGGTAATACGTCCATAGTTTAAGCTTACGATCCATGCGGTCTAGCTCATCTTCTGTTTTGTTATACGAATGAAAAAATGACTGCTGCTGACCGCTTAACACCCAATCAGCAACTCCTAAAAACCCGTCTGTGACCTTAGCATATAACTGTGCTTTGCTTGATTTATATCGCTGATTGGCCGCTTTCATATGCCAAAGGGAAAAAAGCGGCATCACTACTACTAATAAAAATAAATAGATGGCAATCAAACATGCAAACTTTAGGCTAAAGAATCCTAAAGCTACAATCGAAATAACGTATAAAATAACAGCTGAGATTGTTGGAAGAATGGTACGCAAGAACAAGTCTTGTAAACTTTCAATATCTTCAGCGAGAACCGCTAAAACATCTCCCGTTCGATAGCGGGATGTAGCAACTAACGGTTCAATCAAATGATAAAGACGTGTACGCATCTTAGCTAAAATGCGAAGAATAAAATCGTGACTAACAAGACGCTCCGCATAACGAAAGGCGGCTCGACTTAAACCAAATGTACGCACAAGCACAATGGGAACGTACACCAGTAAGATTGTTTCTGGACGTAAGGAAGAAGCTGAAATCAAGTAACCTGATGTGAACATTAGCGCACAAGCAGAACCAATCGTTAACAAGCTTAGTAATAAGATAGAAAAGATACGATATTTATACGTTTTAAAGTAGGGCCATATCCAACTTTTATATTTCATCATATCTCCTCCTCTTCATGTAAAAATTGATAGTAAGCTCCTTTTTTTCGAATCAGTTCTTGATGATTGCCGACTTCTGCAACCTTTCCGTTCTCTATTACAACAATGAGGTCCATATCTTTCATCCAATGCAGACGGTGCGTAGCTAAAATAAATAACTTGTCTTGAAACATCGTTAAAATATCTTGCTTTAATTCATATTCCGTTTCAATATCTACTTGCGCCGTTGGTTCATCAAGCATAATAATAGGGCGATCGCTCAGAAACGCCCTAGCTAGGGCAATCCTTTGAGCTTGGCCGCCGCTAAGCTGCCGTCCTCCATCTCCTATCACTTCATTTTCCTTCTTAGGCATCTGTTGAATCGTAGATAAAAGTCCTGCTTTCGTTAAGGCATCTTCATAATCATAAGAACCGCCTCTATCCTGATAAAATTCAATATTTTCTTTCACTGTTCCATTAAAAATAA
The DNA here is from genome assembly GCF_050846875.1 of Priestia sp. TRN 1309. Classification (NCBI taxonomy): domain Bacteria; kingdom Bacillati; phylum Bacillota; class Bacilli; order Caryophanales; family Bacillaceae; genus Priestia; species Priestia sp. TRN 1309. The sequence continues at coordinate 74,275 of NZ_JBOZGM010000005.1, read as the reverse complement.
ATGGGTGCTGAGGGATATACGTAATCTGCTTTTGCCAAGCATCTGAGCGTAAATCAACCGGCACGCCGTTTACTTCAGCAGACCCTTCTGTAAATTGTACAAAGCCGCTCAGTATATCAATAAGCGTCGATTTTCCAGCTCCGCTTTTTCCTATAATCCCAATTTTTTTACTTCCTTTAACATGAAGTGACACATCTTCAAGAGAAGGCGGCTGCTCTTCGTCATATTTTACGGTGATATGACGCAATTGAATTTCACTGTTTTCCGTCCAATCAGGAACATCTTCTTCTTTAGCCGACGGTTTTTCAGCCTGCTTTACAATCTTAATTAATGCATCTCCGGATTCTTTTCCGTCTAATGTTGCATGATAATCGTTTCCGACTTCCCGTATCGGCAGGAAGTATTCAGGCGCCAGCAATAAAATCATAAGTGCAGGCTCTAACGTCATCGAACCGTTCACTAGCCGCAAACCGAGCATAACAGCCACGATGGCTACAGATAACATCGTAAAGAAATCTAAAGCAAACGTAGATAAAAAAGCAATTCGGAGCGTTCCCATTGTCGCTTTTCGATAGCGGTCACTGACTCTTCCAATCGTTTCAGCATGCTCCTTACTTTTCCCGAGAAATGTTAACGTTTCTAATCCTCGAAGCGAATCTACAAAGTGATTGGACAGCACATGATACGTCTCCCATTGGCTATCTATTTTTTTCTGGGCAGCCAGTCCAAGTAAAATCATAAATAAAATTAAAATTGGCATAGTTACAAGCAAAATAATGCCTGAAAGCCGATCTTGATACCAAACGAAAGCGAGCACTAGCCAAGGTGTAACGCTGATGGCGGCCAGTTTAGGCAAAAACAGCTCAAGATAAGCGCGAAGCTTCTGTAGGCCTGTGGTGATGAGCGTCACCAAGTTTCCTGTCCCTTCATTTTTGGTAAAGCGCGGTCCGAGTGCAAAAATGCTTTTCATGACCGTCAAACGAAGTTCCTGAGTCGTTTTGACTCCAAATTGATATGCTGTTTTTTTCACTATAAAACTTACGATCTGACGAATCATAAAGGCAGACAAAAACAATCCGATTGCTTTTGTCTGCGAAGTTAAACTTTCACCATGAAAAAGAGCAGTAATTACTTCGGCAAGCCACTTAGCTTGAAAAATAATGGCTACACTTTGAATAGTAATAAGCCCTATTAACACGGCAAGAACCATTTTTATTCCGTTGTAAACCATTAAATTTCTACCCATTAGTACTCCATATGCTCCTTATGATCTACACGTTTTCTAAAAACGTAGTAGCTCCAAATTTGATAACCTAACACAAAAGGCAGTAACGCAATAGCAGCGTAAGACATAATTTTCAAGGAATAATTCCCTGATGCTGCATTATGAATCGTTAAACTATAGCTTTCATTGACTGAACTAACCAAAACGGTTGGAAACAATCCTGCAAATATAGAGGAAATTGATAAAATTAAAATTAAGCCAGACATAGCAAAGGCCCATCCGTCTTTTTTCCGTGTAAGGAAAAATCCTGCTAGTAAATACACGAAAATACCGATAAAAAATGTGTATAGCATCAAGCGGCTATGATTGCTGAATAAATTTGTTTCAAAAAACGTCATGCCTGAAAAAATAAGAAGCAGCAAGGCATTAACAGGCAAAAGCTTCATGGCAACTTTTCGTGAACGATCTCTAATGTCATCCATCGTACGGATCGTCGCAAAAATAAGTCCGTGCCATAAGCAAAGCATCGTTAGCGTCACGCCGCCCGTTATGGTATATAGATTCACAATATCCGAAAAGCCGGCATTCATTTGCATGTTGCGCTCAACAGGCAATCCTTTCATTAGTGCTGAAAATAAGATGCCGAAAATGAGCGGTGGAAAAAGACTTCCAAAGAAGATAACCCAATCCCACGCATTTTTCCACGCTTGTTTTTCAACTTTTCCTCGAAATTCAAATGCTACACCGCGTCCGATAAGCGAAAGCAACAGAAGAACAAAAAGAACATATGACCCGCTTAATAGCGTTGCATACCAGTTTGGAAAAGCGGCAAACATAGCACCGATTGCTGAAATTAACCAAACTTCATTTGCATCCCAAAAAGGACCGATTGTATTAATAAAAGCTCGTCGCTCTAAGTCGTTTCTTCCTAAAAAGTGAGACACCATTCCAATCCCAAAATCAAAGCCTTCTAAAAAGATAAAACCAACAAACAGAATGGATACTAGCAAATACCAGAATTCATTAAGAGAAAACATTGTATCCCTCCTTTGTAAACGGATCAGTTGATGTTACTTTTGTATGTGCTTCGTGATCGTGATCTGGACCTTTTTTAATTTCTTTAACGAACAAGAACACCATAATCACAGCTAAAATTAAGTAAAAGAACGAAAACGAGATAATAGAAAATAGCAATTCACCTGCTGTTACACCAGGAGACACGGCATCTTCGGTTTTCATATAGCCAAATACAACCCAAGGCTGACGGCCAATCTCTGTCATAATCCAACCTGCTGAGCTTCCAAGGAACGGAAAGGCGATGGCAATCGTCATAATACGTAAAAATAGTTTGCTTTCTTGAAGTTTTTTACGAGAAAGCAAGTACGTACCCCAAATGCCTAATGCACATAATACGCCACCTAGACCAGCCATAATGCGGAAACTCCAAAACGTTGTTCGAACGGGTGGAATATAATTTCCTTCTCCATATTTCGCCGTATACTGCTGCTGCAGCTCATTCATTCCAGGAACGGAGCCTGAAAACTTACCGTATGATAAGAAGCTTAATAAGTAAGGTATTTTGATTTCACTCGTATTTTTCTTTTCATCAGGGTGAATATTTGCTGTTACTGTCCAAGCACCTGGACTTCCGCTGTTTTCCCATAATCCTTCACTTGCGGCCATTTTCATCGGCTGTGTTTTAACTAAATATCCGGCCTGTTCATGCCCAGATAGTGCAATTCCTACACCTGAAACTAGCCCTACAAGGATAGCAACTTGAAATGATTTTTTAGCAAAAGCCACATGTTTTTTCTTCAAGAGCATAACAGCGCTGACACCCGTGATAAAAAAGGCGCCTGTTGCAAACGAACCTAAAATTGTATGAGGGAATTCGACCCACAGCTGACCGTTCGTTAACAATTTAAAGAAGTCATTCATTTCTAAACGGCCATTATTTAGCTCCATTCCGACCGGATGCTGCATAAAAGAATTAGCCGTTAAAATAAAGAACGCTGAAAAGATAGTACCTAGACTAACAAGCCAAATACATAGACAGTGCAGCCATTTAGGCAAACGATCCCACCCGAAAATCCACAGTCCAAGGAAAGTGGACTCCATAAAAAACGCGAGCAGTGCTTCAATAGCGAGCGGCGCACCGAATACATCTCCTACAAATCTTGAGTACTCTGACCAGTTCATGCCAAACTGAAATTCTTGTAAAATACCTGTTACGACTCCGACAGCAAAGTTAATCAGGAATAAGTGCCCCCAAAACTTTGCCATCTTTTTATACTGTTCATCTTTTTTTACTACGTACATCGTTTCCATGATCGCTACTAAAAAGACAAGGCCGATAGACAGCGGTACAAAGATAAAATGAAACAGCGTCGTTGATGCAAATTGAATACGTGATAGTATGACTGTATCCATCTTCTTTCTCCTTTCATATATAAGAACATTCATCATTTCCATAGATACTTTGCTCATTTCTGAGCATCTTTTACTTATATTGTGAAACATTGAGCATAACAATTCGAGAAATATGCTCAACATTTCACAAACATGTGTAATGTCTCTCTTTCTATTTACATAGTATAGTCTATTTTTTTAGCTGTGCACGTACATTTTTTGAACGTTTTTAGACTAAAACGTGACTTTCTTGTGACAAAAAAGGGAAGGATCTCTTTATTTTTTCATAAAAAAAGCACGCTCTGATTTGAGCTTGCTTCTCTACGGTCGATATTTTGCTTTCGCATTTAATTTAGATTGACGAATGATTTGGTTAATGACTTCAGAAAATACAATACCAATGGCAATTGAACCTGAAATCATAAAGGCTTTTGCTGCAAGACTAATCGCTTCATTATAATTATTTTCTACAAAGTTACGCATGGCATCGTATGCTGTTCCCCCTGGAACGAGCGGAATAATACCTGCTACGGTGAAAATAATGATCGGCGTACGATAAATTTTTGCGTAAATTTGACTAATAATAGCAATAAAAAAGGCCGATGCTACAGTGCTTGGAATTTCATCTACACCATAGAACGTTAGCAAATAGTAAATGAGCCAGCCAATCATTCCGACAAAGCCACTTTTTAATAATGATTCACGTGGAACATTAAAAATGATCCCAAACGCTGCTGAAGCAATAAAACTTGTAATTATCTGCTCTACGATATGCATATGATGCCTCCCTTCTATAGAAGCGTAAATACAATGGCAATACCTGCACCAATAGCAAATGCCGTCAGAAACGCTTCTGCTCCTTTTGATAATCCAGACAGTAAATGTCCCGCCATTAAATCTCGCACTGCATTGGTAATCGATAACCCAGGAACGAGAGGCATAACGGATCCAATAATAATTTTATCAATTTGCGTTCCTAGTCCTGAAGCGACTAAAAGAGCTGATAAAAGTCCAATAACTAACGAAGCGGTAAACTCAGCAAAAAAGCGAATCGGAATAAGACGGTGGAAATACACCACGGTTAAAAATCCGAGACCTCCTGAAAACATCGCTGGAATAAAGTCCGTCCATAAACCTTGAAACATGATTAAAAAGCATCCGCTAGAAATGGATGCAGCTGCAAGTTGAACCCATAGTGGAAAAGCTACGTTCGTTGCTTCAATTTCTTGTAGCATTTCATACGCTTCCTCCAAGGAGATGTTTCCTTGACTGATGGTTCTTGAGACGCTATTTACCATAGTTACTTTTTTTAAATCGGTCGTTCGTTCGGAAATACGAATTAACTTCGTTTTCGTCGGTTCTTTCGTTTCAAGTGAAAACATAATCCCTGTTGGCGTCACATAGCTGTGGGATTTTTTTATACCGTAAGACGCTGCAATCCGCATCATTGTGTCTTCTACTCGATACGTTTCTGCTCCGCTTTCTAACATAATTTTACCTGCTAGTAAGCTAACGTCCATAATTTCATATTTATCTAATTTTTGTTGTGTCATCAAATCGCTCCAAACATATTAAAGCTTGGTTTTTTCCCCTACAGCATACAGTGTATAAGAAAGAGGGAAGTGGACGCAATGGTTAATGCAAAAAAGTGTGGACTTTTTGTCTCACACTTTCAGGAATAGTATATACATTCCTTATCAATTCATACGTTTTGTGGTCTCACGCTCTACTAATACAGGTGCCATTTTATACTGTACCTGATCTATTTCTTGCTGACCCTGAATTTGCTGAAGTAAGAGGTTTACTGCTTTTTCAGCCATTTTTTCCATCGGTTGACGGATGGTTGTTAGCGGAGGTTGCGCTTCACTAGCTTCTGTAATATCATCAAACCCTATAACAGACAAATCCGCTGGAACGTGAAGTCCGTTTTGCCACGCACAGTGTATCACTTTCAGAGCAATGTAATCCGTAGCACAAATAAGCGCAGTTGGGGGCTCTGGATGATGAGCTAGCTCATTTATAAACTGATATAGTTCATCTGAGTTATTCATATCTTCTTTCACAAACTTTGCGTTTGCTGACGGTACATACTGATAAAACAGAGACAGACGGTGCTCGACTCCGCTTACAGCTTTTCCAACGAACCCGATATTCTTATGGCCAAGGTCCGTTAAGTGAGCAACAGCTAATTGTATTCCCACCGCATCATCTACATGTACAATTGGCCAAAGTGCAGAAGAGCCGTCTCCTGTAAGAGAAACGTAAGGCGTTTGATATTGTTTTAATACGTCTACAAACGGATGCGGAGCGGCTACATAATCTAATAAAATGACTCCATCAAACCAATGATTCATCATCACATTTAATTGACGCTCAGCCGTTGTTTCTTGGTAATCCGTATGTCCAATAAGAACGTCCATCCCTCGACTTTGAACTTGCTGCTGTACCTTTTTTAACAGCTCGATTAAAAATGGGTCTTTTAAATCTCTAATTAATATCCCGATAATCCCTGTTTTTTGGGCCCGCAGAGCTGCCGCAAATGGATTTGTCTGATACCCTAAATGAGCTGCTGCTTTTAGTACTTTTTGTTTTGTTTTTTCACTGATTTTAATTTTACCGTCTTTATTATTGAAGATTCTTGATACCGTAGCTAATGAAACACCCGCTTCTTTTGCTACTTCTGTAATCGTGACTTTTTTTCTCCCCATTCGTACCGACTCCTATTTCCTTTTAGTCTATCGACCAAGTAAACATTTTTCTTTATTATACTACTAGAAGTCGGAACCACCCAAAACTACCTTCCCTACTTTTCACTAAACAGCCACTTTAACACATCTTGAATTTTTTGATCCCAATATGCCCAGTCGTGACTTCCTTTTCCTTCTTCATATGTAAAACAAATAGGCTCTTGCTTACATCGCTCGGAAAAACGTTTATTTTCCTGATATAAAAAATCTTCCGTTCCACAGCATTGATAAATACGCGGAGTCACTTCTCCATAGCGCCGGCGATTTTCAAGCAGCCAGAAAAGATCATCCTCAGGTCTAATAACAGGCGGGATGCCAAAAATCAAAGGATAATCTAGGAACTGAACTTCCCCTCGCTCTCCAAGCCCTTCAATGTCCATCACTCCTGATAAACTGGCAGCTGCAGAAAATTGATGTGGTTTGCGAAACGCCCATTTTAAAGCGCCGTACCCTCCCATAGAAAGACCAGCCACAAAATTATCTTCTCTTTTTTCCGATAACGGAAAGAATGACCTAGCCAATTGAGGAAGTTCTTCTGTTACAAACGTCCAATACTTCTTTCCATAAGCCATATCTCTATAAAAGCTACGATCTACATTTGGCATTACAACTGCAAGTCCTAATTCTGATGCGTAGCGTTCAATCGAAGTTCTTCTCATCCATATCGTATGATCATCAGAAAGACCGTGTAATAAATAGAGCGTAGGGTGTTTCTCACTTCTTGTATTGGTTTGTAAACCAATCTGAGATTTTGTTTGCTGCGGTATCAAAACGTTCATTGAAGTACTTATTTGCAATACTTCTGAAAAAAAATCACATTGAATAAACGCCATATTTCTCTTCCCCCTTACTTTTTCTTCCCTATTGATTGATAACAAAACGTACATAATTCATATAAAAGTTAAAAAATAGTTTGATTATTTACAATTTTTAGTTTAACATAAAAACATCTTTTATGAAAACGTTTTACGTATAACGTTTTTTTAAATTAAAATAGTGAACGCGATTCAAAGGAGGAATTTATATGGGGATAGTAAAAGTAACTTCTGACGAGTATAAGGAGCAAAAAGGAAATCTATTTTTTGTTATTTTCATTTCATGTGCAGCTGCTTTTGGAGGGTTACTTTACGGCTATGACACAGCCGTCATTTCAGGGGCTATTGGGTTGATGGAAGTGCATTTTAATCTCAGTCCAACGATGGTAGGTTTTGTTGTATCCAGTTTGCTGCTCGGGGGTGCCGTTGGGGTACTTTCTTCAGGAAAACTGAGTGATCGATTCGGTAGAAAAGGTATCTTGCTTTTAGCAGCTTCTTTATTTATCGTATCCGCAATTATGCAAGCGCTATCTTCAACCATCTCTTTTGTGATTATTTCTCGAATTATTGGAGGGCTAGGCATTGGTATGGCCTCCGTTCTTTCTATTACCTATATTTCTGAAATAGCCCCTCCGCACATGCGCGGCCGCTTAGGCTCTCTTTATCAATTTGCTGTTGCCGTTGGGATTGTTTCTGTCTATTTTGTAAATGACTACATTTTATCTATTGGGGAAGACGCATGGCAGAATTCCACAGGATGGCGCTACATTATCGGTGCTTCTGGGATTCCAGCTCTTTTATTTCTTCTTATCCTTTCTCCTGTTCCTGAAAGTCCGAGGTGGCTAGTAAAAGCAAACCGCACTGTAGAAGCTATGGACATTTTAATTAAAATCAATGGTACACACATTGCACGCCAAGAGCTGTATCATATTGAGCAATCGTTAAAAGAAAATCAACCGGCTTCTCTTTCGCTTTTTAAAGAGGCAGGCCTTCGAAAAGCGTTGCTTATTGGTATTCTACTTGCAGCCTTTCAACAGCTTGTCGGAATCAATGCCATTATTTATTACGCCCCGCAAGTTTTTGAAGCAGCTGGAGCTAGAGGAGATTTATCGCTCCTTGTTACGTCTATGATTGGTGTAGCTGCCTTTTTAGGCGTTCTTTGTTCCATGTGGCTTATCGACCGGATTGGCCGCAAAGCTTTATTACTTATTGGCACAGCCGGTATGGCCGTTACGCAGCTTCTCGTTTCTTTTGGATTTCATTCACAGGGTACTGAAGGCTTGACTACTAGTTTACTTATTGTTTTTTATTTATTTCTTTTTAATATTTCTATGGGACCTGTTGTATGGGTTGTGATTTCTGAAATTTTTCCTAATCATGCGAGAGGCTATGCAATGTCTATTTCTACCTTTTTCTTGTGGATAGCTAATTGGTTTGTGTCTCAGTTTTTTCCTATTCTTTGGAACAAAGCTGGAGGATCTTTTACCTTTTTATCTTTTATGATTATGTGTATCGCTTCATTTTTGTTTATATGGAAGTGGGTGCCAGAAACAAAAGGAAAGTCACTTGAAGAAATTGAACATATATGGAAGTAAGGGAAGAGGTTGGGGTATAACTAAATGAATCCAATCTAAAGAAAAACAAATGGGATACATGAGCTAAACGGCTTATGACACCGTAGTTGATTTCCGTGCAAGACTTCGCTTTCCGCGGGAGTCTTCATCTCGCCCTCCAATCAACTACTAGAAGAATTTAAACAGATGAAAACTATGTTCACCCTAACAAAAAAACCGAACCACTAATCAAAAATTTTGATCAATGGTTCGGTTTTACTTTGTCTAAAATACTTTCGTCCCAGCCTCTTCTTTTTATCGAATTTGTCCATCTCCGTAAATAATATATTTTAATGTTGTTAATTCCTTTAATCCCATTGGTCCACGCGCATGAAGCTTTTGTGTACTAATTCCGATTTCTGCCCCGAAACCAAACTCTTCTCCGTCCGTAAACCTCGTCGAAGCATTCACATAAACAGCAGCTGAATTAACGCGCTGTAAAAAACGCTGAGCATGAGCATAATTTGTTGTTACAATCGCTTCAGAATGATGTGAACTATGAACATTAATATGGGAAATCGCTTCATCGATGTCATCTACGATTTTAACTGCCATGATGAAATCCAAATATTCTTTCTTCCAATCCTCATCCCCTGCTGGAACAAGATCTGGAACGATTGTGAGCGCACGTTCATCACCGCGTACTTCTACATCTTTCTCTCGTAGCGCTTGAACAATAATCGGCAAAAATTCATGAGCCGCCCGTTCATGAATAATCAGCTTTTCGGCTGAGTTGCACACCGCTGGACGAGATGTTTTTGCATTAATGACAATACTGGCTGCCATGTCACGGTCATATTCTTCATCAACATAAATGTGGCAGTTCCCGGTTCCTGTCTCAATAACAGGAACCGTTGCATTTTTTACCACCGCTTCAATTAAACCAGCACCGCCTCGAGGAATTAATACATCGATATATTCATTTAGCTTCATTAACTCCAGTGCTGTTTCTCTCGACGTATCTTCAATAAGCTGTACGCTATGCTCAGGAAATCCTGCACTTGCCGCAGCTTGGGATAATACAGAAACAATCGCTTGATTCGAATGAAATGCCTCACTGCCTCCGCGCAAAATAACCGCATTTCCTGCTTTTAAGCATAAGCCTGCTGCATCACATGTAACGTTTGGACGCGCTTCATAAATAATTCCTATGACACCAATAGGTACACGCTGCTGCCCAATTTGTAAGCCATTTGGTCGTTTGGCCATAGACAGCACTTCTCCTACCGGATCTGCAAGCGCAGCTACTTGGCGCAGGCCGTCTGCCATTCCATGAATCCGCTCTTCATTTAAAGATAGGCGATCCAACATCGCTTTTGACGTGCCTTTTTGAACGGCTTTTTCTACGTCTAATTTATTTGCTTTTAAAATCGTTTCTTGTTGATCCAATAAAGCAGCCGCCATTTTATAAAGTGCCTGCTGTTTTTGTTCGCTCGTTACATTTCCTAAGAAATAAGAGGCTTCTTTTGCCTGCTTTCCTTTAAGCTGCAATTCACTCATTTCATTACTCCTTCAGCTTGTTTTAAGAATAACGTTCCAATTTCTTGGCCTTCAATAATATCTCGCAAAATACTTGGTTCTTTCCCATTTGCTAGGATTAAGCTCACGCCTGCACTTGTAGCTGTTTTAGCAGCAGTCAGCTTTGTGACCATTCCGCCTGTTCCAACGTCAGTTCCACTATCTCCAGCAAAATTCTCAAGCTCCGGCGTGATGCCATCTATTACTTTCATTAATTTAGAGTTAGGGTTTTTTGTGGGATCTGAATCAAAGAAACCGTCAATATCAGATAAAATAACAAGTAAATCTGCGTGAATCAAAACTGAAACAATGGCGGATAAATTATCGTTATCTCCAAAACGCACGATGTTTTCAATCTCATCGATGGCAACTGTATCGTTTTCATTCACAATAGGAATCACTTTGTCTTCAATTAATTTTTCAAACGTGTTCACAACGTTATTGCGCACATGTTCATCTTCGATTACATCTTTTGTTAACAGTACTTGACCAACAATGTGACTATACTCACCAAAGAATTTACTATAGATATGCATAAGCTCACACTGCCCGACAGAGGCTGCTGCTTGTTTTTCTCGAATAGAAGTTGCCTTTTCTTTTAACTTTAGTTTTTTTACTCCCACTTGAACGGCACCTGATGTAACAAGCACAACTTCTTTTCCTGCATTCATTAAATCAGATAACACACGCGCTAGTTTTTCAATGCGTGCTAAGTTAATATCTCCGTTATCATAGGTCAACGTAGATGTCCCTACTTTGACTACGATACGCTTGCTATTTTGTAACTCTTGACGATGGTTCACTCATTTCATCTCCCTAACTAAAAACACCTAAATGCGTACTAATTTTTTTAAAAATTATAGCAGAGATTATGTGAAAAGTCTTATAGTTTTTCAAAGGGAATTTGAACTTTCTAATTTTTTAAATAATTAAGGGAAAAACTGGTGATAAAAGCGCTTTCTTCTTTTATAATGAAAGTTGTAAGGGGAACACACAATTACATAACGTTGTGTAGTAGTACAAACATCAGACAACTAAGGGATAGGGGGATTTGTAATGAATGCGGTTACGATTGTTATTGGATCTATCTGTATTTTAATGATTGCGTATCGGCTTTATGGAACATTCATGGCTGTTAAGGTCTTGAAACTAAACGATGCGCAAAAAACGCCGGCACATGAGCTTGAAGATGGAAAAGATTACGTGCCAACCAATCGATGGGTAACATTTGGTCATCACTTTGCAGCTATTGCAGCTGCGGGTCCGCTTGTTGGACCTATTTTAGCAGCTCAGTTTGGCTATTTGCCCGGACTGCTCTGGCTTTTAATCGGAGCTGTAATCGGAGGAGCCGTTCACGATGCAGTTGTGTTATTTGCATCTATGCGCCAAAAAGGCCAGTCGCTTTCAGAAGTGGCTAAAAAAGAGCTAGGACCCGTCGCTGGTTTTTGTACAGGTTTAGCTATGCTTTTTATCATTACCATTACAATGGCCGGTTTATCTATGGTCGTGTTACACGCCCTTGAGAAAAATCCTTGGGGTACATTCGCTGTTGGAATTACCATTCCGATCGCAATGGGGGTAGGTATTTACCACAAAAAAACAGGTAATTTAAAAGCGGCTTCTACCGTCGGCTTCATTTTAATTTTAATCGCCGTATTTAGCGGTCCTTATATTCAAGGAACAGCTTTAGGAGATTTTTTAACGCTAGATATTAAAACACTTTCAATTATTCTTCCCGTTTATGCATTTTTTGCAGCGGCCTTGCCCGTTTGGCTGCTTTTAGCACCTCGAGATTACTTAAGCAGCTTTATGAAAATTGGTGTCTTTATCGCGCTGATTGTAGGCGTGTTTTTCGTAAATCCAGCAATTCCATTTCCTGCAGTTACTGAATTTATTCACGGAGGCGGCCCTATTTTAGCAGGACCTGTGTGGCCGTTTATTTCCATTACGATCGCCTGCGGTGCTATTTCTGGCTTCCATGCATTTGTTGGTTCAGGAACAACCCCTAAGATGCTCGATCGTTGGAGTGACATTAAAGTTGTAGGCTTCGGCGCGATGTTAGTCGAATGCTTAGTAGGAATTATGGCATTAATTGCCGCAACTGCTTTACATCCTGGAGACTATTTTGCAATCAACTCTACACCTGAAGTATTCAAAACGCTTGGCATGAACGTAACGGCTCTTCCTCAGCTTAGCCAAGAAATTGGCCTAAACTTAGAAGGCCGTACAGGCGGCGCTGTTACACTGGCTGTAGGAATGACGTATATTTTCACGGAAATTCCTTGGTTCAGCCACCTGTCTTCTTACTTTTTTCAATTCGTTATTATGTTTGAAGCAGTGTTTATTTTGACTGCTATCGACGCGGGTACACGCGTTTCCCGCTATTTAATTCAAGACTTTTTCGGTGAATTTTATAAGCCATTGAAGCGAGTAGACTGGCTTCCTGGGTCCATTTTTGCAAGTGCCCTAGCCTGTTTTATGTGGGGATACTTATTGTTCTCAGGAGATATTGGCTCAGTTTGGGCGCTGTTCGGCGTATCGAATCAGTTAATGGCATCCATTGGTTTAATTATTGGTGCAACCGTTATTCTTAGAATTGCAGATAAGCGCTCCTATATGCTTACTTGTCTTATTCCACTAGCCTACCTTTACGTAACGGTTAACTACGCGGGTTATTGGATGGTTAAGAATGTGTATTTAAATGAAGCTGCGGCAGGTTACAGCATATTAAATGCGACTCTTTCAATCATCATGCTTATACTCGGTCTCATTATTATGATTGCCGCGATTCAAAAATGGACGCAGCTCTGGCGCACGCCTCAGGCTGAACTAGCGGCGAAAGCAAACTTATCACAAAATATATAAAACGAACACGCTTGCTTATATAAGCAAGCGTGTTTTTGATATGGTAATAGCCGGTCAAAATAATTGCACACCAGGCATTTTTATTATTAAACTAAATATACTATACAGAAAATTTTTAAAATAGTTCGTACACTTCACATGCTTATAACCCCCACTGATTACATCTCAAAATTAACACTTTAAATTATAATAATTATAATTTAGTATTGATTTTTTATTTAAAAATGTTATTATTATTTCTAACATAATAAAATTCAAATAAGAGGTGGTTCTAAGATGACAACAAACAAGAATAACTTAACGACTAGTTGGGGATCTCCGGTTGGAGATAATCAAAATTCGATGACCGCTGGTTCACGCGGACCTACTTTAATTCAAGATGTTCACCTTTTAGAGAAATTAGCCCATTTTAACCGAGAGCGTGTTCCTGAACGCGTCGTACACGCAAAAGGCGCCGGTGCCCACGGTTATTTTGAAGTGACAAACAATGTTTCAGCCTATACAAAAGCAGCTTTCCTTTCTGAAGTAGGAAAACGAACACCTCTATTTGTTCGCTTTTCAACAGTAGCTGGTGAAAACGGCTCAGCAGATACCGTTCGCGACCCTCGCGGATTTGCTGTTAAATTTTATACAGAAGAAGGCAACTACGACTTAGTCGGAAATAATACACCTGTATTTTTCATCCGAGATGCGATTAAATTTCCCGATTTTATTCATACACAAAAACGCGATCCACGCACGCATTTGAAAAACCCGACGGCCGTGTGGGATTTCTGGTCTTTATCTCCTGAATCTTTGCATCAAGTTTCTATTTTAATGTCTGATCGCGGTATCCCGGCAACGTTACGCCATATGCATGGATTTGGCAGCCATACATTTAAATGGGTTAATGCCGAAGGAGATGGCGTTTGGGTAAAATATCACTTTAAAACAGAGCAAAGCGTGAAAAATCTGTCTCCAGACGTAGCCGCAAAGCTAGCTGGTGAAAATCCAGATTATCATACTGAAGATCTATTTAATGCCATTGAAAAAGGCGATTTCCCTTCATGGAAGCTGTACGTTCAAATTATGCCATTAGAAGACGCTGATACGTACCGCTTTGATCCGTTTGACGTAACAAAGGTTTGGTCACAAAAAGACTATCCGTTAATTGAAGTAGGTCGCATGGTCTTGGACCGAAATCCAGAAAATTATTTTGCCGAAGTGGAGCAAGCTACATTCTCACCTGGAACGCTTGTACCGGGAATTGACGTATCACCTGATAAAATGCTGCAAGGTCGACTATTCGCATACAGCGATGCACATCGCTACCGCGTGGGTGCTAACCATCAAGCGCTACCTATTAACCGTCCGCGCAATGAAGTAAATAACTATCAGCGTGATGGTCAAATGCGCTTTGACGATAACGGCGGCCGTTCTGTTTACTATGAGCCAAACAGCTTTGGCGGTCCGACAGAATCTCATGAAAATAAACAAGCGGCATACCCTGTTTCAGGCGTTGCCGATAGTGTTGCATATGATCATAACGACCATTACACGCAAGCAGGTGACTTATACCGCCTCCTAAGCAAAGACGAGCGTACACGACTAGTTGCAAACATCGTTGAAGCTATGAAGCCTGTAGAAAAAGAAGAGATTAAACTGCGTCAAATTCAGCACTTCTACAAAGCGGATCCAGAGTATGGAACACGCGTTGCAGACGGTTTAGGATTGTCTGTTCCGCAGCAAGTAAAATAAAGATATCAGTTTTCCCAATGAGAAAATAAAGGTATTTTTCTCATTTTAGATTTTCGTTTTTTCTCAATTAGTTTAACATTTTATCACTAAATAAGTATCCATATTTTATGGATACTTATTTAAATTCTTGTAAAAAGAGGAAGGGATGAAGAAATGGTTGGACAAGAAATAAGATGTAATCAGTGTCATAGAGAAATAAAAGTACTAAAGCACAGTACACTTTGCGGTTGCGGAATAAAATTACGAACGCTAAAAAAAGAGAAGCAACCAGCATAATGAGGTTGCTTCTCTTTTTTACTAGATATGCTGTTTATATTCACTCACATTAAAGAGTAATCGTTACTTTAAATAAATCTCCGTCAATTTCAATATTCAATTCTCCTCCGTGCAAATCAATAATTGACTTAGCAATAGCTAAACCAAGTCCAGAGCCATCGGTTTGTCTTGAGGCGTCCCCTCTTTTAAATCGTTCAAACAGCTCGTCTGCCTGCTCATTTAACTCATATTTACTTACATTTTTAAACGTTAGTTTCACTTGTTCGTTTATTTCTTGAACAGAAATATAGACACGCGTTTGTTCAAGTGAATATTTCAATATGTTCTCTATCAAATTGTCAAATACTCTCCAGAATTTTTGACCATCTACAGTAGCAAATATCGGCTTTTGGATAGATTGAATACGAAATTGCAGAGTTGAATCTTTAATTGCTTCATCATATTCAGCTAAAGCCTGATGAAGAAGCTGATTAATATCAATTGTGTCTTTATGCAATTCTACATTTCCACTTGCCATTTTTGATACTTCAAACAAATCATCAATAAGTGTCTGTAAACGTTTTGATTTACGGTCAATAATTTCAACGTAAGCATGTTGTTCGTCCCAAGTAAGATCTTGGGACTTTAGCAACGCTGTATATGTCATAATAGAAGTCAAGGGTGTTCTTAAATCGTGACTGACGTTGGTAATTAACTCTGTTTTCAAGCGTTCACTTTTAACTTGAACATGCTGAGATGTTTGAATTTGCTGCTGAATATGATTTATATCTATCGCTGCTTGAGTTAAAGCTGATTTTCCTTTGATAGGTAACGGCTCTTTCCACTCAGCTGTGGCGATTTGATTAATGGAAATAATAATTTTATTTAAATAATTAATTCGTAGCATAAGCAGTATCAAAGTAACCACTCCTATAACACTGCCGACAGCTAAGTATAGTATAGACACTTGTTCTACAAACATAGATCCACTGGTCAATAAAGCTGCAACAGCAAATACCGCAAAAACTAAAAGCAGTACTACAACCATTATATACATGCCAATATGTCTGATAATAAAAATAGATTGAAGAAAATAAATGACTTGATAAACACACGTTCTGTTATATTCTTCTTTTATATCATCTAGTGTGCGCATACGCTGAAACAGTAAAAATACTTGAAGTACCCACAGGCAAATAGCTATGGATATAGCTATCATATAAAAGAAAAATGTAGCAACATGCTTATATGATTCTAATAAAGAAGTTGGATAGCCGTTCAGAACTAGACTTAATGTAAAAAATGAGTACAAAAGAAAAACAATTATACACATATCTAAAGGTACTTTTTTATCAATCCTCTGTACGGCGGTTTGTCTTGTTATTTCTTTTAAACGTCCGGTTATTGTTTTTTTATAAATAAAGTAAACTATTAACAGAGCTATTATTCCTGACAATGCATACACGAGAAATACTACATTTTGGTGATGAAGATAGTTATATTCATCAAATAAAGAACTACTGAAAGCTTCTTTTTCAGGAACAGCAATCATACCCGTAAACTTCTGCTTTAAATACTGGGTTGGAATCTCTGAGTCTGTCTCACTGCTTAACAATGAATTTTTATATTCATCTAGTTGAAACACAAGGGGTGATTGAGCTGAATAGGTATGTTTATACAACATATTTTTTTGTTTTACTAATTGATTAACGTTTTCCTTGCTTGCATTTTGGATGTTCGTATATATTTTTTGTGTGTTTCTATCTTTCAAATAATACATGATGTCTTTTTTATATTGAGATAATGGTTTTTGCCGATCAAAAGCTTCATCATAAATTCTCGTTATTTCGAATTCTTTATTTTTTGCTATTTTTTCTCGAACAAATTGATCATCTTGAAACTTTTTTTGAATGTTTTTAACTTCTAGATCCCGCTGCTTTACATAGGCATCTTCAACTTTTTTACTCTTTGCTTGCTTAGCGTCTTCTATTTTTTCTTCATATTTATCGTGTACGTTTTGTATTTGTTCCGTTAAGTTTCCTTCTGCATATCGATACGACTCAATTTCTTCTTCTGTTATCGTATTTGCGTTAACGGTATTTTTATTCTTGGATGTCAATTCTAAGAGGTAAAGATCATTTGTAAAACGATCTATTTCTTTTTGGAAGTCTTCTGATTTTACATAGGTACTTTTTTGTAAGTAGTTTGCTTTTACTAGGTTATGCATGCTGCCAATAGAAGAAATGGTTGCTCCTAAACCAAATAAAAACAAGATAATACCTATAGCTGAAATAACGCTATTTTTCCATTTTATATCCAAGTCCCCACACAACCTTTACATATCTCGGATTTTTTGGTTCAATCTCAATTTTTTCTCTTATTTTTCTAATGTGCACTGCTACCGTATTTTCTGCGTTGTAGCCGGGTTCATTCCATACGCGCTCATAAATATCATGTATGGAAAAAACTCTTCCTGCATTTTTCATTAATAATTCTACAATTTTATACTCAATGGGAGTGAGCTTAATGAATTCCCCATCAAGAGTGACGGACTTAGCCTCAATATCAAGTACAAGACCTCGGATATTAATCGTCTTTGTTTCTTCATAGGTACCTAATGTCACATATCTTCTTAACTGTGATTTAACTCTTGCTATCAGCTCTAATGGATTAAAAGGTTTTGTCACATAATCGTCTGCTCCTACCTGCAGACCAAGCACTTTATCGGCATCTTCGCTTTTAGCACTCAGCATAATAATCGGGATATTTTTTTGTTCTCGAATTTTAAACGTTGTTGAAATGCCGTCTTGCCTTGGCATCATAATATCCAGAATAATCAAGTGAACTTTTTCTTTATTTAGTATCTCTATGGCTTCGATTCCATCTTTGGCCGTAAAGACTTTAATACCTTCATTTTTTAAATAAATAGCAATACCATTGCGGATTTCTTGCTCATCATCTACGACTAAAACCACATATTCGTTCATTGATTTCTCACACTCCTTTCAAAAGTATATCATGGGTCATTTCGTCTATGGGTTTTATTGTAAACTGCATTTCTTAAGAAAAAAGAAGGGGGAATCTTAAGATTTTCTTAAGCATCATATATTGAAAAAGGTTTAAGGAATAGGGATAACAGGAACGTTAAAAGAAAAAATATAATCAATTCCTCATTTGATTCTAAAGAACTATCCGTGAGCGATTATATCTTTTTATTTAAAAGGAGGATGATTTAACTTGGAACGGAATCATACAATTATGCAATTTTTCGAATGGCATGTGCCAGCTGATGGCGAGCATTGGAAACGCCTCAAAGAGCTCGCTCCTCAACTAAAAGAACAAGGAATTGATTCCGTGTGGATTCCCCCGGTTACAAAAGGTGTTTCATCAGAGGATAATGGCTACGGCGTTTACGACTTATATGATCTTGGCGAGTTTGATCAAAAAGGAACCGTTCGTACAAAGTATGGAACCAAGCAAGAGCTGCATGAAGCAATTGATGCCTGTCATAATCACGGAATTAATGTCTATGTTGATATTGTGATGAATCATAAAGCTGCAGCGGATGAAAAAGAAACCTTCCACGTCATTGAAGTAGACCCCATGAACCGAACAGAAGAGATTTCTGAACCCTTTGAAATTGAAGGGTGGACAAAGTTTACATTTGAAGGGCGCGGCGATCAATATTCTTCTTTCAAATGGAACTTTAATCATTTTAATGGCACTGATTACGATGATAAAAACGGAAAAGAAGGTGTGTTTCGTATTGCCGGGGAAAACAAAAGCTGGAACGAAAATGTTGATCAAGAGTTTGGCAACTACGATTATTTAATGTTTGCGAATATTGATTACGACCACCCTGAAGTTCGAGAAGAAATGATCAAATGGGGAAAATGGTTAGCAGACACCCTGCAGTGCGACGGTTACCGATTAGACGCCATTAAACATATTAACCATGATTTTATTAAAGAGTTTGCTCACGAATTGTCCTCTTCTCAAGAAAAGCCATTTTATTTTGTGGGAGAGTTTTGGAATCCAGAATTAACAGCCTGTCAGGAATTTTTAGACGTTATTGATTATCAAATTGATTTGTTTGACGTATCGCTGCATTACAAACTGCATGAAGCCTCTCAGCAAGGAAGAGATTTTGATTTAACCACAATTTTTGATGATACATTGGTTAAGACTCATCCGTTGAATGTTGTCACATTTGTAGATAACCATGACTCTCAGCCAAATGAATCTTTAGAATCTTGGGTAGAAGATTGGTTCAAACAAAGTGCTTACGCTCTAATTTTACTTCGTGAAGACGGCTATCCTTGTGTATTTTACGGAGACTATTTTGGGATAGGCGGAGAGCATCCAATTGAGGGAAAAGAAAAAGATATTTCTGCTCTCTTGCACGTACGCTATGACAAAGCATACGGACAGCAAGACGATTATTTTGATCACCCGAATACCATTGGATGGGTAAGGCATGGTGTAGAGGAATTTGAGAAGTCTGGATGCGCTGTGGTGATGTCAAACGGCGAAGACGGCGAAAAGAGAATGTTCGTCGGCGAACACCGAAGCGGACAAACGTGGATCGACTTCACAAAGAACCGAGAAGACCAAGTTGTGATTGAAGAAGACGGCTACGGACACTTCCCTGTAAATGGCGGCTCTGTATCCGTTTGGGCTGAAGCATAAAAAAACAGTGGCCTGCGCCACTGTTTTTTTTACCATAGACCTAGCAGTTTCCACCACAAGCCGCCAATTCCAATCCAAATGATAATATGAATAATTGAAATTAAAAAGCCGAGCGACCACCATTTTTGCTGCGTTACATATCCACTACCGAAGAACACCGGTGCCGGTCCACTGCCGTAGTGAGTTAAACAGCCAAATAAATTGCTAAAGAACGCTAAAATTAATGCTGACAGTAACGGAGGCGCACCAGCGGCCACGATGACAGATAGAAATGCTGCGTACATAGCGCTGACGTGAGCCGTGTTACTCGCAAAAAAGTAGTGAGAATAAAAATACGCAATAGCTAGTACAATCAACGCCGTCATCCAAGACATATGACTAACAGTGCCTTTCATCAGATCACTGAACCAAGGAATCATGCCTAGATCATTTAAGAAAGTTGCCATCATAACCAAAACAGCAAACCAGACTAATGTATCCCATGCTCCCTGTTCTTTTTTGATGTCCGACCAGCTTAACACTTGCGTTAAAAGCAGCGCACATAGACCAATAAAAGCAGTTGTTGTTGCATTAATATTTAAATTAGCGCCAAAAATCCACAGCACAAGAAGAAGTAAAAATACCCCAATCATGTACCATTCTTCTTTCTTTAGCGGGCCCATTTCATTTAGTTTTTTTGCTGCAATTTCAGATGCTTCCGGCGTTTCTTTTAATTCTGGCGGATACAGCTTATAAATAACGAGCGGAATCACAATTAAACTAATAATTCCAGGTACGATTGCAGCCGCTGCCCATCCAACCCATGAAATAGTCTTTCCTGTAATTTGTTCCGTCATTTTAACAGCAAGAGGATTGGCCGCCATTGCCGTTACGAACATAGCCGATGTAATCATATCTCCTTGAAACGATACTTTTGTTAAGAAAGCACCGACTCTGCGCTCCGTACCGTCTCCAGTTCTCGATCCGTATGTTTCAGATAAAGAACGAATGATTGGAAGAATAATTCCTCCAGCTCGTGCTGTATTAGACGGCATTGCAGGTGATAAAAGTAAATCACTTACGATAAGAGAATACGATAGTCCCAACGTCTTTTTACCGAACAAACGAACAAAGATATAGGCAACCCTTGTTCCTAGACCAGTCTTAATAAAACCTCTAGAAATAAAGAATGCAATAACGATCAACCAAATCGTCGTATTTTGAAAACCGCTGAGCGATTGTTCAAGTGTTAATGTATTAGTTAATACAATAATGGTTAAAGATAAAATAGCTACACTGCCTAATGGCAATGGTTTAATGATAAGACCTACGATAGTAGCCACAAAAATAGCGAATAAGTGCCAAGCCTTCACATCAAGTCCGGACGGAGGTGTAATAAACCATAAAACAAGTCCGATTGCCAGACAAATTAATAAAGGAATAAACTTCACTTCACCGGCAGGCTTTTTAGTTGTTTCAGCCATAATCTTTCTCCTTTCATGTTTTTAAATAATAATAGTAGTATGCTCTTTCCCCTTCGTACCCAATACTTGTCCCCTTTAAAATAAAATAATTGTAAAAATACGTTTCATAAGGATGATATTGTAAATTTGTGAAGTGTTGAGCATAATTCCTTTATTATTTTATCATACATATTGACAATTTTTATCTTTCACCTTCATTTTATTCCCTTCAAAATAGCTTGTAAGCGTTATTTCATCAAAATAGCTTGTAAGCGTTATTTCATCAAAATAAATAAGCTGCATGAGTTCATCATGCAGCCTTGCATTTAACGATTTACTTTTTGAATAAACACGACTTTGAGATAATCACCTGACTTAAATTCTTTTATTGTTTTAAAATCAGCTGGAAGAGAGAACTGCTCCATCATTTTGTAACGTTCCCCTTTTTCGTTAAAAGCTTTTTCAATAAACGAATGAAATTTTTTCATATCAAAATTACTTGCATTCGTCGAAGCTACAATGACACCATTTGGCTTTGTAAGAGCAATGGCTTCTTTTAATAAATCTTTGTAGTCTTTTGCCGCGCTGAACGTATGCTTTTTCGATTTAGCAAAGCTCGGCGGATCTAGCACCACAAGATCGAACGTCATATTCTTCTTAACCGCATATTTAAAATACTTAAAAACATCTTCCACAATAATGTCCTGTGCTTCGTGATCAATTCCATTTACACTAAATTGCTCAATTGTTTTTGCCAAGCTGCGATTGGCCAAGTCGACACTTGTTGTTTTCGCAGCTCCTCCAAGAGCGGCCGCCACTGAAAATGCGCCTGTATACGAAAACATGTTTAGAACGGTCTTTCCTTTTGCATATTTATCTCGAATCGTTTTACGGACGTCTCGCTGATCTAAAAAGACCCCAACCATCGCTCCGTCATTTAAATAAACGGCAAAACGAATACCATTTTCTCTTACAATTAAAGGGAACTCACCTTTATCCCCTACTACAAAATCATCTTCTTCAATATACTGCCCTTTTACGTTGAAACGTTTTTTCTGGTACAGCCCTTTAAAGTTAGGCGCAGATTTTAAAGCTTCAATAACGTATTCTTTAAATTGATAAATTCCTTCACTATACCAGCTCGTGACGTAATATCCGTCATAATAATCAATGATTAAGCCGCCAATTCCGTCACCTTCACTATTAAATACACGAAAAGCAGTTGTATCTTCAGACGCATAAAAATCGTGACGAGAGGCAATAGCTCGCTGAATTTTTCGTACAAAAAACGCCGCGTCAATTTGTTCACTTTTCTTCTTCGTCAGAATCCATCCGTAGCCTTTGTTTTGTTTTCCATAATAGCCTTTGGCTAAGAATTGATTTTTTGGAGTGACTAAGTTAATAATAACGCCTTCTTCTTGCAGTTTATGACCATCAACAAGCGCATCTTTTTCAATGAGTGGATAACCTTTATTCACTTTTTTAATAAAAGCTTCTTTGGCTATAACTTGTACTTCTTTTCTCATGTGTACACCCTATCTATTTAATTTAGTTCATTCTAGTTTTATCCATTTTACGAGAATAATCTACATTTATCTTAACATAGATAACCGGTAATGTTTCCAGTTACAAAATAGAAAAGCAGAGGATGCCTTGAAGCACCCTCTGCTTGATATGAATGAAAAATGAAATGTATGTTTTATGTTTTAAGATAAAAAATTATGAGCACTCTTGTCCAGTATATGCATCGAACTTAAGCGTCTGCTGCTTGCTTCCGCTCACTAAAGTCACCACGTATACAGTTATTGAGTTTTCTGTTATAAGCTCAATATGCTCTACTTTTCCTTCTTGATGTTTTAAAGCAAGAACTTTTACAGCGGTCTCCGTTAACGGCTGAAGCTTATCATGTTTTACATGTGTGATTTCACCCGAAACCGCATCGATTGTAACGGTGTATTCCGTATTATCTTTGATTATTTTTATTGTGAAAATCGCTGCGTTTTGATCATATTCTACCATTTTCACCTTACCTGCATATGTAGCCAGTGCAAGATCTTTTGCATCTTGTCTCGTTAATAGCTTCACTGCTTGCTGAGAAGTATTAACTACTTTTCCTGTGAAAGCATCTAACGTTACCGTATATTGAGTGCTATCTTTAAGAATCACTGCGACATACTGACTAGCGGATTCTTTAAACTCTAGACTATATACGTAACCACTATATTGTTTAACAATTGCTTCTTTTATTTTTTGCTCTGATATTAGCTGCAGCTCTTTTTTATTCTCATGAATGACTTTCCCCGTTAGACCATCCACGGTTAGCGTATATTCTACTTTGCCATCTACTACAGTTAACGTATATTCATGCGTTTCTTTGTTAAATGTAATAGATTGAATCGCTCCTGTATACTGCTTAGAAATGGATTCTTTCACTTGATTTTGTGTCCATAACTTCACTTCTTGCTTCTTCACTACTTTTCCAGTGCTTGCGCTTACTTCTACGATTCTTTGCTCAAGGTTATTCGTTGCAATTGTAATCACATACACACTTGATTCTTGCTTAAATTCCGTAGATGTGACTGTCCCGTCGCAATCTTGCAGAGCAATACCATTTGCCTGAGCTTGCGAGATACTGACATGTTCAGTTGTCTCTGCTTTCGCTGTCTTCATCTCTGCAGCGTGACTCGTTGTAATAGAGCTAAATGCAACTGCAGCTCCTAAAGCAGATGTAGACAATACTTTTGCCCATTTAATCATCCTTACATTTCCTCCTCCTTCACCATTAGACTTTCCGTCTATGGCGTTCTATCTAGTACGCCGTTCATTATGCAAAAGATTTCTGAGAATAAGACGAATAGAAGCTTAAAGTTAGCTGAAGATATAAGAATAGCTACTATTTTTCAGCTTGCTTTCAGCTATTATTCAGGGCTGTTTCAGATAAAAAAGCATAATAGAAAGTAGAGGAGCAAAGGAGTTTTCACCATGATGGATCAACTAAAAGGAATTAAAGTCTTGCTTATAGATGACGAACCAACTATTTTACAGTTTTTATCTTTAGGGTTAACGAATGAAGGATTTGATATCAAAGCTGCCCAAGACGGAATGGAAGGCATTAATATAGCCAAAGAATTCAAGCCTCATATCGCTATTGTAGATGTTATGCTTCCGGGAATGGATGGATTTGAAGTATGCCGCTTGTTAAAGAAAATGGGGAATATAGCTGTCATCATGCTAACAGCAAAAGATCAAGTGGACGATCGAGTAAAGGGGCTGACTATTGGAGCAGATGATTATATGGTCAAACCCTTCAGTTTTGAAGAACTTCTTGCGCGCATTCAAGCTAGAATCCGCAATCAATTTCCCAACTTATTAGACGAAGTATCCATCGGTCCATTTAAAATTGATGACCGCCGCAAAGAAATTAAATACCTTAATCACATACTTGATTTATCCCCTACTGAATATGCACTCTTAAAATTCTTAGTTATTAATCACGGTCTCGTACTAAGTAAATCCACCATTTTAGATCGAGTGTGGGGATATGATTTTGGAGGAGAAGAAAACATTGTTGAAGTATACATTCGATCACTGAGAGAAAAATTACAGGACCATAGCCGAACCGTTATTCGAACGCTTCGCGGTGTAGGGTACCGGATTGATATTTCATGAAGCACAAACGTTTCTTTCATTTGAACTCTCTTCGCCTTCAGCTTTTATCTAGAAGTTTACTCGTTATTTTGAGTTTACTGATGCTGATAGGCGTTTTTCAATACGTATTTATGAAGCAATTTATTTACACAAATAAAATTAGAAGCATCGAAGACCAAATTCACTTGATTCCCGATGATGTCTGGAAGCACGATATTGAAACAAGCCAGAATGTAAAACAATCATCAAGACCAATGGTTTATTTCCCGGGCGTTAATATTACCTTTATCAATCAAAAAAGCACCTTTTTACGGCTGGCTAAGGATCCACATCATTCTTACTTCCCTAAGCTTTCTGCATCTGCATACAAACAAGTAATGAAAAACAGCAAACAGCCGGACAACACGACGAGCCTCATAAAAAAAATGGATGGTCATCAAGAGCAAGTCATTGTTTTAAAACCCATTATCTTTGATGGAGAAATACAGGGAGTTATTCAAATTAATACTCCCACAGAATCATTAAGAGACCTCTTAATCAGACAAATGCTCATCTTTTTAATGCTTTCACTTACCGCAATGACCATTGCTTTTTTTGTTTTTTCTTCTGTTTTAAAACAGACGTTAGTCCCTTTGTTTACTACTACTAAAAAAGTAGAGCATATTAATGCCGGAAGCTTACATGACCGCTTGCCTGTTAATCAAGGACAAATCGAAATGGATCGCCTTTCTCTTTCTATTAATGAAATGCTTGAACGTCTTGAAAAAGCATTTAAAGCAGAAACAGAAGCCAAAGAACAAATGCGGCGTTTTGTTGCGGATGCTTCGCATGAACTGCGAACGCCGCTTACATCTATTCACGGCTTTTTAGAAGTTTTATTAAGAGGGGCTAGCAGTAATCCAGAACAATTAAACGACGCATTAAAAAGCATGTATGGAGAGTCCAAAAGACTGCACAAACTTATTCAGGATCTTCTGCTTCTTGCTCAGCTTGATCAACTTCCACCGTTTCAAAAAGAATACTGTTTTGTAGATGAGTTGATTTTAGATATGAAACCTCAACTCATACTATTGGCGAGGAACAGAAAGGTTTTATTCGACTTTCCAAGCCGTTTACCATCAGACATTAACAAAGATCAATTTAAACAAGTTGTTTTAAACTTATTTTCCAACGCCGTACAGCATACAAATCCAACTACAGGAGTTATTCAAGTGATAGGAAAAATAAATGAGAAAGAACTTTCGTTAATAATACAAGATAACGGTCATGGTATTCCTCAAGAACACCTTCCTCATTTATTTGAGCGATTTTACAAAGCTGATGCTTCACGCTCTCGGGCATATGGAGGAGCGGGCTTAGGCTTGGCCATTAGCGCATCTATTATAGAGCTGCACGGGGGGAAAATACGTGTAGAGAGCAAATTGAATGCAGGAACTGCTTTTGAAATCGTATTGCCCTTGACGTAAAAAAGACGATTGCCGTGAAGCAATCGTCTTTTGTATCAAATCAGCACACTTTTCCTGTTTGAGAACT
Organism: Priestia sp. TRN 1309; assembly: GCF_050846875.1. Lineage (NCBI taxonomy): Bacteria > Bacillati > Bacillota > Bacilli > Caryophanales > Bacillaceae > Priestia > Priestia sp. TRN 1309. The sequence continues at coordinate 47,779 of NZ_JBOZGM010000005.1, read as the reverse complement.
GATTTTTACAGTATGTTGTACGTTGTCTGTTCCTTTAATGACAAACGTGTACGCTTGTTCACTGAATGAAACAGATTGAACCGTTCCTTTGTGCTGTTGAAGAGCAGCTTGTTTAGCTTGTTCTTGCGTAAACTTTACCGCTTCGACTTTGATTACTTTTCCTGTTTCAGCGTTTATTTTCACATGGTGATCTTTGTTATCTTTTCCGTGAATTAAAAATGTGTATACATCATTTGCATATGAACTCGATTGAATCGTTCCACTGCAATTTTTTAATGCAATTGATTGAACCTGTGCTTTTGTAAATGCAGCGCTTTGAATTTGAATCACTTTTCCACTTTGTGCATTGACTTGTACGTGGTGATCACGGCTATCATTTCCATGAATTAAGAACGTATACACTCCATCGTTGAAGCCTACAGACTTAACCGTTCCTCCACAGTTTTTCACCGCTACTGCTTGTGCCTCACTTTGAGAAAAAGATAGTTTTTCAACCTTTACCACTTTTCCGCTGTGTGCATTTACTTTCACATGATGGTCTTGATTATCTTTTCCGTGAATTAAAAACGTATAGGCGTTATTTTCAAAAGAAACCGATTGAACCGTTCCTCCGCAGTTCTTTAAAGCAATTGTTTTTGCTTGAGCTTGTGTATATGTGGCCGCTTCAGTATGAGCCGACGCTTTTGTTGAAGTAATGTGCTGACCGTCTGAAGCAAATGCACTTGTCATTGAACCAAGAGCGATAGCTGTTCCAATTGTGGCACCTCCCACGGCTTTTGCTACTACTGCTTTTCCTGCTAATACTTTTCCAATCATGATTATACCTCCGCGTAATTTCCAATGTATTTACAGCACAAGCTAAAGGTTTTAGCAGCGGTCATTTATCAAAATAGCGCCATTGGAGTAACGTTTTTTCCTGCTAAAATACCTTTCACTTTTGCTGTACGAGCCAAAGCGCTTCTTGTCCTCTTTAGCTATGTGTTTATTGTAAGAGCGGAACATGAATTCACTATGAAGCCCAGCTGAATGCTATCTGAACAAATTCTGAAAGATAGCTGAATAACTTCTAGTTAAACTTGTCATCTAAATGTTCAACGTTCTTAACAACAGCTCAACAAATCCACTGCTTCTCTTCATATTTCCTCAACAATCAAATGATTTAATAAATGTATGAATACGATTTGGAGGTTATCAACCATGAAAAAACGAGTATCTCTTGGACTATCTCTCACTCTCTTAGCTTCTAGCGCCGCTTCTGCTTTTGCAGCAGAGCATCATCCAGTTCAACATCCAAAACAAATCAAAAGCGTCGAGTTTCAGCCAATGAAAGCACCTACTACGATTGAGAATATGATTAAAACGTATACAGAGGCCTCTGTAAAAGTAACGTATAAAGATGGAAGTGTGGAAGAAACGCCGCTTAACTATAACCAACTCTTTCTTTCAAAAGATAAAATTGTCGATAATAAAGGAGAATTAATCGCCGCAGGTACACCAATCGATGCAAACGGGGATCCAATTATTGACCGAAGCGTTCCTGATCAGCCATCACCGTATGTATCAGACGCGCCGGATTCAAACAGCTTTATTACCATTAACGGTAAGTCTTATATTATTTCACATTATGAATACGAATCTGTTAATAATGCTGGAAAAGAGATTTCCGGTCTTCCTGCTTCCATGACGCTTACACAAGTTGACCGAGATGATAAAACAGGAAAACTAACCGTCAACCATGCTAAAAAAATTGATTTTTCTAATGTAAATGGTTTGTGGACGCCGTGTAATGGCTCTACAACGGATTGGGGTACTCACCTCGGTTCAGAAGAATACGAGCCTGATGCACGCGCTTTTGAAGACCCTGCATCTAGCTCTTATAAAGACGTTACGAACTTCGCTAAGCTTTATTTCGGTGACACGTCAAAAGCAAACCCTTACTACTACGGCTGGATTCCAGAAATTTCAGTGGATGAAAGCGGCGATGCGTCTGTCGTAAAACATTACAGCACAGGCCGTTTTTCACATGAAATGATGCAGGTACTTCCAGATAATAAAACCGCTCTTTTTGGAGACGATGGGTCTAATACCATGATGTTTATGTATGTAGCAGATAAGGAAAAAGACTTCTCAGCAGGAACTCTTTATGCCGCAAAGTTTAAACAAACGAGCACAAAAAATGGAGGGAAAGGCGACCTTCAGTGGATTAAGCTTGGCCATGCAACAGACAATGAAGTGAAAACAATAATCGACAAAGGCACAAAATTCAGTGATATTTTTGAAACAGCCAACCAGCCTACAAAAGGATTTAAAGCAGTCAAAACCGCCGCAAGTAAAAAAGTTGAATATTTAAAAGTAAAGCCTGGCATGGAAAAAGCAGCTGCCTTTTTAGAATCACGCAGATACGGTGCGATTCTAGGTGCCACGTCTGAATTCAACAAGATGGAAGGACTAACGGTTAATAAAAAAGACAAAAAAGCGTATATGGCTATTTCTTACCAAAATAGTGCCATGCTAAAAGAGCCTGGTGCTGTACAAGATGATATCCAGCTTCCAAAATTAGAGTCTGGTGTGACCTACCAGCTGAACTTAGGCTCGCATCAAAAAGACCAAGCAAAAGGCAAGATTAACAGCCGCTACGTTCCTGCAAGTATGGAAGGGCTATTGATTGGACAAGACCTAGAAAAAGCAGATGCATACGGCAATACAGCGGATCCAAATAAAATTGCCAACCCTGATAACCTTACGTATTCAAATGACTTAAATACACTGTTTATCGGAGAAGACAGCTCACTGCACACAAACAACTTTGTATGGGCCTATAATGTAAAAACCAAAAAACTATCACGCATCCTTTCGGTTCCAGTGGGAGCAGAAGCAACGGGACTTCGTGCAGTAGAAAACATTAAAAACTCTCGCTACGTACTAAGCAACTATCAGCACCCGGGCGAGGACATCAGCGACAAAAATATTACCGCTGTTGATAAAGAAGAGTTAGCTAACGCGATGAAAGAAAGCATTGGCATTCAAGAAACAGGTGGTGTCGGATACATTTCTGGACTCCCTTCTAAGGACGGGGCTCCTTACAAAAAGCATTAATACGTAATGAAACCACGTCTGTTGTGAGTGACAGACGTGGTTTTAGTATGTTTATTTTATGTATTATAGAATAACTCCACTATGATCTATGAACAAATCACCTAGGATATAACCCGCTACTCTCCTATGTTATGATAAAGTAAAAAGCTACTTAAGGAGGATGACTAATGAAGAAAAAAGTAAAAGTCGTTGCCGCAGTAATCGAAAATGAAAAAGAAGAAGTACTTTGTGCCTTGCGCTCCAATAATATGTCACTAGCGAACTTATGGGAATTTCCTGGTGGTAAAGTAGAAGAAGGCGAAGATATTTACTCTGCTTTAGTTAGAGAAATTGAAGAAGAGCTACATTGTAAAGTAAAAACGATTGATTTACATAATGAACACGTACACGAATACAAAACATTTATTATTGAACTTATTGCAATTAAAGCAGAAATCATAGAAGGTACCCCTCAACCAACCGAGCATGCAAAGCTGCTTTGGCTAAACAAAGAAAATCTCCTTTCACTTGTTTGGGCTCCTGCAGATATTCCGGCAGTTGAATTATTGGTGAAAGAAAAATGAGGATGGGACATAACGAAATGAATTCCATCTAACGACGAACAAATGGGATACACGAGGTGAATCGCTTGTGACACCGCAGTTGATTTCCGTGCAAGGCGAAGCCTTGCACGGAAATCAACTGCTAGAAGGAACGAAACAGATAAGATCTACGTTCACCGTAACAAAAAAACGAACTACTAATCAAACAGTTTGATTAATGGTTCGTTTTTCACTTCAACTACACTACTTTTGTCCCGCATTCATACTTTTTCAGTAAACTCCGTATACAAAAGCTTTGGCACTTCGTGTTCAAGCTCTAAAATAACTGTGATTGGCTTTTCACCATGATACTCGACCGTGTTTCCTTTTCCAATATAGATGAACGGCTCGGTCTTACCGTCAATTTCACGGTATTTTCGTATAAATAAGTGTAGATGAATGCCTCTGTCTTTATTAAAAATAATATTCTTTCCTCGCTCAGACGTCTGTGCCGTACTGTTTGGTGTTTGCCAGTGGAACGTACGCTTATCAATGAACTTGTCCTGATAGTTAATACTTTCTTTAATATCTTCTTCCTTATGAAGATCAATAAATAAAAAGAACTCTTTTTCATTTACTAACAAGCCAGAACCACGGAATGAGCTATGCGTTTTACGATAGTTTGATAACAATGCGGGGTCCATCATGGTATATTGTTCATACAGTTTTAAATGTGGAATTCCATAATCTTCTTTTCCAAACTCTTTTTCATAGCGGAAAATTCCATAATCAATCGCGTCCTTAATGAACTGCTTAAACTGTGTATTATCCAGCACATTGGTAAAGCGCTCTGTTTTTACCGCTTCTTCTCCAGTAAACTCAATTAGCTTGAGCTTTGAACGAAGTTGACCGCTGTCGTAGTAGTCTTGATTTAACACTTCAAATGCGTGTTGTACTGAATCTTCTTCAACGTTATCTACATATTTTAAAACTTCTTGCTTCGCCTGGGACAATGAAATGTGATTGTGATTTAATAAATATTTTAAAATAACAAACTCGTAAACTCTCTTGATTGGCAGCTTGCTAGATAGCTCTTTTAGTGCACTTTCAAAGTCTTTATGCAATAAAAGTAATCTGAGCTGGTCGTCTTTTTCAGTCTTCGCTACAAACTGAAGATACGACTTTTCTTTATTAATAAACTTGATTGGATCTGGTGCTCCGTCAAATGTTAAATAATCCAACAAATAATAAGGAATTCTTCCTTGGTTTAGCTTTTTAAATTCATTGTATTCTTCTTTCAAATATTTCATGGAATTAAAGTTTTCATGATCAATTTGAGCTAAAATGCGATCGCGAGAAATCTCATCCATTTGAATATGCGTTGCCCCTGGAATACTTGGAAACCCTGTTGCGATGGCAACTTTTAAGCTTTCTTTATCGTAATAGCGGCTGCCGTTTAGCGCGAGCGCAATTAAAAAGACTTTGCTATGGTTTCCTATAAAGTCGAGCACTGTTAGAAATGATTTACTCTCATGCTTACGCAAGCCGCGACCTAACTGCTGTATAAATACAATAGGAGAGTTCGTTGGGCGAAGCATTAACACCGAATTTACTGATGGTATGTCGACACCTTCATTAAAAATATCAACAGAAAAAATAACTTCTAGTTCATCGTCCTCGTTTTCTAAACGCTCAATATATGCTTGACGATAAGGAATCGAGTGACTCCCATGTAAAACCTCACTTTTATAGCCTCGCTTATTGAACTCTTCTGCCATATACTCTGCATGCTCAACGCTTGCGCAGAATCCGAGCGCTTTACGCTTTAGACCATCATGACCATAAAACTCCATTTTTTCAATAATAAAATCAACGCGCTCATTTACTTTTAAACGCTTGGTAACCTCTGTAATATCATCAATATCTATATCGCTTAAATCTACACCTTCAATATCTGTGATACCAAAGTAATGAAACGGCACCACCAATTGATCTTCCAACGCTTCATGAAGTCTCACTTCAATTCCAACATTATTATCAAACAGATCAAATACGTTCATGCTGTCACTTCGCTCCGGTGTAGCTGTCATTCCTAGCATAAAGACTGGGTTGAAATACTCCATTATCCTTTGATAAGATGGGCTCGTTGCGTGATGGGCTTCATCATAAATAATATAATCAAATTGGTCTCGATCGAATTCACTGTAATATTTCGTTAGTGTTTGAATCGTCGCAAATATGTAATCTGCCTCTTTATCCTTTGAATTCCCTGTCAAAAGACCAAAAGTCATCGATTCATTAACAAACAGTATTTCAAATGTTTCTTTTGCTTTTTTTAAAATCTCTTCTCTGTGCACAATAAAAAGCAGCCTTTTGGGTTTAACTTTCTGAACGTCAAAAGCTGACATATACGTTTTCCCTGTACCCGTAGCCGCAATTACAAGCGCTTTTGTTTCGCCAAAGCTACGCAAGCGTCTCAAGTTTTCCATCGCTCGCTGCTGCATTTTATTCGGGACAATATAGTTACTTCGTTCGAATACCTGCTGAGGCTTGTACGATGCTTCTTTTAACGTACCTAAAAATTTCTCGTACTCCGTCAAAAACTCGCTCGTCGCATCATCACTGATCTCCCACAAATACTCATATTCCTTTAGTACATCTTGAACAAAAGGAGACTCACCCTTTGACACAACTTCCACATTCCACTCAATATTGCTTTTTAAAGCGCTTTGCGTTATATTCGCGGAACCTATAATCACTTTATAATCGTTTTCATACTCAAAAATATAAACCTTCGTATGAAACCCCTTCTCTTCGACTTCACTAAACACTTTAAGGTCAATATGATCAAAGTTCTTAATTTTCTCTAATGCCTTCACTTCTGTAAAATTCAGATAAGTTGATGTAATAATACGCCCTTCCACGCCTCGACTAGCCGCTTCCTTCAAAGGATCTAAAAGAAGCTGAAGTCCGCTAAAATTAATAAAAGCCACACTAAAATAAAAGCTTTTACACTGTTTTAAAGACGTTACAAGCTCATGCAAGAGACTGGTGTTTTTTGAATTGACTAGTAACCGATTATTCATTGACTCCACCTTTTTCCATTAAACTGTTAGTTTTAGTTTAGAGGTTCGGAAAGAAGGGATCAATAGGGTTGGTTAATTAAAAAAATGTCAAAGTTAGACTTAGAGATCTTTTTAATACTTTTTATTTATGGTATGGTTTTCCGTCAAAACAAAATGTCTTGTTCCCTTGCACTTTTCGTTCCATACCATTAAAGTATATATTGGTTGAAGTTTATACTAGCATTCAACCCGATAAGAGAAATTACACTTTTTAATTTTGGGAAGATGTTTTCCCTAAAAGAAAGGGTTTAGATATAAGATGAAAGATAATTTTTGGCATGAGTTGCCGCGTCCGTTTTTTATTTTGGCACCGATGGAAGCTGTGACGGATGTCGTTTTTCGCCATGTTGTGACTGAAGCAGCGCGACCTGACGTATTTTTTACAGAGTTTACGAATACGGAAAGCTACTGCCATCCGAAAGGAAAAGATAGCGTAAAAGGACGTTTGACGTTTACAGATGATGAACAGCCAATCGTTGCGCATATTTGGGGAGATAAGCCTGAATACTTCCGTCAAATGAGTATTGGCATGGCAGAAATGGGCTTTCGCGGCATTGATATTAATATGGGCTGCCCTGTACAGAACGTTGCAGGAAACGGAAAAGGTTCTGGTTTGATTCGCCGTCCAGATACTGCGGCTGAGATTATCCAGGCAGCCAAAGCTGGAGGGCTTCCAGTAAGCGTAAAGACTCGTCTTGGCTATACGCAAGTTGATGAGTGGTACGACTGGCTGAAGCACATTTTAGAACAGGATATCGTGAACCTTTCTATTCACCTTCGTACGAAAAAAGAAATGAGCGATGTTGACGCGCACTGGGAGTTAATTCCGGAGATTAAGAAGCTTCGTGACGAAATCGCGCCTCATACGCTACTAACAATTAACGGTGATATTCCTGACCGCCAGAAAGGTCTTGAACTTGCGGAGAAGTACGGCGTTGATGGAATTATGATTGGACGCGGAATTTTCCATAATCCGTTTGCGTTTGAAAAAGAAAAGAAAGAGCACACAAGCGAAGAGCTATTAGAACTTCTTCGCCTGCAGCTAGACCTTCATGACAAATATTCTGAAGAGCTAGAGCCGCGCCCTTTCAAACCGCTTCGACGCTTTTTCAAAATTTACGTTCGTGGGTTCCGCGGTGCAAGTGAATTAAGAAATCTCCTGATGAGCACGGAAACGACTGATGAAGTGCGTGCGTTACTTGATGAGTTTAAAGACAGAGCTGGAGTGAAAGAAGACGAAGGTTTTTCTGTTTCTTAAATAAGAGCTCGTTTGCTCAAACTCAATTGTTCTTTTTATAGACGTGTGCTATTTATCCACATATGATAAAAGCAGAGGCAGAAGGTTTCACATTTCCTTCTGCCTCTGCTTTTAATGAAAAAATATCCACACGTTCTATTTATGATACGGTTCATTTCGAATAATACGAAAAGCTCGGTAAATCTGTTCTACTAATACTAGGCGCATAAGCTGATGAGGAAAGGTCATTTTTGAAAAAGAAAGAGCTGCGTTTGAACGTTTCATTACTTCGCTGCTTAAGCCAAGCGATCCGCCAATGACAAACGCTACTTTACTTTTTCCGTAAGTAGCTAATGAATCGATTTCTTTTGCCAGTTCCTCGGAAGATTTTTGTTTTCCGTTGATAGCTAATGCGATCACGTGAGTATCATCTGAGATTTTCGCTAAGATGCGTTCTCCTTCTTTTTGTTTCACCTGTTCCATTTCAGATTCACTTAAGTTTTCGGGCGCTTTTTCATCTGCAAGCTCAATAATTTCTACTTTTGCATAGCTTGATAAACGCTTTAAATATTCTTCAATGCCTTGTTTTAAGTATTTTTCTTTTAACTTCCCAATGGTTATAATAGAGATATTCACAGGCTATTCTCCTCTCCTTTATCCCTTATCCACAGATATTATCCACATATCCACATGCTATATCCACATTTTGTATAAGAATATTAGTTCCCTACTACATATACAGCTTCATTGTCACAATATTCGCAGCTTTTTTTGTCAGTTGAATTTTCTATTTCTTCAAAAACAGGTGCTAGCTCAATCTCATCTACCATTACATCCAGCGCTAGTTCCGTGTGTTCTAAACAGCAATATATCTTCATGTATTTATCTTCCTTTCTCTATTCTTTTCATTAAAAAACCACAGGAGTTTATCCCCTGTGGATAACTTTTCTTTTACTTCATTTGACGCGTTAATTTTACTTCTGTGGATTTCTTTTTGCCATCACGATAGAACGTTACATTCATTTTATCGCCAATTTCTTTTTCAATGTAGAGGTGTTTGCGAAGTGTCGCAATATCCCTTACTTTGCTGTGATCTAGCTCAACAATCACATCATATTCCTTCAACCCAGCTTTAGCGGCTGGCGAACCTGGCTCGACTTTTAGAACAGCGACTCCGTTTACTACATCATGCGGTAACTTAAGGGTTTCTTTTAAATGATACCCTGATACCTCACTTAATGATAGTGTACTAACTCCAAGATACGGACGTCTAACTTCACCATATCGTTCTAAGTCATTAATAATGGGCCTAGCCATGTTAATTGGTATTGCAAGACCAATGCCTTCAACTGCTTCTTGGGCAATTTTCATGGAATTAATGCCTATTAATTCACCATCAATATTAACAAGAGCACCCCCGCTATTGCCAGGGTTAATTGCGGCATCTGTTTGAATGACTTCTGATTGCCAATCAGGATTTCCATCGCCATTCAAATCTTGAGGAATGACACGGTTAACTCCTGAGACAACTCCTTGTGTAACGGATCCAGAAAATTGAAGGCCTAGCGGGTTTCCGATAGCAATCACTGGTTCACCAGCTTTAAGCTTATCAGAATTTCCGAAGGTAGCCACTTTTGTCACGTGACCTGCATCAATTTCAAGAACTGCTAAGTCCATTAAATCATCGCTGCCAAGAATTTTAGCTGATACCCTTGTACCGTTACTGAAGCTCACTTCAATTTCGTTAGCGCCTTTAATGACATGATAGTTTGTCACAATATAAGCTTTATTGCCTTGCTTTTTGTAAATAACACCTGAGCCCGTCCCGGCATCAGTTCGTTCATCATTCCAAAAGCTTTCAGAGTTCTGAATGTTTACAACTCCTACAACTGCTGCATTGGCTTCGGAAACAGCTTTTGTGACGGCCGTAGTGACGTCAAGAGATACTGACTTTTGTATCGTAGACCCTGTTTGTTCATCTCCATTTTCATCATTCATCCATCCGTATGGCAAAATCCCGTTCCTCACCAAGGCTGGCATAAGAAGCAGTACAATAAGTGCACCTATAATAGCTCCAATCAGAGCAGAAGCGAAATATCCTCTGCGGCGTTTAGGCGGCCGACTATTCGGCTCTTGGCCTTCATCATAATGTTCCACACTATCACCGAACCCTTCATTTATCATCGTGAATGTCTGCATTCACGTACTAAATGAAGTTATTTTTCGCTTCCTTTCTAGAGACTATACATAAACAATATCAGTTGGTCTTTTTGGATCAGTATCACATAGAAGAATATTGTCCTCTACATTGATGTCTTTTTGTTGTAACACTTGTGCAACCGACATGCGGGCAATTTCCTTCATGTTATTGTCTTGACTCAAATGCGCCAAGTAAATGCGTTTGGTTTGATCTCCGATCACATCTGCCATTGCAAGCGCCGCGTCTTCATTTGATACATGTCCTACGTCGCTTAAAATTCGTCTTTTAATGCTCCAAGGGTAGCGCCCCATTCTCAGCATTTCAACATCATGATTGCTTTCAAATACGTACATATCACTATTTTTAATTGTACCTTTCATGCGGTCACTTACATAGCCGGTATCCGTAATAAGGGTCAATTTTTTAGACCCTTGATGAAAGACATAAAACATAGGCTCTGCAGCATCATGCGAAACGCCAAAAGACTCCACTTCCAATTGACCAAACGATTTCGTTTGGCCAATTTCAAAGTGAAACTTCTGTTCCGTATCAATGTTGCCGATCAAGCCGTCCATTGCGTTCCACGTTTTTTCATTTGCGAAAATAGGGAGCTTATATTTACGTGCCAGAACACCTAGTCCTTTAATATGGTCACTATGTTCGTGAGTCACTAAAATTCCTGATAAATCCGGGATATTGCGATTTACTTGTTGAAAGAGAGCTTCCATTTGTTTTCCGCTCAGCCCTGCATCAACTAGTAAGGAATGTTCTCCATCACTTACTAAAATCGCATTTCCTGTGCTCCCACTCGCTAGCACGCTGAAATGCAGGCTCATTTATCTCACTCCAAATACTTATTTATTTCCTTTTTTAATGATCTGTCCTTCAAAGGCATTTACAAAATAACTTGTATCTCCATTTACAACAATGTGCCAAGTTGGTGCTAAAACTTGAGAATTTAATAACGGCAGATCAAACGTATAGTATCCAAACTCTACGTTTGTTACAGAATCTTTCTTTTTCAATTCATCCTTCAAAAACAAATTTTCCAATGCTTTTAAAGGAGACAAAACATCCTGCTCATCATCCAACGTTTTCACGGAACCTAGCATCGTTTGTTCATATGAAACAATTTCACCTTTATCATTTAAATGAGCAATGATCATGCCATTTTCATTGTCATAGATTTTGTGCTTCTTATATTGTTGAAAGAATGTAACTGTTTTTTTCTCTTTATTAACGTTCCATAGCTCATAATCTTCACCGGAGAGCACATATCGTTTCAAAAATTGACTTAGCTTTGCTTTTGTATTTTTTTCAGGCACTGAAAAAGGTTTGTCCAATACGCTTCGAATTGTTTTTTCCTCAAGCAGCGCTGCTTTTTGCTCTTTCAGCTTTTTTAAGTCTTCTTCTTTAAACAGCTTACTTTTAGCATTTAACGAAGAAGCTTCTTTCACATCTACAGGTAAATGTTTATATTCAATGCCTTCACTCGTCAATTGTTCTTCCACGCTCGACTCCACAAATAGAGAGTACTGATCTTCTTGATGAGTTTTAAAAATCTGATAGCCTAAGTAAATATTAAGAATCAAGAAAGTGAAAATAAAGATGGTTTTTGTTCTATTCCAATCCATCGTTATCGCCTCCTTCGGTCGGCGGTGCAATTCGATACCATTTGCTATTATAATAATAGAACCAAGAAGGAACGAGTTTGACAGAATTAGAATTAAACTCAACCGTCTTTTCGCCGGTTTTCGGCTGCTGTGACACTTCTTCTAGCTGATAGCCTATTGAAATATCTTTTAACAGATTCGGGTCAAAGTTTTGATGTTTTTCAATTAATTGAATCACCTTTTGAGATGACTGCAGCTTTTCTACACTCGAGTCCTGTACTCTTACAAAACGATAAAGAGGACGACGGTAATTTAAAATCTCCGCATTTCCCCATCTCTGATATATTTCAGTCATTCCCTGATTGCTGTACACTGGATAGTTATCTTTATAATAACGATAGCTAATTTCTTTTGTAATGCGATTCCAGCTGTTGAACCTGTAATTAGATTCTGTCCAGCCGCCGTGGTCATTAACGAAGCTAAAGCTGCGATTTATTAAATTATAATCTTCCATTACCTCGGTCGTGGAATTTACAAGATTCACATATTCCATCACATCTGTCTTCGTATTGACATTGATCACTTTTGTACCTTCAGTGTAGACATCTCGGTTTGTAGACGTTTCTTTCCGTGCATAGTCTGGGTTGTTAAAAAGCGCTTCTTTATATTTTTCAATATCTAAATGCCTCATGCTCGTATAGTAGACTTCACTATTCATCGTAATATTATTTTCCGGAAGGAAGATATACCGATTTTTGTTTTCTTTATATACAAGGCTCGGGGCATACGTACGCTTCATTTTATCTTCTAATTCTTTGATATCATCTTTGGCCAAATTCTTGACTGTAACCGAATAAATCTTTTTTTGCTCATAATTCACAAGATACACGCTCACGAAAAAGGAAGGTGTACGCTTAATTTTAATGAGTACACGGTCAAATGTTTGATTAGGCAAAGACGTTTGAGAAAATGAAAAAAGCTGTTGAAATGTTTTCAAAGGTAGCGCGTCTGGATACAGCACTTCAATAGAATTACTTCCATGGACATAATTTAAAAATCCATCAGGAGAAATAGCATCCGAAACGTCCGTCACATTCGAAAATTTCCACTTTTTCATTTCATTTACCCATTTGTTTACATCATCTTCATCGTGAGACATGTAGTGATTATCGTTTCGATGATAGAGAACTTCTGTTGGAAGAATATGATCTTCTATTTTACTTTTTGAACTAACTTCAACTTCTTGCAAATGTTGATTTTTTGAAATGACCTTATAAGAAGGCTGATACGTCCATATATGATACGTCATAATTAAACTGGAAGCGACGAGAACAACTAAGATGGCCGTTTTGATATGTTCATATCTCATTCCCATTCGTCATCATTCTCACTTTCAATCGGAAGAGTAAAGTAAATCGTTGTTCCTTTTCCTTCCTGACTATCTGCCCAAATGCGTCCATCATGTGCTTCAATAATTTCCTTGGCAATAGCAAGCCCTAATCCTGTTCCGCCTAATTTACGCGTTCGTGCTTTATCTACACGATAGAAGCGTTCGAAAATTTTAGCTAAATTTGATTTTGGAATTCCCATACCTTGGTCTTTAATGCTCACAACAATTTCATGCGTATGCTGAGCAATTGAAAATGTAATGGTTCCGCCTTCAGGTGAATATTTTATTGCATTGGAAATAATGTTATCTAATACTTGTGTAATTTTATCTTGATCAATAGCGACATAGATTGCTTCATTTGGCAAGTCGCGCACGAACGAAATACCTTGTTCAATTGTCATTTCAAAGCGATCAATGATGTAATGATAAAACTTCACAAAATTGATTGGGTCACGACTAAATCGGTAGTCTTGGCTATCTAGCTTAGATAATTGAAGCAAGTCGTTAACGAGACGAATCATTCGCTCTGTCTCCGTTTGCGTTACATTTAAAAATGTTGGAGCTAAGTCCTTATCTTGCCAAGCACCGTCTGCAAGCGCATCTAAATAACTGCGCATCGTTGTTAACGGCGTACGCAATTCATGTGAAACATTCGCTACAAATTCTCGGCGATCTTGATCAATTTTCTCCTGCTCTGTAATGTCATGCAAGACAATGATAATCCCGTTGATAAAACCGGTCTCTTTTTGAATAGCGGAAATGGTAGCTCGTAAAATAAAGGGATCCGATTTTGTACTAAAGTCCAAAATTAATGACTCTTGATTGGCAAGCAAGCTTTCAAACGTATGCGTTTCTTCAAGATCTAATAGGGAAACAACTGGATCAGACAAAACCGTTTCACGTGAAACATTTAGCATAGCTGCGGCTGGATCATTAATTAAAATTACTCTTCCCTTTCGATCCGTCGCAATAACGCCATCCGTCATATGAGCTAATACCGAACTAAGCTTACGGCGCTCCCCTTCTGTCGTTGCCTGTGCTTCTTGAAGCTTTCTTGTTAAGTTGTTGAATGTGAGAGCTAGCTGACCAATTTCATCATACCCGTACACCTTAGCTTTTCTCGTAAAATTCCCTTTGGCCATCTCAAGTGCTTGTTTTCTCATTTCAGACATTGGACGAGTAATGGTCTGAGCTAAAAACACGCCTAAAATAGCTGTGATAAAAAGAGCAATCACCGTACCTGCCTTAAAGATCTGATTGATATTACTCATTTGATCGTAAACAGGCTCCATGGAAGCTGTTAAGTAAATAGCGCCTAAGATTTCTTCGCTAGACTGAACTTTTCCATTTTTATTAGTTGAACTTGATTGACTGGCACCTACTTTATCCTGTAAACGAATAGGCTGTATCATAACTCTGATTCGCTGCCCGCTTTGATCAACAAATACATTATCAGAGTTCGTTCCTGCTAACAACGCATTTGTAATCGCTAAATCATTAGTCTTTTTACCTATGATCTGTTGAGGATTTGAGTTCGATGTAGCAATGATTCTTCTATTTTGGTCAATGACTCTTACTTCAGAAATGTCATTCATATCATTTGAAGCTAAATTGGGTCTTGAAGCAAAATCTCTTAAAATAGTCTTTAAGTCTTCCTCAAGAGTCGGTGAATCATCATCACGATTTTTCACCATTTCTTGTCCAATGTTATACGTCAGCAAGTCTGTCCGCTCTTGAAGAGACGTTCGAAAGTTGTTAACTAATTCTTTTTCTAATTGTCGTGCAAAATAGACCCCAATAATTTGCATCGCAATTAAAATGAGCAGCACATAAATCAATACAAACTTTAAATGAATAGATTGCAGGAGCCTTACTTTCTTCATCTAAAATTACTCCTGCTCTGGGCTGCGTAAATAATAGCCTACTCCACGTCTTGTTACAATCCACATTGGATGGCTTGGATTATCTTCAATTTTTTCACGTAATCTTCGAACTGTTACATCTACCGTACGCACATCACCAAAATAGTCATAACCCCATACAGTTTGAAGCAAGTGTTCACGCGTCATGACTTGTCCAATGTGCTTCGCTAAATAATGCAGCAGCTCAAATTCACGATGAGTCAGTTCAATCGTTTCTCCGCGCTTAGACACAATATAAGCATCTGGATGAATAACAAGTGCTCCAATCGTAATTTCATTCGTTTCACTTTCTTCTGTTGGAACAGCTACCTGCTGATGTCTACGTAAATTAGCTTTTACACGTGCTAATAATTCACGCGTACTGAACGGCTTAGTTACATAATCATCTGCACCTAATTCTAGACCTAAAACCTTGTCAATTTCAGAGTCTTTTGCTGTTAACATGATAATGGGCATATCATATTTTTTGCGCACTTCTCGGCAAACTTCCATTCCATCTTTCTGAGGAAGCATAATATCTAATAAAATCATTTCAGGCTGTACTTCTTCCACTTTTTCAAGTGCTTCTACGCCATCATAAGCACAAAATACTTCGTAACCTTCTTTTTGCAAATTAAACTTTAAAATATCTGCAATCGGCTTTTCGTCATCTACGACTAAAATACGTTTATCCATGATCATCGTTCTCCTTTATTAGTTGAAGCAAAATATAAAAGATAGTATTCATACTGTTTGAATACCGTAGTTTTATTATACTTGATAACCCTTGAAACGTCACAAGTTCATCCTCTACTATACATGAAGATATATGATTTTCAACCATCTCTAAA
The DNA here is from genome assembly GCF_050846875.1 of Priestia sp. TRN 1309. Taxonomy (NCBI): domain Bacteria; kingdom Bacillati; phylum Bacillota; class Bacilli; order Caryophanales; family Bacillaceae; genus Priestia; species Priestia sp. TRN 1309. Next base: position 31,845 of record NZ_JBOZGM010000005.1, on the reverse strand, counting down.
TACAAAAGTAATATATTACCATAAAAGAGATGCAAAGCAAATAACGTTTTCTTTTAAATGTAAATAAAAGAAAAAAGCATGACTTTAAATAAAGTCATGCTTTTTGATGGCTCGGGACGGAATCGAACCGCCGACACAAGGATTTTCAGTCCTTTGCTCTACCAACTGAGCTACCGAGCCAAAATGGCGGTCCCGACGGGAATCGAACCCGCGATCTCCTGCGTGACAGGCAGGCATGTTAACCGCTACACCACGGGACCTCAGTCTATATGCTATGTATTAAAAATATTAAAAATGACCCGTACGGGATTCGAACCCGTGTTACCGCCGTGAAAGGGCGGTGTCTTAACCGCTTGACCAACGGGCCACGTTGTAACAAAAGTGAGCCATGAAGGACTCGAACCTTCGACCCTCTGATTAAAAGTCAGATGCTCTACCAACTGAGCTAATGGCTCATGTTATATCTCTTAGCGACGCTTATTATAATAACATGATATTTCATATAAATGCAATAGTTTTTTAAAACTTTCTTTTTATTATTGAGCTTTTTTTAAAAGTCTTGTTAAAAAAGCACCAATTATAAATAAAAAAGGTTAGCTCACGAAGAGCTAACTCTTTTTATTTAGCTATATACACCACGTAATACATTTGTTTGTGTACGATCTGGACCTACAGAGAAAATAGATAAAGGAATACCTGTTAATTGAGACACGCGCTCTAAGTAGTGGCGAGCGTTATCAGGTAACTCATCTAATGTTTTCACACCCGTGATATCTTCTGTCCAACCTGGAAGCTCTTCATATACAGGTTCGCATTCTGCAAGTGTTTTTAAGCTAGCAGGGAATTCTTCCATAACTTCCCCTTTATAACGGTAAGCTACACAAATCTTTAATGTCTCAATTCCCGTTAATACATCAATTGAGTTTAAAGATAAGTCTGTGATTCCGCTAACGCGGCGAGCATGACGTACAACTACACTGTCGAACCAACCTACACGGCGAGGACGACCAGTTGTTGTACCGTATTCACGTCCTACTTCACGGATTTGATCACCGATTTCGTTTGTTAATTCAGTTGGGAAAGGACCGTCACCAACACGAGTTGTATAGGCTTTTGATACACCTACAACGTGTTTGATTTTAGATGGACCTACACCAGAACCAATTGTTACTCCACCCGCTACTGGGTTTGAAGATGTAACAAATGGATATGTTCCTTGGTCGATATCTAACATAACACCTTGTGCGCCTTCAAATAGTACACGACGTCCTTCGTCTAACGCATCATTTAATACTACTGATGTATCAACAACATATTTTGCAACTTGTTGACCATACTCATAGTACTCATCTAAAATTTCTTCTAATGTAAAGCCTTCTACTTCATACATTTTTTCAAGAAGGCGATTCTTTTCAGCTAAGTTTTGTGTTAATTTTGCTTCAAATACTTCACGGTCTAGTAAATCGGCAATTCGAATACCAACACGTGCTGCTTTATCCATATAAGCTGGTCCAATACCTTTTTTCGTTGTACCAATCTTATTTTCACCTTTACGTTCTTCTTCAACTTCATCTAATTTTAAATGATATGGAAGAATCACATGAGCTCGGTTACTAATACGTAAGTTTTCTGTTGTTACACCGCGATCATGTAAGTATTTTAATTCTTGAACAAGTGCTTTTGGATCAACAACCATACCGTTTCCAATTACACACGTTTTGTCATTATAAAAAATACCTGAAGGAATTAAATGTAACTTATAAGTTTCACCATTAAACTTAATTGTGTGACCTGCATTGTTCCCACCTTGGTAACGTGCAATCACTTCTGCATTTTCTGATAGGAAGTCTGTAATCTTCCCTTTTCCTTCATCTCCCCATTGTGTTCCTACTACAACGACTGAAGACATATCTTAAGCACCTCCGCTTAGTAAGCAACAGCTCACTACGACATAATTTAACCATGGATAAGTGTATCAATTTATCACACTAAAGTCAATTAAATCCGAACGATTTAACAAAAGTTATTACAAATATATCGTATTTTGCGGAACGAATGCGATAACAATAAAATAAAACCTCTCATATTGAGAGGTTTTATGCACCAGGCGGCACTCCTGCGTCATCAAAGCGCCGCTCGAGATTAACGAATTTATTGTATTCTTTTACAAAGGCAAGCTGTACGGTTCCAACTGGACCGTTACGCTGCTTAGCTATAATAATCTCGATAATATTTTGATTTTCTGTGTCTTTTTCATAATAGTCTTCACGATATAAGAAAGCTACGATATCGGCATCCTGCTCAATACTTCCGGATTCACGGATATCAGACATCATCGGTCGCTTATCTTGTCTCTGCTCTACGCCACGGGAAAGCTGTGATAAGGCGATAACAGGAACTTCTAATTCACGGGCTAAAGCTTTTAACGCACGCGAAATTTCAGATACTTCCTGCTGTCGGTTTTCTCCGCTTCGTCCATTACCTTGAATAAGCTGTAAGTAGTCAATTAAAATCATCCCAAGTCCGCCTTCTTGTTTCAAGCGACGACACTTAGAACGAATTTCACCTACTCGAATACCCGGTGTATCATCAATATAAATCCCTGCATTGGACAAAGATCCCATTGCCATCGTGAGCTTTCCCCAGTCATCGGCTGTAAGCGAGCCTGTACGCAGCCTTTGTGCATCAATATTTCCTTCGGCACACAGCATCCTCATAACAAGCTGCTGAGCACCCATCTCTAAACTGAATATTGCTACGTTCTCATCCGTTTTCGTTGCAACGTTTTGCGCAATATTTAAGGCAAAAGCCGTTTTACCTACCGATGGACGCGCCGCTACAATGATTAAATCATTTCGCTGGAACCCTGCTGTCATTCTATCTAAATCACTAAACCCAGTTGGGATACCTGTAATGTCACCTTTTCGATTGTGAAGAACTTCGATATCATCGTATGTTTGTACAAGTACATCTTTGATATTTTGAAACACACCGCTGTTTTTACGCTGTGCTACTTCTAAAATGTTTTTTTCCGCTTCATTTAATAAAACTTCCACTTCGTCTTCCCTTGCATATCCTTCTGAAGCAATATGCGTTGCAGTACGAATTAGACGGCGTAAAATCGACTTTTCTTCTACAATTTTACCGTAATATTCTACGTTTGCAGCCGTTGGAACAGAGTTAGCTAAATCACTTAAATACGATACGCCGCCAACTTCTTCTAGGATTTTTTGGTCAGCTAATTCAGACGTTACCGTTACCAAATCAACCGGTTCACCTTGGTCAGAAAGTTTCAGCATACATGTAAAGATTTTCTGGTGCGATGCCCGATAAAAATCTTCAGGTATCAGCAGTTCAGATGCTAAGGTTAAAGAAGAAGGCTCTAAGAAAATGGCCCCTAATAGCGCTTGCTCTGCTTCAATATTCTGAGGCGGAAGACGATCAGCAAAAAGATCACTCATATTTCTATGCCCCTCTTATATTCTTTCAGTATTTTCTTTCATCATAAATGTTGGCGCGAACAAATACAAGTCCGCGCCAACCCTTTATATTATTTACTTATTTCTCAATCGTACGTTTATTTTTGTTCAGTCACGTGTACCTTTACAGTAGCCGTTACTTCCGGATGTAATTTAACCGGTACATTTGTGTAGCCTAATGCGCGAATGGCATCATTTAATTCAATTTTACGCTTATCTACTTTAATTTTGTGTTTTTTCTTTAATTCTTCAGCAATTTGTTTGCTTGTGATAGAACCGAATAAACGGCCACCTTCACCAGATTTTGCTGTTAATTCAACTGTTAGTTCTTCAAGAGTTGCTTTTAACTCTTTGTTTGCTTGAAGTTCTGCAGCTGCATCTTTTTGCTCTCTATTTTTTTGTGCTTCTAATACCTTCACATTACCGCCTGTAGCTTCAACAGCATAACCATTCTTTAATAAGAAGTTATGTGCATAACCGTCTGAAACATTTTTCACTTCACCTTTTTTGCCTTTTCCTTTTACATCTTTTAAGAAAATTACTTTCATGATTTTTTACCTCCATCTAAGTACTCATCAATTGCTTGTTTAAGCCTTTCTTCAGCTTCATCCAAACTAATGTCTTGAAGCTGAGTAGCAGCATTCGTTAAGTGGCCTCCGCCTTGGAGACTTTCCATAATAACTTGTACATTGATATCTCCAAGCGATCTAGCACTAATGCCAATTAGATTATCCCGTCGCTTAGAAATAACAAACGAAGCAACCACTCCGCTGATTGAAAGCAGCGTATCTGCAGCTTGCGCGATTAACACTTGATCATACATTTTGTTCGGTTCAGCGCGTGAAATGGCAATACCCGCTGTATAAATCTCTGCATGTTCAATGAAGCGTGCTCGCTGTACATATTGCGTAATATCTTCTTTTAAAAACTTTTGAACAAGAACCGTATCTGCGCCTTGAGAACGTAAAAAGGACGCTGCATCAAACGTACGAGATCCCGTGCGTAATGTAAAGCTTTTTGTATCGACAATAATACCGGCTAAAAGTGCTGTTGCTTCTAGCATATCAATTTTAAATCGTTTTGGCTGGTATTCAAGAAGCTCAGTAACGAGTTCTGCTGTCGAGGAAGCATATGGCTCCATATAGACAAGAAGAGGGTCTTCGATAAAGTCTTCTCCTCGTCTATGATGATCAATGACCACGACATTTTCAATACGATTTAATAACCTTTCTTCAATAACGAGCGACGGCTTATGCGTATCTACTACTACTAAAAGAGTATCATCACTCACAAGATTTAAGGCTTCTTCAGGCGTAATAAATCGTTCCCACAGGCCTTCTTTCTTTTTAATCTCTTCTAGCATTCGCTGAACACCTGTATCAATATGATCAGGATCTAGTACGATAAAACCGTCTTTCTGATTTACTTGCGCTACTTTTAATATCCCAATAGCAGCTCCTACAGCATCCATATCCGGATACTTATGACCCATGATAATCACTTTTCCACTCTCTGTAATGAGCTCTTTTAACGCGTGAGAAATAACTCTGGCACGCACGCGCGTCCGTTTTTCCATTGGATTAGTCTTGCCGCCAAAGAATTTCACTTTTCCATTCGGCTGTTTAATCGCTACTTGATCTCCACCTCGGCCTAAGGCCAAATCCAAGCTAGATTGAGCTAAAGCACCCAGCTCAGGTAAATCAGCAGCACCAGCTCCGATACCAATGCTCAATGTAAGCGGTATATTTTGTTTAGACGTCTCTTCTCGAACTTGGTCTAAGATAGAAAATTTGCTTCGCTCTAAATGAATTAAGATTTGTTCATTCATAATCGCAATAAATTTCTCAGAAGACGTACGTTTAATAAAAATACCGTATTCTTGAGCCCAACTATTTAACATAGAAGTTACTTGGCTATTCAAGTTACTTTTAACTTGATCATCCATTCCTTGCGTTAGTTCATCATAATTATCTAAAAAGATAATGCCTAAACTTGTTCGTTCTTCCTCATACAATTTTTCGATTTCTATTTGCTCTGTAATATCAAAGAAGTACAGTAAGCGCTCGTCTCGTTTAATCACCACTTTGAATTTCCGATCATGCAACGTGACAACTTCTGTTTCCACTTCTTGTTTGATCAGTGGAATAATACTCTCTGCCACATCGTATAATGATCTTCCCACCAGTGTGTCTTCACCGAGACAAGATGCTAGAAAAGGATTGGTCCATTCAATTTGATATTCATCATTAAATAGCATAATCCCAATCGGCATTTCCATTAATGCCTCTTCGCCTACTTTTTTCAACCGATGAGACAGCATTGAAATATAGGTTTCAAACTCATCGGACAGCATTCGCTCCATTCTCATGTATAGAAAAAGACAGGCTAATAGTAATATAAAGCCTATCATTCCTATGATCCAATTATGATAGGTCACGATACCTACTAAAATCAGGGCTATACTATACAATGAGTAAAATGGATAGCGAATGACGTTCTTTTTTGTAAAGACAGGCATCCATTTCAGCTCCTACTTTTTTAAGTTCCACAATATCTACTTTTTTGTGTCTAATTGTTTTCTTAAATTAAATCCTAAATCAATTATACCTAAGATGCGCACAATTTGAAGGATAATTGGAATAATTAATGCTAAAATTGTTACAACAATTGGAATTGCTTTGGCATACCCTTTTTGATGTGAGAAATAGAAAATAAAAGAGATCCCTTGTAACACGACTAGCATTTGCAGTCCCATCACGATGTTGATAATAGCTACGTACATAAATGTACCTTGTTCAATATTAAAAGATGGGAAGGATAAGATTAATGCAATCAAATAATACCATAGAATACTTTTAGGAAGTTTAAATTCACGAAAAGGCGGGAATGCTTGCACCTCATAACCTGTTCTTTTAAGAATAGGCGTAGCAATAAGCTGAGAGAAAAAGGCTAGAATAACTCCACCCATAACAATTAATAGAGGCAGCAGATTTTTAAACATATCAAATGCATCTCTCATTTGGTCAATTTGAGATTCCTTAACGTCTTGTCCTAAACTTTTCATCATTTCAATACTTTGATTAATCGATTGATCTAAAGCATTATTTATTTGCTCCATTAAATTAACATTAAAAATGACATTTGCTCCTACGAACAATAAAAGTAAACCTAAACTAAATGCAACCGTGCCGCCTAGTAAAATGGTATACCTTTTTTGTTTTTGTCGGTAAAGCATTCCTATTGCTAATCCACCAATACCAAATACAAGTGTAAAAGGAAGAGTCAATACATTTCCAAATAACAAAGTCAATAACAACCCTACTACTAAAAATAATATTGCCTTTTTCCACCCATGACGAACGGTATACACAATAAATGGAACAGCTAGCGCTAGTTGAAAAATGGTTCCCACAACAGGTATGTATAGTGAAAAAAGCAACAGCGCTACAAACAGCGCTAAAAGAGCTGCTCCTTCTGTAATATATCGAATTCCTTTCACAACTTCACCTCGTTGATATAGACTATTATTTATTTTATCGATTCAGTTCATAAGAAGCAACTATTTGGCAAAAGAGCACCTATGTAATGTAAAAAGAGGCAGTAAGGGAATCCTTACTGCCTCTTTTTATACCGTTCATTATTCACCAGAAACATATGGTAATAATGCCATTTGACGAGCGCGTTTGATAGCGATCGTTAATTTACGTTGGTATTTAGCGCTTGTTCCAGTTACACGACGAGGTAAAATTTTACCACGCTCTGAAACGAATTTTTTAAGCATATCTACATCTTTGTAATCGATGTGAGTGATGCCGTTTGCTGTGAAGAAACAAACTTTACGACGTCTGTTGCGTCCACCTTTACGTCCACCTGCCATTTTGATACGCCTCCTTCCGCTTAAAAGTTTCTATAAAATTTTATACTCCGGATAATCTACTGCGAATTAAAACGGTAAATCGTCATCAGAAATGTCAATTGTCTCGCCATTATTTGCAAATGGATCATCATCAACGCGAGTATAACCTTGATTACCTGAGTTACGGTTCTGATTATCTCCAAATGGAGAGCCTTGTCCAGATCCTCCAGTGTTAGCAAAGTTACTGCGTTGCGTATCCCCACCGCCACTTTTCGGCTCTAAAAATTGCACACTTTCCGCTACAACTTCCGTTACGTATACACGACGACCGTCTTGTCCTTCGTAACTGCGAGATTGTAGTCGACCATCAACACCAGCTAAACTTCCTTTTTTAAGGAAATTGGCTGCATTTTCAGCCTGACGACGCCATACAACACAGTTGATGAAGTCAGCTTCACGTTCACCTTGCTGATTTGTAAATGTGCGGTTTACCGCTAAAGTGAATGTTGCAACCGCTGCTCCACTCGGGGTATAACGTAATTCAGGATCTTTGGTTAAGCGTCCTACGAGAATTACGCGATTCATCATCAGAACCACTCCTTAAGGAAATAAAACCCATTTATTTAAACGTTTAATTATGCTTCTTGTTTAACAACGATATGACGGATAATGTCTTCGTTGATTTTCGCAAGACGATCAAATTCAGAAACTGCTTCTGAAGTAGCCGCCACGTCAAGAATCATGTAGTAACCGTCACGGAAATCATTGATTTCGTATGCTAAACGACGTTTACCCCATTCTTTAACATTTGCGATTTCAGCACCATTATCAGTTAATACGCCGTTGAAGCGCTCAACTAATGCTTTCTTTGCTTCGTCATCAATGCTTGGACGGATGATGTACATTACTTCATACTTTCTCATCACTGTCACCTCCTTTTGGTCTAACGGCCCGAAACGGGCAAGGAGCAATAAAATATTACTCACGAATTAAAATTATAGCACACTACCCTAGGCAAAGCAATATGCATTGCGGGCTGTTTCGTAAATATACGCTAATATTTTCGCCAACGATAAAAGCCGAAAGAAGATATCTTCTTTCGGCTTTTAATCTTATACGTTAAAGCGGAAATGCATAACGTCTCCGTCTTTTACGATGTATTCTTTTCCTTCTAAACGTACTTTTCCAGCTTCACGAGCTGCTCCCATTGTTTTGGCAGCTAATAAATCCTCGTATGACACCGTTTCTGCACGAATAAATCCACGTTCAAAATCTGTATGAATAATACCTGCACACTCAGGAGCTTTCATACCTTGTGTAAACGTCCACGCGCGTACTTCTTGCTCACCAGCTGTAAAGTACGTAGCTAATCCAAGTAAATCGTACGCTGCACGTACAAGCTGATCTAGACCTGACTGTTCAATGCCTAGTTCTTCAAGGAACATTGCTTTTTCTTCTCCTTCAAGTTCAGCAATTTCAGATTCAATGCGTGCGCAAACAACAATTACTTCTGCACCTTCGCTTGCCGCATACTCACGCACTTTTGCTACATATTCGTTAGCAGATGCATCGGCTACTTCATCTTCAGCAACGTTTGCTACATAAAGAATAGGCTTAATCGTTAGCAAGTGAAATTGTTTTACTAATTTCATTTGTTCTTCTGTAAATGATACAGCACGAGCTGGCTGATCACTTTCAAATGCATTCTTTAGTTTCTCTAGAATTTCGTATTCATACATTGCTTCTTTATCTTTTTGTTTAGCCATTTTTTGAACACGGCCAATACGTTTCTCTACCGTTTCTAAATCTGCTAAAATCAACTCTAAATTAATTGTTTCAATATCTGAGATAGGATCTACTTTTCCTGAAACGTGCGTGATGTTTTCATCTTCAAAACAACGCACAACGTGACAAATCGCATCTACTTCTCGAATATGAGATAAGAATTTATTTCCCAATCCTTCACCTTTACTAGCACCTTTTACGATTCCAGCGATATCTGTGAATTCAAATGCTGTTGGGATTGTTTTTTTAGGTTTTACAAGCTCTGTAAGTTTTTGAAGACGATGATCAGGTACTTCTACGATACCTACGTTAGGATCAATCGTACAGAAAGGGTAGTTCGCAGATTCTGCGCCCGCTTGTGTAATTGCATTAAATAATGTTGATTTTCCAACGTTAGGAAGACCAACAATTCCAGCTGTTAAAGCCATATATTTATTCACTCCTCTTTATATATCCGAAACAAGTTAACCTGTCACAATTATAGTGAGTCAACTTTTGAAATACAAGTTTGATAAAGAACCTTTAACCGCATGGGGTTAAGGTGCCTCATTTTGTCCCACCTTACAGTATAAGGCATAAACATAGAAAATGCATGAGGTTATTCCTCATGCTTTACAAGAATTTTTTTCATTTTACGTGCAAAATCACGTCTTGGAATCATTACGCTATGGCCGCAGCCTTCACATTTAATACGGATATCCATTCCCATTCGAATGATTTTCCATTCATTTGTACCGCAAGGATGAGGTTTTTTCATTTCCACAACGTCATTTAAACCAAATTCTTTTTCCGTCATCAGCTCTCTCCTCCTTATGTCCCTTTCAACGTCGACGAATGCTGTGCTTCTTCTGTACGATTATACATAACCATACGTGGAAATGGAACTTCAATTCCATGTTCATTTAGCCTTGTACGCACTTCTTTACGAATCATACGAGAAATATGGAAATGTCTCATTGGTTTTACTTCGCTTGTAATCCTCATTGTGACTTCAGTTGCATGGATATTTTGAACCCCCAGCAGTTCAGGCGTTTTCACCATATCTTCATAGCGACTTGGCAATTCTTCTAACAGGTCTAAAATCACTTGTTCTGCTTTTTGTATGTTTTCTTCATAAGAAATGCTTACATCAACGAAAGCTACGCTGTTATGTAACGAAAAATTAGTGACCTCTACAATACTGCCATTGGGTAAAATATTAATTTCGCCTGTCCAACTCTTAATCTTCGTTGTGCGCAACCCAATTTCTTCCACAGTCCCCTCAAATGTTCCTACTCGAACATAATCGCCAACGGAGAACTGATCTTCAAAGATAATAAAAAACCCCGTGATGATGTCTTTCACTAAGTTTTGAGCACCAAACCCTACCGCGAGCCCTACGATTCCAGCCCCCGCTAGCAATCCACGGACATCTACCGATAACGTTTCTAAAATCATAACTCCCGCAACGAAATAAATGGCATAAGAAAAAATATTTTGAAGCAAACGGACCATCGTAGCTTCTCGTCGCTCAGAAATACGCAGAGGGCTATTTGTGCGAACCTCTACGAATTTATTTAACGCTTTCTTTCCAATTCGAATTAAAAACATGGAAATAAGTAGAATCAACAGAATTTTTATAAATCCCTCTCCAATATGTGCCCACGTTTCTTCTTGAAAAAATGGCTCAAACACGTTCTTAAAAACCGACTTCAACGAATTCATACTACATGTAGCTCCTAACGTAACATAATCTGCATATGAGAAAGTTTTAACCTATTGTAGCAAGTTTCTACGAACTTTTGTAGCGATTTCGAAATGGATACAACAGAACGGCTGTTACTAGAAATAAATTGACGATTCCATACATTGGATACAAAACGGCAATCAAAGTAGAAAACCCTACCTTTGTAAAGGGAATCATTAAAAGTAGCCAGCAGGCTGCCAGTTTCCAAAGAGATTGCACCTTTTCAGTATGAAAACGCGCGGTCAACCCTAAAATTCCCGAAACGGCTGTCGTATAAATTGCGATAAGCAAAACAATGCTCATTAAAAACGTCATCATATAAGGAAAATCTTTAAGAATAGCGAATAATGGAATTTCATAAGAGGAAAGAAGCCCTGAAACTTGAATAAGTGATTCATTATAAATAAAGGAGAGACCTCCTAATAAAAAACCACTGCCAACACTTGCAATATAAATCTCTTTTTTGCTTTTAATTTCCTTTCCAATTGTAGATAATACCGCGACGAGAGGAAGAATATTCAAAGCCGTAAAGGTAAAAGCAGCAGGCCAATTATGCTGAAGATGCCAATTAGTTACTCCAGGATGACGTAAAACAAATGTAAGAAGTACGCCAGCTAGTCCAATCATTAAGATTGGCATAACGAAAGAATTGATAGAAAGCAGTCCACTTAATCCTCTTGAAAAAACAAAGACAATCAACGCACTAAGAGCACCAATTCCCCACCAGTAAGGAACATGCCACATTTCCAATGTCGCCCCGCCGCCTGCGATCATAATCACCGTCGTCGTAAACAAATAAAAAACGATTAAAACGTCGTAGGCTGCAGCCCATTTCTTTCCTATTAATTCAATTAGTACTGGGTAAAATTGATTGGTTCGATAGCGATAGCTGATTTGCATAATCACATTGCAAGAAATCGCAAAAATAATAGAAAATAGAAAAATAGCAAGTCCGCTTTCTTCACCAAAAAACTGCCATAGTTCTCTTCCAGAAGCATATCCAGCGCCTATCATGGTTCCCATAATTAAGAATATCCATTTACATCCTGCTCTCCACATCGATTTTCCCCCAATCTATGAAATATATGTATAGAATCTTCAAAATCTTCGTATACTGTTACTATTATGTATAAGGAGTGGACCCTATGAATTTAAAATCTCCCTTCTTTGAGAAGACACAACATTCAACCCGCGTATTTCATGATGAAGAATCTGCTATAAAGAAGCTGAGTACACAGTTACTATCTTTACTTCCAGCACAGAAAGACAGACCAATTGTTTTTGTATGTATTGGAACGGACCGTTCAACTGGGGACTCATTGGGTCCATTAGTCGGAACGAAACTGAATGAAAAAAAGGTTTCATCTTTTCATATTTTTGGAACGTTAGAAGAGCCTGTTCATGCTGTTAATTTGAAAGAAACGTTAAAACATATTCAAAAGCTTTTCCCGAATCCTTTTATTATTGGAATTGATGCTTGTTTAGGTCGTATGAAAAGCGTAGGCTCTGCATCACTTGGAATAGGACCCGTTAAACCAGGAGCAGGGGTTAATAAAGAATTGCCGCCAGTCGGGGATATTCATATAACAGGGGTTGTCAACGTGAGCGGATTTATGGAGTTTTTCGTCTTGCAAAATACGAGGCTTCATCTTGTTATGTGCATTGCCGATTTAATTGCGAAAAGCATTGAGACTGTACACAACGAACGAGAGAAAGAGTTTAATGCTTCTCCGGTTTACCAAACTGTAAGACACTATAAACAATAAAAAGGTTGTCCTAAAACTAGGACAACCTTTTTTATACAGAAGATTTATTGGTCTGAGAAAGATCATTAAATAATTCAAGAAGACGGTTTAAATCTTCTTTAGAGAAAAATTCGATTTCAATTTTTCCTTTTTTCTTGCTTTGTGTAATATGAACAGAGGTACCAAAGCGCTCACGGAGCTGTGTTTCACTTTGTTTTATGAATAAATCTTTATCTTTTTTGGTTTTTGATGTTTCACGTGGAACGGCTTTATTTAAGTGAGCAATATAAGCCTCTAGCTGTCTGACATTTAATTGTTCCTTGCGTATTTTTTCAACTACTTTAGGTAGAAGAGCTTTATTTTTTAAACCGACTAGCGTACGCCCGTGTCCCATAGACAATTCATTAGTAGAAATGAGGGTTTGAATTTCCTCAGGCAGTTGCAAGAGGCGAACATAGTTAGCAATATGAGGTCGGCTTTTTCCTAGTCGTGTAGCAAGTTGCTCCTGTGTCATATCGAGCTTATCCATAAGCAATTGATAAGCGGTTGCTTCTTCAATTGGCGTCAAATCTTCACGCTGTAAATTCTCCAACAAAGCTAGTTCCATCATTTGCTTTTCTGAAAAGTCTTTTATAATGACAGGAACAGTAGCAAGGTCAGCTTCTTTAGCAGCTCTAAATCGTCTTTCACCCGCTAAGATTTCATAGCCTTTAATGCTTTTGCGAGCTACAATAGGCTGTAAGATGCCATGATGTAAAATGGATTGCTTTAACTCATTAATTGCTTCTTTATTAAACGTTTTACGTGGTTGATAGGGGTTGGGTCTAAGTTCGTGAATAGCAACTTCCTGAATTGAATCATCAGCCTGTGCATCTAAGCCTGAAAATAAGGCATTAATTCCTTTCCCTAATCCTTTCGCCATTATAAATCACTTCCTTTGCAAGTTCCGTATAAACTGCGGCCCCTCTAGATCTTGCATCATATAAGATAATTGGTTCACCATGACTAGGTGCTTCGCTCAAACGAACATTTCGAGGAATAATCGTTTGATAAACCCGATCCTGAAAGTATTTCTTCACTTCTGCTGTTACCTGGAGTCCCAAATTTGTGCGTGCGTCAAGCATAGTAAGCAATACACCTTCGATACGCAGTTGATTATTCAAATGTTTTTGGACTAATCTAACGGTATTTAGCAATTGACTTAATCCTTCAAGCGCATAATATTCACACTGTACAGGTATTAAAACAGAATCAGCTGCAGTTAACGCATTTAATGTCAGTAAACCAAGAGAAGGGGGACAATCAATAATAACATAATCAAAGTGATCTTTCACCGTTTCTAAAGCTCTCTTAAGTCGAACTTCACGTGAAATAGTCGACACTAATTCAATTTCTGCACCAGCTAATTGAATGGTCGCGGGAATGATTGATAAATTTTCGACGGCTGTTGAACGCACAACGTTTTTGGCTTCCATATCTTCCACTACTACATTGTAAATACATTCATCTACATCTGCTTTATCTATGCCAACTCCACTCGTAGCGTTACCCTGTGGATCTCCGTCTACAAGTAGAACCTTTTTTCCTTGTTCAGCTAAACAAGCGCCTAAATTAACAGCGGTTGTTGTTTTTCCAACCCCGCCTTTTTGATTCGCAACTGCCACAATTTTCCCCATGTTGTCACCTACTTTCATTTCCATCCCATTTGTCCAGACAGTTTTATTGTTCATTGAATTTTCTGACGAAAAACTTTGATAAAAAAGCCTCATCAAAAAAAGATGAGGGCTATTTCTTTATTTTTTCGGAATCTTAATAGTAAACTGAAAATATTCATCAAACTCTTCTTCTTCTGTGTTTAATGAAATACCGCTGTCACTAACCATTGTCAACGATTGACGGATTGTATTCATTGCGATACGCGTATCTTTACTAAACGCTTTTCTTTTTGCTTTTGGCTTTTTAACCTGCGTTTCTAACAATTTAACTACTCGATCTTCCGTTTGTTTTACATTTAATTGTTTTTCAATAATCTCAGCTAATACTTGAAGTTGTTTTTCTTGATTTTTGAGGGGAATGAGCGCTCTCGCATGTCGCTCTGTAATCAATTTTTGTTTGATTGCTTCTTGTATTTCAACAGGAAGCTTTAACAAACGAAGCTTGTTTGCAATTGTGGATTGGCCTTTTCCTAAACGTTGAGCTAATGCCTCTTGGGTAAGATTATGTAACTCAATTAACTTTGCGTAGGCTAGTGCTTCTTCGACAGCCGTTAGCTCTTCACGTTGTAAGTTTTCTATTAAAGCCACAGAGGCCGTTTCTGTATCGTTAAAATGTTTCACAATTGCAGGAACCGTATCCCATCCTAAGCTTTGTACAGCTCTCCACCGGCGTTCTCCAGCAATTAATTCGTATTCTTCGCCCTCAGTCGGTCGAACCACAATAGGTTGAATAATACCGTGTGTATGAATAGTAAGAGCTAGCTCTTCAATTTTTGCTTCATTAAACACAGTACGCGGCTGATAACGATTCGGAATAATACTTGAAACCCTAATTTGTTTTACTTCATCTCTTAAAACTTTTTCGACATTTTCATCTTGGACAGTTTCAATCTCTACATGAATATCCTCATCTTTTTCTTTTAAATTAAAAAAACGTGAAAAAGCAGATTTCATAGTCCCACACCACCTTCAGGAAAATCCCGCCTTAAACTAATTCGATGTTTTTTAATCATATCCTGCTTTCTAAACAGAAAATATAGAGAAGAAAATGTTTCATATGAAACATTTTCTTCTCTATCTATTTACCGCCTACTCTAATGGAAGCTTAACTGGGGTACCAGGTTTTCTAGGATATTTTTTAGGCGTTTTCTTTATTTTATCTATTAAAATAATGTAACGTTCACTTTGCTCCAAAGGCAATTGGAAATGTTCAATCGACTTCACTTTTCCACCTAATACTTGAAATGATTTTTCCCCATTTTTTAATTCCTCAGGGGCAGAAGCACCTTTCATTGCTAAAAAGCGTCCTTGTTCTTTAACAAGCGGTAAGCAAAATTCATTAAGAACCGAGATACGTGCCACGGCTCTTGCTGTTACAAGATCGAATGACTCGCGAATCGTTTCTTTTTTACCAAATGTTTCAGCTCGATCATGACATAGTGTGACATTGTCTAGTTCAAGCTCATTTACAAGATGCGTCAAAAACGTAATACGCTTTTGTAACGAATCAACAATGGTTACATGCAAATGCGGGAAACAAATTTTGATCGGAATACTTGGAAATCCTGCTCCTGCCCCTACATCACACATGGATTCAATTTCTGTAAAGTCTTGAAAAAAAGCAGCTGAAATAGAATCGTAAAAATGCTTTTCATACACTTCACCGTGATCAGTGATAGCAGTTAAATTCATTTTTTCGTTCCATTCCACTAAAACTTGATAATACTTTTCAAATTGATTCAGCTGTTTAGAAGAAAGAGAAATTCCCTTTTCTTCTAATAGCTGTTGAAACTGTTGAATATTCATTGAGTTTCCCTTTCTTCGCGCCTAAGAGTTTTAATCATTTGATACTTTAGCGATGCGCCCTTGTTCAATATAAACAAGCAAGATTGAAATATCAGCTGGGTTGACTCCAGAAATACGTGAAGCTTGCGCTACCGTTAGTGGACGCACTTGGTTTAATTTTTGACGGGCTTCTGTAGCTAAACCGTTAATTGCATCATAATCGATATAATCAGGAATCTTTTTGTTTTCTAACTTCTTCAAGCGTTCAACTTGTTGAAGTGATTTCTGAATATATCCTTCGTATTTCACCTGAATTTCTACTTGTTCAGCTACTTCAGGATCTACCGTCTCATCCGCTGGTGCTAATTGATGAATATGAGTATACGTCATTTCAGGGCGGCGAAGTAAATCTGTCGCACGAATGCCATCTTTTAATTCGCTGCCGCCAGCTTCTTTAATCAGTTGTTGAACAGCTTCATTCGGCTTAATAATAAAAGAGAAAAGACGTTTCTTCTCTTGCTCGATTTCCGCTTTCTTTTGTTCAAATTTAGCATAGCGCTCATCGCTGATTAATCCTAGTTCACGACCAATTTCAGTGAGGCGTAAATCAGCGTTGTCGTGACGAAGCAATAAACGATATTCTGCACGCGATGTTAGCAGACGATACGGTTCATTTGTTCCTTTTGTTACTAAATCATCCACCAATACACCGATGTAAGCATCAGAACGTCCTAAGATGACTTCTTCTTGTTCCAGCGCTCTTCTTCCCGCGTTAATTCCGGCAAGAAGACCTTGGCCTGCAGCTTCTTCATAACCAGACGTTCCGTTAATTTGTCCAGCCGTATAAAGATTTTTAATTTTCTTCGTTTCCAGCGTTGGCCATAACTGAGTCGGAACAATTGCATCATATTCAATAGCATAGCCCGCACGCATCATTTGGACTTTTTCAAGGCCAGGAATTGTTGCAAGCATTTGACGCTGTACGTGCTCAGGAAGGCTTGTTGATAGTCCTTGAACATATACTTCTTGCGTATTTCGTCCTTCTGGCTCTAAGAAAATTTGGTGACGCGGTTTATCATTAAAGCGCACAACCTTATCTTCAATAGATGGACAGTAGCGTGGTCCAGTACCTTTGATCATCCCAGAATACATAGGGGATAAGTGGAGGTTGTCATCAATAATTTGATGCGTTTGTTCACTTGTATATGTTAACCAGCAAGGCAATTGATCTGTAATGTACTGTGTTGTTTCATATGAGAAAGCACGAGGCACATCATCCCCAGGCTGAATCTCCGTTTTGCTGTAATCGATAGTTGAGCTATTAACACGAGGTGGAGTTCCTGTTTTAAAACGGACCATGTCCAGTCCTAACTCCTCTAAGTGTTCAGAAAGCTTAATAGCCGGTTGTTGATTGTTAGGACCGCTTGAGTATTTTAGTTCACCTAAAATAATTTCCCCGCGTAAGAATGTTCCTGTCGTAATAACAACTGTTTTAGCTTTATACACAGCTCCCGTTTGAGTGACAACACCTGTACATACACCGTCTTCTACGATTAACTGTTCTACCATGCCTTGCATAAGGGTTAGGTTTTCTTCATTTTCTAACGTTTTTTTCATTTCATGCTGATAAGCAAATTTATCTGCTTGAGCTCTAAGTGCTCGAACAGCCGGACCTTTTCCTGTGTTTAACATTCTCATTTGAATATGAGTTTTATCGATATTTCTACCCATTTCTCCGCCAAGAGCATCAATTTCACGTACGACAATACCTTTTGCAGGACCACCTACAGAAGGATTGCAGGGCATAAACGCCACCATGTCTAAGTTGATGGTCAACGTTAACGTTTTAGCACCCATACGCGCAGAAGCAAGCGCCGCTTCACATCCTGCATGACCTGCTCCAATGACAATAACATCATATTGTCCACCTTCATATTGCATAATAGTAGCCTCCTTTAATAATCTATTTTCCTAAACAGAATTGAGAGAACAACTGATCAATTAAGCTTTCGTGAACAGCATCACCAATAATTTCACCTAATAGTTCCCACGTTCTTGTTAAATCAATTTGGACAATATCGATTGGAACACCACTTTCAATACCTGTGATGGCCTCATCGATAGCTCCTCTTGCTTGCGTTAAAAGCGCAATATGTCTCGTATTAGATAAATATGTTAAATCTTGAGATTCAATTGTTCCTTCAAAGAAAAGAGCTGCGATTGCTTCTTCAAGCTGATCCACTCCTTGTTCTTGAAGAAGCGAAGTCGTCACTACTGGATGATCACCAGCAAATTGCTGCACTTCCTCTAGATTAATTTTTTGCTCAAGATCTGTTTTATTCACAATGACAATAACGTCCATGCCTTCTACAGCTTCAAATAGCTTTTTATCTTCGTCCGTTAATTCTTCATTGAAATTCAACACAAGCAAAATTAAATCCGCTTCTTTCAAATACTGACGGGAGCGTTCCACACCAATTCGTTCTACAATATCTTCTGTTTCACGAATTCCAGCTGTATCAACTAATCGTAGAGGAACTCCTCGCACATTAACGTACTCTTCGATCACATCTCGCGTCGTTCCAGGAATGTCTGTGACAATAGCCTTTGCATCTTGCACTAAACTATTTAGAAGAGAAGATTTCCCTACATTAGGACGTCCAATAATAACCGTAGCTAATCCTTCTCTTAAAATTTTCCCTTGATGAGAGGTTTGAAGAAGCTTATCAATTTCTTGGCGTACATTTGAAGCTTTTTCGATCAACACTTGGTGAGTCATTTCCTCTACATCGTCATATTCTGGATAGTCAATGTTCACTTCTACATGGGCAAGTGTTTCGAGAATTTCCTGGCGTAAATGACGTACTAGCTTGGACAAACGCCCTTCCATTTGGCCAATTGCCATATTCATCGCTTTATCTGTTTTGGCACGAATTAAATCCATTACAGCTTCTGCTTGTGATAAGTCTACTCGACCATTTAAAAATGCTCGTTTTGTAAACTCACCTGGCTCGGCTAAACGGGCACCATTTGCAATAACTAACTGCAGCACACGATTAACGGATACAATTCCTCCGTGACAGTTAATTTCAATAATGTCTTCTCTAGTAAATGTCTTGGGACCTTTCATAATGGAAAGCATCACTTCTTCAACGACTTGCTCCGTCTTGGGATCTACGATATGACCGTAGTGAATAGTATGAGAAGCTACGTCTGTTAATCGTTTATTCGAAACGCTTTTAAAGATACGATCTGCAATCGTAATTGCTTCTTCACCACTCAGGCGGACGATGGCAATAGCTCCTTCTCCCATTGGTGTAGAAATGGCCGCAATTGTATCAAAATCTAGCACCAACTTCACCTCATTTCATTTTATAAACCTTTTATTTTAAACGATGTTATATACTATCATCGTTAACAATTTTCTACGAACAAAAACATCTATTTTAAGGCCCGTGATTTGTATGAACCAAATAAATAGAATACCACAATTCACCGATTTGGAACATCTCTAACGTTCTTCTGTTATGCACAGCAAGAAAAACAGGCAGTATGTACTATTTTAACTTATCCACATGTGAATAACAACGTATGCATCTTGATTTTTTTGAACGCTGGATCGATAAAATAAGCATATAAAAAAGCACTAGCTTATTTTGCTAGTGCTTTTTGGCAACTGGCTGAACCAAAATACTTCTTTTGGGTTCTTTGCCAACGGATTGTGTCTCAACTAAAGAATTTTTAGCTAACGCTTGGTGAATCATTTTTCTTTCATGGGAAGGCATTGGTTCTAGTTGAACAGATCGATTCGTTTTAATCGCCTGATTAGCTATTTTTAATGCCAGTTTTTCGACCATTTCTTTTCGTTTTTCCCGGTAGCCTTCTGGATTTAAGACAACATTTAAAAATTGCTGACTGTATCGATTAGCTACCAATTGTGTGAGAAGCTGGAGCGCATTGAGGGTTTGTCCATGTTTTCCAATCAACATTCCCGCTGAATCGCTACTAATCTCAATTATGCAGTTTCTGGAGGTTTTTTTGACGTTCGTATGAATCGAAATCCCCATTTCACGGCTAACATTTGTAATAAAATGAACCGCTTCCTCTACAGGGTCAACTATTTTTGTAACTTTTACAACTGCGGGTTTTCCCTTAAAGATTCCTAAAAATCCTTTTTTACCTGGTTCAATTATTTCTACATTTGTTTGATTTCGCTCTACTTCTAAAGCATTTAATGCTTCTTGAACAGCAGCTTCAATCGTCTGGGCCGTAATTGTGATTTCGTTCATTTTTTAACCCCTTCAATATTCGCTTGTTTTAAGTCTGGCCCTTTAATGAAGTAGGTTTGAATAATCATAAATAGATTTCCCACTACCCAATAAAGAGATAAGGCGGCTGGAAAATTGATTGCAAAAACCACAATCATGATCGGCATAATCCAAAGCATCATAGCCATTTGAGGATTTTGATTTGCATTTCCGGCCATCATCATCTTTTGCTGAATAAACGTTGTGATTCCTGCGACAATTGGTAAGATAAATAGCGGATCACGCGCACCTAAATCAAACCATAAAAAGCTGTTGTTTGCGATTTCCGAAGTTCGTGTAATCGCGTGGAAAATCCCAATAAGAATGGGCATTTGAATTAGAATTGGGAAGCACCCAGCTAAAGGATTTACTCCGTAAGTTTGGAATAATGCCATCGTTTCTTTCTGCAATTGCTGCTGCGTCTGGGCATCTTTTGAACTGTACTTCTCCTTTAACTTCTGCATTTCGGGCTGAAGCATCTGCATTGCTTTCGTGTTTCTCATCTGTTTGATCATAAGCGGTAGAATAAGTAAGCGAATCAGGATCGTGACAACGATGATCGCAACTCCATAGCTTTTAAATACCTCCGCCAGATACGTAATGACTAATGACAGCGGATACACAACATACTCATTCCAAAAACCTTTACTATCATCTGTAATAGGTTGGTTCATTTCCGTACAACCCGCTAAAACAGTTAATAGAAAGATAAGCGTTATCCCTAAAAACAACTTCTTCTTCACCTGTTTTTCCTCCTTCTACATGTTCACCTTTCAATTCTGAAAGTGCGTCAAAATCCATTATATAAGGATGCGGTAGAAAAACAACAGCTATTAAAGGCTTTTCTTCTATTGTTTATTAATCGTTTTGTCTATGTGTAAGTAATTTGCCACGCTTAAAGACATGCTGCAAACTGCTTTTAATTTCTTCATAGCTCATTGTTGCAGCAGGCTGCCTTGCAATTACAATATAATCTTTGTCTTGCTTTAAATACGGTGTGAATTCAAACATAATTTGTTTAGCAAGGCGCTTAACTCGATTACGAGTCACGGCATTTCCAATCTTTTTGCCCACGGAGAATCCTACGCGGAAATGTTCTTGATCCGGTTTGTCTAGAACATACAAGACAAATTGGCGATTCGCTACGGACTTGCCCTTTTTAAAAACGGTTTGAAATTCATCATTCTTTTTTATACGATATCTTTTTTTCATTTTTAACAACTCCTGCCCTTTTTCAGGTCATGCTTTTATGTAGTCCCTACAGGAACAGAGGTGATTTTAGCCTTAGAAAGCGAAAAAAGACCACTGGCGTCAGTGGTCTATTATGCTGATAATACTTTTCTTCCTTTACGACGACGACGAGCTAAAACTTTACGTCCATTCGCTGAGCTCATACGAGCGCGGAAACCGTGTACTTTACTGTGCTTACGTTTGTTTGGTTGGTAAGTTCTTTTCATCTATAAACACCTCCTCGAGGAATAACTGAAAAAGACAGTCCTTGCAATTATAATGAAAAGACTAAGAAGATGTCAATGTTATTTAAAAAATAAAATTTTCAATCTCTTGGTTTCATTATCTGTTTTACTCAATCTTCTTCATTCTAATATCTTTATAACCCAATTGTCTATACCTAATCAATAAAATTCATTGATTTATTAAAGAAAAAATTTTTCCTTTTCATCTCTTTTTCTTTCTCTACCAGCTGCGATCGCATCGTTACTGAACAAAACTACAACAATAAATGTTATAAAAAGCCTCTTTTTTATTCAAATTCTTCTCTTAAACCTTTGTGGATAAGTTTTTTCGACATTTTTCTACTTTTCCATTTCTTATCGACAACTCATGCACACTATCTTGTGTTGTGGAAAACTTTTCTCCACAAGGTGTAGTGATTGTGGATAAGTTTCGAAAATTCATTGCATCATGCCGAATTCTTTGATATTATATTTTTGTTTTCACTCTTAATTACTTTTCCACAGTTGGTTTTTATCCACAAACTGTGGACAACTTGTGGACATCATTTCCACTATCACTGTATAAAGTTATCCACACCATGTGGAATCTGTCGAATAGTCGGCTTTCTTCTATAATATATATTTACCCACATAATAGCAATTGTATAAATATAAATTTTTTATGCATAAGGTTTTGTACAGGTTGTACAAGGGTTGTACAAAGCGCATGAAAACTAGAAAAAGGAGGGGTTACTCGTTGGAAAACATTCATGATTTATGGAACAGAGCTTTAGATCAAATTGAAAAAAAATTAAGCAAACCTAGTTTTGAAACCTGGCTCAAATCGACAAAAGCTCATGCTTTGCAAGGAGACACGCTCATTATTACTGCGCCTAATGATTTTGCACGGGACTGGTTAGAATCTAGGTATTCTAATTTAATTGCTGAAACACTTTACGACCTTACGGGGGAAGAGTTAGATGTGAAATTTATTATTCCTCCTAACCAGGCCGAGGAAGAATTCGATATTCAAACTCCTAAAAAGAAAGTCAATAAAGACGAAGGAGCAGAATTCCCTCAAAGTATGCTAAATTCGAAGTATACCTTTGATACATTTGTTATCGGATCTGGGAATCGTTTTGCCCATGCAGCTTCTTTAGCAGTAGCAGAGGCGCCGGCTAAAGCGTATAATCCGCTTTTTATTTACGGGGGAGTAGGATTAGGTAAAACACACTTAATGCACGCAATAGGCCACTATGTGTTAGATCATAATCCTGCCGCTAAAGTCGTGTACTTATCATCTGAAAAATTCACAAATGAGTTTATTAACTCTATTCGTGACAATAAAGCAGTAGAATTCCGCAACAAATACCGCAATGTAGATGTTTTACTGATTGATGATATTCAATTCTTAGCGGGTAAAGAGCAGACACAAGAGGAATTTTTCCATACGTTTAATACGCTTCATGAAGAAAGCAAGCAGATTGTCATCTCAAGTGATCGACCGCCGAAAGAAATTCCTACACTTGAAGATCGACTTCGTTCTCGCTTTGAATGGGGCCTTATTACAGACATCACACCACCAGATTTGGAAACACGAATTGCTATTTTGCGTAAAAAAGCAAAAGCGGACGGCTTAGTTATTCCAAATGAAGTTATGCTTTATATCGCCAATCAGATTGATTCAAATATCAGAGAATTAGAAGGAGCACTTATTCGCGTAGTAGCTTATTCTTCACTAATTAATAAAGATATAAACGCTGATTTAGCAGCAGAAGCATTAAAAGATATCATTCCTAGTTCAAAACCTAGGGTTATTACGATTCAAGATATCCAACAGATTGTTGGACAAGAATTTAATATAAAATTAGATGATTTCAAAGCGAAGAAACGTACAAAGTCAGTAGCGTTTCCTCGACAAATTGCCATGTACCTTTCTCGCGAACTAACGGATTTTTCGCTTCCTAAAATTGGAGAAGAGTTTGGCGGGCGAGACCATACTACGGTCATCCATGCTCATGAAAAAATCTCAAAACTTGTTCAAACAGATACTGACCTACAAAAACAAATTAAAGAAATAAGTGAATCACTAAAAATATAGGCTTTTTTTACTTGTATTTTGTGTATAAGTGAGTTAGGATTGTACACAGTCTGTCCACATGTGGATAGGCTGTGTTCTCACGTTTTTAGGGGTTATCCACATTTCCACAGCCCCTATTACTACTACTATCTTAAAATATAATAAATAATAAGCTTTTAAACCTACTTTTAAGGAGGATTAATTATTATGAAATTTATCATACAGAAAGACTACCTAGTTCAAAGCGTTCAAGACGTTATGAAAGCTGTATCTTCTAGAACAACAATTCCAATTTTAACAGGGATTAAAATTGTAGCGACTGAAGAAGGTGTTACTTTAACCGGAAGTGATTCCGATATCTCTATTGAATCGTTTATTCCAAACGAGGAAGAAGGAAAAGAGATTGTTGATATCCAAAAACCAGGAAGCGTTGTTCTCCCAGCTCGTTTCTTTAGTGAAATCGTCAAAAAGCTTCCTAAAGACATCGTAGAATTGGACGTCCAAAGTCACTTTTTAACAATCATTCGTTCAGGAAAAGCTGAATTTAACTTAAATGGTTTAGATGCAGAAGAGTATCCTCATTTGCCACAGATCGAAGAAAACAACATGTTTAGATTACCGACAGACTTATTAAAAAACATGATTCGACAAACTGTCTTTGCAGTGTCCACCTCAGAAACACGACCTATCTTGACAGGTGTAAACTGGAAAGTCGACGGCAAAGAATTAACGTGTATTGCCACTGACAGTCATCGTCTAGCTTTGCGAAAAGCGACCATTGAAACTGGAAATGAAGCAACGTATAATGTGGTTATTCCAGGTAAAAGTTTAAGTGAATTCAGTAAGATCCTTGATGATTCTCATGAATTAGTAGACATCGTTATCACGGAAAATCAAGTATTATTCAAAACAAAACACTTACTATTTTTCTCAAGATTACTGGACGGAAATTATCCTGACACTTCAAGATTGATCCCAGCCGATAGTAAAACGGATGTTATATTGAACGTAAAAGAATTTTTACAATCGATTGACCGTGCTTCTTTATTAGCTCGTGAAGGAAGAAACAACGTAGTAAAACTATCTACGCTAGATGAAGGAATTGTTGAAATTTCTTCTAACTCTCCTGAAATCGGAAAAGTAATTGAAGAGGTACAAAGCCAGTCTATCTCAGGAGAAGAATTAAAAATTTCTTTTAGCGCAAAATATATGTTAGACGCATTAAAAGCGCTCGAAGGAACAGATATCAAAATTAACTTCACTGGTGCGATGCGTCCATTTGTCATTCGAACATTAGAGGATGATTCAATGCTGCAGCTGATTTTACCAGTGCGAACATATTAAATCTCAGAAAGCTACTAGCATGCCGTACTAGTAGCTTTCTTTTCTCAAGAAGAATTATTTAGTAAAATAGAGATACATCATTAGAAAGTGAGAGAGTCGCATGAAAACAGAGGTTAAAATTTCAACTGAATACATTACGCTTGGCCAGTTTTTAAAACTAGCAGACGTCATTCAAACAGGTGGAATGGTAAAATGGTTTTTAAGTGAGCACGAAGTATATGTGAACGGGGAGCTAGAAGAGCGCCGCGGACGTAAATTATATGCAAATGACGAAGTGGATATACCGGCTGCAGGATCATTTGTTGTTATTACTTAAAGTTGGTGAAACGTTTGTATATTAAAGAAATTACTTTAACAAATTACCGAAACTATACGAAGACAACGATTCCCTTTGAAAATAAAGTAAACGTCATTTTGGGTGAAAACGCACAGGGTAAAACAAACGTGATGGAATCGATCTTCGTATTATCTATGGCTAAATCTCATCGTACGTCCAACGATAAAGAATTAATTAAATGGGACTGTGAGTATGCAAAGCTATCGGGCATTGTAGAAAAGCATAGAGGGCCCGTTACACTGGATTTAGTCATCTCAACAAAAGGGAAAAAAGCAAAATATAATCACATTGAGCAGAAAAAACTCAGTCAATATATAGGGTCAATTAACACTGTCATGTTTGCTCCGGAGGATTTGAACCTAGTTAAAGGGAGTCCGCAAGTAAGGCGCAAATTTATCGATATGGAAATTGGTCAAGTTTCGCCTGTTTACATGCATGATTTAAGCAGGTATCAAAAGATTTTGCAGCAAAGAAATCAATATTTGAAGCAGCTGCAGACAAAAAAACAAACGGATCTTTCACTTTTAGACGTACTTACGTTACAGTTAAGTGAAATGGCAGCGAAAATCTTAAAAAAACGTTTTGAGTTTTTACAGTTACTCCAACAGTGGGCAGAGCCTATTCATAAAGGGATCAGTCGAGACTTAGAAACATTAAAAATTGAGTATAAGA
Organism: Priestia sp. TRN 1309; assembly: GCF_050846875.1. Taxonomy (NCBI): domain Bacteria; kingdom Bacillati; phylum Bacillota; class Bacilli; order Caryophanales; family Bacillaceae; genus Priestia; species Priestia sp. TRN 1309. The sequence continues at coordinate 5,560 of NZ_JBOZGM010000005.1, read as the reverse complement.
ATTCAATTGATGTATCAGAAGATGCAGATTTGTCGAAAATGTTAGAAGCATATCATCAAAAGTTTGATAAAATAAAAAGTAGAGAAATTGATAGAGGTGTCACCTTAGCAGGACCACACCGTGATGATCTTCTTTTCTACGTTAATGAAAAAGACGTTCAAACATTTGGTTCACAAGGGCAACAGCGGACGACTGCTTTATCGTTAAAGCTTGCTGAAATTGAGTTAATTCATCAAGAAGTAGGTGAATATCCAATTTTGCTTTTAGATGACGTATTGTCTGAATTAGATGATTTTCGTCAATCACACTTGCTAAATACCATCCAAGGAAAAGTTCAGACGTTTGTAACGACAACGAGCATTGAAGGAATTCATCACGAGACCTTAGAAAAAGCCGCTACATATCATGTAGAAGCTGGCCAAATTCAAAAGGTCAAATAGCAATTGATCTGTCTAAAAACTTTTCACAAGGCAATCTAACTGAAATATGATATCATTATAGTTTTAAGTCTATATATTTCAACTCGTACCCTCGATTATGAAAATTTTGTGCATAAGTAAACAAATGGCAAATACATTAAAGGCTCCGTATTATTTCCACATAATATTCGAAAAACATAATACAAAATGATAAATACAGCAGTTTGCTGTTAAAAAAAAGTGTAGGTGATACATTTGACGATGGAACAAAAAGAAGTACAAGCATATGAAGCTGATCAGATACAAGTATTAGAAGGATTAGAAGCTGTTCGTAAACGTCCGGGGATGTATATTGGATCAACGAGCGCAAAGGGTTTACATCATCTTGTATGGGAAATTGTAGATAATAGTATTGATGAAGCGCTGGCCGGCTATTGCGATGAAATTAATGTTATTATCGAAAAGGATAATAGTATTACAGTCAAAGATAACGGTCGTGGAATTCCAGTTGGTATTCAAGAAAAAATGGGCAGACCTGCCGTTGAAGTTATCTTAACGGTTCTTCATGCCGGAGGTAAATTTGGCGGCGGCGGCTATAAAGTATCTGGTGGATTACACGGTGTAGGTGCCTCAGTTGTTAACGCACTTTCTACCTCTTTGGAAGTACACGTACATCGTGACGGTAAAGTTCATTATCAAAAATATGAACGAGGTGTACCGGCTGCTGACTTAAAAGTAGTTGGAGAAACAGATAAAACAGGTACTGTTATTCAATTCCATCCAGACGGTGAAATTTTTACAGAAACGCTTGAATACGATTTTGATACGTTAGCTAATCGTCTGCGTGAGTTAGCTTTCTTAAACCGCGGCATTAAAATTACGATTGAAGACAAACGTGAAGAAGATAAAAGACGTGAATACCATTACGAAGGCGGAATTAAGTCTTACGTTGAACACTTAAACCGTTCGAAAGAAGTGATTCACGAAGAGCCGATCTATATTGAAGGTAATCGAGACAACATTTCTGTAGAAATTGCTATTCAATATAACGATAGCTACACAAGTAATTTATATTCTTTCGCAAACAACATTCACACATATGAAGGTGGAACGCACGAAGCAGGATTTAAAACAGCGTTAACGCGTGTAATTAACGACTATGCACGTAAAAACAGCGTATTTAAAGATAGTGACGCCAATTTAACGGGTGAAGATGTTCGTGAAGGAATTACAGCTATTATCTCTATTAAGCACCCAGATCCGCAGTTTGAAGGACAAACAAAAACAAAGCTGGGAAATAGTGAAGCAAGAACAATTACTGACTCTGTGTTTGCAGAACACTTAGAAACTTACTTGCTAGAGAACCCTATTGTGGCGAAAAAGGTAATTGAAAAAGGTTTAATGGCTGCAAGAGCAAGAATGGCAGCTAAAAAAGCTCGTGAGCTTACAAGACGTAAAAGCGCGCTTGAAATTTCAAACTTACCGGGTAAATTAGCAGATTGTTCATCAAAAGATCCTTCTATTAGCGAACTCTATGTAGTAGAGGGTGACTCTGCCGGAGGTTCAGCTAAGCAGGGAAGAAGCCGCCATTTCCAAGCTATTTTGCCTTTGCGCGGTAAAATTATCAACGTAGAGAAAGCGCGTTTAGATAAAATTTTATCTAATAACGAAATTCGTACAATCATTACCGCTCTAGGAACGGGTATTGGTGACGATTTTGATATTTCGAAAGCCCGCTACCATAAAATTGTGATTATGACAGATGCAGACGTAGATGGTGCGCATATTCGTACGCTTCTTCTAACGTTCTTCTATCGCTATATGAGACAGATTATTGAGCACGGATATGTGTACATTGCCCAGCCGCCGCTTTACAAAGTTTCACAAGGTAAAAAAGTAGAGTACGCGTACAACGATCGTCAATTAGAAGAGGTATTAGCTTCTTTCCCTGAAGGCGCAAAACCAAACCTTCAGCGTTACAAAGGTCTAGGAGAGATGAATCCTGAACAATTATGGGAAACAACAATGGATCCAGAATTCCGTACCCTTCTTCAGGTGAACTTGCAAGACGCAATTGAAGCTGATGAGACATTTGAAATTTTAATGGGCGACAAAGTAGAACCGCGCCGTAATTTCATTGAAGAAAATGCTCAGTACGTAAAAAATCTCGATATTTAAATGAACGGTAATACCCTTTATATTTTTTATAAAGGGTATATAAACGTCAGGATAGAGATAGGTTCTATCCTGCGTTTACATATATATGAATTACTATACTGAACTTCGCGAAGGAGGTTCTTATCGATGTCAGATAAACCAAACTCTCAAATAAGAGAAGTAAATATTAGTCAAGAAATGCGCGCATCCTTTTTAGATTATGCAATGAGCGTAATTGTATCGCGTGCTTTACCAGATGTAAGAGACGGACTTAAGCCCGTGCACCGTCGTATTTTATATGCAATGAATGATTTAGGTATGGGATCGGATAAGCCATATAAAAAATCAGCTCGTATCGTAGGAGAAGTAATTGGTAAGTATCACCCACACGGTGACTCAGCTGTATATGAAACAATGGTTCGTATGGCACAAGATTTTAGCTATCGTTATATGCTAATTGACGGTCATGGAAACTTTGGATCTGTTGATGGAGATGCAGCAGCAGCTATGCGTTATACAGAAGCAAGAATGTCAAAAGTTTCGATGGAACTGTTACGTGACATCAATAAAGATACAATTGATTATCAAGATAACTATGACGGTTCTGAACGTGAACCAATTGTATTACCTGCTAGATTTCCAAATTTACTTGTAAACGGTTCAGCCGGAATTGCGGTAGGTATGGCGACAAATATTCCTCCGCATCAGTTAGGGGAAGTCATTGACGGCGTTTTAGCTGTAAGTCAAGACCCTGATATCACAATTGCAGAGTTAATGGAGATTATTCCAGGACCGGATTTCCCAACTGCAGGACAAATTCTTGGCCGCAGCGGGATTCGTAAAGCTTATGAAACTGGGAAAGGTTCTATTATTGTTCGCGCAAAAGTAGAAATTGAAGAACAAAACAATGGTAAACAAACTATTATTGTTCATGAACTTCCATACCAAGTAAATAAAGCAAAGCTAATTGAAAAAATTGCCGAGCTAGCTCGTGATAAGAAGATTGATGGAATTACGGACTTACGAGATGAGTCTGACCGTTCGGGTATGCGTATTGTTATTGAAGTAAGACGTGATGCAAATGCAAATGTTTTATTAAATAACTTATATAAGCAGACATCTCTTCAAACAAGTTTTGGTATTAATACTCTTGCATTAGTAGATGGACAGCCAAAAGTATTGAACTTAAAGCAATGTCTACAGTACTATTTAGACCATCAGGTAGTGGTGATTCGTCGTCGTACTGAATTTGAACTTCGAAAAGCCGAAGCACGTGCGCATATTTTAGAAGGTTTAAAGATTGCTCTTGATAATTTAGATGCTGTTATTGCTTTAATTAGAGGTTCTCAAACAACAGATATTGCACGTGAAGGATTAATGACGCAGTTTTCGTTATCTGAAAAACAAGCGCAAGCTATTTTGGATATGCGCCTGCAGCGTTTAACAGGATTAGAGCGAGAGAAGATTGAAGCGGAATATCAATCTTTATTAGCGCTAATTGCTGAATTAAAAGCTATTTTAGCAGATGAAGAAAAAGTATTAGAAATTATTAGAGAAGAACTAATAGAAGTAAAAGAAAGATTCAATGACGGCCGTCGAACAGAAATCGTAAGCGGAGGAGCTGAAATTATCGAAGACGAGGATCTGATTCCTCGCCAAGATATTGTTATTAGCTTAACGCACAACGGCTATATTAAACGTTTGCCTGTTTCTACGTATAAGAGTCAGCGAAGAGGCGGAAGAGGTATTCAAGGAATGAATACAAACGAAGATGATTTCGTTGAACATCTTCTAACAACGTCTACTCATGATACGATTCTCTTCTTTACAAATAAGGGAAAAGTTTACCGTACGAAAGGATACGAAATTCCAGAGTATGGAAGAACGGCTAAAGGGATACCTATTATTAACTTATTAGAAGTAGACAAAGGTGAATGGGTAAATGCCATCATTCGCGTCGATGAATTTGTAGACGATTGGTATCTATTCTTTACTACAAAACAAGGAATTTCTAAGCGTACACCTTTATCTTCTTTTGAGAACATTCGAAATAGCGGACTTATCGCCTTGAATTTAAGAGAAGAAGATGAATTGATTTCTGTTAAATTGACAGATGGTAAGCGCGATATGGTTATTGGAACGAAGAAGGGTATGTTAATTCGTTTTAATGAAAATGATGTTCGTTCAATGGGACGTACAGCTACTGGAGTTAAAGGGATCACTCTCGATTCAGAAGATGAAGTAATCGGTATGGAGATTCTCGAAGAACAATCAGATATCTTGATCATTACGAAAAATGGTTACGGAAAACGTACGCCGATTGAGGAATATCGTGTACAAACAAGAGGCGGTAAAGGTTTAAGAACATGTAATATCACTGATAAAAATGGTGATGTTGTCGCACTGAAATGCGTATCTCAAGAAGAAGATATTATGCTTATCACAGTAAGCGGCGTTCTTATCCGTGTTTCTGTTTCAGATATTTCACAAATGGGCCGTAACACACAAGGTGTCAAAGTCATCCGTTTAGGAGACGAAGAGTTTGTTTCAACGGTTGCAAAAGTACAAACTTCAGAAGATGAAGACGAAGTATTAGATGAATTAGATGAACATGAAGAGACAGATGTAATAATTGAAGCTGAAGAAACGGAAGAATAAAAAAAGCCCCTGAAAAAGCAGGGGCTTTTTTTTATGTAAAAAAACCTTGCCATAGGCTTTTTATTTTGGTAATATATAAAAAGTCAGCAAAACACATATAAGTTTTTTAGTAGTTTTAAAAAAAGTTATATAAAAGTGTTGACAATGATTCTTATAAAGTGTTATTATATAGGAGTCGCTTTAAGACAAGAGTTCTTTGAAAACTGAACGAAATAGTAAACGTCAACGTTAATTTTTATTTTTTTAAACGAGCAAGTCAAACATTTCTTCGGAGAGTTTGATCCTGGCTCAGGATGAACGCTGGCGGCGTGCCTAATACATGCAAG